>JBGTHZ010000131.1:0-37981 GCA_041745915.1 Pyrinomonadaceae bacterium | reverse complement strand
CAGTCTCGGTAGCGGGTGGGTCCGGCCTCCGCATCTCGACTCCCAGGGCTATAGTCGCTATCGGTGGATACCTATTGATACGTAGTTTGTGGTTGGAACCGTGGACCCGACGCTACCGCGTTACGGTACTGACTTCATGACGTCAGTGCCCCTTTGGGTCTTGCGTGAAACTGCCTTTGTGGGCGTCGATTGGCCTGTCTTGGGCGTGCGGGAGTCAACTTTAGCATGTAGAATAAATCCAGATACCTGGGAGCCATCAAATATTTGTGATGAGACGCCTGCAACCAGTAGACGGGCAGGGCCCGTTGGTAACCTCCGATGCCGTCGACACAATCGACCGGCTGCAGCGAGCAGTCGAGACGGTCATAAAAGGTAAACCGGAAGCCGTTCGGCTGGCCATTGTGACCTTGATTGCCGGGGGGCACCTGCTGGTTGAAGACGTACCCGGCGTGGGCAAAACTACCCTGGCTCAGGCTCTTGCGCGAGCTCTCGACTGCAGCTTTCAACGCATACAGTTCACTTCCGACCTCCTACCTTCAGACGTCATCGGCCTATCCGTTTATAAACAGCATTCCGGTTTATTCGAATGGAAACCGGGCCCGGTTTTCGCAAATGTGGTTTTGGCCGACGAGATCAACAGGACGACGCCGAAAACTCAGTCGGCGCTGCTGGAGGCTATGGCCGAAAGGCAGGTTACGGTTGAAGGTGTAACGCACCCGCTGCCGGCGCCATTTATGGTTTTGGCAACTCAGAACCCTATCGAGCATCATGGGACATATCCCCTGCCGGAATCTCAGCTCGATCGGTTCATGCTGCGGCTAAGAATAGGTTATCCCGACCTGCTGGACGAGAAACAGATCCTTCGCGATCGCGAGCGGACCGATCCCCTCAACGATCTGGTCCCGGTCATGTCAGCAGCGGAAGTAGTGGAGCTGCAACGCAGCGTTTCCGCAGTGGCCGTCGATGACGCACTAGTCGAGTACTTAATGAGTATCGTTGCAGCCACACGCGATTCCGAGATGCTCGACCTCGGTGTTAGCCCACGCGGAAGTCTGGCGCTGTTCCGTGCAGCCCAGGCGCTGGCCTTGACGGAGGAACGCTCCTACTGCATTCCGGACGACATCAAGCGACTCGTGCTACCAGTATTTGCCCACCGCATTCTCGTTAGTTCGCGCTTTGCTTCGGCCCTGCGACGCAGCGAGGAAGCCGAAGCCGTTTTGTTAGAGATCTTGAAAACGGTCAGCGTCCCCCTGTGACGGACATGTAGACACGGAGACACGGAGACACGGATCATTTTTCATTTGACATTTTTCATATGGCCCACTCCGCGGAAAATAGAACGTCTGAGGTGGCGAGGATCCCATAAAGTAATTTGGGCCAGGAGACTTCTCAGTAAATGACAAATGAAAAATGTCAAATGACAAATGGAAAATGATCAGTCGTTCTTCTCAAGGTGGCGCAATGCGTTCTTTGGAACTCTGCTTGTTCTCGCCGGCCTGGGCGCGGCCCTGCTGTCAGTTCTCGCCCGGCAAAGTAATGACAACCGCCTGACCACCGTAGGCGCATTACTGTCGCTCATTATCGCCGGATTGATCCTCGTTTTCATCGTCCCCCCGCTGGCTCGTTCCGCTCGTCTGGAGATGGCTGGTCTTGATCTGCCCATCGAAGTGACGACGGGTGGGGCAATTTTCATTGCTATGCTCACCATTGTCGGTCTGGCTGCCTGGAATACGGGAAACAACCTGCTGTTTCTGGTATTCGCAATTCTTTGTTCGACGTTGTTGGTGGGATGGGTAGCCGCCCGAACGTCTCTGCGCGACCTGGTGGTCTCCGCACGTTTTCCCGATCATATTTTTGCAGGCGACCCGGCTCCGGTAATAGTGACCCTGCGAAACACAAAGCGGGTCGTGCCTTCGTTCTCAATCCTGGTAGAAGCGCGGGGACCAAAGAGTTCCAAAATAGGCAGGAAACGCAGACTGAGACGACGGCGGTATCAAAAACGTGCGCTGGCGTACTTCACTTACGTACCTCATGGCGCCGCCGCAGAGCAGCGAGTGGAGCAACTCTTTCCGGAGCGTGGCCACGTGTTCATCAACGGTTTCGAACTCTCCACGCGCTTTCCGTTTGGATTTGTACGCAGACGGCGACGACTTAAAGCGCGAAACGTCGACATCGTGGTCTATCCGAAACCGGAACCAATCGGAGACGAGTTACACTTGCTGCCAATGTATGCCGGGCGCATGGCATCAATGCGTCGTGGCGCCGGTCACGATCTCTTCTCGCTTCGCGATTACCAGGCCCAGGATGATCTGCGCCATATAGATTGGAAGGCTACGGCTCGTGCGCGGCGTCTCACAGTACGCGAATTCACCTCGGAAGACGAGCGCCGCATCACCATCATCCTCGATACCAGGCCGGTGCCCGGGTCAGAACCTGGAAGTTTCCATGAACGATTCGAGCGCGGTGTTATTCGCGCAGCCTCTCACCTGAAACACTTTATTGACGAGGGAACTGAGGTGCGCTTGATCCTTGGCACCGAAGTCGGCTCTTCCGGTTCGGGTCTGGAACATTTGTATAAGTGCCTGCGCCGCCTGGCGCTGGTACGCCCTCAGGAGGCTTTGGTAGATTCCGATAACGCTCCATGGGTGGCGGAAATGGAAGCCGCCCAGCGCTCCCGATCCCTTTCAAGCGACGACTACTCGATCCTGCTGACCACGGCCGCGCCCGGGTCGATCCCGGCTAAAATTTGGCGTAGCTCCTACGTGATATATCTCTGAGAAAGACCGCTATGGCTACTGATGTACGGACCGCCAAGCCAGCTGCGATCCCTTCTTACTCGCTGCAGAGTTTATCGTTGATAGGCGTCTGCTTCGTTCTTTCAGGGGCGACCGGCTTGATTTATGAGGTTCTTTGGGCTCGCATGCTTGGTCTGGTCTTCGGTGCTACTACGCTTGCTGTTAGCACAGTGCTGGCAGCTTTTATGGGCGGGCTGGCGCTGGGTAGCGCGTTGGCTGGTCGATTCGCCGCGAGAATCACGCGCCCTATTCGCGCCTATGGAGTAATCGAAATAGGGATTGCTCTCTACGCCCTGGCAGTGCCGTTCCTCTTTGGTTGGGTCGACAACATCTATGCCTTGATCTGGCAGCAGCTCCAGCCCGGCCCGTTTGTTTTTAGCGTGTGGCGGTTTGCCCTGTCCTCTCTGATTCTGCTAGTGCCAACAACCCTGATGGGTGCCACCTTGCCGGTCCTTTCAGCTGCATTGATACGTTCGCCAGGATTCAAATCCACTTCAGTCACGCGTCTTTATACCCGCAATCTTGCCGGAGCTGTCTGCGGAACTATTGCGGCGGGGTTTTTCCTGCTGCCTACCGTAGGAGTGCGGGCCACGATTTACACGGCGGCGGCAATCAACATAGTAATTGGCATCGTTACGATCTTTGCTGATCGACTAATTGACGCCCCGGGGCCTGAAAGGCATACGCGAGCGGACCTGGAAGAGGAGTCGCCGTCAGAAGCGGGGCAGGCTCGCATTGCCAACGATCGGACGTCGCCCGGACACCGATTCTGGTTGTTCTGCGCCTTCGTTTCCGGGTTTGTCACCATCAGTGCCCAGGTGGCCTGGACGCGGGTGCTAACCATGGTCATCGGATCCAGCACCTATGGCTTCACTATCGTGGTGGCGTTGTTCCTGATAGGTCTGTCGGCCGGGGCCTATTTAATCGGGAGACAGCGTTATTCGGAAAACTTGCGGTCCACGATTTTCAGGATTGAATTGGTAACTGCCGGTAGTCTCTATCTGAGTCTTATGATCGTGAATGTCATCCCAGAGCTTTTGGTGAGTACCGGATTGCGCCTTGACGTTGGCAGCTGGAGCGGGTTGCTGCTGTTGCAGATAATAGCAGCCGCATTGCTGATTCTGCTGCCGGCCTTCTTAATGGGGACCGTGATGCCGGTCGTACTCATTTGGGCCAGCAAGGAGCAGTCGTCAACTTCCGTTCAACTGGTGGGCCGCAGTTACGCAGTCAACACCATTGGGGCCATCGCCGGAGCTTTCTGCACCGGGTTCGTTCTGATTCCTTTAACCAGCACCAAAGACACGATTCTTTTGGCTGCTGCACTATGCCTTCTGGTGGCTGGCCTCGCTTATAGACCTGAAAGCCGAAACAGTGAACAGAAGCTACCGCGCGGCGCCGGTCTCGGAGTCGCGACAATACTCATAGTTTTGCTATTTGTTTTCGCGCCCACGATAAATTTAGAGAACCTCTCCATGGGAGCATACGATGGCCTTATTCGCGTGCTCGCCAGCCGCGACGGCGTAACTTCATATTCAAGACCGGGTCCGCAGAATCCCCAGTTATTAATGTATAGAGAAGGACCCACCGCCACGGTTTCAGTCCGCAAAGACTGGGGCATCACGTCATTGGCAATTAACGGCCGCACGAATGCCTCAGATAGCGAAGACATGCCGACGCAGGTAATGGTCGGTCAGTTGCCTTTGTTGCTGGCGCCGGACATCAGAAATGGAATGTTAGTTGGTTTCGCTTCCGGTGTGAGCGCCGGCGCCATGTTGCAATCGCCGCTCGGTTCCCTCGACTGCGTGGAACTCGAGCCGGCTACCGTCGATGCCGCCCGCTATTTCGAACACGTGAACCGCCGGCCGCTAACTGATCCACGGTTTCGTTTGATCATTGACGACGCCAGAACCTACTTACGCGTCACCAAAACGCGATACGATTTGATTGTCAGCGAGCCAAGCCATCCCTGGGTTCCGGGGGTGGCGAACCTTTTTACCAGGGAGTTTTTTGAGTTGGGTCTCGCCAGCCTGACTGATAACGGCGTGTTTGTTCAGTGGGTACAGATCTATCAACTCTCCACCGAGAGTCTGCGATCCATTCTCGCCACATATCAGAAGGTGTTTCCGCACGTGATGGTGTTTCGCGCAGGTGGCGCGACCAGAGGCAAAGACCTGATTCTGGTGGGTAGCAAGTCGCCACTTAGTCTGGATCGAATAGCTGAACGTATGCAGGATCCGCGAACTGGTGCGGAACTGGCCAGAGTGGGCCTGATGAATGACATCGATGTTAAGTCGTGGTACGTCTGCGACGAAAAGCAACTTGTTCCGGCGGTGGCCGGGGCGGTGATAAATACTGACGACAACATGCACGTCGAAACCATGGTCCCGCGCGAAGCTTTCCTGCCGCTAATGGAAAGCAATTCCTCGTGGCTTGAAAAACTTGGTGCTAAGTCCCGTGAGTCCCCATTGTAGGGGTGTCCCTCCTTAGAAACCATTATAGGTTTCATTAATGCATTAGCTCGATTTATGAGCTGGGATACTCCGTGGGCACCCCATCGAAGCCGATTTGTCTCGATGGAGGTCTGTCGGGCGATGGGGTGCCCACGGAGGGACACCCCTACAACAGGTCTATGTCATCGGGCAGGCCTGAAAAGAAACGAGTTGCCAACGGTCGTCGCGCAATGAATAAACGTTAATGATTTTGTAGTGGCCGCTAAAGTCTCGCCCCTTGTAATACCATTTTGCCGAGTCCTTTCCGGTTAAGATCGCCGTGCTTCCCCAAATACGGACGCTGACGTTCTCGCGGGTAAGGAACTCAACCCTCACGTCACCCGAAACCACATCACCGATGAACTGGTCCTTATCATCACCCTCCATCGGATAAGCCAGGAAAAAGTCATCCGCCATAATGCGTTCCAAAGTGGCGCGGTCTGCCCTGACCAAGGCTTTAACGAAATCGTCATTCATTTGCCTCAGTGTCTGTTCAGTTTGGATTCTCGAAGATTGGTGGGCAGGGGCGGGTTGATCACCTGACATAATGTGACCTCCTTAGTGTGGGCCAAACCCTGGCTAGGGACTGCTTTCTATTCCAATCGAGAGCATCTGTCAATGATATGTGTGGATGATCTGCTCCGATACAGAACTGGATTATTTTCCATTTGTCATATCTCAGTTCTCATTGGGACATTCCAAGAATTGTGAGGTCTGTTGTTCGTGTCCGTTCGTGTGATTTAGTGGATCGTCTCATCTTCTCAGCAAAGCAAACGATCCACGAAATAACACTAAGCATCACGAAATGAGATCACCGAAAATGACCAATGAAAAATGTCATGACAAATTATGACAAATGAAAAATGATCCGTTTAGGAGGACCGCGACGAACTCTCAGCTTTAAGACACGACGCCAGCTCTTCGGCGGCCTCCTCACCGCTGCGAATACAATCGGGGATGCCCGCGCCGCGGTAAGCATTGCCGGCGAGTTTCAGAGTCGGGAGTTGAGTTAAAAGATTATCGATTCTATGAAGGCGGTCCAGATGGCCGATTTCGTACTGGGGCATGGACCGAGGCCAGCGAGTCACTCTGCTGAAGAGCGGCGGTTTCTCCACCCCCAGAAGCTCACGCAGATCAGACTGAACCCGCTGGAGCATTTCGTTTTCGTCGAGGGTAAACATGTCAGGTTGTAGGGCGCCTCCAACAAATGCTCGCAATAACACAAATCCAATCGGGGCCCGACCGGGGAACTTAATGCTGCTGAAGGTGCACGCCATTAGAGATCGCTTCTCAATAAAGGGCACGACAAAGCCAAAGCCTTCGAGGTGATGTGGTATGTCAATCCGTCGGTATGCGAGGTTCACCGTTGCCGTTGAGGCATAGGAAATCGACTCGAGTTCCTCAGACAGTTTGGAATCCGTTTCTTGTAACAACTGCGCAGCGGCGTAGGTGGGAAGGGCAAGGCAGACCGCGTCAGCGTTAATGGAAACGCCCGACTCTGTATTGACTAACCAGCTCCCTGAATTGCGATCTAGCTGGAGCGACGCTACTTTTGCATTTAGCTGCACCGATGCTCGAGAAAGCCTTAAGGAAAGCTCGTCGATAAGCGTTTGCATCCCGCGGTCAAACGAAAGAAAAAGACTGTATCGCGCTCCGCTTGTGCCATTGGTCTCGGCTTTGTTCTGAGTGCCCGCGCGTTTCAGCAGTGCCAGAATCACACTGCGATCAGTGCGTTCCATTTCGAGAAAACGCGGCATAGTGGCTCGCAGGCTCAGTCGTTCCGGGTCCGCGGTGTAGATGCCTGCGACCATTGGCTGGGCCATGCGTTCGAGGGCCTCACGCCCAAGCCGTCGCCTTACAAACTGTGCCAAACTCTCGTCGATGTCCTGGTCGGGGTTGCCGCGGGGTAACAGCAGATCCATCGCCATCCTGGCTTTCCCGGTCCAACTGAAAATGTCGCTGGTGACAAAAGGCCACAAACGTGCTGGACCCAACAACTGAAAGCCCGTCGGTACCGGGCGCAGCCTCCCGTTGCGCACGATGAAGCTGCGTCGATAATCCTGGTTCGTTTCGATGAGTTGGGATTCGAGACCTAAGCGTCTCACGAGCTCAAGGGCCTCAGGCTTTTCGGAGATGAACGAATCTGGACCATGTTCCAGCACAAACTCGTCGAGGTTTTCAGTCCGAATCGTGCCCCCGAGCCTCGAGCTTGCTTCCAGGACGGTGACATCGAATTCGCGGAGCGTTGCTTTGCTGAGTTCAGAGAGCCGATGCGCGGCTGCCAACCCGGTAATCCCACCTCCGATGATGATGATTCTCTTCATGCTCAAGATTCGCAACACTCAACCGTGAGTGGATGTTTCAAGCCAAACAAATTTGCAAGTTGGGAAGGGCGGTTTACCCCCGCTCAAGATTCTCATCAATTCAACCTTGAATTGTAAATGCAAGTTTGAGTGGCCATGCAGCTTGAGCGGGGTAAACCACCCTTCCCAACTTGCAAATTAAGGGCGCTTGAGCCGTTCATTTTTCAAAACCTTTGGCATACAGCAGTTCGTCGGGCAGACATCGTGACCCGGCCCTTGCACTCCGAGAAATCTTCGATCACCGTCCGGATTAATCCGCTCCAGAACGAGTTCCCGAATCATCCGAATAAACAACGGGTGCGTGCCAACCGTTGAAGCTCGCACCATATTCAGGCCCATCTCGCCACAAAACTGGCGCGCTTCGGTGTCCAGGTCATAAATGACTTCCATGTGATCGGAAACGAAACCGATCGGTGCGATTACGACATCGGTCGCGCCGGAGTGTTTCACTTCTTTCAAGTGGTCAAGTATGTCGGGTTCAAGCCAGGGCTGAGCCGGCGGTCCGCTCCGGCTCTGGTAAACAAGGCGCCAGGACTCATGATTGGCCCCGGCGGCAACCAGCCGGCTGGCCTCCTGAAGTTGAGACTCGTACTGGCAATTCTCGGCCATCGATTGTGGGATGCTGTGAGCGGTGAAGGCAATTTGGGTAGAGGCACGTTTCGCCTGGGGGATGCTGCTCAGCGCAGTCTGAAGACAGTCAACATTGGATTCGATGAACTGCGGGTGGTTGTAGAAGGCCCGCAGCTTATTAATCCGTGGCGCGCTGCCTCCTACTTGTTCCTGCGCGCCCGCTATGTTTTCCAGATACTGCCGACAACTCGAATAACAACTGTACGCCGAAGTCACGAAGGCAAGTGCATTTTTGATTCCATCCGCGGCCATTTGCGCAAGCGTCTCCGTTAAAAGTGGGTGCCAGTTCCGATTTCCCCAGTAGATTGGAAGACGGGGACCATTCTCAGCCAGCTCTCCACTTAGGGCGGCAATCAATTTTCTGTTTTGCTCGTTGATAGGACTGACACCTCCGAACATCTCATAGTGTTTGGCCACCCGGCGCATACGCTCCGCCGGCACGTTTCGGCCTCGGAGGACGTTTTCAAGAAATGGCATCACATCAGTCATTCCTTCAGGGCCTCCGAATGAGACGACTAGAAGTGCGTCGTAAGGTAGGTTCATGTAAGTGGCATAGACTTCAGTCTGTGTTCTGCCGAGCCATCACACAGACTGAAGTCTGTGCTACCTCGCGCTCATCTCGTGGACAGTTTCGACCAGGTCAATCACATTTTCGACGGGAGTTTCCGGGAGAATCCCATGGCCCAGGTTGAAAATATGACCTGGCCTCCCATCCGCCTGGTCAAGAATCTTTTTCGCCTGCGAACGGACGCGATCTTTGCCCGCAAATAGCGCGACTGGATCAAGATTTCCCATTACTCCGACATCGTATCCAATGCGCTGCCAGGCCTCATCCAGGCGCACTCGCCAGTCCAGTCCAATTACATCTCCACCGGCTTCACGCATCAATTCGAGTAATGCGCCTGTTCCGGTACCGAAATGGATCACCGGAGTCCCGGGCGTAAGGCTGCTGATGACACTTTGTGTGTGAGGTAGGACATAGTCACGATAATCATCGGCACTGAGAGTGCCAACCCAGGAATCAAACAACTGCACAGCCTGGGCCCCAGCGAGAATCTGGGCATTCAGATACTTAACCAGGGCGCGCGAGATCAGCGACATCAGGGCATGCCAGGCGCCTTTATCGGTGTACATGAGTAATTTCGTATAGACATAGTTTCGCGAAGCGCCACCTTCAATAATGTAAGAGGCAAGCGTGAAAGGTGCTCCTGAAAACCCGATCAACGGTAAGTCGCTCTTCAAACTGGCTCGTGTCTGCCTGATTGCCTCAAACACGAACTCGAGAGAGCCGATATCATCTACCTCGCGCAGGCGATCAACGCCTTGGGAAGTGCGCACGGGGTTATGAATCGTCGGGCCTTCGCCTTTGGCAAACTCCAATTCAATTCCCATCGGCTCAATAATCAATAGGATATCCGCAAAGATTATTGCCGCATCGACTCCCAGGCGTTCCGCGGCCGTAACAGTCACTTCCGCAGCCAGTGGTGGCGTTTTGCAGAGCTCGAGAAAACTCATGCGCGCTCGCAATTCCCGGTATTCGCGCATGTATCTTCCGGCCTGCCTCATCAACCAGACGGGCGTATGAGGAACCGGCTCTCGCCGGCAGGCGCGCATAAAAGGGCTGTTATCCAGTGCTGCGTTGGAATTTGATTCAGATTTCTGAATCGAAGCTGTTTCTTTTCCAATGCTTGGGATTCCGGACATTTTTGAACTTTCCAGCGGACTCGAGCGTTCAACTGGCCGTCGAATCTGAACCCAAATTTCTGTTACCGCTCAACCAAATTGGTGCAAGACTTCTTTCAGACTACAATATACCGCCTAAAAGCCGGTAATGCAGGTAGTCCTCAGAAAGTTGTCATAAATCAGTACCTTGCGGTGTTTGTACCTTTGAGAGCGGTGATCAATGAGCGGACAAGCTAGAGCCTTGATACAGTCCATGCCCAAGGAATGCGCGACTGCGGCAACCGCCCTCAGTTTCGATGAGGCGTTTACGCTTCATCACCGAGCTGTCTTTCGGACTGCCCGCGCCGTCGTACACGATTCAGCATTGGCTGAAGACGTTACGCAGGAGGTCTTTCTCAGACTTTATCGCAATCTCGACTCCACCCCGGGCGAGGAACTTCTTCGCGCGTGGCTTTTGCGTGTCACTTTAAACGTGGCCCGCAATACACTGCGCGGCCAGAGCCGCGCCGCAGCCCGCGACGACGAGTACCATAAGACCACCACTGAGGTCTGGTTTCCGCCACCCGAGGAAGATTACGAGCGCCGGCAGGCGATCGCCGAAGCGCGACGCGCTCTCGATAAGATAAAGGAGCCGATGAGAAGCTGCTTGCTCTTGAAACAGCAGGGACTCTCCTATCGCGAGATTGCTACCACGTTGTCGCTGAAGGAAACGAACGTGGGCAGCCTGGTGGCGCGGGGTCGTAAAGAGTTTGTCAGGGTGTACGGGAAAATTGGAGGACGTTGATGAGAGAGTGTTTAGACGAAGGAATTCTGCAGAGCTATTTTGATGGTGAGCTTTCAAGTGAGCGCATGGAAGGCGTCACCTCACATCTGGTGTCCTGCATGAGTTGCGCGGCCGCGGCGCGTGAGTTGGAAGGGGAGTTTCTCTTGCTCTCAAGCGCGCTCGCACCCGAGTTTGATGCGACGGTCCCAACCGAGCGGTTGCGTCATCGTATTGACGTCGCGGTTGCCGGCCTACAGTTAGACAATCACAATGCAGTTAGAAACCCTGTGGTTATGTCCGGCCGTGGTTGGCTTCAATCTCTCAGCGCTCTCTTTGCGTTTACACCTCAACGGACATTCGGTTATGCCGCGCTGGCGGTGATGCTGGTGTTCGGAACGATACTGGGAGTCGTTCAGTTGCGACAGAGCTCGTCTCCCACCATCGATAAGCAAGAGAATGTAGCTTTCACACCGGTGCCGCAAGCTCCCGTAGTCGGAATCGCGAATACGGGCAGTGGTGAGGTGTCTGATGTCAGTCCGACGCCTGTGCCCAGTCGTTCTGTCGTTGCCGGTGGTCCGGTTAAAAGAACTCCTCGGTTAAGTCCGCGCCCGCCTGTCGGTGATCAAGCCGTTGCGGAGGTAAAGCTGTTACCGGGCGAACGCAGTTACTTGAAAACAATCGCTGCGCTGGACTCGACCATTAAATCGAAAAACAACAGGCCCATGAGACCATCCTTGCGGGCAGAGTATGAAAGGAACCTGGCCATGGTCGATCGGGCGCTAGCGGCAACGCGTAACGCTGCCAAGAAAAACCCCAATGACCCCGATGCCGCGGAATTCATGTTTAATGCCTATCAGAGCAAAGTTGATCTCCTGAATACTGTCGCCGACGCGCGACTCTATAACCGGCCGTAACGGGTTTTAGGTTCTAAGGTAACGATGAAGTTTAAAGCCATACAATCCTGTCTCGTGTTGATCCTCATGTCGATCCTTGCGACCGCAGCGCTCCCAGCTCGTGCGGCGAGCCGCAATGACGTGCCTTCGCAGAAGATTGAGCGGACCTTATCCGCGGATCCTTCGGTGACGGTTTCGATTTGTGTAATGTCCGGCAGTATCAGCGTCCGCGGCTGGGACAAAAATGAAGTTTTGGCCCGCTCGTCCGATGCCGCGCAAATTGAGCTAAGGCATAAAAACGGAGCCGATCAATCAGGTAGGGCGATAAAAGTGGAAGTATTTGTGGTCGACAAGTCATATGAACAACGGCTCAAGAGTAACTGCCAGGCCTACAGTGATCTCGAGGTGTTTGTTCCACGCCCTGCCTCGGTGCACGTCCAAACCAGGGATGGCGACATAAGCATCGCCGACATTGCAGTTGCAGTTGTGGGAACTCAGAACGGCGACATCAGTATCGAGCGTGTCTCGCGAGCGGTTGAGGTCGGAAGCGTGGGCGGGAGTGTTTTCATTAAGGATTCAACCGGGCGCGCGAGCCTGACGACGGTTGGCGGTGGAATCGAAGTATTTAACCTGCGTCCGTCCGGTGCCGCTGATGGGTTCGAAGCGGTTAGCGTGAGTGGCGATCTGAATCTTGAGGGAGTCAGCCATTCCCAGTTTAATGCGCGGACGGTTACCGGAGATGTTCATTTGACAGGACCACTCGCGGCCGGCGGACGTTATGGATTCAAGACCATGTCCGGCGATATAACTCTCAATTTGCCGGGTGACTCGTCCTTCAGTCTCAGCGCTAAGGTCTCGAACAACGGGGAGATTATTTCGGATTTTCCGCTGAAAATGATTCCGGACTCGACCTCTCCATCAGAACCATCTCCGGCGCCGGCTCCTTCAGTAGTGAGTGCGACCCCTCCAAAGAGCCCGGCGCCTGGCGCAACGCCCCATGTTTCTCCGGTGATTGTAAAAGTTGCCCCGCGGATGAGTAAGGTCATCGTGACCACACCGGTTATTACTGTCACGCCCACCTTGCGCCGTGTGAACGCCGTGTGCGGTGCGGGAGACGCCAGTATCCAGGTCGCTTCCTTCAGCGGTACCCTGCATCTGGTAAAAAATTAGCGCGCGTCTCAGAAATCCTTTGCAACAACTGATCTATAGATGAAATGCTTGAGCGATCGCAATCCAGACAAACGGTTTCGGTTAGTTTGTGTCGTAGCTGCGCGAATAAGAGCACTCAACTCACAGAACCGCTTGCCGTAGCCAGCGGATGCTAGCCCTCAACGTTATCGAAACTGCTCAAAACCGACTATGGCAGGACTTGGTCGTAGAGCATCAGATCAACCCACTTCAGTCGTAGATATCAGTTGCTGACCCCGGCGAACCGACGGACTTGCTATTTACGCAATCACCCGCCTCTCTCACGGTAAATGCTAAGGTGAGTGCTAGCATCCGCTGGCTACAGCAACCTGTTCGACTAACGTTGGGACAGTAGTGTCAAGAAATATCAGATTTCTGTCACAAACAAATTCAGCATGGTGTTCTGGTAGTAGAGCAACGCAGACGGGCCGGGGACGGTAGAATTAAACCCTCCAAGGTGACTGTTCCCGGCCTGAAAAATGTTAGAGCCCAGGGTGAGAGAAATGAACAATAAACAGCCAGAAAACAACGCATACAAAGTGACACTGATACTACTGGTGGGCCTGGCAGCTTTTTCCACTGCTATGAAGGATTTGAATCGCCTCCGGGAGATGGTTAGCAGCGTTCACGGGTTCACGAGTCAATGGCACGGAGTTGATTTGGTAGCGCTTAACGATAAAACCATCTCAACCCCCGTCTCAATCACGCCCTCGTGCCCGAATGAGAGTCCCGAACTGATAAACTCAGCGGCTGCGACTGGTGCTAGCGACGGCATTGCGCTGCGGACGGAGATTGAAATTGAGAGCATCGACTATGAGACCATTGCTGAACCTGAGGTTGGCGGGAGGGTCGAACTGATTGCCAGCAGGAAGACGAATCGCAACGTGCCACAGTTGGCACGCGCCAGATACGCCCCGGCGAGAACCCCTAGGCAAGAGATTTCAGCGAAGCGCCGGGATGGACACTGGCCCGCTCACTTTGAGTTTAGAACCAGGGACCGGATAGTAACCCTTGATCTTCCGATGACGATGATCACCGATATGAAAGCCGACGAGCTTGATACTGAGGTATTGCCGGACTTTCCTCTAAGCCTGCTTGGCAGAACAAACCGTAAACAGTCGCACGGTCAGATTGACAACATCAGGCGCGAAATCATGATTAAGAGACTCGAACGTAGTTTTACTTCTCGACGCGCCAGTTGATCCGGCAAGTTGAGGTCTCCCCAAGAGAGAAAGAAGAGATAAGAAATGATGTTGAAGAGAAGTTTGATTGTGACCATGATTCTGGGTGTAGCGCTGTGGAGCGAGCCGAGTAGCGCCTCGAAGATCCAGCTGGGAGTTGCACGAAACACGGAAGTTGAACCCCTCCAACCAGGCCTGGAGCCCCAGGAGGTGCGCGAAGACTTTCAGCAGACTTACCCGCTTTCGGCAAATGGCCGCTTAAGTCTCGAGAATCTGAATGGTGGCGTCCGCATCGCCGTGTGGGACCGGGCTGAAGTTCAGGTGAATGCAGTCAAGCGCGCTTACCGACGGGAACGATTGACCGAAGCGACCATCGAAGTGAATGCGACCGCAGATGCAATCAGAATTAGAACGACCTATCCGGATCGGAACCAGACTTTTACCGATGAGCACAAAGGCCGCTACAACAATCCGGCCCTGGTTGACTACACCGTGACGGTTCCCCGTAACGCGCGTTTGGAGTCGGTCGACCTGGTGAATGGTTCGTTGGAGCTCGACGGTGTTGAAGGTGATGTCAAGGCCTCGTCAGTGAACGGCCGGGTAACTGCTCGCGGCCTCGGAGGCGTTGTAAAACTCTCGACAGTTAACGGCAGCCTCGAAGCAACGTTCGCCAAGCTTAATGAAGCTAAACCCATTACGCTCGGGTCAGTTAACGGAAACGTGACTTTGATCATTCCCTCGGATGCGAATGCCGTGGTGAGAGCCGGAACGGTTCATGGAGACATCAGCAATGAGTTTGGACTGAACGTCCAACATGGGGATTACGTGGGCCACGAGCTTAACGGGCAATTAGGCACCGGCGGGCCGCGGATAAAGCTGGGAAATGTAAACGGCCGTATCTCGATCAGGCACTCACAGGACGGCCGCACAGTGAGCACGGCCACCAGCTTGTTAACCGTCAAAGACAAAGATAAAGACAAGGACAAGAATAAGGGAACTGGCTCGGGAGAAGGCGAGAGCGATGACCACTACGCGGAAGCTGAGCGCCATATGAGCGTAGAGGATCGACGGCAGGCCGTCGAAGCCCGCCGGGCCGAACGAGCTCAGCGAGCGGAGGCCATCCGGGCCAATCGGGAAGTGCAGATTGAGGTGCAGCGCGAAGTTGAGCAGGCCATTCGTGAGGCTCAGCGCGAAATCGCAATAGCTCAGAGAGAGATCGAACGCGAAACCAGTCGCGCGTTGCGGGAAAGAGTGCGCCGTGAAGTTAGAGGAGAAGGTGCCGGGGAAGGCAAGGGAAGAGCATATGGCTACAGGGGCCTTACTGAACAGGAGTCGAAAACCTTCTCGGTCGCTGGTTCGCCGCGCGTGAACGTTGTGACCTTCGACGGGGCTGTAACTGTTCACGGGTGGGATAAGCCGGAAGTAGAGTACACGGCGACAAAGCGTGGTGGCGATGAGCAGGAGCTTAAGCAGATTGCGATTCAAACCGAACAGCAGGGCTCATTGGTTTCGATTATCGCAAAGTCTAAGGAGAACAACGGGGAGGTGTCGCTGGACGTCTATGTTCCACGCAACTCAACCGTGCATGTTACGTCACAGGACGGAGACTTGAACCTGGAAGGGGTTTCGGGTGAACTTAATTTGCGTACCGGTGATGGCTCAATCAAAGTCACCAATGGCGGAGGAGAGTTGAAGGTCAATACAGGTGATGGAGAGATTCAGATCGCTAGCTTCGAGGGACAGGTCGATGCGCGCACCGGCGATGGCTCGATTTCTCTCGACGGAAAATTCATTGGGCTGGCTGCGCGGACCGGTGGCGGGAATATCTCGCTGTCCGTTCCTGCAAATTCGGACTTCACCATAGAAACCAACGCCGAGGGTGTAGACAACTCGGGCATTACCCTCTCTGAAGACATTGCTCCGTCGAAGCGTGTGAAGCGATGGAGAGTGGGTCGGGGCGGGAACGTTTTCGTTCTTAACACCGGGGGCGGAAGAATCGTACTTAATTCTCAATAAGATTACAGGGGTTCATCCATCGAAACGCGGCCTTATTGTTTTGATCTCCCCCGGAGCAATTGGCTCCAATCCGCCTGCTCGAAATAAGTAAGGCTTCTGACTCTGCGCGGAGGCTAGGTGCAGCAATCCTGATCAGAGTGACGTTACTTATGAAAAGAGTTTTTCTGGTTCTCACGGCCCTGAGTTTCCTCACGACCACTGCCTTCGCCCAGGCGCCTGTTGTTAACCCGCCCGCACAGCCGACCAGCGTGGGTGCACCTCCAGCTTCTTCTTCCCCAGTCCCCGGAGCGTCGTCAACGCCTTTACCTGCATCTGCTTCTGCGACCGCCACCTCCCCGTCAACGCCTGCGGAATCGCCGAATCCAAACCCGGCGGCTACGCCTGCATCGCCTGCCGTCAAGGGAGCCGTGGTGCTTCCGCCGGAGAAGGCCAATCCGGTAACGGTTCCCAGGTTTGAAACTCCCCCGGTGATTGACGGGAAACTGGATGAGCCGGTATGGCAGAACGCGGCGGTGCTCAAAGATTTCTACCAGATTGATCCCGGCGACAACATTGCCCCATCAAAGCCGACCGAAGTCTTAATCGGATATGATCCCAAATTCCTTTACATCGCTTTCCGTGCTTTCGACGAGCCGGACAAAGTGCGTTCGACGGTCGCCAAGCGCGACAATATCTTCCAGGACGACTGGGTCGGTTTTTATCTCGACACATTCAACGACAAGCGCAAAGCCTTTGAAATGTTGTTCAATCCACTGGGCATCCAGGCAGATGGCGTGATCACGGAAGGCAGGGGCGAAGATTTTAGTGTCGACGTTCTGATGGAGTCGAAGGGTGTGGTAAACGACAGCGGGTATGTCGTAGAGATTGCCATTCCCTTCAAATCGCTTCGCTACGAGGCGGGGAAGGGCAAGCTTTGGGGGGCGCACTTCTTTCGGCGCATTCAGCGGTTTAACCGAGAACTCAGCTCGTGGATGCCTTTTTCAAGGAGCATCGATAGCAATCTGAGCCAGGCTGGTCATCTGGGTGGGCTCGAAGGAATCTCGACTGAGCGAACTCTGGAACTTATTCCCAGTGTGACGCTCTCGCAGAACGGCAAGTTTGTGAATACCTTTGGAGTTCTCCCGGGGACGTTGACTGCCGCGGCCGATCCGGGGCGAATTGTGAACGAACCCATCAGATTCGATCCGGGCCTGACCGCGAAGTTTACCCCGGGCTCGGCGCTTACACTCGACCTGGCCATTAATCCGGATTTTGCACAGGTCGAGGCCGATCAACTAGTGGTTACGGCAAACCAAAGGTTCCCGATTTTCTTTCCCGAAAAACGACCATTCTTCCTCGAAGGCATAGACATTTTTCAAACGCCGATTACCGCTGTCCACACCCGGGCAATCGTCGATCCCGACGTAGCGGTCAAGCTCTCAGGTAAGAGAGGACGAAACACTTTCGGTCTGATGGTGGCAAGCGATAACGGACCCGGGACGTTTGTGGGAGACGAGCGCCTGAATCCCGGGAATTTTCGATTCCTGGATAAGAACGCGCAGATTGGCGTGCTTCGACTTAAACGGGATGTCGGCAAAGAGAATTCCATCGGCATGATTGCCACGACCTACAATTTCATCGAAAAGCACAACGATCTGTTAGGTATCGATGGACGTTTCAGGCTCGACAAGCAGACTACCTGGACTTTTCAGGCGCTGGGCACGACGTCGAGAAACCGTTTCTTCGACGCCGATGATGGGTTCAGCCGTTACCGCACCGGCAACGGCCTGGGGTACACCACCGCCTACAGCGTCTCTGGTCGAAACTGGGGTTGGGAACTCTACGCCCAGGGATTTACTCAAGACTACCGCGCCGACGTCGGATTTTTTCAGCGCACAAACTCAAACTTTAATGGTTTCTTCCTGCGCTACAACTCCGACCCCAAGCCGAAGAAGAGACTGATTTCCTATCACCTGCATCAGTTCACCCACATCGATTACGATTGGCAGGGTCGCCTATATGCTTACGAGACGGAGTTGGTTTTTGAACTGACCCTCCCTCGCAGCAGCTACTTTGGAGCCTTTTATGAGCCGGGTTACGAACGACTGTTTGATCACGAGTTTGGTGCGACCCGTCAGGCTCGTCCCTGCAATCCTTTTGCCGTAGCCAATAAATGCACCTTCTTCGGAGAGGACAATGAGCGCTCGTCAATGAAGAACCATTTCGCAGTTTTTGGTGGTTCGAACTACAGCAAGAAGGTGCAATTCAACGGCCAGGTCACTTACCGGATGGGAAACTTCGATCTGGACTTTGGCAACGGGCGGAAGTACCCGCGCGTCAGCCCTGCAGCTCTGTTGCTGGGGCAGAACGCTCCGCTCGATCCGGGCCGCGGTAATTTGCTGCAGATAACCGGCGGCCTTACTTACCAGCCAACCAACGAACTGCGCATGCAGTTCAATCTGCAAAAGCAGCGCCTGGTGAGGAACGATACGGGGCGCACGGCATTCGACATCAACATTCTTACCTTCCGCGGTACGTACCAGTTTACGAAAGCTACATTTGCGCGCGCGATTATCGATTACAACACACTCAGCCAACGGGCGCGCTCACAGTTTCTCGCCGGCTGGACGCCTAGCCCCGGCACCTCGTTCTACGTGGGCTACAACGACGATATCAACTACAACGAGCTCCATCCTTTCACCAGGGAGATTGTTCCCGGTTTCCGTCGCAACAGCAGGACGTTTTTCGTCAAGATGTCTTACCTGCTCCGGAAGAGTTTTGGTTCGTAGCGTGTCGCGGGTTCGATCCGGCGACCGTCTAGTGGCCCACCCTCCCAGTAATACTTCAAGCTGTACCAGCCTGTTCGTGTGCTGGTTGCGAAAATCAAGAACGATCAATATCACGAAGTATACTAAACATTTTTCGTGGTCTTTCGTGTGGTTTCGTGGATCGTTGGTTTAGCTAAGCCGACTCTCAAGTCAGACCCACCTTAGCTCCCAGGCTTTTTGAGCTGTTCGTCTCGTGTTAGAGTCTCACGAAATTCCCCAATCGACTTTCCAATTTCAGGAGAACAGCATGACTCGCTCAACAAAGACTTTGACTATCGTACTGCCGTTGCTTTTGATCGCAGCCTGTGCAAATCCGGCGTCGGACAAACCGAGAGCTGTCACTAATGAAGCGGCGCCGGTGGCCCTGGCGCCGGCAGCCGGACAGAAGTACTTGATAACTCCGGACAACTCGAAGATTGAGTTTGTAGGATCCAAAGTCACCGGAAGTCACAATGGCTCATTCGGAAAATTCTCAGGGACCATTGACTACGCGGGCCAGCCAGAAAAGAGTCGTGTGAGCATTATGATCGATCTCGACTCTCTGACGGCAGACGATCCAAAGTTAACCGCTCATCTGAAGACGCCCGATTTTTTTGACGTGGCTAAATATCCGCAAGCAAGTTTCGTGTCCACTGAAATAAAAGCCGGAAGCGACAAAGGCGCCTCGCACTCTATTACTGGCAACTTGAATCTGCACGGAGCTACAAAGTCGATAACCTTCCCGGCGACGATAGCGGTGACCGCAGACGCTATAACCGTCGACAGCACGTTCTCGATTAACCGGAAAGATTTCGGAATCAACTATGCGGGAGCATCTGACAACCTGATTCGTGATGATGTTGTGCTTACGCTTCGCGTCCGTGGTGTCAAATCGTAGCACTATTAGGTAGTGCTGTACGGATGAAACATTATGAGCACTGAACCAAACAAAGTTATCTACTCCATGATCGGCGTGAGCAAGTTCTATGACAAGAAGGCCGTTCTCAAGGACATCTATCTCTCATATTTCTACGGTGCGAAGATCGGCGTGATCGGTCTCAACGGATCCGGAAAATCGTCGTTGTTGCGTATTCTCGCCGGCGTGGATAAGGAGTTTAACGGCCAGACCGTTATCTCACCCGGCTTCACAGTCGGGTTTCTGGAGCAGGAGCCACTAATAGACGACGCGCGGACAGTGCGCGAGGTGGTGGAAGAAGCAGTGCAGGAGACCATAGAACTGTTGAAAGAGTTCGAAGAAATCAATGCCAGGTTCGGCGAAGAAATGTCGGGCGAGGAAATGGACAAGCTACTCGAACGCCAGGGTCAAGTGCAGGAGAAGCTGGACGCCCAAGACGCCTGGGATCTTGATTCGCGTTTGGAGATGGCCATGGATGCGCTCCGCTGCCCCCCACCGGAGACGCCAGTGAAGATCCTGTCCGGGGGCGAACGGCGGCGAGTTGCTCTTTGCCGGTTGCTATTGCAGAAGCCGGATATCCTGCTGCTCGACGAGCCGACAAATCACCTTGATGCGGAGTCGGTCGCATGGCTGGAACATCACCTGCAAAGTTATCCGGGCACAATCATCGCGGTGACCCATGACCGATATTTCCTGGATAACGTTGCCGGTTGGATTCTGGAACTTGATCGTGGCCAGGGCATTCCATGGAAGGGAAATTACACGTCCTGGCTGGAACAGAAGCAGGAGCGTCTGCGTCGCGAAGAAAAGTCTGAAAGTGAAAGACAGAAGACGTTAGAGCGGGAGTTGGAATGGATTCGCATGTCGCCCAAAGCGCGTCACGCTAAGGGCAAGGCGCGAATTAATGCGTACGAATCGATGCTGCAACAGCAATCTGAGAAACGGCGCGAGGATCTGGAGATTTATATTCCGCCGGGACCACGCCTCGGCAACGTCGTGATTGAAGCAGAAGGAGTCAGCAAAGCTTACGGCGATCATTTGCTGGTCGATGATATGAAGTTCGCTCTACCGCCGGGTGGCATCGTAGGCGTAATTGGTCCTAACGGCGCTGGAAAGACAACCCTGTTCCGCATGATCACAGGGCAGGAGCAACCAGACAGCGGCGCCATTAAGATTGGAGAGACAGTGGCACTGGCATATGTGGACCAGAGCCGCACCCTCGATCCTGAGAAATCGATCTGGGAAGAAATCACCGGCGGCACGGATTTACTGAGGCTGGGCACCCGCGAGGTCAACTCGCGTGCTTACGTGGGACGATTTAATTTTTCCGGCTCGGATCAACAAAAGAGGGTTCGCATGTTGTCGGGCGGCGAACGGAATCGCGTGCACCTGGCGAAGATGTTGAAAGAGGGCGCCAACGTTTTGTTGCTGGACGAGCCGACCAACGATCTGGACGTCAACACGCTACGCGCGCTGGAAGAGGCGCTGGAAAATTTTGCCGGCTGCGCGGTGGTGATTTCCCACGACAGATGGTTCCTGGATCGAATCGCCACACACATCCTCGCCTTTGAAGGTGACAGCAAGGTGGTCTGGTTCGAAGGTAATTATTCGGAGTATGAGGCCGACCGCAAGGCGCGGCTGGGTGCGGCAGCGGAGCAACCACATCGGATCAAATATCGGCAGTTGACGCGCGGATAATCCGTCTGATTCGGAATCGCTAACGTAGCCTTTAGTGCTTAGTGCTTAGTGCTTAGTGCTTAGTGCTTTGTACTTTGAACTTAGTTCTTGGTGCTTTGAACTTGGATCCATCGGAACACAAACAAAGTACTAAGAACTAAGTACAAAGAACTAAGTAAGTACCAAGATCGTTCAAAGACCAAAGTCAAAACCCAAAGTCCTGCCCTTACTGAATCTGCGTAATCTGCGGATAGAACCCATAAATGGCTAAGCTGAAAATCCCGAACAAGAGTGGGAGTAAATCCGCCGCCCCCGCAAACCTCAAATCAATCCTCCTCGCCAAAACGAATCGCGGATTGCTGTTGGATATAGTCGTTTTCGTGGCAAATGTTTTTCTGATGCATTTGCTCACGCGGATTTTCCTCGATTTCGTGGACCAGGCTTCGGCTGGTGACGAAATCGCCCAATTTACTCTTGCGTTTGGTTGTTTGGGAATGTGGATACTGCCGGCAGCCGGCGCCGTCATGAAACGCTGGCACTTTCACCGGCGTCTCCAGTTGCAGGGCAAGACTGTTGACACGTCAGAGACAAGGCTGGCCGGATGTCTCTTCAATCCGCTTTTCTATTTTTGCCTGAACCTGGTCATTACCTCGGCAATTCTGACGGCGTTCGGTCAACTGCTTTTCGGAGATGCGGTGCTAAAGAGTGGGGCCATATTCGTTCCTCTGGTAATCCTGGGTTTCATATTGACGGTCGTTCAGACTTTCCTGATCTATCAGTACTTTTGGTCGCCAAAGAATCCACCGAAGTCGGCGTTCTTACGTTCAAGGCGGAGCGAAACTCTCGGCGACCTCTGCCTGTTCCTGAATATGATTCTGTTTCAGATAGTATGGAACACGTTGACGTTCGCTGGGCTGGGAGCGCCTTCGGGGTTGCTGGAATTTGCCGGCCGGCTTTTCTTCTTGTGCTTTATCGCCTTGCTGCTTTACTTTCCACCGCGCATGTTCTACCTGGCCGAAGATATCAACCGTCCCCGAACCTGGCTGACGATGCTACTCGCCAACTCACCGGTAATTTTACGTGTACTCTTCGGGACCAGTGGCAGTCCGATGACAAACTGACTATTCGCAGATTTACAAATTTTAGCAGCAAGCAAGTGAGGTGTGATTCCGAAGTAATCTGCGAAATCTGCGGATGGTCGAAGCCAAATAGCGAGGAGCTGGCTATTTTTGTTCGCTCATTTGATCATTAATGGCCTGCAAGGCGCGCTCGAGCATCGTGCGGTGGGCCGGGATAGTTGCGCGACTTAGTTGGCCCATGATACGCGAGCGGGAGAGCCGCAAGGATTCGAATTGCGCGTGACGAGCGCGGTCTTCCGCCGAATTTGGGGTTTTCGCCCGGGCCTCAGCCGCTGCCTGTTGCCGTTCCAGATTTTCCTCCATCTGGCCTGCCAGGTCGTCTCCATCCCACGGCATAATTCCACCTCCTCAGAGTGGCCCATCGTAACACCTATCCAGCGGTCTGGATGAGAAATGTGTCTCTCTTCAGATAGAGTTCAACCTTAGCTTGTCCGCACAGCTCAGCCACAACCAGAAGGTTGACGATGAACTTTGAACTTCAAACTCAATAACCTTAACGCGGTTTGTGCCGGGACCAGGGAGGGTGTCGATAATCTCAACGGGACTGTTGCTGAAGAACACTCAATAAATCAGGCAATCTCGTGGTGTTATAGTCTCTGGGAATACCAATACTCAGCCTCTCTGCGAGTAAAGAGGTAAACTCCGGCACTGAGAGCGGTCGACTAAACAGAAACCCTTGCACCTCATCGCATTTTAGCACTCGCAATGACTCCAGTTGTTCCTGGGTCTCCACACCCTCGGCTATCACGTTGAGCTTCAAAGCATGGGCGAGCGTTATGATGGCGCTGACGATCGCTTCATTGTCGGAATCTGTGTTGATGTCTTTCACGAACGACTGATCAATCTTGAGTGTGTCTATCGGGAAACGTTTCAGATAGTTCAATGAGGAGTAACCGGTGCCGAAGTCATCCACCGAAATATGTATTCCCATGGCTTTCAACTCGTGGAGTTTTCGAATCGCTTGATTCGGATCTTTCATGATCGAGCCCTCGGTCAACTCCAATTCCAGCAGGTTAGGATCTAGCCCAGTGTCTCTTAATACTTGCGCAACCGACTCAACCAGTGCCGGCTGCTGAAACTGCCGCGCTGAAAGGTTGACCGCGACACGCAAGGGATCGAAACCCGAATCCTGCCACGCTTTGCTTTGCAAGCAGGCAGTGCGCAAGACCCACTCACCGATAGAAACAATCAGACCGTTGTCTTCCGCAAGGCCGATAAACTCGGCCGGATAGAGGAGACCCAGCGCCGGATGCTCCCAGCGTACCAGAGCTTCCATAGCCACGAGTTGAAAACTTTGTATGTTTACCTGGGGCTGATAATGGATGATGAATTCCTCGCGCTCGAGGCCGGGACGCAAATTGTTTTCAAGAACCAATTGCCTGAGTGCCGTGGTCGTTCTGCCAGAGGTGTAGAACTGGTAGTTATTGCCGTCCAATTCTTTGGCCCGGTTCAAGGCAATACCCGCGCTCTTCAGCAGTCCCACGGCATCTTTCGCATCGTCGGGATCGTAACTAATGCCGATACTCGACGTTAAAAACAGCTCCTGCTCGTCAAAATTAAACGGGGCACTCAGGGCCTCCTGGATGTGCTGGGCAATCTTGGCAGCCTCTTCGGGCCGATTGATCTCAGTCAACAAAAGTGCAAAATCGTCTCCTCCAAAACGTGCCACGGTGTCGGTCTCACGCACGCAAGCCACTATTCTTTTGGCAACTTCCCGCAGTAGTTGGTCGGCGGTCACATAACCCAGCGTGTCGTTTATAGTTTTGAACCGATCGAGGTCAATCAACACAACTGCCAGCATTTGTCGATTGCGCTCGGCCGCCACCAGCGCATGTTTCAGACGGTCCTTAAACAGTTCCAGGTTTGGCAAATTGGTTAGAGCGTCGTGAAAAGCAAAATAATTTACTCTTTCTTCAGCGTGCTTGTATTCGGTGAGATCGAGACTAAAGCACACAAGTTCCGTTTCCGATCCTGAGACCAGCGCGGCACTAAACAGCACGGGCACGCGGCTGCCATCTTTGCGAGTGCACTCCTTTGCGAAGGGGACACACGTCCTGGTGACTTTCATTCTCTCAATTGCATGGTCATCCAGGTGGCGATATTCCTGCGCGGTCAGCTCGCGCCAGCTCAATGTGTTGGAGCCGAGATCTTCCCGGCTATAACCTACGATCTTCAGGAAAGCCTCATTGGCTTCACGAACTGAGCCGTCGAGTTCGGCAAAACAGATCCCCGTGAGGCTGTAGTCGAAGATAGAGCTGAGTCGTGCCTCAGATTGACTCAGCGCAAGGAGACTTGACCCATCAGTTAGTGGTTCTTTTAGCTGCATGTTTCAGACTTCTGGACGAGGCTCCGGCGAGGTTGGGGTCGGGATAGTCGAGCCGCGCATGGACTTGGTGACTTAAATCTCTAAATCCGGGTTCTACTGGGAAATATTATTCGAGACTTGGAGGGGTGGATTCGCCCGGGTTTGATGAGGGGATTAGGATGGTGTCTAACCCCCGAAAGCGAGAGTACCAAATACTGCTTGAGATTCCAACGATTTTTACATTCCACGGATGGCTGAGAGTCCAAACCCGGGATAGCGTGACTTATTACCACGCCGCGAGCGGCAGCGGCCGGGTCTGGTTCCGATTCCACTCCGGGAGGAAAACCTGTTTATAACGCGGTTATTAGCCTATTTTAGCCGGCTGGATTGTGACCACGAACAGGCAATCTGTTCCATCCAGACCTGGCCGCTGCCGCTCGGTAATTGAGTGGCAACCGCCAAAATAATCTCAAACTAAGGCGCTTACCGTTTCGCAAGGCCTTGGCCGAGACTGGGGTCGCCTGTCATCACATCTTCGATTTCCACTCTGCCACACGCTTTTCCATATCCGCCACAGCCTGCGCGTTTGCATTAGCTGCCTTGCCAAGCTGGATCGCTTTCTCGCCGGCGGTAATCGCCTCGGCGGTTTTGCCCTGTTCGGCCAGCGTCCGCGCCTTGAGTCCGACATTATTGAAGGTTTCTCTAATCTTGATCGACTGATCTAACCACTGCATCGCCTCTTCCGTGTTGAGTTTATTCTGGAGTGCGAAATTCGCGGCCTGCGCACGGATCTGGAAGTCATCCGGCTTGGCTGCAGCAACGGCCGCACGTGCCTTTTCTAACGTCACCGCTTTAACGTCCTTCACTTCCACCGTAAAGGGGACGCTCAGTTTCTCCCAGCGAATGTTAACCTGGGCAGAATTATCAGCGACGGGATCGATGTTGAAGACCAACCACTCCTGATTATCGGCAACCATTTGGGGCTTGGCCTTTACGCGGAGCACGTCCTTCTTTTCGTCGTATGAGAAACTCCCCCACTGGCCGGCGTCCCCATTGAAGATAATGGTCCACTCCCCATCTTTGGCGGGAATGGTGTGCAGGCTGTAGCGTCCCGCGGCCAAAGGCTGTCCATTGATTAGCACACCGTCGGTCACTTCAAACATCGTGGCTTCATTTGCGCCAGTTCGCCAGACACGTCCGAAAGGCACGAGCGGAGCGTCTTTCGCGCGCGCCCTGGCATCGTCCAGGGTCGCAGTCCCTGGAGCAGTGCCTGCCGGTGGGTCACCCCAGATCTTGCGACCCTTCACTCCGGGACGACTATAGGTGATCGTGATATCAGTAACGCCGATGGTCTGCATGACACTGGCCTTCTGACTTGGTCGCGGGAGCCGCAATGGCGTCTGTGTCATAGCAATGGCATTAAAGGCCGCGAGCAGAACGAGCGAGGCGCTACTGTAGCGAAGAACTTTTTCCAGGGTCTTCATAACAATTCTCCTTGTACTCTTCCGATTAGTTGGTGATTCAGGAATCCCGAAACGCGAATTGTATTACGCCAGGGCAAAAAAGATAAGCAGAATGAGCCGCGGATTTGCGCGGATGAACGCGGATCAGACCCCTTTCAAAGTAGGCTTAAGCGTCCATCTGATAGGCCAGGGCATTTTTACGCTGACTGGAATTCGCACAAGTGGGTTTTGTTTACACTATCATGAGCGGACGATTCTAATGCATGGTAGAATGGGCCAAACGTACACGGGTTGCATGGATAAGGTCGGTGAAGTGCGCATCGGTGCGAGGATTATTGGCCAAACTGAAGCCTTTGGGGCGGTTGGCATAACCATTGCACCAGTACAAGGCTGAACTGGTTTTGACAAGGGTAAATTCTTACAAAGGAGACTTCGCGTATGTTGTGGACAATTCTCGTGATTCTACTGGTGCTCTGGTTGCTCGGCTTTATCGGAAGCGTCGGTGGCAACCTGATTCACCTTCTTTTGCTCGTGGCACTCGTGGTCCTGATCATCAATCTCGTATCAGGTCGAAGAGGACCCGTGATCTAAATTACACCGCTAATCATTAGCGGCTGTTGAAACAAGAGAAGACCGAGAACCTCGACCGGTCTTTTTAAGAGGCCCTGGTGGAAACACTAGAGCGTAGTCCACAACAGGCAACGCTTCTTCGTAACGAGGGGGCGTTGCTTTGTGGCGAACACTGCCGGGTTGGGCAGCAGCACATTCGCTGCTGGAAAATCCCGCACCAACACCAGCCACCATCCGGAGCGGTCTTCTCGGCTAAGAAGTTAACCGTACTGAGCAGGGGCATTACGGAGGAAGAATATGCCAACAACAAAAGGACGTAAGAGGTCGGCTGCGAAGAAGTCGAGTAAGAGTCGATCAGCTTCGAAGAAATCTACCGCTTCGCGAGGCGCCAAAAAGAGTACTAAGAAAGCTGCGAGCAGGAAGACAGGTGTAGCTTCCACTAAGAAGCGTGCGGGCGCCAAAGGTACCAAGCGAGCTTCCACCAAGCGAGGTTCTGCCTCGAAGGCTGCCACCACGAGAGCTTCAACCAGGAGCAAAGCTTCCAGTAAGAAAGCCACTAAGAAGTCCGGCAAGAGACGCCCGTCTAAGGGTATTCCTTCCCGCGCTAAGGAAGCTATGAAGACAGTGTTGACCGGCGCCGCGGTCGGCGCAGCAGCGGGTGCGGTTGAAGGCGCCGCTGAATCCGGGAGCAAAGTTGCTGGAATCAGCCAGGAGACTCAGCAAAAAATCGAGTCGACCAGAGATGAAGAGCGTAACGAGTAAGAGCCAGAAACAAGAACACGGGGAGAACACGACAGGGCGCCGGAGGCGCCCTGTCACATGAAGGGGTAAATTAGAGTGACTAGAGAACCTGAAAACGAACCGTGGCGCCCGGATGAAAGGCCTGACCAGACGCCCACACATCCTTACGATCCAATGCACCCGGATCCTTCGCCCGCGCCAAATCCTCTGCCCATACCGCCGGACAAAGAACCTGCCGCGCCTGTGCGAGAACCTACCACACCAATGCCGATGACTGATCCAGAACCACCGAAACCTACCAGACTATGACGACGACGTCTGGGATCAGTGCGGTAGTTCAACTGCCGCCGTGCGCTGCCTTGGCGCGCCTTTCCATTTCTTCGGGAGCTACGTCTTCTTTGTGAGTGGCAATGTGCCAGACGTGTCCAAAGGGATCAGTGAGGCTGCCGCTGCGGTCGCCGTAGAATTGATCCTGTACCGCCTTTTGCTCCGAGGCGCCGGCATCAATAGCCCGTTTGAAAACCGTGTCTACATCTTCCACATAAATCATCAGAGACACGGGTGAGCCGCCGAGAGTTTGCGGGCTGACGTATTTCATCTCTGGAAACTCGTCCGCCAGCATGATCGGCGAATCGCCGATCTTGATCTCTGCATGCCCGATCTTTCCGTCAGGCTGCGGCATTCGGAACAACTCAATCGCGCCAAACGCCGATTTATAAAAATCAATCGCGTCGGCAGCGTTTTTGATGATCAAGTACGGTGTGACTGAATGGTAGCCCTCGGGGATGGGGTTTACTGTGCTGGCCATTGACCTTCTCCTTTCAGATTCCTGCAGTTGTTGTTTGACCTTTCGTCGGTTCCGACTGTTTTTTGATTTGCTGGCTGATTAGGTCATCATTCTAGAGAGTTTTGATTCAAGATCCAATCTTCTGAACGTCCGCAGCGAGGTACCAGGTGTTGCCGAACGGATCTGTTACCCCGGCAACGCGGCCGCCATATGGCTTATCCTCCGGCTCGTTCATCGAAGTAGCGCCCGCCGCCACCGCCCGCTGATACCACGCATCCACGTCATCGACGTAGAGGAAAAACATCGTCGGCATTGGCTGATACGGACCATGCGCTTCGCCCATCTCCAAAACGGAGTCTCCGATCTTGATTTTCGCATGGACCACAGGCCCGTCCGGCTGGAGCCGATAGACTGCCACCTCTTCAGCTCCAAAGGTCGGCTTCAGAAACTCGATCATTTGGGCGGCGCCTAGCGGATGCAGGTAGACATTAACATTGCGCAGGCCCTCATCAGTGTGGCTTCCTGACAAGCGTTTAGCGATATACCATTCATTGCCGGAAACATCTTTAACACCGGCGACTCGTTCCCCATGAGCCTCAATCGGACCATTCATTGAGGTAGCGCCGGAATCCAAGGCACGCTGATAGACCGCGTCCACGTCGTCCACGTAAAGATGAAGTGCAGTCGGCATAGGAATTCCGCGCCAACCCTCGCCGCCACCGATCATTACCATTGAGTCGCCGATCTTGTATTCGGAGTGGATACCGCCTTGAGAACCTACTCCGTAAATTTTCCCTTTCGCTCCGAAGGCTTTTTTCACAAACTCGATCAGTAGCGGAGCCTCCTTAACCGCGAGGTATGGCGTGATGGTGTGAAAGCCTTCGCGAGCTGGCTTCGAAGCTTTCAGATCCGATCCCTGAGATCTGAAACGTGAAGCCTGAGATTCGAGATCTGAATCCTGAGATTTGAGATCTGAGATCTCAGATTTGAGATCAGCGGCTGATGCCGTGTTGCTGGTGGTCATGTTTGCTGCCCTTTCAAGATCCTCCCGCAGACGGACTCGAAAATCCCGGCGCGGAAGGTAGCGCAGTTCAGACGCAATACGCACGAACGGCCGCACTGCCGCTCCTGTCGCTACCGATGCCTCCGAGTTGGCGAGCACCGCTGTCACCGCTTGATCAAGCTGTTCTAAAATACTCTCAGCCATTCTTATTACCCGACTTGTCGTCAAATTGTGTCCGCAAATTCTCGAGAGCACGGAACTGGAGCTGTTTCACAGCGCCCTCGGTGCGTCCCAGTTCCTGAGCGATTTCGCGAATACTTTTCTCCTCAGCAAACCGCAGCCTGATAACTCGACCTTGATCCGATGGAAGCTTATCAACCAGCCGGAAGAGTCGGGCTCGTTGTTCGACTTCCTCAAGATCAGATTGAGCACTCTCCGCCGCCTCCTGCATATCACTGATGTCGACTGTTCTAGCGGTGCGCCTGGATCTGTCAGCCACCATGTTCGCAGCAATTCTCAACAACCAAGCGGCGAACGGCACGCCGCGCCAGGTGAATCGCGGCAGGTTTTCGAGGGCCTTTTTGAAGACCTCGGACGTGAGATCCTCGGCCGTCGTGCGGTCGCCCACGCGTCGCGCAATGTAGGCGTACACTAGCTCAAAGTTAATCTCATAAAGGTCGGCAAACCTGGCAGGGTCCCTTTGCGCAGCTTCGACCACGAGGCGCTCTTGTGCCCCATCCGCGGTTCCCAACGATGCACGTTTTCCGACGGCCATCTCTTATCTCTGTCTGTATAAACTCCGGGAAGAGGAAAAGGTTACGGAAAGACTGTCAGTGGTCAGTGGTCAGTTGTCAGTTGTCAGTGGTCGGTGGCTGTGCCTTTAAGTCGGGGTTCTTAAGGTACAATGCGAGATTAACTGCATATCACTAACCACTAACCACTGACAACTGACCATGTCCTTTTCACCTTTTTCCCCTTTCCAAGCTACTATATGCCAAACTCTTCCCCACGGTCCGGCGTCTAACAAACGGGCCTTTGAACACGTCTAGGCATCGATTGCAACCAGCGAGGTAAATGAATTCATGAAGATCTGGACGACAACACTTTTTATTATCGGGCTCGCTTTTGGGGCGGCGTCTTTCGTCGCTGCACAGGAAGTCCCAAGCTTGAGTCCAACAGAGGAGCAACAGCAAAAGGATAAAGAAGAGAAAGAAAAGAAAGCTTACATTCTACTCGAACAGGTTGTTGATGAGGCCCAATTGCTTAGACTGCCTGAGAATCGTGCCCGAGTGCAAATTGGCGCTGCCGACTTGCTTTGGGGACAGAACGAGGGGCGCGCTCGCACTCTCTTTGCCCTGGCAGCTGAGGGCGTGGCCGAGATGATGCGAAATGAGAGTACGAATCCGACTCTGGATGGGCGTAGGAGTGTTAATCGAGGGCGAACCGGTGGCCAACTTCGCCAGGAGTTGGTCCTGGCCGTCGCTCGTCACGATGCTACCCTGGCTTATCAGGTACTAGCTACGACCCAACCTCCAACGCAACCAGCCGGCGCTGGCAGCTCACGCTTTGACTCCGAAGACAACCTCGAGGAACGTTTGCTCGCGCAGGTTGCGGCGCTGGATCCCAAACTTGCTTTGCAGAATGCTGAGCAGATGCTCGACAAAGGTCAGTTCTCGCGCTCCCTGGCCCAGGTGCTGGCGCAGCTCCAGGCAAAAGACAAGGATGCCGCTGCGAAGCTCGAAGACAAGCTTGTCAAGCGCCTTCAAACTACGAACATACTTTCCACCCCCGATGCCGGCACGCTAGCGCTTAGTTTGCTGCGACAAGGACCGCGGCCTGCTCAGAGTAGTACTACTCTTGCCCCGACTTCATCGAGTAACAGCTCACAGATGTTGGCGTCTTCCTCGTATACAACCCTGATGGGAAACTTGATCGACGCGGCACTCAAAGCCACACCGCCGCCGGCCGGTAGTCAACGTAGTGCCAACAACTTCCGGGGCAGGCGTCGCGGCCCCGGGGGCGGTGGCGGCGGACAAATCAACGCCGCAACTGAACCTTCCGCGGCAGAATTGGAACAGAACAACGCGCGGCGACTGCTTGGTGGATTGCAGATGATGCTCCCGCAGATTGACCAGTATCTTCCAGGACGTTCCCAGGCTGTACGTCAGAAAATGACTGAGCTGGGCATCACCGATAATTCGCGTGCAGCAATGTCCCAGGTGAATACAGCAATGCAGCAGGGGACGTCCGAGAGTCTCCTGGCAGCGGCTCCTGCTGCTCCTCCACAGCTGCAACCGCGAATCTATCGGCAGGCTGCACTTCGGGCCATCGACGAAGGAAATGCAGACCGCGCTCGCCAGATTGCCAACGATCATCTGGAACCGGGGGCGCGCGAATCGGTGTTGCAGGCAGTGGAGTTTCGGCAAGCCTCTGACAAGATTGATAGCAGCAAAATGGCCGAGGTCCGCCAAACGCTCGCCGGCTTGCGATCCGATGACGAGCGAATTGATCTGCTGGTGCAATTGTCGGGCTCTGCAAGCCAGAACAATCCCAAACTGGCTATTGAGCTTTTGAATGAAGCACGGCAGTTCACCAACCGGCGTGCCACTAATTATCGCCAGCTCGAGCAGCAACTTAGGCTCGCGGAGGCTTTCAGAGAACTCGAGCCGGCACGGAGTTTTGAGATCCTGGAACCTGGCATCGTCCAGATTAATGAGTTGTTAACGGCCGCCGCCACTCTCAGTGGGTTTGAGTTGAACGTCTTCCAGGAAGGTGAGTTGCCTCTGGAAGGCAGAAATGGATTGAGCAACATGGTGACCCGCTACGGTCAGGTGCTCGGCTTGCTGGCCACGAGCGATTTCGACCAATCACAGACTCTAGCCAATAGATTTCAGCTTTCTGAGCCGCGGATTGTGGCTCGGCTCTCAATCGTGCGCAGCATGCTGGGCAAGGAACCAGTTTTCAGATCGCGTGGTTCCGGCTTTGGTCAAAACACAACCATTCGTAGAGGTGTGCAATAAGGCAACAGGGGAAAGGGTAAAAGGGCAAACGGGAAAAAGGAAAACTATACCCGAAGCATTCCGAAGCATAATTAATCATTCACCCTTCCCCTTTCCCTTATCTCACCCCTGTTCCCCGATGACCCTTTTACCCCTTTTCCCTGCTTATGGACCGGCGCACGTTTAACCTGACGCTTCTTGGCAGCATCGGCGCCTTAACGCTTCGTCCTTTCCAGGACCAGCCAAGACTCAGAGTGAATGGCCCGCGTATCATTCAGCACCTCAACGCGCTTGGTGAGTTCGGCAAGAACCCCCAGGGAGGAGTTAGCCGAGTAGCCTACAGCGAGGCCGATCGTCAGGGCCGCGAGTACGTGATGACCTTAATGCGCACCGCAAAGATGGAGGTCACCGTTGATTTCGCTGGCAATATCATTGGCCGTCGAGCCGGCAGCGCACCCACACTTTCCCCGATGCTTTTCGGATCGCACATCGATACCGTTCCCGAAGGTGGTAACTATGACGGTGTGGTCGGATCCCTCGGGGCGATTGAAGTCGCGCAAACACTGGCCGAACACAACCTGACGACGCGCCACCCGCTGGAGCTAATCATCTTTCAGAACGAGGAAGGTGGATTGATAGGAAGCCGCGCCCTCGACGGCGAGCTAACGGAACAAGAGCTGGATCTGGTGAGTCGAAGCGGTAAAACAATTCGCGACGGCATTAAGTTCATCGGCGGGGATCCCAGCAGACTGGCTGAGGTTGAACGCAAGCGTGGAGATATCACCGCATATCTCGAATTGCACATAGAACAAGGCGGCACGCTCGACTCTGAGAAGATAAACATCGGAATCGTAGAAGGCATCGTGGGAATCAACTGGTGGGACGTCACGGTAGAAGGATTCGCCAACCATGCCGGCACCACGCCCATGAACCAGCGTCAGGACGCCTTGCTCGCTGCGGCCAAATTTATTGAAGCAGTTAATCGTACGGTCAACAGCGTCGCCGGACGTCAGGTGGGCACCGTTGGCAGAATCGAGTCGCTTCCCGGCGCTCCAAATGTGATTCCAGGAAAGGTGGTGTTGAGTCTGGAGCTGCGGGATCTCGATGCTTCGAAGATAAAAATGCTCTACGAGAAGATTCACGCCGAAGCGCAACAGATCGCACGCACAAGCGGCACGAAGTTCACGTTTAAAGAGATAAACGTGAACGTGCCGGCACCCACCGACCCGCGGATAAGAAAAATCATTGCGGACTCGGCCAGCGAGCTTGGGTTGACTGCCAGGTTAATGCCCAGCGGGGCGGGACATGATGCACAGGACATGGCGCGTCTCGGGCCTGTAGGTATGATCTTTGTTCCCAGCGTCGCCGGCATTAGCCACTCGCCGCGCGAATTCTCACATCCCGCCGACATCGCGAACGGCGCCAATGTTCTAATGCACACACTGCTCAAGCTGGATCAGCTGAAACTCAATTAGACTGCCTGGTAATAGCCTGGGATCTGCTGCGTGAGCTCAGGTTCATCCGTATCACCACGATACGAACAAAGTTATTCAAATGGGTACACACTGGACTGCTGACGGTTTCATCACTTGCTCTTGAAACGGCGCTAAAATGCCTTTTTAAATCATCAGTTCCGACTACCGTGAATGTTAGCAAGACACTATGTCTGCAACCTGATTCATGGTGGTCAAATGGCACTTGGTTTGCAGTTTTAGTCAGTAATGAAAGTGAATGAAATACAACTTCGCGCAATCTTAGTGGCTTTTGGATTGTCGGCTCTAGTTGCTATTGCTTCAGCTGATATCGCAATGGCTAAGCTTCTCCAATCGCAAATTGCTGAACCGGCTGTCACTGAGCAGGAGAAGCAGATGCTTGCAGCTTTCGATAGACGTGTGAAGGACTATTTAAAGCAGCGCCAGCGAGCCACAGCCAAGCTTCCGCCACTCTCAAAGAATGCCACGCCCGAGCAAATAGCCGTCTATCAACAGAGGTTTATGGAGTCTCTTAGAGCGATGCGAACGGGCACCAAGCCCGGTTATATCTTTAACCCGCAGACTACGGATTACTTTCGCGCTGTTATAAAGACTGAAGTTCCGGCGAGCGATAAGCCGGAGATTCGCAAGACAATTCTAGAGGCCGACACTAAAGGTGTGCCGCTGAAGGTAAATTATCCGTATCCCGAGACGAAAGAGTTGACGCAAATTCCGCCCACTCTGCTGCTGACGCTTCCACAATTGCCTAAAGAGGTGAAGTACCGTTACGTTGGACGGCACCTGCTGCTGGTGGATACAGACAATAATTTGATCGTTGATTACTTGCTTAATGCCCTTCCGTGAGCCGGAAGTCTGGGAGGAACAGGATGAACCGCATTCGTTACTTTCTATTAGTAGCTCTTCTAATTCTTGGTAGTTCCTCACCTGTTACGGTTGCTCAAAGTGGAAATGCCAAGGGCATAACGGTCGGCGCTTCCGCCGGCCCAATACTTAAAATCAACTTGCCAAACGAGGAGGACTCCGTTCGCTTTGTAATCATAGGCGACACGGGAACGGGGACAAAAAAGCAGCATGAACTAGCCCAAGTCTTACTTAGAGCCAGGGCGACCTTCCCATACGATTTTGTCCTGCTCCTTGGCGACAACCTCTACGGAGGGGAATCCCCGAAAGACTATAAGAGCAAATTCGAGGACGTCTACCGGCCGATACTGGATCAGAAGGTGAAGTTCTACGCCTCACTTGGCAATCACGACGAACCGGCTCAGCGCTTTTATCAGCACTTCAACATGGAAGGTAAAGAGTATTACCGGTTCACGAAAGGAAACGTCGCCTTCTACGCTCTGAACAGCAACTACATGGACAAGATACAGGTGAAATGGTTGGACGACGAGTTAGCGAAAGACACCTCAGAATGGAAAATTACATTCCACCATCACCCGCCCTATTCGTCCGGGGGAAAGCACGGATCCGATAAATCCTTGCGAAAGGTTGTCGAGCCGATCTTCGTGAAGTATGGAGTCAATGCCGTTTTCACCGGTCATGATCATTTCTACGAACGTATCAAGCCACAGAAAGGGATCTACTATTTTGTATCTGGTGCGGGCGGGAAATTGAGGTCGGGTGATGTTAAGGACAACTCGCCCCTTACTGAAAAGTTCTTCGATCGAGACATGTCATTCATGCTCGCCGAGATCATAGGTAATCAGATGCATTTTCAGGTCCTCTCACGCACCGGGGAGACGGTAGACGCCGGCGTCTTGCCCAACCAGAGGAAAAAGGACTAACTACCTTTGGTTGGGATACGGCTGGGGCTCAAATCAGTCGTGACCACGCCGCTTACACCAACCTTCATGTTTGCCAGGCTTGACTGTTCCTCATACGTTCGGTGAGTAGAATAGTGGAATCCTCTACCCTGACCACTGACTATTTCCAAGTTCCTACTCAATAGTTACAATCTCCTCCTCCCTTTCGAACAATAGCTCGCCGGAGGTTAAGAATGTCTTTCTTGTCTCTCAATACTTATCGCTGGTCCCGTCTCTTTCTGTATTCATCTTTAGGGCTCGCAGTCCTGTCTTCGTGCGCCAGGTCCGGTGGGCCGGATGCAGGTTCCACCGCCAAAGGCACGCCTGCGGAAGCTGAGCAGTTTATTGCTGACGCCGAGAAGCGGCTGCTCGAACTCAACATTAAGTACGCTCGCGCTGACTGGGTTAAGAGCACCTTCATAACCGACGACACAGAAAGTCTCTCGGCCGAAGCTAACAAACAAGTGATTGAAGCAACCACGGAACTGGCGGAACAATCTCGTCGCTTCGATGGCCTGGATCTGCCTTACGATACAGCGCGCAAGCTCAAGCTTCTCAAGCTGGCACTTACGCTGCCAGCGCCTTCAAATGCAGCCGAGCGCGATGAGTTAACAAAGATTGCCGCCTCGCTGGAAGGCGACTATGGCAAAGGCAAATATTGCCCGGACGGCGACCAGGGAAAATGCCTCAGTCTCAGCGAGATGGAGGTAATTCTTGCGACCAGCCGCGACCCGGAGGAGCTCAAGCGTATCTGGCTGGGCTGGCACCAGGTTTCGCCTCCCTATCGCAAAAACTATCAGCGCTTCGTCGAACTCAGTAACAAGGGCGCGCGCGAGATGGGCTTCAAAGATACCGGCGCGATGTGGCGTGAAAAATACGATATGGAGCCTGATGCCTTCGCCTCCGAAATGGAGCGGCTTTGGCAACAGGTGAAGCCGCTCTACGATTCGCTCTACACCTACACGCGCAAGAAATTGATCGTCAAATACGGCGCCCAGGTGGTCCCTGATGAAGGCCCGATTCCGGCACACCTTTTTGGCAATATGTGGGCCCAGCAGTGGAACAATATCTATCCGCTGCTGGCACCGGCAGGGGGTGACCGAGGCTACGACTTGACCGAGATACTCAAGGCGCGCAACACCGATGCAAAACAGATGGTGCGCCACGGCGAGGGATTCTTTACTTCCGTGGGATTTGAGCAGTTGCCGGGCACGTTCTGGGACCGCTCACTATTCGTCAAGCCGGCGGACCATGAAGTGGTCTGCCACGCCAGCGCCTGGAACATCGATTACGAGAAAGATGTCCGCCTTAAGATGTGCATTCAGATCAGGGAGGAAGATTTCACAGTCGTTCATCACGAGCTGGGCCACAATTATTACCAAATGGCTTATGCCGGCCAGCCCTTTCTTTATCGCGACAGCGCCAACGACGCCTTCCACGAAGCTATCGGCGACACCATTGCGCTCTCAGTAACTCCGCCTTATCTGAAGCAGATTGGATTGATTGAAAAGGTGCCGGATCAGAGCGCGGACATCGGTTTCCTTTTGCAGCGATCGCTGGAGAAGGTTGCGTTCCTGCCGTTTGGTTATCTGGTAGATCAATGGCGCTGGAAAGTTTTCTCCGGCGAAGTGGGTCCTGGCGATTACAACAGCGCCTGGTGGGCTCTGCGAGAGAAATACCAGGGAGTGGCTCCCCCGGCGCCGCGCTCGGAGCAGGACTTTGACGCCGGCGCGAAATACCATGTCCCGGCCAACACACCCTATGCCCGCTATTTTCTTGCAGCGATTCTGCAGTTTCAGTTTCACCGTGCCTTGTGCCGCGAAGCCGGTTTCAACGGGCCACTGTATCAATGTTCGATATACGGTAACCAGAAAGCCGGTGAAAAGTTGAAGCAGATGTTGTCCATGGGTTTGAGTAAACCCTGGCCAGAAGCGCTCAAGACCATGACCGGCGAAGACAAGATGGATGCCACCGCCATCATCGATTACTTCGCACCCTTAAAGCAGTGGCTGGATGAAGAAAACAAGAAACCTTAAATGTGGGCAATCGTGACGAGCGAAGAATCAGTTCCATTTCTCATTTCGATCTCATTTTGGTGATGCTTCGTGTTTGTTCGTGGATCGTTCGCTCGGCCGAGCGATCAGAACGATCCACGAAGTCACAGGGGACCTGGAAATGGTCCATGTTCAAGGGGGAGCGTAGCCCCCTGGGAAAGGAGTAGTCAACCATCCCATATGTTCGTCGAAGTGAGTAACGCCAACTAAGGAGTAACTAGGAACCCATCTGGCAATCGAAAGAG
>JBGTHZ010000130.1:0-8657 GCA_041745915.1 Pyrinomonadaceae bacterium | reverse complement strand
CTGTGCGTGAATGGCTCCGTTCGGCTAGTGTGATCGGATTCGGTGTCTGACGCTCTTAATTCGCAATCAAAAATCAGCAATCGGCAATCAAAAATCTCCTGGCCCGGAGCTCGAGTGACAGAGCAGCGGACTTTTAATCCGTGAGGTGCGGGTTTGAGCCCCGCCGGGTCAACCAAACAAAATTCGTACTTTGTTCTTAGTGCTTTGTACTTTGCTCTTCTCTCGACCCCAGAGTGAATCCAAGTGTGCACGGATAAACTCAAATACAAAGCACAAAGAACAAAGCACAAAACACTTGTGCCGCGGCGTAGCTCAACGGGCGAGCACTCGATCGATAATCGAGCGATGTTGGTTCAACTCCTTCCGCCGCGACCAGATCATTCATCTCGAGTTCGATTATGAAACCGAGCGAACTCGAACCTCGGAACTCCAAGACTCGCAACTGGATTTACGGGGCATAGCTCAATTGGAAGAGCAGCCGCCTTATAAGCGGTATTAGCGCCAGATTAGCGCAAGGTCTGGGTTCGAATCCCAGTGCCCCCACCAGGCTCAAGACACGGAGAAGGGGAGAAAGGGATACACGGGGAAAATGACGGGCGTATCGGGACATCTCCCCGTCTCGACATCCGTAGTTTGCGGGATGGTGTAACTGGCAACACGCTGCGCTTTGAACGCAGAGATTGAAGGTTCGACTCCTTCTCCCGCAGCCATGGTTTTTGCATTCGCGTAGAGGAATCAGTCCTGCGTCAATTCCGTTCCCCTAAAGCTGCACTCAACCAGTCCCGTTAGGGACGAAATGTGTATAGAAAACGGATTCCTGAATTCGAAAGCTCCGTAGGAGCGAAATATATGTCGGGAAACTACTAGTCGATACATTTCGCTCCTACAGAGCTGGGCAGCGGTGAGCGTGCTGGAGCTATAAACATTGGGCTCCTAACGGAGCTACGGTCCACCTGGATCACGTAGAGGAGCCCGCAAAAGGTACTTCGATTTCTTCTGAACTCTTTGGGGAGGACGTGTATGTTCTTGCGTTTTGTTTCAGCTTAGATCGATGAGGATGCGCAGGTAAGAACCGGAATCTTTCAAACAGCGTTCGAGCTCTTAGAGTTCGGGAACTTGCGTGACTACGATCATGAGGCCCTTTCGGATCTCCTGAACTGGTTCGAAGAGCGCTTAGCGCGTCCGACTTGTTTTTGTCGCTCGCTGAGGCCCGGGCGCCTATCTAAAGGTGTCTGCTGGTTCAGGCCATCAGCGAGGGAACATCTTAAGAGGATTTGGGAGATGGTCAGAATTCTCGAGGAGAACGGTGTGTGAATCTACATGATTCGCCGTGAGCTGCCTGGTTACGTGGTCTACGAGGATGAATATCAAATAGTGGCCGAGCCATATGCAGAGTTATATCGGAGGAGGTACTAGATGATGGCAAACAAGACTCTATTCAAGTCGCTAATCGGTAAGCTAATGCCCGCAACTGACGCGCTCAACGAAGAGCACGCACCTGCGTACGCTCTTTCGCCAAAGCACCAGCTGGCGCAGTACGCGGCAACGGGTTGTCTGAACACGACTTTTTACGCAACCGCCGATGAAAAGCTGGCAAAGGTACTTGAACTCTGCGCCGATATCGATGCTGAGTTCATTGCAAAGACGGCAGTGTTCTGCCGCGAACGTGCTTTCATGAAGGACATGTCGGCACTTCTTTGCGCGGTGCTGTCGGTAAAGGACCGTGCCCTGCTCAACGTCGTCTTTCCACGCGTGATTGATAACCCGAAGATGCTCCGCAATTTTGTGCAGATCATGCGTTCGGGTGCAGTGGGTCGCAAGTCGCTCGGTACTGCGCCAAAGCGCCTCGTGCGCGACTGGCTTGACTCCCGCGATCCGGCAGCGCTCTTCAAGGCAAACGTAGGTCAGGATCCGTCGCTGACGGACATCGTGAAGATGGTCCACCCGAAGCCTAAGGATGCTGCTCGCGAAGCACTGTTCGGTTACTTCATCGGTCGCGACTACGCGTTCGATGCGCTGCCGGAGGTCGTGCGCACGTTCGAGGCCTTCAAGAATGGCGAAGCAGGGAAGAAGGGCGACGTTCCTGATGTTCCGTTCCAGATGCTGACAGCGCTGGAGCTTGGCACTGCGGAGTGGACAGCGATCGCCCGCCGCGCGCCCTGGCAGATGACACGTATGAACCTGAACACGTTCGCGCGTATGGAGTATTCGGCCAGGCAGGTATGCCTGAACTGATTGCTGAGCGTCTGCGTGACCCGGTGAAGGTCGCTAAGGCTCGCGTGTTTCCGTACCAGTTGATGGTTGCTTACACGATGGCTGCAGCAAACTCCAACATCCCGCAGATCGTTTGCAACGCTCTGCAGGATGCAATGGAACTCGCGACTGCGAACGTTCCCGAGTTTCCCGGCAAGGTTTACGTCTTTCCGGATATTTCGGGATCCATGCACTCGGCCGTAACAGGCTACCGTCGTGGTGCGACTACGGCTGTGCGCTGTATCGACGTTGCAGCCCTGGTAGCGGCAACGGTGCTGCGCAAGAACCCTTCGGCGGAAGTCATTCCATTCGAGTCGAAGGTGGTTGAGTTACGCCTCAGCCCTCGCGACAGCGTGATGACCAACGCCGAGAAGCTGTCGAAGCTGCCTTGCGGTGGCACTAACTGCAGCGCGCCGCTGGAGTTTCTAAACCGGCGCCGCGCGAAGGGGGCGCTCGTGATCTACATCTCGGACAATGAGTCGTGGATCGACGCGCCGCAGTACGGCAGCTTCGGTGGTAGTGCAACCGAGACGATGAAGGAGTGGGCGAACTTTCGCCAGCGCAACCCTGAGGCGCGAATGGTTTGTATCGACATTCAGCCTTACGGCACGGTGCAGGCGAAGGAGCGTGACGACATCCTCAACGTCGGCGGATTCTCGGATCAGGTCTTTGACGTGATTGCGGAATTCGCACGCGGTCAACTCAATGCTGACCACTGGATCGGAGTGATCGAGTCGATGGCGTTGTAGGAATTGCGAATTGCGGATTTCGGATTTAAAGGAGTTCTTAAATTCGCATTCCGAAATCCGCAATCCGAAATTCAGTTTGGGGCCGAATGCTGTCGAGACTACATCATTCGCTTGAACGAAAGTTGTCTCGACGATTTCTTGTCGGCCTTTTCTTTGGACCTATGGCGAATGCTGGTGCAGAGTACATGGTAAGCGTATGCGAAAGGGTTCGAAACCCTGCTCACTTGATTGACTTCATGTGAGATCTCTCGCCGACCTTGTCGCCATTTACCGTGAAAGGGGGTGAATGCCGGAAGGACTACATCACCTGGCTGTTAACCAGCAGAGCCTTGTGGAGTCTGATAGCTCCAGCGGTGGCGACACCGTGCTCAAAGTCTTTCCAATCTTGTCACCCCTTTTTTTATTGTTGGTGGAGCTTTTTATTGTTGGTGGAGCGAATGCCTGTGAGGACTACATTAGCTCAGTGAGTAGAGCGTCCGGCGTAGACCGGAAGTTCGTTCGGTGAAATTCCGAACATGAAGTCTTCCAAAACACTTGTCACTTCCTTCCTTTTGCAGAACAGCGCGACGAATGCCGATGGAACTACATGCCTTTTACGCACGAGGTTCCGGGTTCGAATTCCGGTGGCTCCAAATACATATGCGGGGCCATAGCTCAATGGTAGAGCGCGCGTTTCATCAACCGTTGTCGTCGCACTTTCCAAGACATTCAGTTTTCATTATCAACGCCCGGTGCTGCTTTCCCTATAAGACCTTGCCATCCTCAACCACCGACGCCTAGTGAGGTTACGAAACAGCGCCGTCGGTGATCTCCAGGCCTTTATCGATGATCGCGAAAGCCTCGCGCATTTCGGCTTCAGTGATACACAGCGGGGGGTTGGTGAAGAATGTGTTCCAACGCACGAATGTGTAGAGACCTTCCGCGCGGAAGAACTTGCTGAGAGCCTGCATCTCGGGCGAGGTACCGTTGAAGGGCGCCATTGGTTCGCGCGTCTCCGGATCTCGTACCACTTCCACTATTCCGAAGAGGCCGATGTTGCGCGTCGCTCCTACGGATGGGTGACGACGATCGAGATCCTCGAGCAGCCCGCGCATCATAACCCCCATGCGCCGAGCATTCTCGATGAGGTCATCTTCTTCGTACACCGCTATGGTCGCTAACGCCGCGGCGCACGCAAGCGGGTGGCTGTTATACGTGAGCCCACCGTAGAAGACGTTCTTCTCGAAGTGATCCGCAATTTGTCGCCGCATACCCACCGCGCCGAGTTGCACGTATGCGCTCGTCAACCCCTTGGCCATCGATATTAAGTCGGGGACAACCTGCCAGTGGTCGACCGAGAACCATTCGCCGGTCCGGCCAAAGCCGGCCATTACTTCGTCAGCGATCAGGAGGATCCCGTGCTTATCACACAGCTTTCGTAAACCCTGCATATAGCCGTCCGGCGGCACGAGAATCCCGTTAGTTCCGGTAACGGGCTCTACAATAATCGCCGCGACCGTTTTCGGACCTTCGAGCTCGAGAACTTCCTCGGTTCGTGCCAGCACTTCTTCGGTCGTATCCGAGCCTTTCTGTATTCCATGATAGAAGTCCGGGATGCGGATGACGCCGGGGATGCCCGGCTCTGCTGCCCAGCGACGCGGATCACCGGTCAGCGTTAGGGCTCCCGCCGTTCCCCCGTGGTACGAGCGGTAGCGTGCGGCAATTTTGTGACGTCCGGTGAAAAGCCGCGCGATGCGGATCGCGTTTTCGTTAGCTTCGGCGCCGCCGTTGGTGAAGAAGAAGGCATCGATATCACCGGGTGTGATCTCCGCGAGTTTCACGCCCAGGCGCGCGCGCACATCGGTGGCCATGAATGGGTTGGCATAAGGCAGTGTCGCGGCTTGTTCGTTGATGGCGCGAATCACGCGCTCGTCGCCGTGTCCTATGTTCACGCACATCAATTGACTGTTGAAGTCGATGAAGCGCTTTCCCTCCGGCGTCCAGAAGTAAATCCCTTTCGCGCGTGCGACCGGAATCGGATCGACCGCGGCTTGGGCGGACCACTCGAAGAGCGTGTGCCGGCGGCAGAGATCGACGATCTGCTCGCCTGTCATGGATTCGGTAATGACAGTCATAGGAACGCGATGCTATCCAAATCGCGCCCGTTTGACAACGATTTCTTCCAGGTACCCCGAAGTTAGCGTCATACAGAACCGGGAGCGGTAGCGACCGCACTCAATTAACGATGTCTCTATTAAACTAAATTTGCCTCAGCGCTGTTGATGTTTGACAACGATTTCTTCCAGGTACCCCGAAGTTAGCGTCATACAGAACCGGGAGCGGTAGCGACCGCACTCAATTAACGATGTCTCTATTAAATTAAATTTGCCTCAGCGCTGTTGATGTAGTCAGTTGAGGGCGGTCGCTACTGCTCCCGGTTCTGTATTGAGTCGCGCAGTTTCATGATGAAGTCCCGTAGGCAACATTATGAAGGTTGGTGAAAAGGATTGATGATAGGGTCGCGGGCCCGCATGGAACAGTTGAATTAATGAAAACAGTCCCCGGAAAGACTGGCAGGCGACGGTGATAATGCCCGATCTAGTTGGCGCGTGGTTCGACTCCTCGCCAGTGGTAATTACTCAGGCCCAACAATACAACAAACGCGGTGATTAAAAACAACCCCGACAACAGGCGAACGCGACCGATCGTCCATCGCCTCGACGTCGGTTGTTTTTGGGCGGGCGCTGCAGATTCGATTCGACCCAAAACGCTCGCGTTGAGGTTTACTTTTGATTGTTCCAGAATAGCCTTTAGACCATCTACAGCTCTGTCTTCGACAATCCCACGCTTAATCTTCCCGAACATACCTCCGAGTCCATCAGCCCGCGAGCGGTTCTCATAAAACAGATAAGATCCGGAACTTGAGCCCGGATTACTCACGAATGCCGTTAGTGCGAGTGAAGAATCAAAATAGTGGTTGGCGTAAATCTGCTTTGACGCGATTAGAATTTGCGGCCCGGCTTCCTTCTCATTCCTGTAGATTGTGATGTGGTTGATGGCTATGACGGGCTTTAGCCCAAACTTCATTTTCGACCAGACAATTGCATTCTCAACATTGGCCAACGTTCTTTTGGGAAAGTCCTTCAGGTATTGCGAAAACTTGGGAAGGCCATCGTAAATGTAACTTGAACCTGCCCGCAGAGCACGTTGTTCCTCGGCAAGCCTAACTGTTTTCGCTTTATCATTGTATTCAATGAGCGCGGGATCTCCTCGCGCCAGGTAATCACGGACATAATCCAACAGCATACCTTTGAGCAGTTGAGTTGCCTGACTATGGTGGTCCGGCGCGTCCCAATCAACCTCTTTGTGAAGACGCTGGATCATCATGGCTGACAGCTTCAACTTGCAATCTCCGACGCCGCACGTTTTCAAATCTTCGATGTCACGATTTTCAATTGTGAGGCCATTCAAGTCGTCAAGCGTTGGCTGGCTACTAAAACTACCGATTTCAAGAATAGCAGGGTTGCTCTTCCGGGCGATGGTCTCGCGGAAAGACTTTAGAAAAGCTTCAGCCGGGACTTGGAGGCTGACTAGTCCAGACACGGCCACTTCCCTCTTTTCCTGCACCGGCAGGAGTTTTACAACCGTCTGGCCTTGTTGGACTGCAGCAAAATCGGTCTCATCGAGACCCACCTTTTCGCGAAGGATTCTGTGAAAATCGACGACTGGGTTTTGGGCCAGGGCCGCGCTTGTAGAAAGCCAGACTATAGCGCCAAGGCTAATGAACACTAGAAGTTTACTGCTGCGCCCTACCATGTTTTGGCCCCTCATCTGGCCAACAACCGAGGTTGGTTGGAATGCCCTAATTGGGCAGCACTTTTTTCGACGGCATGAATTCTTTCGCTACACTTGATGTGGTCACCGGTAACGATGGCATCAGCTGTGCCACAATTAATGAGTTGGCCCAATTTTTTGGGAGACGCTAGTTCTACGGGGTTGCTACTCACTGTCTCTTTACCTTACTCGAGTATTAGATGACCCTCCGAACGTGTGTTTGACTATTGTTTTCGAGATCGATTTCGGTTAAATGTTGCTGCTGGCACTTCACAGTAAGAACTAATCTGCTCCTGGAACAGGGCCATCGTCTAGAATCAATGCCAAACAATCCCACAACCGCTGTAACTGACCGACTGGTGTCGCTCGATGTCTTTCGCGGGATCACGATCGCCGGAATGGTGCTGGTAAACAATCCGGGCACCTGGGCACATATTTACTGGCCACTCCAGCATGCTCAGTGGCATGGTTGGACGCCCACGGATTTAGTATTCCCGTTCTTCCTTTTCATAGTTGGGGTAGCAATTACCCTGGCCTTTGGGAGTCGCGTTGAAAGTGGCCGCAGCACGCGTGACCTCTACCTGAAAGTCATCAAGCGCAGCTTGATCATTTTCGCGATCGGTCTGTTCCTGAACGCGTTTCCGTATTTTGGCCTCTCTGAGCTTCGGATCCCGGGAGTGTTACAACGAATTGCCGTCTGCTATTTCTTCGCCTCGATCATATTTCTCAACACGAAGATCAGAACCCAGGTTGGGATCACCATTGCCTTGCTACTCATTTACTGGGTGTTAGTGAAATTCATTCCAGCACCAGGTTTCGCCGCCGGCGATCTGACCAAGGAGGGGAGTCTTCCCTCGTTTGTCGACCGCGTTGTGTTCGGCAAACACGTCTGGGCCCAGGCGAAGGTGTACGATCCGGAGGGTCTATTAAGTACTATCCCGGCTCTCGCCACAACCTTGATTGGAGTACTAACTGGACATTGGCTGCGAACAAAAAACTCATCCTACGAAAAGGTGGCAGGCATGTTCGTGGGGGGGGCGATTTGTGTTGCCGTCGGCTGGGCCTGGAATTCCTTTTTCCCAATCAACAAGGCTTTATGGACTAGTTCGTATGTACTCTTCAGCGGCGGTTTGGCACTGCAGTTTCTGGCTTTGTGCTATTGGGTCATCGACATCAAGGGTTATCGCAGATGGGCGAAGCCTTTTGAGATCTTTGGCGTTAATGCAATCGCTCTCTATGTGGGCGCCGGCATAATGGCGGAGTTGTTGGGAGTGATTAAGATGACCGGGTCAGCAGGAACGAAGATCCCCCTGGGATCGTGGATTTATGAGAACCTGTTCGCTTCGTGGGCGTCACCGGTAAACGCTTCGTTGGCATTTGCAATTTCGTTCGTCCTGGTTTGGCTGGGAATTATGTGGATTTTGTACCACCGGAAGATCTTCATTAAGGTTTGAGACGTATCCTCGAGACGAGCGTGAGCTGCTTAACGCACAGACCGTTTGCGGTATCCAATGGATCCCAGCACTCAACACAGCATGTGGCTCGTGCTGGAGCTGGGTAGTGGGATCCATTGGCTACCGAGACTGTGTGAAAACGCAACCGAGTGTCATGAAGTCAGTACCGTAACGCGGTAGCGTCGGGTCCACGGTTCCAACCACAAACTACGTATCAATAGGGATAGCGACTATAGCACTGGGAGTTGAGATGCGGAGGCCGGACCCGACGCTACCGCAGGGTTCAACCTACCGGAGATTCTTGTCAAGGAACTCGATTACCTGGCGATCATATCCTTCGCCGTCTTGCCCCGTTGCAGAGGGCAGATTGAAAGCAGTCAAAGGCAGG
>JBGTHZ010000129.1:0-37105 GCA_041745915.1 Pyrinomonadaceae bacterium | reverse complement strand
CGCCCCGGGATGGCGTTGTGGCGTGAAAAGATCTTCGCCCTCATATCGCGCAATGCCACCAGCGCCACTGCCTACTTTTGCCTGCCGCCTGATCGCGTGGTTGAGTTGGGCTCACAAGTGGAGATTTAGTAGTAGGGGCGTGCCTCCGTGGCCGCCCCATCGTTTCCGCAGCTCCCTTCTTTCGAGATCCGGTCATCACCGCAACTCGGGGCGGCCACGGAGGGACGCCACTACAATGTGTTCCACGTTCATGGATACGAGATTTTGAAGTATTGTCGAAATTGGGATTCTTGCGTCCCGAAAGCGAAACGTTTTTGCGGTTCAACGGGAGTTGCGTCCTCGCTTTCCCTACAGCCCTCATCAACGCCTCAGGAAAAAGGATTAACTATAACGGCCTGAAATGCCGTTCGTTAACCACCACTGTGTCCGCAGAGCAATCGATTGGCACGTCCCTTGTAATATCGAGAACCAGGAGAACTGTGCAGTTGCCCGAGAAGTTTGTCGTTGCTGAATTTCTAAGCACACTTCCCGTGCACCCTTCGCCGCTCTCAAACTGGCATGCACAGTTCTCCTGCTAATCTCGTTGGTCCATGCGCACAGGCTTCGAGCGCTTTCCTGGTTTTTATAAGTTAATGGATATTAAGCGTCCCGGAAAATCCAAACTCAAAAGACGTATTCGCAATGGCGTGCTCATCGTCGTCGGCCTGGTCGCCGTCGGCGGAATTACCGTCGGTCTGACAAAGTTAAAGCCGGCCGCCCCCACCCTCGATCGTTCAACCGCCGTAATCGACACCGTCAAACGAGGTCAGATGTTACGTCAGGTGCGAGGCATCGGCACTCTGGTGCCGCAACTGACTCGCTGGGTGCCCGCGCCCGCTGAAGGCCGTCTGGAAAAAATCCTGGTAGAACCTGGCGTCGAAGTCAGCACCGGGACAGTGATTTTTGAGCTTACAAATCCGCAAATGGAACAGCAGGCTATTGATGCGGACTTCCAAATGAAAGCTGCGCAAGCCGACCTGGAAAATCTGAGAGTGCGTCTGGAAAGCGATGGCATGACGCAGCAATCAGCAATTGCAAGCATAAACGCCGAGTACAGCCAGGCAAAAATGCAGCTTGAGACAGATGAAATCCTCGGCAAGCAGGGTCTCGTCCCGATGATTCTGCTGAAGGTTGCACGTGTGCGTGTGCAAGACCTTGCCGATCGGCTCAGGGTGGAGCAGCAGCGACTGGCGATCAGCGGCAAGGCGACTGCCGCCCAGATGAACGCCCAGCAATCACGCATTCAACAGTTGCGCGCGCTAGCCGACTTAAAGAAAAGCCAGGTTGATGCGCTGAAAGTCAGGGCTGGAACTAATGGAGTGTTACAGCAGGTTTTGGTGCAGGTGGGCCAGCAGGTAACGCCCGGATTCAACATGGCGCGCGTTGCCGATCCAGCTTCTCTTAAGGCCGAACTCAGGATTGCTGAAACCCAGATCAAGGACGTCAAACTCGGCCAGCCCGTTGAAGTAGACACTCGCAACGGAATCATTCAGGCCCGCGTGTCCCGAATTGACCCCGCGGCGCGCGAAGGCACGTTCGTGGTCGACGCTGAACTAATCGGGCCGCTACCGGCAAGTGCACGACCGGATCTAAGCGTTGACGGCACAATCGAACTTGAACGTCTCGAGAATGTCCTTCACGTGGGCCGGCCCGCCTTTGGCCAGGGACAACAAACTGTGGGTATGTTCAAGCTTAGTCCGGACGGCCAGGAAGCCAACCGCACACAGGTGGCATTGGGCGTCAGTTCAGTTAGCACGATTGAAATCGTCAGCGGGCTGCGGGAAGGCGATCAGGTAATCCTGTCGGACACCTCAGCCTGGGACGACTACAACCAGATCCGCGTGCGTTGATCAAGTTTCGAAGTTGCCACACATCCCTGGACCGTGGTGTTCACAGTTAGAGCAGTAGCCTTCAACCAAATCTAAGGAGCCTGAGATGAGTTCATCTGATCCCCTGATTCACCTGGCTGACGTCAAGAAAGTGTTCTACACGGACGAGGTCGAGACGCACGCCCTTTCCGGTATCCACCTGGACATTAAGAAGGGTGAGTATGTCTCAATTGCCGGACCATCAGGTTGCGGTAAGTCCACCTTACTGTCGATTCTCGGTTTGCTTGATACGCCGACCGACGGCGAGTACGTACTCAATGATCACCCGGTCGAAAACCTTTCGTTGTCGCAGCGCGCGCGAATCCGGAATCGCGAAGTGGGGTTCATCTTTCAAAGTTTTAACCTGATCGGCGACCTCACGGTCTATGAAAATGTGGAATTGCCACTTACCTATCGTGGGATGAATTCGGCTGACCGCAAACAGCGCGTCACTGAAGCTCTGGAACGCGTCGGCATGGCCCATCGCGCCAAACATCTTCCCAGCCAGCTATCCGGCGGTCAGCAACAGCGTGTGGCAGTGGCCCGCGCGGTCGGCGGCCAACCCAGCATCCTGCTGGCTGACGAGCCCACCGGAAATCTGGATTCCACGAATGGTGAAGCGGTGATGGAGCTAATGCGAGAACTGCACCGCGGCGGCGCGACCATCTGCATGGTGACGCACGATCCAAGGTACGCGCAGCACGCTGATCGAATCGTCCATCTCTTTGACGGACTCATTGTTGAGGAGGAAGCCGGTGCCAATCGGCGTGAAATCGAAGATGCCAGGCGAGAATTGAAAGAGAGTGGATTCGGAGCGATTGCATGATCGGTCTGCGCAACATCGAAAAAGCTTTCTCGCAGGGCATCAACAAAACCTACGTCCTGCGCCGGATCGACCTCGATATTAAGCCGGGCGAGTTTGTCTCCATCATGGGGCCCTCGGGAGCGGGTAAGTCCACGCTGTTGCATATTCTGGGAATGCACGATCAGTCCTGGAGTGGCGAATACCACTTTGACGATGTGGCCGTTCATAAGCTCGATCACAAGAAGCGTGCCCAGATACGTAACAGCAACATCGGGTTTGTATTTCAGAGTTATCACCTCCTGGACGATCAAACGGTGTTTGAGAATCTCGAATTGCCGCTGTCCTATCGCGACGTGGGCAAGAAAGATCGCCAGTCGATTGTTTGCGATACGCTCGATCGTTTTCAGATAGTCGGCAAGAAGGACCTGTTTCCCAGTCAACTCTCCGGCGGTCAGCAGCAACTCGTGGGCATAGCGCGTGCAGTCGTGGCCAATCCGCGCATCATTCTCGCTGACGAGCCGACCGGCAATCTCCATTCGAGCCAGGGGAAAGAGATCATGGAGATGTTCAAGAAACTGAATGAAGAAGGCACAACCATCGTGCAAGTGACGCACTCCGAGGTGAATGCCGAATATGGAAACCGGATCGTGCGGCTCGAAGATGGGTGGATCGTAAAAGAGTAATGACACTGGGAAGTCTTATGAATCGTCCGAACACAAACACTCTGGCCGTACCCGGTGCCCGCGCGCTGATTGCCGACGATCAACCAGACGTGGTAACCGCGCTCCGTTTGTTGTTGAGAGGCGCCGGTTACCAGACAGAAGGGGTGAGTTCCCCGGCGGCGGTACTGGAAGCAATCAAAGAACGAGATTTCGATCTGGTTTTGATGGACCTCAACTACGCACGCGACACCACCTCAGGTCAGGAAGGTCTCGAACTGATAACACGTATTCGGGCCCTCGATAGCACGCTTCCCGTCGTGGTGCTGACAGCCTGGGGATCGGTGGAACTGGCCGTTGAAGCGATGCACCGCGGCGTGCGCGACTTTGTGCTGAAGCCATGGGACAACTCCGATCTGCTTAGAAGTCTGCGCACACAAATCGCACTGGGCCGCCGCCGACGCCAGAAACGACAACTCAAAGCCGAACGGCAAATAGTCAATTACAAACTACAGCAGGAGCTAACTGACTCGCAGGAGATTCAGGAAGCCTTGTTGCCGAAAGACTTGCCCCACATAGAGGGCATCGCGATCGCGGTCGCCTGGCAACCGGCTAATGCTGTCGGCGGTGATTATTTCGACGTCATTAAGTTTGATGATCGTCACAGCGCCATCTGTATCGCGGATGCAGCGGGGAAGGGGATGCCGGCCGCGCTGCTGATGTCGAATGTGCAGGCGGTGCTGAAATCCTTTGCCACGGCCCAAGTCGCTCCAGCTGAACTCTGTGCGCAGGTAAATGGCGTGATGTGCCAGAACATGGTCCCGCACAGATTCATCTCCTGCTTCTACGGCCTGTTAGACACCCAAACCAGAAAATTCTATTACGCCAATGCCGGCCATTGCCCGCCCATGCTGGCCCGCGGGGGCGTTTGCGTGCGCATGAAAGAGGGTGGTCCGGTATTAGGCATCTTTCCCGACGCACATTATCTGCAGGGTGAGATCGAATTGAGTCCCGGCGATTCACTGATTTTTTTCACCGACGGCGTAACCGAAGCCCGCGACGCCTGCGGCGAAGAGTTTGGCGAAGAGCGTTTGCAGGAATTGCTCACTCTCGGAGGAGAGTTTAGGGCCCGGGAATTAAGAGATCTGATTATGGCGGCAGTGGGTGAATTCAGCGATGGACCGGTCCAGGACGATGCAACCCTGATGGTCGTTAAGGTCGAGATCAAAAACGGCTCGGACCCAGCCGCTGCCTCTATTGAGAATTGAATCGGATTCAAAAGTCGTTGCTCTGATTGAAAGTTAATCGATGCTCGCCGTAAGCAGCTTAGTTTCTAACTGCGATAGTCACTAAGCCTAAGGCCATAGCGTTGCCCGTGATGTCGGTTCCCTCACCCTTGCTCGGGTGGCGGGAATGATACTTCATCGCGAGCGTACGCCCCGCGCGCGAGTAGAGGTGGACCGAGATACTGTCCCTCGCAAACAAGAGGCGAGGGAATATCGGAGGATAGAGCTGCGATGGATGGACTACTGAAAGACTTTCGTTATGCCATCAGGAGTCTGCTGAAACGCCCGCCGCTCACGATTATCGCCATCATCACGCTGGCCATCGGCATTGGCGCGAACAGCGCCATCTTCAGTGTCGTTAATGCGCTGCTCGTCAATCCGCTGCCCTTTCCTGAGCTCGATCGTGTAGTCGCGATCTGGGAAACGCAGCCAAGTCGCGGAGTTGTACGCAACGAAGCATCGATGGCGAATTACCTCGATTGGCGCTCGCAGAACCAGACCTTTGAGCAAATGGGTTTGTATCGTTGGTGGAGCGCGAGCCTTACAGGACTGGAAACGCCTGAACGCATACAGGGTTTTCTTATCACTGGAAATTTCCTCGATGTCCTGGCAGTCAAACCAGCGCTGGGAAGAGGCTTTGCCGCGGATGAGGATCAACCCGGTAAAGATGCGGTAGCTATTCTGTCCCACGGATTGTGGCAGCGTCGTTTCGCCGGCGACCCGGGAATTATCAACAAGACAATTACGCTCAATGGAGTGACGCGCACCGTAATTGGCGTGATGCCACAAGGATTTAATTATCCGGCCGGTGTTGAGGTATTGGCGCCTTTGTCGATAACTCCGGAATTGGCCGGCAGCCGGCGGAGCCATTCTTATTATGTCGTCGGCCGCCTGAAGCCTGATGTCTCTTTAGCGCACGCGCAGGCAGACCTTGCTACGATCGCTGCCCGACTCGAGAAAGAGTATGCGGAATCGAATACCGGGTGGGGCGTTGTTGTTTATCCGATAGTCGAGGACGCTGTGCGTCTCTACAAGACGGCGGTGTTGGTATTGATGGCCGCAGTCGGCTTTGTGCTGCTGATTGTCTGCGCGAATGTTGCCAACCTTATGCTAGCCCGCGCCGCGGGGCGGCAGAAGGAGATGGCGTTACGGGCCGCTCTGGGAGCGAGTCGCTGGCGTCTTGTTCGTCAACTGCTCGCCGAAAGCCTAATGCTTGCGCTGATCGGAGGTTTGCTGGGGGTCCTGATTGCCGTTTGGGGTGTCGATCTGCTCCGAACTCTTGATCCAGGTGACGCCGCAAAATTTGCGCCCGGTTGGGATCGGCTCGGAGTAAGTCCGCCGGTGCTTATTTTTAATCTTGCTCTATCTGTGTTCAGCGGATTCTTGTTTGGACTCGCACCAGCCTGGCAAGTCTCGAAAACCGATTTAAACGGGGCGTTGAAAGAAGGCGGACGTCAAACGGCGTCAGGCTCTCACCGCCTGCGCGGCCTGTTGGTGATCTCAGAAGTCGCGCTGTCAATGATGTTGCTGGTAAGCGCCGGTTTGCTGATGCGCACGTTCTTAGTGTTGCTGAAAACGGAACCGGGGTTCAATCCGGACAATGTGATGACTATGAGACTCACACTGCCCGTTGCGAAATACGAGGAGGAGGGACAACGGGCCACTTTCTATCAGGAACTGGTGCGACGGGTGCAGGCACTGCCGGGTGTGGAATCAGCAGCGGCAGTCAACTACCTGCCCCTCGGACGCGGCAATTCATCAAACAGTTTCCTCATCGAAGGCATTCCCGATCCGCCGCCTGGTCAGTACTTCCTCGGACGCTATCGGAATTGCACTCCCGATTATTTCCACACCATGGGGATCCCGGTGTTGAAGGGGCGCGCGTTCACCGATCAAGACAAACCCGGGGCGCCTCCGGTGATTATCGTCAATGAAGCAATGGCCCAAAAGTACTGGCCGGGCGCTGATCCCATTGGCAAACGCGTGCGTTTCAACGCGACCCTGACCGAAGCTCCCTGGATGCAGGTGGTCGGCGTGGTCCAGGACGTGAAACACGAGCTGCAAACCCCTGTCACCGCCGACTATTACCTGCCCCATGCTCAGGATGCCTGGAACTCAATGGTCCTGGTGGCCCGAACCAAAGGCGAACCGCTGTCGCTGGCGGCTGACATGCGGCAACAAGTTTGGTCGCTCGATAAGGACCAGCCGGTGTTCGAGGTTCAGACGATGGAACAGGTGCGCGCCTTTTCAGTCTCCCTTCACAGTTTCTCGGCCGGCTCATTGGGAGTCTTTGCCGGCATCGCATTACTACTGGCGGCTATCGGAATCTACGGTGTTATGTCCTACGCCGTCATACAGCGCACGCAGGAGATTGGCATTCGCATGGCACTGGGGGCGCGGGCAGCGGATGTTCTGAAATTGGTGGTGAGAAACGGAATGTCACTCGCGCTGATAGGCGTCGTGGCGGGACTCGCTGGGGCGTTTGCTTTAACGCGGTTACTGCAGAGCTTGCTATTTGGCGTCACGCCCACGGATGCGTTCACGTTCGGCGTGGTCACATTCGGACTGCTGCTGGTAGCGCTGCTCGCGTGTTACATCCCGGCGCGGCGGGCAACGAAAGTCGATCCGTTAGTTGCATTGCGTTACGAGTAGGAGTTTCGGATTTCGGATTGCGAATTTCGGATTTTGCAATCACCGAACTTGAGGCGGTCAGAGAACAGGATCAAGTAGCGCAGTCAGAAATTCGAAATTCGCAATCCGAAATCGGAAGTAACAACATGGAAACAATACTCAAAGACATCCGTTATGCGGTAAGAAGCCTGCTGAAGCAACGGGCCTTCACCACTATCGCAGTGATTACTCTGGCGCTCGGTATTGGCGCCAACACCACCATTTTCAGCATTATCAATGGACTGATCTTAAGTCCCCCATTGATCACTGATCCGGATCGGGTGGTTGCGCTCTGGAAGACTCCAAAGGAAAAGCGCACCGAGGGGTATGTCTCATATTTGGATCTGCAGGACTGGCGCACGCGCAACCAGAGTTTCGAAGACATCGCCGGCTACAAGCCAAATGGTTTTTATCTAACCGATCGAGAGGAAGTCGAGCGCATCCAGGGAATGCGGGTGACCGCAAATTTCTTTCCCTTGCTCAAAGTCAGACCCTTGCACGGGCGTCACTTCCAGGAGGAAGAAGATAAACGCGGGAGTCAACCTGTCACTATCATCAGCCACGAATTTTGGCAAAGTAGATTTGCTGAAAACGTATCTGCGCTCAACCAACAAATCAATCTTAACGGCAAGCCTCACACGATCGTCGGAATCCTGCCACCAGGATTTGAGTTTCCTCTCTCGGTCAAAGACCCGCTCGTTTGGACCACTGTCACCGGAGAGGGCGGCAACCTGGATGAGCGCGGCGCCCAGGTTCTGCGGGCTGTCGGTCGTTTGAAGCCGGATTCTGGCCTCGATTACGCGCAAACCGAAATGGCCACTATCGCTGCCAGGCTGGCGCTGGAGTATCCACAATCCAACCGTGATTCGACTATCTATCTGGTCAGCGCGCATGAACAGATCGTTGGCAAGGATATGCGCCGCGCTTTGTGGCTGCTGTTGGGAGCGGTCGGTTTTATTCTGCTGATAGCCTGCACAAACACGGCGAATTTGTTGCTGGTCCGAGCGAGTGTTAGAGATAAAGAGATTGCGATCAGGGTCGCGCTGGGCGCCGGCCGTTGGCGCATTGCCCGCCAGTTGACGACCGAGAGCATCGTGTTGGCTGTGCTTTCGGGGGGTCTTGGCTTGCTGATTGCGGTTTGGGGTCTGGGGGCAATCAGGTATTACGGCGCGGACCAATTGCCGCGGCTCGACGAAGTACATATCAATGCCCGCGTTCTGATCTTCACCCTGGCAGTTTCCATCTTTACAGGTTTTCTCTTCAGCCTGGTTCCGATCCTGAAGGCGTCTCGTCCGGACGTAAATGAGGTACTGAAGTCCGGATCGAAGGGATCAACCGGTGGCCGCAGCTTACGTTTGTGGCGCGAGTCGCTGGTCGTTTCCGAAGTTGCCTTGAGTCTGATTCTGCTCATCGGCGCCGGTTTGATGATCAGAAGTTTTGCGCAGCTCGTAAACGTGTCTCCCGGTTTCGATCCAAAGAATGTGCTGATGGGTCGCATCAGTTTCCCTCTCACATATGAGAAGCCTGAACAACGGTCCCTCTACGTTGATCAAACCCTCGCAAGACTAAAGGCCCTACCCGGAGTGGAGAGTGCCGCCTTCGTCGCGCCCATGCCTTTTAGCGGCGGCAATGTCGGCTCCGATTTCAGAATTGAGGGCCGGCCGGTGCCCGAAGCAGGCCGCGAACCCGACGCCAACAATCGGACCGTGACACCAGAGTACTTCCAGTCGATCGGCATACCATTAATAAAAGGCCGCTACTTCAACCAACAAGAGAGGCGAGGTGGCGTCGGCGCTGCGATCATCAATCAGGCATTGGCTCAGCAATACTTTCCTAACCAAGAACCGATTGGCCAACGCATTTCCCACATCGGTGCAAATCAAAATGAAGGCGATCCGGAGCAGTTTGAGATTGTCGGCGTCGTTGGTGATGTCCACCACAGCAGCTTAGCTAAGGGAGCGAACCCGGAACTGTACCTGCCCTACCAGCAGAACAGCTGGACGTGGGGCAACTTTCTGGTTCGCACCAGCGTTGCGCCTGCGACTTTGGCCGAGGGCTTTCGTCAGCAGATACGAGCTGGAGATCGAGGTGTGCCACTGACCAATGTCCAGCCTTTGACGGAGGCCATTTCACAAACTGTCGCTCAACCTCGCTTCTACACTCTTCTTTTCGGAGTCTTCGGCGCGATTGGACTGGTGCTGACGATGACAGGCGTTTATGGCGCGATCTCTTACACCGTCGCCCAACGCACCCGGGAGATAGGAATTCGCATGGCCCTCGGCGCCAGCAGGCAGAACGTCGTGCGCATGGTTCTTGGACAAGGACTTGGGCTGGCAATTTTGGGAACAGCAATCGGTCTGGCGATCTCGTTTGCGCTGACCCGAGTTGTGGTCAGTTTACTTTTCGACGTAAAGCCAACGGATCTTCTCACCTTTAGTGGGGCTACCTTTGTCTTGTTGGGAGCGGCTTTTCTGGCGAGTTACCTACCGGCACGAAGGGCAACAAAGATCGATCCGCTGGTGGCGCTCCGGTACGAATGAGAATTTCGGATTTCGGATTGCGAATTTCGGATTTGTGCTTACCGGTCTTTGGTGGTCACGGGTAATTGAATCAACTTTCGCCAACCGAAATTCGGAAATTCGCAATCCGAAATTCGAAATGGATTAACGACATGGAAACTCTACTTAAAGATGTCCGCTATGCCGTGAGGATGCTGGTGAGGAACCCGGGATTCACGATCGTGTCGGTGGTTGCGCTGGCACTCGGCATTGGCGCCAATGTCGCAATCTTCAGCGTCGTCAACGGCGTGCTGCTGAGCCCGCTGCCGTACAGCGAGCCGGACCGGCTGATGATGATTCGTGAAACGAAGCTCCCACAATTCCCGGAGTTCTCAATTGCTCCCGGCAACTTCCTTGAGTGGAAGAAGCAGAACACGGTATTCGAGCGACTGGTGGCGTTTAAAGGCTCGTCTCTCAATCTGATCGGCACAGGGGATCCGGAGCGGTTACGCGCCCTAAATGTCACCGATGGTTTTTTTCCGATGCTCGGCGCGCAGCCCCAATTGGGTCGCGACTTCCTGCTCGAAGAAGATCAGCCTGAGCGTAACAACGTAGTAATCCTTAGTCAGGGGTTATGGCAGAAGCGCTTTGGCGGCGATCCCAAAATCCTAAATCAGTCAATTACTCTAAGCGGCAAGAGTTACACCGTAATTGGTGTGATGCCCGCGACGTTTCGCTTCGGACCACGTGATGAGCAGATCGATCTTTGGACGCCAATGGCTTTCACGGCGCAGGAAGCTCAAAACCACGGCGGCCATTACGTGGCTGCCATTGGTCAGCTCAAACCGGGCATAACGGTTGACCAGGCGAGCGCTGAGATGACCACTATTGCGGGGCGGGTGGCAGCGCAGTATCCCGAAGCCACGGGGTGGAGTGTGAAGATCATGCCGCTGCTGGAGTTCTCCGTCAGGGGTATCAAACCGGCCTTGCTCGTACTCCTCGGTGCGGTCGCCTTTGTATTGTTGATTGCCTGCGCCAACGTCGCCAACCTGCTGTTAGCTCGTGCTGCCGGACGGCAGAAAGAGATTGCGACTCGCACTGCTCTGGGTGCTGGTCGTGGGCGCATCATCCGCCAACTGCTCACCGAAAGCATGTTGCTGTCGCTGGTCGGCGGGACCGTAGGCTTGTTCTTGGCTAAGTGGGGCACCGACTTGTTGCTGACGCTGGCGCCTTCGGAGTTGCCGCGCATGGACAATGTTTCGGTTGATGGTCGCGCGCTGGCTTTCACTGCCGCGATCACCTTCCTGACGGGAATAATTTTCGGACTGGTGCCGGCGCTGCAAGCCTCCAAACCGAACCTCAACGAGACCATGAAAGACGCCGCGCGAGGTTCGTCTGAAGGAGGACGTCGCAAGCTGGTTCGCAGCACGCTGGTAGTGCTGGAGGTGGCCGCGGCCCTGGTGCTGTTGGTGGGCGCGGGCTTGATGATCAAGAGCTTCTATCGATTGCAGGAAGTTGACCCGGGCTTTGATCCGAACAACGCGCTCACGGCGTCGGTCGAGCTTCCGAAGCAGAGGTATCCTGAAGCAACACAGCAGGTCACTTTCTTCCAGCAACTGATTGAAAGAGTCGGAGCGCTGCCAGGAGTCGAAGCAGCAGGGGCGAGTTGTGTCGTTCCAATGACCGACAACGACTTCGTGTTGGCATTCGAAATAGACGGCCGGCCACCCCTCCAGCCCGGAATCACTCAAAGTACAAACTACTACTCAGTGAGCGCTGACTATTTTAAGGCGATGGGAATTCCGCTGCGCCGGGGCCGTGTGTTTAATGAGCGAGACACCAAGCAGTCGCCGCGCGTCGCTGTGATCAACGAGACGATGGTAACGAAAATCTTTCCCGGCGAGGATCCCATTGGCAAACGGATCACTTTTGACGACAGGGCGAAGAATCCCGAATGGTTCGAGATCGTCGGCATCGTCGGTGACGTAAAACAGTATGGGTTGGACCAGGCAACGACTATGCAGACTTACGAACCCTACACGCAACAGACCTTGCCTTACATGACGCTGGTCGTTCGCACGACAGGCGATCCAACCACCCTGGGTGGAGCTATTCGCAGCGAAGTCTTGAAGTTGGATAAAGAGCAACCGGCAACCAACATCAAGACGCTTAATGAGTATTTCTCCACGTCCATCGCGCAACAACGATTCTCCATGGTGCTGCTCGGAGTGTTTGCGGCAGTGGCGCTAGTGCTGGCTGCGGTTGGGATCTACGGAGTGCTGAGCTATGCAGTCACGCAGCGCACCCACGAGATCGGCATTCGGATGGCGCTGGGGGCCGGAAGTCGCGATGTGTTCAGGCTGGTTGTGGGACGGGGAATGCTGCTCAGCTTTATTGGCGTGGTGGGTGGTCTGGTCGCTGCTTTCGGTCTGACTCGCCTGATGGAGAGTTTGCTCTTCGGAGTGACCGCGACTGACGCGATGACATATGCCAGCGTGGCCGGGGTTCTACTTGCCGTTGCTTTGCTGGCTTGTTACATCCCGGCGCGGCGGGCAACGAAAGTCGATCCGCTGGTGGCGCTGCGTTACGAGTAAAGGGATTTTGGATAATTCTTGATTTTAGATTTTTGATTGGTGGATTTGAAAGCTTTCGATCCGCCAGACACGAAATCGCAACCCAAAAATCAAAATCGCAAAATTGTAAAAACAGAGTTGCGAGGGGGCAGTAAGAAAACAGATGGAAACACTATTGCAGGACATTCGCCACAGCGTGCGATTGCTGTTCAAGAACAAACTCGTGACTGTGGTTGCGCTGGCGGCTCTGGCTCTGGGCATCGGCGCCAACACCGCAATCTTCAGCGTCATCAATGCGGTGTTGCTGCGGGGGTTGCCGTACCAGGACGCCAGCCAGTTGGTCCTGATCTGGGAAAAGCTCAAGCAGGTGGACCAGGTCGAACTTTCGCCTGATGACTTTGCCGCCTACAGCGAGCGGGGCCGTTCGTTCGCTCAAATTGCGGCCAGCGAGCGCGCTAATTTTAACCTGACTGGAAACAACGATCCGGTGCGTCTGGAAGGACAGCGAGCCACGGCAAATCTGTTTGAGACGCTCGGTTCCCGCCCGATGCTGGGGCGCACCTTTTCTGACGAAGAGGACCGCACCAACGCTCGCGTGGTCGTGATGAGTTATCGCTTATGGCAGAACCGCTTTGCCGGCGACCCGCAGATCGTTGGAAGAGACATCGCGCTTAATGGGAGCAACTATACAGTCATTGGCGTGATGCCCGCCGAGTTTCAGTATCCGGCGCCAATCAACAATGGCCAGCCGGGTGAAGTTTGGACGCCACGTTCCCTCGCCACTGAGAACGAGCGCAATTCACACAACCTGATGACGATCGGCCGCCTTCGCCCGGGCGTCAGTTGGGAGCAGGCACGATCAGAGTTTGAACTTATCAGTCGGCAACGCTCGCAGGAATTGACCCATGGAGATGACGCACACCGGGTGAATCTGGTTCCTCTGCGGGCTCAGGTCGGCCGAGAGCAGCGTAGCGCCTTGTACGTGTTGGTCGGGGCTGTCGGACTGGTGCTGCTGATCGCCTGCGCCAATGTAGCCAATCTGCTGCTGACTCTGGCTGCCGGACGGCGTAGAGAGATCGCCTTGAGATTGGCACTGGGCGCCAAGCGAAGTCGCATTGTGCGTCAGTTGTTGACCGAGAGTTTGCTGCTCTCGTTGGTTGGCGGCGGAGTTGGTTTGCTCCTGGCGGTTTGGTTGAGCAGGGCGATCCGGGTACTGGCTGTGGGTCAGATTCCTCGCGCCGAATCAATTGAGGTGGACGGCCCGGTGCTAGCATTCACAATGCTGGTTTCGGTAGCTACCGGCCTCATCTTTGGTATGGCCCCGGCGCTGCAGGCTTCGAGAACGGACCTGAACTCCACACTGAAAGATGGAGTCCGCGGCACGATGGGCATGAGCGGGCAACGGTTGCGTAGCGCGCTGGTAGTAAGCGAAGTGGCGTTGGCGCTGTTATTGCTGGCCGGCGCCGGACTAATGATTAAAAGCTTCTGGCGACTACAACAGGTTGACCCCGGTTTCAATCCGCAAAATTTGCTGAGCGTCGAGGTCACACTGCCGGCTGCCAGGTACCCCGAATCACAACAGCGAACTGCCTTCTTCCAACAGGTACTCGAGAAAGTCTCCTCACTTCCCGGCGTGAGCTCGGCCGCGGTAGTCAATAGTCCTCCGCTGTCCGGCCGTCGCAACATTGACATCTTTCTCATCGAAGGCCACCCGGCGCCGAAGGGGATCAGCGATGCGCCACTTGCCGATTTTCGTCTCATCAGTCCCGACTATTTCAAGATGATGGGCATCCCGATGTTGCAGGGCCGCAGCTTTACGGAGGGTGACGCGCAGAACGCAACCAAAGTCACCATTATCAGTCAATCATTCGCAACGAACTTCGGCGCCGGCGAGAACCTCATGGGGCAACGGCTTCGCATTGGAGACGAATGGCACACCGTGGTGGGCGTCGTCAGCGATATTCGCCAGTCAGGTTTGGACGAAGATGCTGCGCCCCACGTGTACGTCTCTTACCGTCAGGCAGGCCCGACTCGCGCCGGAGTGCTGGTACGTACGACTACTGACCCGCTTAGTGTCGTCTCTGCGGTGCGTGCCCAGGTGCAAGCGGTAGACAGGGACCAGCCGATCTACAACGTCAACACCATGAATGTGATGATCGCGGCAGCGGTCGCACCACGTCGCTTGAACCTGGTGCTGCTGGGAAGTTTCGCCGCACTGGCGCTGGGGCTTGCAGCCGTAGGGATCTACGGCGTGATGGCCAACCTGGTGACACAACGGACGGGCGAGATTGGGCTGCGAATGGCCCTTGGCGCGCAGCGAAGCGACGTGCTGCGGCTGGTAATAGGACGCGGCCTGAGGCTGACCCTGGTAGGCACAGCGATTGGTCTGGGGGCATCGTTCGTTCTGCTGCGGCTAATGGCGAGCTTGCTCTATGGCGTGAGTGCAAGCGATCCGTTCACCTTCGCGGCGATCACCGCGCTCCTGCTGTTGGTGGCCGTGTTGGCTTGTTACCTCCCAGCGCGGCGTGCGACGAAAGTCGATCCACTGGTGGCGTTGAGATACGAGTGAGTGGCACAGACTTTAGTCTGTGATTGCGGGGAGCGATAACTTAAAGGTCGGATGAGCGACAAAGTGGCTACACAGACTGAAGTCTATGCTACATCGGAAGGGATGAGAGGTACGAAATGTTTCAAGACTTACGACTCGGCCTGCGAATGTTACTGAAAAATCCCGGCTTCACGGCCGTTGTCGTTATGACGCTTGCGCTGGGGATCGGCGCCAACGTTGCGCTCTTTTCGGTGGTGAATGGAGTGCTGCTCAATCCGCTACCTTTTCCACATCCCGAGCAGCTCGTGACGCTCGCCCAGAGCAAACCGAATTTTGAAATGGGTGCTATTCCCTACCCGAATTTTCGTGACCTGCAAAAAGAGAACCGGACATTTTCCAGCATGGCGATTTCGCGTGGATTCGGCTTCAGTCTGATCGGAGCGGGCGAACCCGAGCGAGTCAACGCTAGATTAGTCTCGGCTGATTTCTTTACCGTGCTTGATGTAATGCCCGCGCTGGGGCGGACTTTTGCGGCCGGTGAAGACGAGCCCGGCGCCCCACCATTGGTTGTGATCAGCGCAGGTCTTTGGCAACGCAAGTTTGGAGCTGCGCAAGAGGTTTTGAGCAGGGGCCTGACGCTGGATGACAAGAACTACACGATCATAGGCGTCCTGCCTGCGAACTTCAGTCTTTTCCGCACTGTGGATGTCTATGTGCCTATCGGCCAGTGGAACAGTCCCGCGCTGCTTCGTCGCAGTGCTGCGCTGGGGCTTCACGGAATAGGCCGGCTGAAGCCTGGTGTCACAGTCGCGCAGGGGCAGGCCGACCTGGAAAGAGTGATGAGTGATCTAGCCGTGGCTTACCCCGAGACGAACAAAGGCAACAGCGCAAGAGTGTCACCACTGAAGGAAAGAATGCTCGGCGATATCGGGCCGATCCTCTGGATGTTACTGGGTGCAGTCGGTTTTGTCCTGTTGATTGCGTGCGTGAATGTCAGCAACCTCTTGTTGGCGCGCTCGACCAGCCGAACACGTGAATTCGCCATTCGCACCGCACTCGGTGCAGGCCGGTGGCGACTGCTCCGTCAATCTCTGACGGAAAGCATGTTGTTGGCCCTTGCAGGCGGCGGGCTCGGGTTGTTGCTGGCGGGTTGGGGCACACATGCTGCGATCGCACTGCTGCCCACGACTCTCCCACGCGCGTCAGAGGTCGGTTTGGACGCCCGGGTACTGATCTTCAGCGTGGGTATTTCGGTGTTCACCGGCCTCCTTTCAGGCCTCGCTCCAGCGCTCAGGACTTCGCAGTTTGGTTTGTCAGAAACGCTCAAGGACGGCGGGCGCGGGTCGAGCAGCGGGCGCGGGCGCGCGCATGGAGTTCTAGTCGCCGTCGAGATGGCCCTGGCCGTGGTCCTATTGATTGGCGCGGGATTAATGATTCGCAGCATCGGCGCGCTGTGGAAGGTTGATCCTGGATTTCGGCCGGACAATGTCTTGACCTTTGGACTCAGCCTTTCTCCCTCGATGAGGACAGCCACACCGGAGATGGTTCGCGCTAACTTGCGCGAGCTCAGTAATCAAATCAGTTCGACTCCTGGTGTCCAGGCAGTCTCATTCTCGGCAGGCGCAGCCCCGTTGCAGGGAGAAGACGATCTGTTCTACTGGATGGATGGCGAGCTCAAACCTGCAAGTCAGAGCGAAATGCACATGGCGCTGGTGTACAGGGTCGAGCCAGGCTATTTGACGGCCATGGGCATTCCGCTCAAGCACGGCCGGTTCTTCACCGATCAGGACGATGAACGATCTCAACCCGTGGTGGTGATTGACGAGGTCTTAGCCAGAAAACACTTTGGCGACGCAGACCCAGTCGGCAAACGAATTCGCCAGGACGGCCGGGACCCGCAACAGATCATCGGAGTGGTCGGCCACGTGAAGCAATGGAGTCTGGACTCGAACGAGGAGCAGACGCTTCAGGCCCAGCTCTACGAACCATTCAGACAGGTCTCGACCGGTTGGGCCGGCGTCGGTGTGGTCATGCGTTCTGAGGGGAGCTCGAGCGCACCCTTCGATGCGATCCGCCGCGTCGTACAAAGTCACAACCAACAGAATGTTATTTCCAGACCCTTAACGATGAATGAGGTGATCGCCGGCACGTTAGCGGACCGCCGATTCTCGATGATCCTGCTGGACGCCTTTGCCGTGGTCGCGTTGCTGCTTGCAAGCCTCGGACTCTACGGCGTCATTTCGTATCTGGTAGGCCAGCGGACACACGAACTCGGCATACGCATTGCGCTCGGCGCTCAACGCAAAGACGTCCTGCGTCTGGTGCTAAGTCACGGAATGAAGATGGCGCTGGGCGGCGTGGCGCTAGGATTGGTCGCTGCGTTTGGCCTGACGCGCCTGCTCGCCGGGATGCTCTACGGCGTGAGTGCGACCGACCCGCTGACATTCACAGTCATTGCCCTGTTACTTATTGCGGTGGCAATGCTCGCGTGCTTCGTTCCGGCACGACGAGCGACAAAGGTAGATCCGCTTGTGGCGCTACGGTACGAATGAAAATTTCGGATTTCGGATTGCGAATTTCGAAATTGGCGCATCAACTGCCGACAATTGAAATCCGAAATCCGAAATCCGAAATTGGAAATGGCAATCGGCAATGGAGTGAGGATGCATCCAGAGGTGCAAATCGCAAATGACACTCAGATGCTTTGGGTTATTGACCCGACGCACTCCACTGTGGAGTTTGCGGTCAGGAAACTCTTTTTCTTTACCGTGAGAGGAAACTTCACCAAAGTCGAGGGAAGTCTGGCGCAGGATTCAGTCGACGTTGGCCGCTCTTCCGTGGCGGTCGCGCTGCACTCTGCAAGCGTCAGTACCGGCAACAATCGACGCGACAGGCAGCTACGCGGCGCCAAATTCCTCGATGTCGATCGCTTTCCGGAAATTCGTTTTCAGAGCTCCAGAGTAGAGCGGGGAACCGACCGAGACACTCTGCGGGTTACTGGTTCGCTAACGGTGAAAGGCACCACCAGAGAAATCGTACTTGAGGTCAGCGAGATAGATCGAAGCCGCTCCCCGAACGGTGAGTTCGTCGTGTACTACAGTGCGGTTACAGAGATTGATCGTATTGATTTCCGTGTTAACACCATGCGTTTTCTGATTGGACGCAAGATCCGAATCACGATCAATGTTCAGGCAACCAGGGCCGCTTAGTGCGTGAGTGTGGCACAGACTTTAGTCTGTGATTGGAGGCTGCGATGACACTCAGAGTCGGATGATCTACAAGGCGGCGACACAGACTGAAGTCCATGCTAGGTGCACAGACTGAAGTCTATGCTACGTGCACAGACTGAAGTCTACGATACGTGCACAGACTGAAGTCCATGCTACGTGCAAGGAGTGATCGGATGAACACAATATGGCAAGACATGCGCTATGGAGCCCGGATGTTACTCAAGAACCCCGGAATTACCTTCGTGGTGATACTGGCGCTGGCTCTGGGTATAGGCGCCAATACGGCCATCTTCAGTGTGGTCAACGCGGTGCTCTTGCGGCCGCTCCCCTACCACGAGTCTGAACGCCTGGTGTTTTTGAATGAGCGCAGTGCAGTGCTCGACGAGATGTCGATTTCATATCCGAACTTCACTGACTGGCGAAATCAAAACCAGGTATTCGAAAAGATCGGTGTGTACAACCGCAGCAGCTACAACCTGACCGGCGCCGGCGAGGTCGAGCGCATTCCCACGGCCCAGATCTCCGCCGATCTCTTCTCCGCTTTGCGGGTGAACACGGCGGTGGGACGGTTATTCACCAACGAAGAAGATAAACCAGGTGGCACTCCGGTCGTGGTCTTGAGCTACGGTTTATGGCAAAGGCGGTTCGGCGGCCAAATGAGTATTTTGAACCAGCCGTTAACTCTGAATGGAAAAAGCTATACGGTGATTGGGGTGATGCCCCAGGGTTACCTCTATCCCAGCCGCGTGGAGATGTGGGTCCCGGTCGGTCAACTCTCCGGCGATTCAAATTGGCAGCAGCGAGGCAATCACCCAGGTCTTTATGCCGTAGCGCGTTTGAAGCCGGGCGTTACTCTGGCGCAAGCAGGCGCGGACATGGACAACATCGCCACCAACCTTGAAAAGCAATATCCCGACTCGAACGCCGGAAATCGTGTACGGATCAGACCGTTGCTGGAAATCTTTGTGCGCGATGCGCGCAGCACTCTCTGGGTGCTGTTCGGGGCCGTAGCGTTCGTTTTGCTGATTGCCTGCGCCAACATCGCGAACCTGTTATTGGCACGGGCCACCGCGCGTCAAAAAGAGATGGCGATTCGCTCGGCAATGGGAGCGGGGCGCTGGCGCATCGCGCGTCAGTTGCTGACGGAAAGCGTACTGCTTTCTTTGGTGGGCGGGATCCTGGGATTGCTGATCGCGCGCTGGTGTATCGACTTAATTCTTTATATCAGCCCCGACGCCATACCACGCTCGAGGGAAATCAGTCTGGATTGGCGGGTGCTGGCGTTCACTGTAGGAGTTTCATTTCTCACGGGAATTCTATTTGGACTCGTGCCGGCGTTGCAGGCCGGCGTGGTCGACGTTCACGAGACTCTAAAAGAGACAGGACGAGGTACGACGGGCCGTCACTGGTTGCGGAGTTCCCTGGTAGTTGTAGAAGTTGCCACCACGCTGGTGTTGCTCGTGGGCGCCGGTTTGATGATCCGAAGCTTCTACCGCCTGCAAAACGTGAACCCGGGATTCTCGTATGCGCGCCTAGCAAGCTTCTCCGTCAGTTTGCCGCAGAGAAAATACGTAACTGAGGAACAGCGCACCGACTTTTTCAAACGGCTACTGGAAAACATTCGTAATTTGCCCGGTGTTGAGGCGTCGGCTGTCGCTTCGGGACTGCCATTGGGTAACAACGGGTGGCAAACCTCGTTCCTGGTCGATGGTCAACCACCGCCACCGCGCGATCAGACGCCGCTGATGGAAGCCTGCACGGTAACACCCGACTACTTTCGGGCAATGAACATCCCTCTGTTGCGCGGGCGTTACTTTACCGATCAGGACAACCGATCCTTTCTGGCCGGGCGTGATCTTTCCAAACTCAACGAGGGCGAAAGAATGATAGCCGGGGTGACCTCGATTATCATCGATGAAGAGTTTGCCCGCCGGCATTGGCCCAATGAGGACGCGGTCGGTAAGAGAATCAAATTCGGTGGTGATGAAAAGTCGCCGGCGCTGACCGTGGTGGGAGTCGTGGGCCGGGTAAAAATGGAAGGGCTCAGCCAGAATTCAAATCGAGTCCAGGGCTACTTCCCGTTTTGGCAGCTTCCTTTTACTGGCATGACCGTGATCATCAAGGCTACCGGTGATCCGAATCAGCTGATAGCTTCCGCCCGCGAGCAGGTCAAGCAAGTCGATCCCGATCAACCAATCTACAACATTCGCACTATGGATCAGATTCGCGCCGAATCGGTGGCGGGGGAGCGTTTGAATCTGACGTTGTTCAGCATATTCGCAGGGATAGCCCTGCTGCTGGCAATTGTCGGCATCTACGGCGTCATGTCGTACACCGTGACTCAGCGGACTCACGAAATCGGCATTCGCATGGCTATCGGCGCGCAACAGCGAGATGTATTCAAGATGATTATGGGACAGGGGATGATACTGGCTCTGATCGGTATCGCTATCGGGTTGGTGGGAGCGTTTGCTTTGACGCGCTTGATGGCCACGATGCTCTTCGGTGTTACCGCCACGGATCCGGCAACCTTCGCAGCCATTGCGATTCTGCTAACTATTGTGGCGCTGCTGGCGTGTTATCTGCCAGGCAGGCGCGCCACAAAAGTCGATCCGGTGGTATCGCTACGGTACGAATAAGAATTTCGGATTTCGGATTTCGGATTTTGTTCTTTCGCGGGTGAAGTCGAATCGGCAATCGGCAATAAATTGGCAATGTAGTTATGAAGGGGCTACTAAAAGACATCCACTATGGCGCTCGCAGCCTCGTCAGGCATCCCGGCTTCACAGTTGTAGCTGTGGCCACTCTGGCGCTGGGCATCGGAGTGAATACCGCGCTGTTTACCGTCTTTAATGTCCTGGTACTTAAACCGCTACCGATCGCTGACCCCGACAGTGTCGTGCAAATCACTGGCGTCAATGAAGACGGCCAGACCCTAAATAATTTCTCCTATCTCGAATACCTGGATTACCGCGACCGCAACAAGACGCTTTCCGATCTTGCCCTGGTGAACAAAATCGCGATGCCGTTGGGAGAGTCACGTCCCGGGCGTGACGACTTCAGCCCCCTGCGTGATGAATACGTCTATGGCCAAATCGTCTCCGCCAACTACTTCTCCATGCTGGGTGCGCAAATGGAGTTGGGACGCGGCTTCCTGCCCGAAGAAGAGCGCACGCCTTTAACTCATCCAGTCATCGTGCTCAGTCAGTCGTTCTGGCAGCGACAATTCAAAGGCGATAGTCAGGTCATCGGCAAGACAATCAGACTGCACGGCCAGGCGTTCACGATTGTGGGCGTGACCGCGAGCGAATTCATCGGCACCACTCCTGATGCGCCTCAGTGCTGGATTCCCCTGATGATGCGCGACGCAGTGATTCCGGCCGGCCGTTGGAACCATAAGCGTTGGCTCACCGAGCGCACATCCGGCTCGTTCAATATGCTGGGCAGATTGAGGCCGGGCATCACTCAAACGCAAGCGCAAGCTGAACTAAATCTGATCAGGCGGCAACTTGTAGAACAACATCCAGAAGTGGCGCCGACCGGATCGAGTGTGAGAGTCAAGCGTAACCCCGGTTTCATCGCTTTGAGCACCGAGGAGTGGGTGCAACTCTTGCCCTTGCCGCTCGCAGTTGGCTTTGTGTTGTTGATTGCCTGCGCCAATGTCGCAAATTTGGTGCTGGCGAGAGCGGCGATGCGCCAAAAAGAGATCGGTGTGCGCCTCGCTCTCGGCGCGAGCCGCTGGCGAGTTGTCCGATTGCTGCTGACTGAGAGTCTCCTGTTTTCCCTCGCCGGCGGGCTTCTCGGTTTAGGCGTGGCCACCTGGAGTTTGAGTATTCTGTACCCCTTTGTCATGGCACGCTTGCCGATTCCTGCGGCGCTGCGAGAGTCGATCGCGATAGATCTGAGTCCGGACTATCGCATCTTCGCTTTCACGCTGATGCTGTCGGTGGTTGCAGGCGTGGTTGCCGGCCTGGCTCCGGCGCTACAGTCGTCAAGACCTGACTTAACCTCATCACTTAAGGAAGAAGGCTCAACTTTCGGTCGCCACCTCAGCCAGTCGCGTCTGCGCAATGGCCTGATAGTAACGCAGGTCGCGCTGTCGTTGATGTTGCTGGTCGGCGCCGCACTGCTGGTTAGAAATGTGCAAAGAGCACGCACCGTTGATACTGGGATGCAGATACAGAATCTCTTCTCAGTGGTTGTTAACCAGGATTCCGAGTCGCCGCACAGTCTCACTACGCAGGCTGCACTGCGACGCCAACTTGCCGAACGTTTGCGTGCTATCCCCGGCGTGATATCTACCAGTCAGGTTTTGCGTCAACCGCTCACCGGCAATCCTGCTTCAACCTCTATCACCATCGACGGACGGCCGGTTACAGATCGGCGGCCACCCCGTGCGAGCTACAACTTCGTTTCCGCGAGTCATTTTGAAACTGTAGGCGTGCCCATCATGCGTGGCCGGAGCTTCACGGAGGCAGAAGCAAGCTCGAGCGCGCCTGTTGTGGTCATCAGCGAATCAACCGCCCGCAAGTTCTGGCCCGATGTCAAAGACCCAGGTCAGCTAATCGGTCATCGCATCGGCATCGCTGCGGCCTCCCTAAAGCCGGATGCAGAGAACAACGAAACCATCAACTTTCCATCGTACGAAATAGTCGGCGTCGCTCGCGACACACGCAGTGGTTGGGTTTGGAAGAAAGACGAAACGTACCTTTACGTGCCCGTCACCCCCGGCAACGATTCAGCGGAGTACCTGCTGGTCAGGACGAAGGGCGATCCGGCGGCGGTGATGTCGGCAGTACTCAGTGAAGCGGCAGGCCTGGATCCGCACCTGCGCGTGTTCATGGAGCGGATCTCAGAAAATCTGGATCTGCAAATGACTCCGTTCAGCGCGCTGGCGATCGTCGCTGTAGTCCTGGGCGTGATGGCGTTGCTGCTTGCTTCGGTCGGGCTCTATGGCGTGATGTCGTGTGTGATTACCAGACGCACTCGGGAGATAGGAATTCGAGTGGCGCTCGGGGCGCAGCCGAGCGATGTCGTGCGACTGATGCTCAATCACGGATTGCGTTTGATCGTAGTCGGCATCGTCATCGGCCTGGCCGGCGGGGTGTTGATATCGAGGTTACTGGCTGCGGTCTTAGTTGATCTCAGTCCGCTGGATCCCATTGCGTTTGGCAGTGTCTCGGTGTTTCTAACCGTCGTAGGCCTGTTGTCATGCTGGCTGCCGGCACGTCGCGCGACGAAAGTCGATCCGTTGGTGGCGCTGCGGTACGAGTAGATAAGACCTATAGGGCCATTGGACCTATAGCCGGTGATGGAGAGATCAGCCATGAATAATCTATGGCAAGACCTGCGCTACGGCGCTCGAATGTTGTTAAAGAATCCCGCATTTACCGCAGTTGCGGTCGTTACGCTCGCGCTGGGGATCGGCGCGAATACGGCGATCTTCAGCGTCGTTAATGCGGCGTTGCTACGACACTTTTCTTATGACACCACGCGCCTGGTGGCCATTGAGTCGTTTAATCCACTCGAACAGAAGCGAGGCTTCGGAGTATCGCCGGCAGACTTTTGGGACTGGAAAGATCAAAGCCAGGCTTTTGAGCAACTGACCATGTATTCCGGCGGCGGTATTGGGCTGAAAGAGTCCGAGCGGCTTGAAGGCCTTCCTGGCGCCCGAGTAACAGCGAACTTTTTCCAGACCTTTAATGTGCAGCCACTCTTGGGACGCACGTTCGCCAGCGAAGATGGATTTCTCAGGGCTCCGCCGACGATCGTTCTAAGTCATGAACTCTGGCAAAGACGTTTTGGCGGTGATACTCAGATCATCGGCCGAGCAATCAAGATGGAAGATGGGCCAGTAACAGTCATCGGGGTAATGCCTGCCGACTTCAAATATCCAACCTTTGCCAAGGTGTGGCTACCGCTCGCGCGGGACAGCAGTGAGATGCAGTACAGGGCCAACCGTTACTTTCATGCCCTCGGACGGATCAAACCTGGACAGACAATCGAGACAGCGCAGACCGAACTGCAGACTGTTGCTGCCCGTCTTGCCAACGCCTTCCCAAAAGAGAATGAGGGTTGGACGGTCCAGCTCACAGACTGGCGCGAATCATTCGTTCGAGACAGTCGCAACGCCCTTTTATTTCTAATGGGAGCGGTTGGTCTCGTTCTGCTCATTGCCTGCGCAAACGTGGCCAATCTGCTCCTGGGGCGGGCGGCAGCGCGAAGCAAAGAGATCGCGATCCGGCGCGCACTTGGCGCTTCGCGGCGAGCTCTGGCGCGACAGTTGTTTACAGAGAGCTTGATACTCGGCGTGTTCGGAGGTGGCCTGGGATTGCTTCTGGCGGTCTGGGGCGTTGACGCCTTAACGCGGTCGCTGCCGCAATTGGATTTCACCTATCAATCCCTCTCTGAGTTGCGTGGCGAGATCCGTATCGATCGCACTGTGTTGTTGTTCACTGTGCTCGTCTCGCTCCTGACAACTCTGCTCTTTGGGTTGGCGCCTGGCTGGCAGGCCGCAAAGACCGATGTCAACGAATCGTTAAAGGAAGGGAGTCGTGGCAGTGCTGGTGGCGGTGCTCATCGTATGCGCCAGGCACTGGTGAGCGTTGAGATCGCTCTGGCCCTGATGCTGCTCGTAGGTGCCGGGCTGCTAATCAACAGCTTTGCCCGCCTCATTAAAATGGATCCTGGATACCATCCCCAGGGGCTAATGGTGATGCCGCTTTCATTCCCGGCAGAAAACAAATACGCCTTTGCCCAACAAGTCATGGAACGGGTAAGCAACACACCCGGCGTAGCCTCGGTAGCTTTAATGAGTTATCCCACACTGGGCGGTCTAGGTTTCCCATTCAACCGCGAGAACAATCCTTTTCCAAATGGCGATGTGACGGTGGCTTACAGCGCCATTAGCCCGAGCTATTTCCAAACGCTGAAGACTCCGCTGCGCGCCGGGCGCGAATTCAATGATCGCGATCTGCCGGACGCTCCCAAAGTGGCGGTAATTAACGAGACATTATCGCGGCAGTATTTCGCCGGTGAAAACCCAGTTGGCCAGAGGATTGTCATCGCTTACCTGAATCGACGGTTGACGACCGAGATCGTCGGCGTTGTGGGCGATGTCAGGCAAGACGAGCCAAGCAAACCGATCAGACCAGAGATTCTGGTTCCCTTCGCCCAGCTTCCCTGGTTCAGCGGCACACTGCTCGTGCGCTCGGTCAATCCGGATCCCCTGACCGTTAAGAACGCTGTGCAAGAGGCAATCTGGTCCGTTGACTCCGCATTGCCCGAATCGAAAGCCGAGCCCTTAGCACAGACGCTTGCTGGCCAGGTGGCGGAGCCGCGTTTATTCGCTTCACTTCTGACCATCTTTGCGGTCATTGCTCTGACGTTGTCAGCGGTCGGGATTTACAGCGTAGTAGCTTATTCCGTGACACAGCGCACGCGGGAGATCGGAATCAGGCTGGCGCTGGGTGCACAACGGCGTGACGTTTTAATACTGGTTGCCAGGGAGGGATTAGGACTGGCGCTGATTGGGGTGGCGATTGGCCTGATTGGAGCCTTCGCGCTGACTCGATTGATGGTGGGATTGCTTTTCGGCGTGTCTCCTACAGATGCCGTCACTTTCGCAATAGTCCCGTTGGGCTTGATCGCGGTCGCGCTAGTTGCCTCCTACATCCCCGCGCTGCGCGCGACAAAGGTCGATCCCTTAGTGGCGCTGCGGTACGAGTGAGGACATTGCCGATTGCCGATTGCCAATTGCCAATTGGAATGAAGTGGGCTTAGGTCGGCAGTTGATTGGGAGGCTAACAAGTGATCAGAGGCACAGGCCGAATCGTAATCGCGAATTGGCAATCGGCAATCGGCAATCGGCAATCGGCAATCGGAATAATTCGCAATCGGATCGGAAATCAATTTATGGAATCATTACTAAAAGACGTTCGCTACGGAGTGCGCAGTCTGCTAAAGCATCCTGCTTTCACGGCAATTGTAATTATCACTCTGGCTCTCGGCATTGGCGCCACCACCGCAATATTCAGTGTCGTCAACACCGTGTTGTTGCGCCCACTGCCGTATCCGCAAGCCGAACGCATAGTTGCCATTCAGGAACTGAATGCGGAGGGCAAGCGCGGGCAGGTAACTCCAGCCAACTTTCTCGACTGGCGGGCGCAGAACACGGTGTTTGAGCACCTCGCCGCCATCCTCACGCGTCCGGCCAATCTCGCTTCCGAAGATCAGGCGGAACGGATCGAGCTGGCGATGACTTCGGCCAACTTCTTTAATGTCTTCGGCGCGAATGCGCTACGTGGGCGTCTGTTCATTCCTACCGACGAACAGGCGGGTCACGCGCCGGTCGTGGTGGTAAGTCACGCTCTCTGGCAAAGACGTTTCGCCGGAGATCCTGAACTGGTCGCCAAAACAATCACGCTCGACGGCCAAAGTTACACCGTCGTCGGGATTGCGCCAGCAGGCTTCCAATACCCCGACAAGACGGAAGTGTGGGTGCCGCCCTACAGACTCGCGCCTACTTTAAATGAACGCATGGATCCGACCCAGGTGCGCGGCTTTGGAATGTTGAGCGCAGTGGCCCTGATGAAATCCGGCGTATCTCTGCCGCAGGCCGCAAGCGAAATGGAAACTATCACCGCGCGTCTGCGGCAGCAGTATCCCGACACTAACAACCGGCGCTTCAACCGCGTCGTGTCGTTGCATACGCACCTGGTCGGAGAGACGGGCGGAATGTTGTTGCTTCTGTTCGGCGCTGTGAGTTTCGTGCTGCTGATTGCTTGTGCGAATGTCGCGAACCTGCTGTTGGCAAATGCTGCTTCGCGGCAAAAGGAGATGGCGATTCGCACCGCGCTAGGCGCCTCGAGATGGCGAGTCATAAGACAACTGCTAACGGAAAGCACGTTGTTTGCTCTCGCGGGCGGGGCAGTTGGATTGTTGTTGGCTTTGTGGGGCGTGGCTTTGATCACCAGGCTTTTGCCGCAGGATTTTCCAAGAGTAGCCGACATTAATGTGGATTGGCGCGTGCTGGGTTTCACCCTCGGTGCCTCCGTATTGACCGGTATTCTTTTCGGGCTCGCTCCGGCATTTCAGATCTCAAGGAGCGATGTACAGGAATCACTGAAAGAGAGCGGTCGCGGGACATCCGGCAGCAAGCGCCACAACCGTTTGCGCAACCTTTTGATTGTTGGCGAGGTCGCGTTGTCAGTCGTGCTACTCGCAGGCGCGGGCCTGCTGTTTCGCAGCTTCCTCCAATTGCAATCAGTTAACGCGGGCTTCACCCCACAGCAAGTTCTGACTGTGCGGCTCACGCCATCCGGACCCCGTTATGCCCGTGACTCGGACTACATGTCTTTCTATAGCCAGGTAATGCAGCGAATCGGCGCCCTTCCCGGAGTCCAGGGCGTCGGCGCCATCAATACTCTTCCGCTCGCCAAAGGGCCCACTGCCGGAGTCAGAATTGAAGGAGCTCCACCACAGACGCGAGACAAGTGGCCCTCAACAAACTATCGCAGCGTTAGTTCCGACTACTTTCGCGCGATGAATACACCGGTGGTCCAGGGAAGGGCCTTTACCGAACGCGACACGGAAAACGCTCCGTTGGTGATGATAGTTAACCAGGCGCTCGCCCGACGGGATTTCCCGAATGAAAATCCGTTAGGCAAGCGACTCAACTTCGGAGGCACTAACCCTCAGGGACAGCCTATCTGGTGGGAGATTGTGGGTGTTGCCGCCGACGTCAGGAGTTTGGAATTGCGCGAGGAAGCAACTCCGGAGTTCTACCTTTCGGCCCTCCAGGACACATTTACAGGAATGTCGGTTGTGGTTCGCACTACCGTGGAACCGGCCAGCCTGGCTCCGGACGTCCGTCGCATAGTAGCCGAAGTGGATAAGTTAGCGCCCGTGTCTGAAGTTAAGGCAATGGAACACATCGTAAGCGAGTCAGTCACTCAGCCACGCTTCAATTTGTTTTTGCTCGGGCTTTTCGGCGGCATAGCCCTGTTGTTATCAGCCGCCGGAATTTATGGCGTTACCGCTTACTCAGTCGCGCAGCGCACGCATGAATTCGGCATTCGGATGGCGCTTGGTGCGCAGGTCGGCGATGTGTTGAAGATGATTCTCGGGCAGGGAATGCTGCTGATTGTTGCCGGCATCGTTGTTGGTCTGGTGGCTTCGTTTGCGCTGACACGCTTGATGAAGAGCCTGGTCTTTGGGGTGAGCGTGACTGATCCACTGACCTTTGTCGTGATTACCTTGTTGTTGAGCGTAGTGGCCCTGGTCGCCTGCTACATTCCGGCACGACGCGCAACCAAAGTCGATCCGTTGGTGGCGCTACGTTATGAGTGAAGGAATTGCCGATTCAAGTTCAGCAAATTTGCAGGTCGGGAAGGGTGGTTTTACCCCGCCCAACTCTCATGGAAGGCAAGCGGGGGTAAACCACCCTTCCCGACCTGCAAATTTATGCAATTTGAATCGGCAATCGGGAATTGGCAATGAAGAATAGATAACACCATGGACAATCTCTTCAAGGACATTCGCTACGCATTTCGCAGTCTGGTAAAGCATCCAGGCTTCGCGGCGATTGCCGTGATTACGCTCGCACTGGGCATCGGCGCCAATACTGCCATCTTCAGTTTGGTTAACACGGTCCTGCTGCGTCCCCTGCCAGTGCCTCAACCCGAACAGATTGTCTCCGTGGCTTTGCGAGGAAAAAGTGACTCGATCCTGGCGTTCTCTTATCCCAACTACAAAGACTTTCGCGATCGTAATCAGGTGTTGTCGGGTTTGCTTGCCTACCGGTTTGTGCCGATGAGTTTGAGTCGCGACGGCGCGAATGAGCGAATCTGGGGCTACGAAGTTTCGGGTAACTACTTCGACATGCTCGGCGTTCAGGCCATCAAGGGTCGAACCTTCCGGCCGGAAGAAGACCGCACGCGGCTTTCACATCCGGTAGTAGTGGTCAGTCACGGCGCATGGCAACGGCGCTTCGCCGGCGATCCTGATCTGGTTGGCAAAGAGATCAGGCTCAACAATCACCCCTTCAAGATCATCGGGGTCGCACCCGAAGGATTCACTGGAACCGAGGTGGTTTATACGCCTGAGATCTGGGTGCCGATCAGCATGATCGAATGGGTCGAGCCGGGAGCCGGATGGATTGACGAACGGAAAGCCGGAAACCTCTTTGGTATTGGGCGACTCAAGTCAGGCGTCGGTGTCAACGCGGCCGAAGCGTCCTTAAATCTGCTGGCCCAGCAACTCGCCAAAGAGTATCCCGACACGAATGAAGGCCAGGTGGTTCAACTCACTCCGCCGGGCTTCATAATTCCCGACCTTCGCGGTTCAGTAGTCAGTTTCACCTGGATCTTGATGGCTGCTGTGGGTCTCGTGCTTTTGATCACCTGCATCAATCTCGCCGGCCTGTTCCTGGCGCGAGCAACAGATCGCCGCAGAGAGATAGCTATCCGCCTGGCGTTGGGCGCGAGCCGGCGGCGGCTGATCCGGCAGTTGCTTACGGAAAGCACCTTGCTGTCGATGGTTGGCGGAGTGGCTGGTTTCTGGTTGGCCCTTTGGATCATCAACCTCTTACTCGCTTTCAAACCCCCAATCGATTTCCCGCTCACGGTGGACGTTAGTGTTGACTGGCGCGTGCTGCTCTTCTCGCTAGGTATATCCCTGGTGGCCGGCGCGGCGTTTGGACTGGCGCCGGCGCTACAGGCAACGCGACCAGTGCTCACCTCGGCTTTGAAAGATACGACCGCGCAGGCGGGCTATTCCCGCTCTCGCTTGCGCAGCGCACTGGTAGTCGCGCAACTTGCCTTGTCGTTGATGATCTTAATTAGCGCGGGACTGATGGTGCGCGCGCTGCAGCAATTACAGACTATGAGTCCAGGGTTCGACCCGGGAAACGCTTTGAGCGTTTCGTTCGATCTTGGTCTGCAAGGCTATGACAAGGAAAAGGGACAACAGTTTTATCGCCAGGTAGTCGAGCGGGTCGAGTCACTGCCCGGAGTGAAGTCGGCTGCGATTACTACCAACATTCCTCTCAGTCTGAATTACTCGAGCAACAACATCCACGTAGAAGGTCAGCCGCTGGAACGAGGGACGAACCTGCCTGTCGCCATGGTCGCGTCGATTGGCCCCAGGTATTTCGAGGCCATGGGAACGCCACTTTTGCACGGACGCGAATTTACTAATCAGGACCGGCAAGACACTGAGAATGTAGTCATTGTAAATGAGACATTTGTGCGACGTCTCATTCCCGACGCGGCTTCTGGTGAATCTGCCCTTGGTCGACGAGTTAGTTTCAACGGCGGTCAGGGTCCGTTTTTGCGCATTGTGGGTGTCGTCAGGGATGGCAAGTACTTCAATATTTACGAAGAGCCCAGGTCGTTCCTTTGGTCCCCACTGAGCCAGAGCTATTACAACAGCGCGACTCTGGTGGTGCGAACGACAGGTGATTCAAAATCCGCACTAGCGGCCGTGAGAAACACTGTGCGCGAGCTTGATGTCAATTTGCCTCTCTACGAAGTGAAGACTCTCACCGAACACATGCGCTTAGCACTTTTTCCGGGGCGGATTGCCGCAACCGTGTTGAGCGGCTTTGGTTTGGTCGCCCTGATCCTGGCGGCGATCGGTATTTACGGAGTGACCTCCCATGCTGTGGCCCAACGCACGCGCGAGATCGGGATACGCATGGCGCTCGGCGCGCGTTTAGCCGACGTACTCAGACTGGTTCTAAGTGGCGGCCTCAAGCTGGTGGCCATTGGGGTTTGTCTTGGACTAGTTGGCGCGTACTTGCTTACGCGTGTGCTTACAAGTTTGCTCAGCGGGATCAGCCCCACGGATCCCGTCACCTTCATTTTCGTCTCCCTGCTGTTGATCGCCGTCGCACTTTTAGCGACTTACCTTCCGGCGCGCCGCGCGACGAAGGTCGATCCGTTGGTGGCACTGCGTTATGAATGATTTGTGATTTGCGATTTTTGGTTTTGCTTTTCGTGTTCGTTCGTGTGGTTTCGTGGATCGTTGCTCGTTTTTGATCTAGACCCGAACAACGATCCACGAAACCACACGAACGAACACGAAACACAAAATCGAAAATCACAATTCAAAAGTCAAAAATCGCAAAGAGGCGATTATGGAAACACTAATTAAAGACTTTCGCTACGCGGTTAGAAGCTTGCTGAAGCATCCGAGCTTTCTGTTTGTTTCGGTGATCACGCTAGCACTTGGCATTGGCGCCAACACGGCGATCTTTAGCGTTGTCAATGCGGTGCTCTTGCGACCGTTGCCGTACCGCGACCCTGAACGCATCGTCACACTCTGGCAAAACAACGTGAAGGCGGGAGTCGCGCGCAACGATGTGTCACCGGCCAATTTTCTTGACTGGCGTGAGCAGAGCAGGTCGTTTGAAGCTATGGCCGGTGTCGAGCCTTTTGGGTTCAGCATGATTGGCAATGGCGAACCGGAACAATTTCGGAGCTGGCTAGTCACATCGGGCTTCTTTGAGGTGCTTGGTGCAAGCGCGCTTCATGGTCGGACCTTCACTACTGAAGACTATCAGCCCGGTAATGAACGCGTAGTTGTAATTGGCTATGGCCTGTGGCAGAGGCGTTTCGGTGGTGATCAGAACCTGGTCGGTCAGAAGCTGACTCTGAATGGACAGCCTTACACCGTAGTAGGCATCTTGCCCCCGGCGGTCCAGTTCCCTCCGGACAGGGAAGTGTGGGCGCCGCGCGTCCTCAGAGAAAGCGATAGACAACTGCGCGGGCCAACTTACTGGAAAGTTATCGCGCGATTGAAGCCCGGAGTAACAATCAGTCAAGCGCAGGACGAAATGAGTGGGATTGCGGCTCGTCTTGCTGGGCAGTATCCGGATACCAATGGCGGCATGGGTGCAACGGCGGTGTTCCTGTCGGAACAACTCACTGGACAAGTGCGGTCCGCCCTACTCATTCTGCTGGGCGCCGTCGGTTTTGTGCTGCTCATCGCTTGCGGCAACGTCGCCAACCTATTGCTGGTACGCGGCGCTGAAAGATATCGGGAGTTTGCAATTAGGTCAGCTCTCGGGGCGGCGCGAGCTCGTCTCATTCGACAATTGCTTACCGAGAGTTTGTTGCTTGCCCTGCTCGGAGGCATCGGCGGAGTGCTGCTCGCTTCCTGGAGTGTGAGGCTGATCCTCGCTTTCAGCTCAGCTAAGATTCCCCGCCTCGAGTATGTCAGCATTGATGTGCCGGTGCTGTTATTTGCCCTTGGAGTTTCGGTCTTCACGGCGATCATCTTTGGTCTGATTCCCGCAACTCAATTCTCCCGGCCGGATCTTCAATCAACTCTTAAAGAAGGTGGACGTGGAGGAGTCTCCGGCCCTACTCGTCACTGGATGCGCAATTCGCTCGTAGTTGCGGAAGTTGCAGTGGCGCTGGTGCTGTTGACCGGGGCCGGACTGCTAGTAAGGAGTTTTGTTGCTGTGACGAGCGTCGATCCTGGTTTTGACAGAGACCGCGTGTTGGCACTTCAGGTTTTTCTCCCTAGAAATTACCAAAAGCCTGAACAAGTGACGGGGTTTTTCGACCAGTCGCTCGAGAAAATCGCGGCTCTTTCGGGAGTGCAATCCGCGGCCGTTGTGTCCAGCCCGCCGTTCATCGATTTGGAGCAGGACGTAGCGTTCACCATCCAGGGCTTGCCGGTGCCGCCAAAGGGCCGGGAACCAAGCGCCTTTTATACAGAGGTCTCACCCGATTACCTCGGTGTGATGCGCGTGCCCTTGCAGCGCGGTCGATTCTTCACGAAATTCGACAAGGCAGACTCCTCGCAGGTTGTGGTGATCAACGAAACCATGGCGCGCCGCCACTTTGTCGGTGAAGATCCTGTTGGCAGAAAGCTCTCGGTGATTTTTGATCAACCCGAAGTTCGCGAAATCGTCGGCGTCATAGGCGACGTCCTGCACAGCGGACTTGATTCCCAGCCTCGACCAGAAATGTTTGTTCCCTATCACCAGAGTTGGACTCCACAGATGACCTTCGTGGTTAAAACGAAGGTCGACCCGGCGGCCATGCTGCCGTTGGTGAAAACCGCCATCCGCGAGGTCAGGCCTAATCAAACGTTTGCAAAAACCGCGACGATGGACCAGCTAGTCAGTGAATCGCTCAGGCAGCGTCGCTTCAATCTGGTTCTGTTGGTTTCGTTTGCGGTTCTGGCATTGGTGTTGGCGGGAATCGGAGTCTATGGGTCCATCAACTACTCGACCAGGCAGCGCACACACGAGATTGGGTTGCGCATGGCACTGGGAGCGCAGCCGCGCGATGTGTTGCGAATGGTTGTTGGTCACGGATTGGTGCTGGCGTTGCTCGGCATCGGGATAGGGCTAATAGCTTCATTCGCTCTGACACGGTTGATGAAGGGTCTGTTGTTCGGTATCAGCGCCACCGACCCGATTACGTTTGCTGGCATTTCATTGTTGCTGATCTTGATCGGGTTGCTGGCCTCCTGGATACCGGCGCGCCGGGCAACGAAGGTGGATCCGTTGGTAGCGCTAAGGGATTTTTGATTTTAGATTTGCGATTTTTGATTTGATGTTTCGTGTTGGTTCGTGTGGTTTCGTGGATCGTTGGTCTTGATCTAAACCCAAACTCAACGATCCACGAAACCACACGAACTGACACCAAACAAGAAAAATCAAGAATCAAAAATCCAATGGAGGGAATTATGGAGACTTTACTCAGAGACGTACGTTATGGCATTCGCAGCCTGATTAAACGACCGGGTTTCACCATTGTCGCTCTCATTGCTCTGGCGCTGGGCATCGGCGCCAACACGGCAATCTTCAGCCTGGTGAACGGCGTGCTGCTCAGACCCTTACCATTCGCCGAGCCTGATCGGTTGGTCTGGATGTGGGGCAACATTCGCAACGGTATCAATCGCGCCAGCGTGTCGCCGCCGGATTTTCTCGATTACCGCCACGAGAATAAGACCTTCGAAGAATTTGCGGCCTCCTTCACCATGCCGTTGGCCCTAAACCTCACCGGCAGCGGCGAACCAGAGCGCCTCTCCGCAGCCGGGATCACCGGCAACTACTTCCAGGCGCTCGGAGCAAAGCCATTACTGGGCCGGACGTTTGTGCTCGAGAACGAAAAGCCTGGTAACGATCAGGTTGTGGTGTTGAGTTACGCACTCTGGCAGAAACGCTTTGGTGGTGATCCGGAGATTGTCGGCAGGACCATCGCGCTCGATGGCAAAGCTCGTGAAGTTATCGGCGTGATGCCTCTGCACTTCAATTTTCCCCGCGCCGCCGGACTGTGGATTCCAATCAATTTCGATATTGATCCGGACATGAAACTACGCAAGGCCCACTTCATGCGACCGATCGGTAAGCTGAAAGAGGGAGTCACAATCGCGCAGGCGCAGGCGGACATTGACCTGATCGCCGGGCGATTGGAAGAGCAGTATCCCGAGTCCAACACCGGCTGGGGCTTGCGCCTGGTTTCGTTACGAGAACAACTGGTCGGCAACACACGACCTACTCTTTTCATTCTCCTGGGCGCCGTGGGATTTGTTCTGCTGATCGCTTGCGCCAACGTGGCGAACTTGCTCCTCGTTCGGGCCGCAGCTCGCCAGAAAGAGATCGCTTTGCGCACCGCCCTGGGCGCCGGCCGATTTCGAATTGTGCGACAGATGATCACTGAAAGCGTGCTGCTCGCATTAATAGGCGGCACACTCGGGACGTTGCTGGCAATTTGGGGCGTCGATTTGCTGGTCACACTAAGCGCCGACAACATCCCTTCAACGGCGCAGATAAGCATCGACGCGACGGTGCTGGGATTCACACTCTTGATTTCGCTACTGACCGGAGTGTTGTTCGGACTGGCGCCGGCTCTGCGGACGATGAATCTGAACCTCACGGACTCGCTCAAGGAAGGCGGCCGCAGCGGCAGCGAAGGAGCGCGCCGCAATCGCACCCGCAGCGTGCTGGTGGTGATTGAGAGCGCCGTCGCGGTGATGCTGCTCGTTGGCGCAGGGCTGTTGGTAAGAAGTCTGATTCAGTTGCAGAACACCAGCCCCGGTTTCGATGCGCACAACGTGATGACGATGAACCTAACTCTGTCGAGAGAAAAATATTCAACACCTGAAAAGGCTTCGAGCTTTTTCCAGGAACTTGAAGGGCGCGTACGCGGCCTGCCTGGCGTGGAAAGCGTTGGACTTGTGACCGAGCTTCCGCTAAGCGGTCAACTTAACGATATGCCTTTTACCGTCGAAGGCCGTCCACCTGTGACCATCGATCAGGCATTCGACGCCGATTTCAGACGGGTGAATCAACATTACCTGAGCACGCTGCGAATCCCGCTCTTGCGTGGACGCAATTTCACCGAACAGGAAGTACGCCAGAGTGCCAAGGTGCTGCTGATTAGTGAGCTGTTAGCCAGCCAGGTCTTTCCCAATGAAGACCCTCTCAATAAGCGACTGATAATGGTAATGGGCCCTCAGCCTTGGGAGATTATCGGTATCGTTGGTGACATTCGTGACCGCGCACTCGAGACTCAACCCTTCCCCGCCATGTACATGCCCACGTATGCGAACGGTCGGACAAATCTGGTGATTCGTACGAAGGGAGATCCTACGAGCATCACTACTGCGGTGCGGAAGGAAGTCCACGCGATCGATCCGGATCAGCCTGTGGCAGACGTCAAGACGATGGAGCAGTGGCTGGAAACGGCGGTCGCCGCTCCTCGCTATCGGACACTTCTGCTGGGCTTGTTTGCCTTGTTGGCACTTGTGCTCGCCTCTACCGGAATCTACGGCGTGATGTCGTACTCGGTTGCGCAGCGCACTCATGAAATTGGGGTGCGCATGGCCCTGGGTGCTCGCCAACTCGATGTCATGAAGCTGGTGGTCCGTCAGGGTATGGGTCTCGTGCTGATTGGCGTGGCGGTGGGATTGGCCGGCGCATTCGCCTTGACCAGAGTGATGTCGAGCTTGTTGTTCGGCGTAGGCGCCAAGGACCCGGTGACGTTTGTCGTGGTCGCGACGCTGCTGACATTGGTTGCGTTGGTGGCGTGCTACGTACCAGCGCGCCGCGCGACCAGAGTCGATCCGTTAGTGGCGCTGAGGTACGAGTGAAGGGATTTTAGATTTTAGATTTTTGATTTCTGATTTGGCGTTCGTGTTAGTTCGTGTGGTTTCGTGGATCGTTCTGTCGCTCCAAACCCTTCACAAAAATAAATGAACTACAAACAGGTCGCAAAGAGTCAGCAAGAAGAGTTAAAGCCCCATCTTATCCATCTTGGCCTTCTCGTATTTGCTGTCTTCCCCCGGGTAGCGGAGCAGATGCTCGAATCTGCCGGTCTCTTTAGCCAACGCCCAAATGATGCTTTCGCCCGCCGGCACAATCTTTGGCGCAGCTTGAAACACGGGATCCTTAAAAGCCTCACCGGCATCTATTAACTTCCAACCCTGACTCTTGAACATGTCGAGCAGGTCTCCCAGGAACAGCGCATTCAAGAGATTGTAATGCATGAGAATCGTATGCTTGACACTTCTGCCGAGCACCTTGCGCGCCAGATCGTCGTAGTACTGAGCGCGTTCCCACATGTGGGCCAGATAGAAATCCCGGTAGGGCTTCACCTCCGCCGCAGGATCTTTGGTCAGCTTCGCGCTGAGACGATCTTCGATGGCCCAATCCGAAGCGTCGATGGTTACATGCCCGTTGCGATATCCCTGCTGCGCGAGGAATGCCCGGACGGCATCACGCTTCGCCGCCGTATCGCCTTCCTTCAAATAAGGAAAGCGAAACAGTTTCTGAAAGCGAGGATAACTCCGGATTATCTCGTCGCACCTGGCAATGTCCGCCGTAAAAACATCCGCCGTAACGTTTTTGCTGTTGAGATACTTGTGCGAGAAGGAGTGGTTGGCGATCAAATGTCCGGCCTGGTTCC
>JBGTHZ010000128.1:0-22058 GCA_041745915.1 Pyrinomonadaceae bacterium | reverse complement strand
TCCACGAAATCACACGAAACAACACGAAGACGTTCTCGCCTACGTAACAATCCAAATCCTCCGCAGGCGAAGCGCCGTTGCATGGCTGAAGTAGCGTTGCCTAATCTTAGCCTCCGGTGAATAAGATCCGTGGACGGAGTGACTCAAGTTACCTAAATTTGCAGGTCGGGAAGGGCGGTTTACCCCCGCTCAAGAATCCCAGCCACTCAACAATGAATTGGCAGTTCAAGGACGAATGGCTACGAATCTTGAGCTGGTGAACCGCGCTTCCCAACCTGCGAATCTTCCAAAGCTGATTAAATCCAGGCGTGAACTGAATTTTTTACAACTTCGGTGGGTTCTTCGGTCGTTGATGCATGCGAATCACACCCACCCTGTCGTCGTAGGTTGCGTAAAAAGTGTCATAAAATGAGTGACCGCGGTATTTCGTTATTACAGCTCTATAAAAGCTGCTTGAGGCATAACAGTGAAGAACAGTTTAGGGCGGATCACATTTGGACAACAGATTGGACAGCTCAATATTAGCGGCTTCGTGCTGACTGAAACCTTCCACGAGCCGCGCATGATCCTGCCGCGCCACGACCACGAGTGCGCTAATATCAACTTCACGCTTGATGGCTTTTTTCGAGAAACCGTTGGAAATCGCCCCCAGGAATGTGAGACCGGTAGCCTCCTGGTAAAACCGCCCGGAGAACCTCACGGCAACCAGTACGGTCGTAAAGGGGCGCATTGCTTGGTTGTCGAAGTGTCGCCGCCTCGTTTGGATGATATTCGCGCGTTCACCAATCTTTTTGATACTCCCGCTCACGTAAAAGGGGGAACCCTGTCCCTGATTATGAGGCGCATCTACGGTGAGCTACGCGGACAGGCGCGCGGATTTGAGTTGGTGATTGAAGGATTGATTCTCGAAATGTTGGGACAAACGTTTCGCCAGAACAATCTGGGAAATTGCTCTACGCCCCCCAGATGGCTAACACAGGCACAGGAACTGATTCATCAGCACTTTGCCGAAAAATTAAGTTTGCGCGTCATAGCCGATGCCGTTCAGATTCATCCATCTCATTTAGCGCGGACGTTTCGCAAGTATCACCGTTGTTCAATAGGTGCATACGTGCGCCGACTCCGCGTCGAATACGCGGCGAAAGAAATACTTAAATCGGATTCGTCATTGACGGACATTTCATTAGCAGCAGGGTTTAGTGACCAGAGTCACCTTACACACGAGTTCAAACGACAACTGCGAACCACGCCCGCAGAGTTTAGAAAGCTCCACTCCTGCAACGCTCTTACAAAAAAGCGTTAATCCTTCAAGAATCATGGGCGGCAAATTGATAGGCTCTCTGGCAGGTTGTTGCATCAAACTGTCGAACGCCCCCCAACCTTAATACAACAACTCGGCTATCTAAGACTCTCCCTAAGGAAATGAGGGTTTGAAATGAAAAAACAGATATCAGTTGTTCTGTTTGTCGTTGCACTTATGTGTCTGAATGTACCGGTTCACGCTCAAGACGATGCAGACGTCCAGAAAGAACTAGAGGGTCTGTACAAGAAGCTGGCCGAAGCTCATGAAAGAAAAGACCTGAGCGCTATCATCGGTCTGAAAACATCAGATTTTCACACCTTCTTTACAGATGGCAGGGTTGGCGATAGCAAGTTGATGGAAGAGTATTCCAGAGAATTCCTCAAACGTAATCAGCCACCATTCAATTTACGATTTACTATTCAGAAGCTGACTGTGTCCTATAACAAACTCATCGCCGTGGCTGAAGTCTTTCAAGAGTTGGCTAGATATCAAGACCTGGCAGGCAAACGTCGCAAAGTCGAGACCAGCGTAATCCAAAGGGAGATTTGGGCGAAGACATCCGAGGGATGGAAACTCAAGTCCGTTGACAATGTTCGCGACCAGAAAAAGTTTGTAGATGGGACCCGCGTTGACCCAGCCAAACCTTATAATCCAGCCGACCCACCGTATAGTCCCGATGACGCCGCTCGAAACGCGAAGTGTGATGAAGTTGTTGTCCGTGATAAATCGCATCCTGTGTGGAAAGCTCTTGATGCTCAATTCGCCAAATTCGCCGAAGGGGTGCGAAAAAAAGACCTGGATGTGTTGTTTGCGCAGTACAAGCCGGACTTTCAAGCAAAGGAGCCGACCGGCGAAGTCTGGAATCGTGAACAGACATTTGGTTATATAAGAAATGGCATGGCCCAGGTCAAAGAAACCATTCACACCAGCAACACAGTTCTTCGATTAGCGGTTTGCGGTGAAGATGAAGCAACGGCGACAGTTCTTCAGCAGTGGTATCGAATGCAAATGGTGGCGGGCAAGCTGCGGCGAATGGAGACTAACGCCGTTCAGGATACACATTGGGTAAAAACACCGGAGGGCTGGATGCTCGGAAGTATAGATGAGATAAAGGGCGGGGCCGCTTTTTTAGATGGCAAGCGCATTGATCTAACAAAGCCACCCGACCCGGAAGCGCCAGCCTACGACCCTTACGACCCGCGTCCGAAACAACCTGTGTCAGACGCGCTTTTTTCCACTATTACGGATAAGGGTATCGAATCGGCTCTCCAAAGTTACCACGCTCTGAAGCAGTCCAATGATTACTACGTGAGCGAGAGTCAACTTAACGCTCTGGGCTATCGGCTGCTTAATATGAAGAAGGTCAGGGAGGCGATCGAAATCTTTAAGCTCAATGTCGAAGCCTACCCGCAGTCCGCCAATGTGTATGACAGTTTGGGCGAGGCACACATGACGAACGGCGATAAGGAACTCGCTATCAGGAATTATCAGAGAGCAGTCGAGTTGAATCCGCAAAACACTAACGCAATTGGAATGCTGAAGAAACTCCGGGAACAATAAAGCAATCCCTCATCGCAGTCTTTAGGGGTCGCGCGGTTTCCGCGTTAAGCTGCCGCCCAACAAGCGATTGCGCTTGAGCTGAACTTTCCAAACCCTCTGATTTCCAGGTGTCCGGCTAAACTTGCGTCTAAATGTTCACTTTCACGCTCGCTACTCGTACCGCAGTGCCTCCAGAGCTCGTCCACTTGCGCCGCCTTGCGTGCGGCTCGACAAAGCTGAGGATCTAATCGCGGAATGCAGCCAGCAAGCAATCAACGCCACCAGCGTCAGCAGGGCCGCGATCACAGAGAAGGTCGATGGGTCGGTCACGTTCAAGCAACACATCTCTCATCGAACCGGGCCGCGAACAGCTCTACGTCTCCGCACATTAGAAACCGGCGGTTCAGAGTTCAACCTTTAGGTTGCGGCCTAGCGGTGCGAACAAGCTAAAGCTCGAACTCTAAACTGCCGGCACTCGACGCCAGGCAGTTTCTTCAACACTGTCACTGACGGATATGTGAACCACCGGGCTGCTTCCTGGTGGGGCTCCGGACCGATGGAGATCCGGCCGCCCTTGCCGGCCCCGTCCGCGAAGTGATGCGGCGAGCCGGCTCGGAGACATTGATCAACGAGTGCAGCCGATGGACTGGCTGGTGGTCCAGGCTCAGGCGCAGACACGTTTTTCGCTGTTGCTGATCGGAGTATTCTCGACGATTGCAGCACTTCTTGCCGGCGTGGGTTTGTATGCCGTGCTTGCGACTTCGGCGGAACAGCGAACTGCCGAGATCGGAGTACGGGTGGGCGTCGTAGTTGGACAGGCTGGCTGGCTCTGGGCGCTGCGCCGTCGCGTATCTTTCGTTTGATTGTAGGGAAGGGAGTCTACCTTAGCGTGATCGGGATTGTGATTGGTCTGCTCGCAGCGTTTGCACTTACCCGCGTTCTGGCGAGCCTGCTCGTCGAAGTCAAACCTACCGATCCCGTTACGTTTGTCTTGGTATCGGTGCTCTTCCTGTTCATCGCCGTCATTGCTTCATGGCTTCCAGCTCAGCGCGCCGCCGGACTAGATCCGACCACAGCGCTGAAGAATGACTAGTGAACCGTCAACTGCTGTGACCCAAATCCCTTTCAACCCAGGCGGCAGCGAGGGCCGCTGCCAGGGGTAGACTCGGCGTCACAGAAAACAAGCCTTCGATATAGCCTCGTTCTGCGCCGGTCTTGAGGAGATCGGAAGTGGAACCTTCCCCCGATCAGGATAACCAACGCATCTACAATGATTGACTTTCCCGAGCCGTATGAGACCTATATCGTTACGGCTGTGCACCATCACATTGTCTGGTTTGATAATCGCGGTGAGGATGCGTACTTCGTCGGACGGCAAGTTTTACGTAGCCAGCCTAGTGGGTCGGCATCCAACTGTTCCCTGCTTGTTGATCATGCTTATCTTTTCATTGGATCGTCCTCGAATGTGCTTCGGACTTCGTTAACAACATTTCGGAGTTCGTTAATGTGTTCTTGAAAGCGCCTTCTATTACTTTCAAAGGCTGAACCGGCAGCGCTCATTCCCTGCGATTGATAAAGTTCGAACTCTTTTTTATCTGCCTCGAGGAGCAAAGACATCGCAGTCAATCTTGACGACAGAAGCATTACCTTCGCTTGTTCGTGGAGAGCTTTCTCTGCTCTTTCCTGAGCTCCCGCAGCGCGAGTGAGCTCCTCTCTCGCCATCTTTAGCTCACGACGCTGAAGCATCAACTCCCGCCTTTGAAGTAAAATTGCGAAAATCACTCCAGCAAAAGCTGCGCCAGAGAACAACGCATTTATAGCTCCGAACATCTCTCCGAACGAGCTTCGCGTTTGCCAATCAGGAAGATAGTTAACCGACAAGAACCACGAGGCAGTCCATAACAAGACAATGATAAATAGGAGGGCCGCAAATCCCCACCAACTCTCTGTCGTCGTTAACGGATCTTGCTTTCTGCGGTTACTGTCCATAATTAGGGTTAACTCACCCTTGTCCGAGGCGCGGCTGACTGGGTCCACCTACAGCCGCATTCCGCATCTTCTCCCCGATCTCCACTAAAAGCCGACCGTATGGGTCAAGATTCGACATCTCAGTAATGGGCATTTGAAAAACTTCGTGAGATATCACAGACAGCGCAGTTGTTATCGCAACGGCTTCAGGTTCCGCCGGCAGGATTGTCGACTGAAGACGCCGCCAATGGAATCGGTCGTGGCTGGCGGTACGAACAATCTCGGCTGCGCGATGAACGTAGTTGCCCGCTTCCGCCAGGAATCTGTCGATATTCTTTTCTTCGCGTGCTGCACGCATCGCATTTGCGCATCGACCATAATGGTCCAGTGGAATCCCAAGTCGACCGATCGGAACATTACCTGTGTGTTTCCAATGAGTATTGAGAAGCTCGTAGCGCGAATTTCGATGATTGGAGGACACTTCATTGCAAATGAGCGCGAACGCTACAGTCTGCGCGGTTGGCACTCGCGTTTCTTCGACTACGGAAGGCATTCTCGCCATCTCATCTTCGTTCACTGAAGCAAGCGCCAGGGCCAGCCAGTAACTGTGACCCATTCTTCGATACATTTCGGCGCCCATACCATAGGCCAATACTGCCTTGCCTGGAGAGATTAGTGACCAGTAGCTTGCAGCGATGACGACGCTGCTCGCCGCCAGCATAGCGTGTGGTGACCACGCTGCTCGCACGTTGTCGCCCCTCTCGCGTTGTTCATCACGCTTGATGTGCGCCATAGCATTCCCCTCGTGCATAAGCGCCACGCGCTGAATCAATCGCAGATCGAATTCAATTTCCTTCATTAGTCGGTGACTAAGCCGCGGATATTGCAGTATTGTTCTGGCCCTGAATATCTTGGGTTGACTCGAGTAAATAGCGCGGAGGGCAAGTTTCCATCTAGCAACTCGCTTAGCGCGGTCGGCCCATCATACTCCTCCCACTTTTCGATTTGAGGAGCGCGGATCTCAATTTTCGCAGCGATCTCTCCTTCGGGGTGAAAAGGCAGAAAGTTCATGTAGATATTTAACTCTCGCACCTCTTCCGCGAATTCGGAGAGGTCGATGGATTGGCGTCCCAATGTGAACACATACGCATAGAAGATATGACCCGTAGCGGTGAAATCTGCGGTCGCGAATCGCAGAGCCGTAATGAAGGGGTCGAAAATGATATTGCGCCCAGCAAAGGCGTCGCGCTCAACCACCCCTGCGGTGGCCGATATAAATGGCGTGTTCTCATAGAACGGTCTGTTGTTCATGAGTGGATCTGGATCCTCATAGTGATTTAGATGCCAATCCAAATTGCGTTCGGTGAGCTTCTCGACAATTTGTCCGGGCGAGATCCGCCCAACGGTCCGCCACCAATTGCAAAGTATCCCATTAAGCAAGGTCGCATCGGCATGCTCCCTAGCCAGCCCAGCAATCCCTTTTAGCACCTTTTGGAAGAACATAAACCTCTGCGTGAGGCGGGTCCGGATAGCCTATCGAATCTCAGAATTTAGTTACTCTCGAGCCGCGTAATTTGCGTGATGGTATGTAGGGACATCGATGTTCAATTCCGAAAGAAAATGCACTCGGCATTTTCTCCACATTTTGTAGATCCTGTCGCGCGTCGCTTTCTGTCGTTCTGTTGAGGCTTGGTCGCCGTACCCAAGCTGCTTAAGCTCATTGTAAATCTGTTTCACTGGCTCAAAAGGATACCAGCCGTCTGGAGCGCCTTTTGCCGGAATATTTTTATAGATGCCGCGCACCTCCTCAATAACCGCGCTAAGCTTCCGCAATGTCTCAACATGTTCCTCACGCGTTGGCGACGGCAGTTCCGTATAAATGATCGCCGAACCGATAGCTTCCGCAAGCTTGCTCCATACTGCGCGAAGGCTTGACAAATAAGCCGAGCGACTCTGAATTGCGAATGCAAAATAAGCTGCTGGAAGCGCAATGAAGAGAGGGATGAGATCCTTATATGTACCGTAGACTGGGCTGTGCTCGCCTGGAAACCAGATTCGGATGGCGACGCCGAGCACGATAGCCAAGAGGTACAAAGCGATAACTCCAGCAGTCACGCGCAGTAATCGTTTCCGTGTCATATTTCCAAACTTTGCTGCCCATATGTTGTCAGAGCAATGAGCGCCTCAAACAGTGCACATCAATTGTTTTTTTTAAGCTGTCGCGGGCCACAGACGCAGGCTAACAGGGTTTCCTATTAAAAAGAGACTATGTAGTTACGGTTCCCCGTAGATGTAAGAATTAGCAAGGATAATGGGAAACCAAGGTAAGTTGATAATCGACGGCGTCAAGGAAGTCAAGAAGATCTTGTCACAGCATATCGTTCTATCGTGGTGCTACGGACGTCGCGAGAAATAGACGTCACCTATTGCCGGCGGATGAGTTAGTGATTGCCCCGAGCATTTACGACCACCCGCCCGCCGTTGGCTCGTCTGAGATTGTGCTGATGTCTCCGGCCGCAAAGGGCAAGTCGGCGCCGCGACTTTCTCAATGAGGACTGGTACTCTAACTTTAGGCAGTTGAAGGAGTCGAATCACAGAAAGTAAGAACATGGAAAACAAAATTCAACGACATCGAAGCTCGCTTATCGCAGTGCTCGTAGCCATCATCACTTTTGCTGGGGCTCTTGCCACTAAATGGATTGCCACTGATCTTGAGCCCAAGATTAGCAACTATCGCTGGATTGCCTACGTGATTGCAGGGATTTCTCTCTTTCTCGCTATCATCCTCGAAGTTCGGAAAGCGAACGAGTCCGCTGGCGGCGCCACCTCGAGTCGGAAAATCTCAATTGGAGGTAGCGCAAATAACAGTACGAATACCGCGGGAGACAACAACACGATTAACTCCTCAAGAAACCGGTGATTCTTCGTTATATCCAAACTCTCAGAAAGAGGGCGCGGTTAAAGCGCGCAGCCAAACGTGTCCAAGCCGGACATCCCAGAGATTCTGATTTAAGCTTCATCGCACGGGCCTTCCAAGGCGATGCGTTTAGTTTGGCTTCTGCTGATCGGACAATTTCAATTTCTGGCAACGCCAACAACGCAGTCTTGATCGCCGGCAACGGCAACGTGGTGTTCACCTTGTCGGGACCGGCGGCGGATACGGTCCGTCAAACCTTTCTTTCAAATCCAGTTCAAATTCAAAAGGGATGCCGCAAGGTTAGTGAACGGCTGGCGGCAGAATTCGTCCGAGACTCGGTCGTTATTCGTCGAAAAGCATTGGAGCAAGAAGTCGATCGCTTTATTGCTTCGGACCAGCGGGTGTTGTTCATCAGCGGAGATTCAGGTGTCGGCAAATCCGTCTTTGCAGCATCCGAGGCGAAGCGTTTGTCCGATCAAGGCTGGGCGGTTTTGTTGGTCCGGGGCGCAACGTTCTCCCTCGAATACATGGCTCGCCTAATCGCCGAGGATGGACTCGGGCAACCGTGGGCACCAGGTGCGTCCTATCTTCTACGTCAACCATGGAAGGCAGATTTGCCGGCAGGCGTTAAGGGTTTCCTCGTCATGATCGATGATTTCGTTCCTGAGACGACCACCAACGAGCTGATCAAGTTACGCGACACAATGGCCGATCTCCCCGCGCAAAGCGTAAAGGCCGTCGTGACTTGCAACGGTATTGCCTGGGACAGAGTCAATCAAGATTACCATCTGCCTTTTCATAAAGAAGCCGCAGCTCTTCGGGCTGAAGAGTCACGTGAGCAGATGACTCCGCAACTCCAGAATTTTTCGCCATCAGAACTCACTGAAGCGCTGCAGGCTATCGGTGCCAGAGAATTGATCCCGTCGCGTGACGGGGAGTGGCCAGACGCTCATATTGAAAGCGTACGAGAACTTCTAACTCATCCGGCGACGTTTGGACACTACTCGCATCTGCTGAAGTCAGGAAACGCATTGGAATTGGGAGAACTGACTTGGAGCAAGCTGATCGAGCAGCGTCTGAATAATGCCCTGGCATTGTCTGCCAGCTTCTCGGGATTCCAACCCGACTCCTTGCGCGGCTATCTTCTGCAGTTTGCGCGCATAGCGGTTGAACAGAAGTCTCCTGACTTTCGTCTTCCAATTGATCTTATTAGAGAACGAATTCCTCAACTTGAAGTAGATCTCCAACTCCCGAGCGAATCACCCTTGGTGGCGATGCAGCAAGCAGGGATCTTATCCACAACCGCCGGCCCTACAGACGAAAAATTGATCGGGTTTACTGTGTCGGACATGGGCGGGTATGTCCTATCCTTTGCCTTGGAAAAGGAAGCAGCTGGTAAGACATCAGACGAACTGCGACAGATCGTCAACTCGCGAGTGCAGGAGGCCTGGGGCTATCACCCGCTGATTGACAGCCTTCTGGCTTGGCTTGATCGTCTCACAGAACATCCTGAGGACACGAGACTCCTAATCCTGCTCGAAGCTTTAGTTGAGACACATCTGTTTCGTACCGAGAGTTTGTTTCGTTTGGTCCGGCCATCACTCATATCGGCAATCTTCGATTTCATCAAGCAAAAAGATTCGGGTCCAGTATTCAAATACAGGGAAGCCGCTTATGCTCTACGTCCTTCACCAGCAGCGCTGCGCGAGATTCGTGGGCATCTACGAGACACCGATGCGCAATCCCAAAAAGTTGCGGTGAAGTTAGTTGGGCAACACAAAGATATCGAAGCAATAACGGTGCTGATAGATCTGCTCGGTGAGCCTGAAAAGAAGATTGAGCTTCACTCAACCATCTATGGCGCACTGTCCGGCATTGGAGAAGCGTCCATAGAGGCCTTGCTAAGTGTAGTCACCGACTTTAGCGCGCCCGTCGTGCTTCGCAGCCGGTGCTTAATCGCAGTTCGTAATATTGGAACCCTAACGAATGAGGTGTCGGCGGCTCTCACATTTTGTTTTGAGCATATAAAAGAAGGAGAGGTTGAGCTGTTGCGAAGTGTTTTGTTTACCGCCGCTCATCTGCGCGACTGTAATCAACATTCCGCTGCGGTCGCGTCGCTCGTTTCGAAAGATTGGCAATCAGTAATAGGTGCAACCAAGATCGTAATGGAGTGCGGCGATCCGGGAGACCTGCCGCATCTGAATGAGGCTTTTGCCCAATGGAATCGGCCCGAAGCTGATTCGTTGGACCGAACTTGGGTGATTCGTCAACTCATGTCAGCTCTAATAAAAATAGGAGGAGAAGCGCCACACGATACCGTTTTGGAACTGTTGCGCCGGGGCCTCTCCGGCGCTGGTGTCCTTCGACCGATAGAGGCGGTGTGGGCAGCGGATGAAATCGACTGTCCCGGAAGCAAGGCTGTGATACTTGAAGATGTCGTTGATCGCATTGCGGTCAGACCGCCTGATGGGTTGATATGGCAGAGCTTTAATCGCCTCGGAGAACTATGGAAGCCTGATCAACTCAGCGAAATTACTTCCGCGATGGAGAGCCTTCGCGCAAAAACAATTCCGGTTACGGAACGAATCGTCAATACGATCAGGGACGGGTTAAGGGCGGAGGCAAATCATCCTTTAAGCGACCATCATGCCCAAGTGGCCGCCTTCAAGACTTTGGCAAAGTCGCGAGCTGCCGATTTTGGCGCTGAAGCGAGTCAGCTTCTGGAGGATGCCGAATGGACGTTTGACCTCACGATTTGTGATGCTCTATGGGTTGTAGGCGATGAGCGCGGGGCGGGAGCCCTGTTGAAGAAGGCGGAACGACACACATCCGGCGAACAGGCCGAGTGGCTGCAACGCAGTCATGCAATGCGCGCGTTAAGCACGTGCGCCACTAAAGAATTCGTCGCTCCGCTTGTCTCTTATATAAAATCGGAATCTGAGATCTCGATCTATTTGCCGAGTGACACAATCCGGCCCTTGGCGCTGCGTGGCGTCATTACGGTCGCCGAACTAAGGGAGATTATTCGCGATCCTAAGGCGACCACGTACGGTCGAGTCGCGTGCCTGCAGACACTAGGGCTACTGGACGCGAAGGGTCACGCGGACATCTTCTCCGAGATCGCATTTAATCAAGACAACGAGATTCTCCAGGATCATGCCATTCAAGCTCTCGGCGATCTCACCTATGTGGACGCCGCAACAAACCTTAGACGTCTTTTGAACGACACGCAGAGCGTTTCGCTTGCTCGGACAATCGCGCATGCGCTGGCCCAGATGAAGTCTGTGGAGTCAGTTCCTGACATCATGAAGAGTCGATCACGCTTTGCAGGCGGTGCGACTGGCTTCAACATCGAATTGGCACGTTTGCGAGAACGGTCGGCACTCAAACCGCTGGTTGAGGTTGTTACCGGCGAGCGATTATTAACCGGAGGAGCCCTGAATGCCGTCGGTCTGTTCTGGCCAGACCCTCTAGCGCGAAGCGCCATTCTTGAAAAGCTTGAGACCTTTCGAGGTCCGCAAATGGATGTTGGCGAACAGTCCTCAGCGATCAGAGTGCTCGCGCGTCGAGATCCCGGGCTCCTTGTCGACCGGATCGGCGACTTGTATCGATCCGGGCGCCTTCACAGGAGCGCGCGCCAGGAACTGGCATCGTTGATGCCGCAGCTGATCCGGACCGAGAAGGAGCATACCAGCGCGCTCGTTGAATTAATGAAGCGCCTCATCTGTGATCCGTATCTCGAGGTACGCCGAGATTCTCTGGAGGTATTGTTTCGCATGGACGCTGAAATATGCGCCCAGATCTATAACGACCTCAAAGGCGGAGACGAATGGTCAAGAGCTTGCGCTGTTAACTCATTGGGTTTTTGGGACAGTCCTGATCATTGGATCAACGAAGCTCGGCGAGACAGTGAACTGCTAATTCGCAGAGCAGCTGATGAGGCACTGGCTGCCAAAAGCCGTTCGGCCGACTTGGTACGACTGACGAAACTCTATCAATCGGCCAACAGCTCTGACAGGTTGGCAGCTTATTTCGCGCTGGAGGAAAACGGCGATTATCCGACGATGTGGAGGCTCTACGATACAACCGACAAATCGTCGCTGGCTCATGTCTTTCTCCGAGAACTTTGGGAGAGCATTAAGAAGCATTCTCAAGCACGTCGGCAAAAGGCGGATAAAGAGGAAAAGGATTTTCTCAGTTCGCGCGGAACCGTAAAATTTGCATAAGCTTCGCTGACAGTGTGATGCCACTAGCGCATGAACGTGGACGGTCTTGTCTATTAGCTGCCCCGGCTTCTATAAATTCGACCGATCCATTTACTATCGGCGTCAAAGTACTCAGAGCTTGGAAAGCCCACGGCATTCCAAATTGTATCGCAGTATGATCGCAGCAAAGGCTGAACTGCACGCCAACTCAAATACTCGATTCCAAGTCTGTCCTCGCGCTGGCCCTCAAGCGAAAGCTGTTGGAGGTTCTCAGCTACCAGCCCGGTTAAAAGAAGATTCTGACGATCGATTGCATATGGCGACAAGCGAGAACCCTCGGAGGCAAGTTGGTCGCCTACATAGATCGGATATCTTACTACCAATTTGCAACCTTGTACGTTAAGAAGTGACACAGAAATTAAGACCGGAGAGCTGACACCCAGGCGTTTCAACAATAACAAGCGGCGACCGACAGCCTTAAAGATCGCGCGGTCGAGTTCCGTAGCACCAATGCACTCTACATCAAATCGGTTGCCATCAATTTCGCTCGTTAACTCCTCAAAATCGACTTCTTCTGTGGCACTCGAACGGTACACCTGAATATAGCTTCTATTATGCGACGCATTAAGGCCATCAAAATTTAGCCGAACTTGAGTGTCGCCGTACGCATCGCTGCACAACTGAAGAACACCGGCTTCACCACGTCTTTCCTGGGCGACATCAACAACGAATCCTGATTTTACAGAATCGAAAGGCTGTAGATGCACAGTCAGTAGAGACTGCCGTTGACTGATTGACGTAGACGGCTTGTTATCCACCCAATCTCTCTTTGCCTCGACGTCAGGATTGTTCTTGAGAATCTCACTTACTCGTTCTTCTCGGAACGCTCGCAGCTTTTCACCGAGGGTGTCGCTCAAAAGGAAAGCAGTTCGAAGATCAGTTACGTTCATTGCATAAACCCCGGCCGAATTTCGGGCGTAGAATCGCCAGTGGTTCCTATGGCGGACGACGTGGGGCGAATTCCAACTCTTAGGCACTCGGATTACCAATGCAAATCCGCCTGAGCTGAGTTGTATATCGCGGATGATAACCCCGGTGACTCTTTCTTCGATGCTGGTATTGAGGAGTTCATGGATCCAAAGCTTCGTGGCGTCAGCGCTGATGCCGGTTATCCCGACGAGCTCCGCAGCTTTTCCTTCATCGTCAGGACTAGTTCTGTCTTCTCGGATGCCATATATAATATCGCCGCCCTGCGAGTTGGCCATCGAGGTAATGTCCTTGAGAAACTCTTTCTTGCCTTCATCAGTTCCCGCAGGCAGGGTCAATTTGAATTCAAGCTGAGCATCTTCTCGTCTGCCTTCCGCTACAAGCGCCAGCAAGGCGTCCTCGCTGACTCGTTCAATAGGAATGTAAAACATAGATTCTAAGGGGCGTAACCGATTTCGCCTTAATCCAACCGCCAGCTAGCGTCTAGCTTTAGTACCAAGCACAATGGTAAAGCTCTTCGGGTCAGGCACGAGCTTTAACATTTACTTAGCTTTGCCCACAACCACATAGTTGTTCGGACCGCCGTACTGCGCGAATAATTGAATCTCTACGATTATGAAATCTCCCGGTTTGAGCTCCGCCGGTCGACGAAGAAGGATTCTGTGAAGTTTAGTGCTAGGCGGTCTCACCTTTTCTGTGCCGGCGAATCCGCCCACCCAGTGACCGCATTCATCAGGATTCCTTAGAATTAGATTTCTTACTGTTGGCGTGAATCCGTCGATTCCAAAGTGAGCCACTGCAACCCCAAGCGCAATCTTCGCCAACATGCGAGCGAAGGATTTGGAATCTGCCGTCAGATCAACGCCTAACCGGGACACGCCGGTCATGGCGTTCTGCTGTGCGGACGCAACTATTATGATGTGATAGTCACATCCGCTGAACTCGTTCAATGGTTTGCCGGTTAAGGCACCCGCCTCATAGTATGCTGGCAGGATGATCGGTCCGAGGATTTCGGTTGAATCAATTTCTCGGTGTTCGGTTGTCCCATCGGGTAAATCGGCGATTGCCTTCATCGTGGAAGGACGACGATCCCTGCGCTTAAGTCCAAGCCTCGCGCGGGCATAGTCCATCATCGGCACTAGGCAATCGTGTTCAATCCTTTTCGTGATCTGCTGACATCGTTCGCAAGACGCTTCTCTGAGTACTAATGGCATCGTGGAACCCACCGGAGAATCATCGCCACCCAAGCCGCGAGGCAGAACGTGTTCACGCGTAAGTGGCGGACGTTTCTCGTTACAGTAGATACAACAACCAACCATTACGTTCATAGCAGTACTGTAAATCGTCAAAACTCTCTTAGATACAATAGAAAAATCATTGAACGGATCCAGTTACTCACTTGATTCAACAAATTCGACGGGAAGAGTCTATCTTCCTGACCCGTGTTCTCCAACTCAACCAGCCACGGGCAAATCAAAGTGACGTGTGTATGCCTTGTCGGAAAAGAACCACCGAGATTCACCTTCTCAAAATGCTATTCCGGCGTCTCCGAAGTAGAAGTCTGAATAGCTAGCGCTGTGGTGGCATCTTTTGGATTCAAGTCAACCGATGCGATACTTCAGATGACCTCGACGCACGAATCAGCCTAACGACAACCTACGAGAAGATAATGAGTACGCGTTGGCTCCCCAGCAGAAACTAGTCGCGCAGTAATAACCCGATACATTCTTTTTCACCAATCCAGCATTCTCTCGCGCTTGGCGGCTTGGCGGGGGCGCTGTTGTTAGTGGCACTCCCGGTGCACGGGCAGGAGAAGAACCAGCGCTTGCAGGAGAAATCGTGGCCGCAGTCTCAGGGGCCGGAGGCGAATCCGGTGTGGACGCATGCGAGGGTGGGGGAACGTTGGTTCAAAGGAGAAAACGTGGAATGGTCGCAGATCCGTGGGCAGGGGTGGTCGTAGTCGGTCGTCACGATTGATCTTCCGACGCGTTATTCGATTGAAGACGTGATCAAGCTTTCAAGGGCCGTTCATCGCACTGGATTAACCACAGCCGAATCATTAAAGGCCGATTTGCCTGGGGTGGTAGCTACGGAGCCTTTTCAGTTTCACACTCTGATGTTGGACGCGTCGCGCGGTACATCGCCAATCAAGAGGAACATCATCGCAAGCGGACGTATGCGAAAGAGTACGAGATGTTTGTTAAGCGGTATGGCTTGGAATGGCGGTCAGAGGAAAACCATTGAAATGGTTCCGCCAGTTGGAGCGCGCCTTTAACCCCCAACCTAAAGGTTGGGGAGAATGAGAGGTTGAAGGATCATGGTGCATTGAAGGCTTGGAATGGCTGTCAGAGGAAAACCATTAAAATGGTTGGCAATCATTTTTGAGGACCGCTGATCCCCATCCTAAAGGATGGGGAGAATGAGAGGTTGCGCGTTACTGTACTGACTGTTTAGAGCAATACTGTTAGCGATTCGCGAGGGACAGTCGGAACGCAGCCATCTCGTGGTCATTCCGAACCAGCAGGACGTCGCCGACCAGCACCGGGTGGTTCCAGGTCTTTCCCTCGATCGCCGGGAATCGCGCGAGCTCAGTGAACTGGTCGGGCGACGCCTTTACCAGCGCCAACTCTCCCTTCTCCGACAACACCAGCAGCACATCCTGATCGGGCAAAAGCACCAGCTGGCCGTAGCCGTAGCGTGCGCCCTTCCACTTGCGCTTCCCGTCCTTTAGGTCGATACACGCCACGGTGCCGTAGTCGAAGCCAAAGGCATGGCCCTTATGAATGACAAAGTCGTTGAAGCTGGAAATGAGGTCCTCTGATGTCCAGCGCTCTTCGGTGGTCCATCCGCTGGATCCCTGCTTGACAGCGATGCGGCGCATGCCGCTTCCGCCCATTCCGTCCCCCACGCTGATCATAAGGTCCCCATCCGCAATCACGGCTGGCTGCATAATGCGCGTGTCAGATGGCCAGGAGTAATTCCAAAGTAGCTTGCCGTCCGCGAGTGCCACACTAGTAGCTCCAGTTGAGCTCATCAACACAATCTGCTGGACGCCATCGATGGTGACAAGCTGTGGTGAGCTGTAGCTGTTGCTGCCGCCTGGGCCGAGCCAGCGCGGTTTGCCAGTGGCCAGGTCGTAGGCGACGAGGTTGCCGGACGCGGCGACAATCACCAGATCACCGACTACCAACGGGGAGCCCGAGATACCCCAGCCGGGGATCTTCGCGCCGGTGTCGGATACGGCGTTGCGCGACCAGACGACTGAGCCAGTACCTTCGTCAAGCACGTTCATGGTTCCGGTCGCACCCAGTGCGTACACGCGACCATTGCTGAGGGTGGGCGTCCCGCGCGGACCGGGGCCGCCAACCGACTCGTAGAACCGGACCGCGTCGCTGTGTTTCCACACGGGCTTGCCGGTGGTTACGTCATAGCAGGCGACGATCTCGTCTTTACCACGCTGCTCCTGTGTATATAGGCGCGTGCCGCGGACCGCGAACGATGACCAACCCGGGCCGACAGGCCGCCGCCACAGCTCGACCGGCGGCGACGCCGACCAGTCGGTCTTAATTTGCACACTGCGAACAGCGCTGTCGCGATGGGGCCCTCGAAAGCCGGGCCAGTCGGCTTCGGAACCGGCTGCTGCCGGAGCGATGGGAGTTGCGGGCAGCTTTTCGGTCTCATCGACGGCTTGGGCCAGGAGTCGCTCTTCAGGAGTTTTGGACCAGCGCCAGTGGAAATCGTTTTTGAAGTCTCCAGAAGCACCACCGGTTCGGAGGAGCGTAAACACTCCGCACGCAAACAGGATCGCGGCAGCTATCACCGCGCGCCGCGGCCCTGCGGAGAGGCGACGACTGACCACTGCCGCTGCGACCAGGGCGAGGCTCATAGCAGGGATCGCCATGACGAAAAGCAAAAAACCCATACTGCCGGTTGCAATCGACACGTGGACAATACGCTTTGTTCCAATCACCGCGAGGACAATCAGGATGAGGGCGCCTACGCGCTCGTACCAGGGAGCGCGGCTGAGTAACAACCACCAGAGAACGACAGCCAACGCGCACGAGGCTGCAACCATCATTGCATAGAGCATCGCGTCGGGTAGAAAGAAAGGGACGACGAACCATGCCAGCCACTGCACGATCACCACGGCCACGCCGGGCCACACCCGGAGGGGCTTTCGAGGAGTCGGTTCGCCGGGCTTTCCGTTGATCTTATCGGTCCGCGGAGAAGGGAGTTCGTTGGCCTGCGTCATAGACATATTAGTCAGGTCATACGCGCGCGACCGGCCGGTTGTTTCTTCTTTTGCAGCTGAGATTCATGCAACACGGAGAAATCGGTCGGCGCAACCAACGGCGGCATGCTTTCGTGGCCCGCATTGTCGATGACGAGGTGCGTGCTGTTTTAAAAGTCTTTCGCACCTCGTCTGCTTGAAAAGGTTGAGTGTTGTATCAAGTACGCCGCTCACAAAAAGTGTTGGGACATCCGTTTTTATAGGCGAGCGATACTCGTCTCCGAGATCCGGGTTTCCAGATACATCACCCATCTCAGAGATCGGGAAATTAACAATGTCGCCGAGCAAAGCGTTTTTGGCTTCCCTTTGAATTTGCAGTTTTCGCGATTTGCTAACTCCAGATGAGATGTCCAATACAAGGCGGTTAGCTTGCGATAGATTGCCGTGGCGTCACCAATCAAAAACTCAACCTTTCATTCTCCCCAACCTTCAGGTTGGGGTTAAGGGCACGCTATACTCCCCGGAACCATTTTAATGGTTTTCAATAATGGACCTCACACTCATGCATTGATTGATCTTCCGACCCGCTATTCCACGATGGTAGTAATCTTCAGCAATTCAATTGAAGACGTGATCAAGCTTTCCAGGGTCGTTCATCGCACGGGATTAACCACAGCCGAATCATTAAGGCCGATTTGCCTGGGGTTGTGGCTACGGAGCCTTTTCCGTTTCACAGTGATGTTGGATGTGTCGTGCGGTAGATCGCCAATCAAGAGGAACATCATCGCAAGCGGACGTATTCGGAAGAGTACGAGATGTTTGTTAAGCGGTATGGCGGTCAGAGGAAAACCATTTAAAATGGTTCTGCCAACCGTAACGCGACCTTACCCCAACCTAAAGGTTGGGGAGAATGAGAAGTTGGTAGGATCATGGTGTATTGAAGCCTCGCACCGACCCGACGCTACCACGTGACGATGCTGACTGAGACCCACTGCGTTAAATGATCGAGCAATCCTGTTAGCGGTTCGCGAGTTACAGACGAAAAATGGACAAATCATTGGCATCGCCGAGATCGCGCATCGCGGTCCTAATCTTTCACTCACGGCAGTGCCTTTGCGGCTTCGGACTTGTTCGGCGCGCGCGTACAGAAAAATTCTCCGTCACCATTCGCCAGCGGATCGTTCCGGACGGATCGAGCATGAACTCAGCCGGAGGCGCAATGTCTCGGCCGCTGGCTAACTCTTCGGCGTGAACCAGATCATAGCGGCGAATTGCCTTAAGTTTTGGATCGGACAGACAAGTAAAATTGTATCCAGCTTCTTGAACCATTTTCTAACGCGAGTCTTCTCGGGTTGAACCATCATCTCGCGAGTCTTCTCGGACTTATCAACGCTGATTGCAACTACCCGAATTCCCGCCTCGGCCAGGGCACGTAGCGCGACCGTCTGACGCTACACGAGAGTCGCGAGTTTGCTGCTTCGAATCAGCTGGTTTGCAGTTGCATCCCGGGAGCGTTCAGATGCCTGGTTGTCGCCTGTTCAAAAACATGAGCAAACGAGAGTAGATCTGCCTCCTTGAAGTGTGGGCCAGAGACTTGCAACCCAATCGGGAGGCCCGCTTGAGTTAAACCGCAAGGAATCGAGAGGGTTGGCAACCCGTATGCATTGAACGGCCGAGTGTTCCTTAGCCAGAGTTCGCCTGCCGGCTCCGGCGACATACTCATAGCTTCTTTTATTGTTATTGGTGGCACTGGTGTAGTTGGGGTAACTAAAAAGTCGACTTCCGAAAAGACTTCTCCAACACTGTCTCGCAAGCGGTCAAGCTCCTGTCGAGCTGCAACGTAAGCCGATGTGTCCACGGCCGCGGCCTGTCTGAGCCGCTCACGCATCCAGGGCCGATAAAGATCTGGGGATTCACGGAAGTACTTCGAATGTACAGCGTACACCTCCGGCGCCTGCACGGCAGTTGGCGTGGAAGGTAGATTGATTTCGAGCACATTTGAAGATAAGTCACCGAGCTGTTTCAATGCTTCATCCACAGCCTTCTCAATCTCGGGGTCGAGGTCGTCGAAGAACGGGCGGCGCACAACGCCTATACGTGGTTTAGTCTTCACGCTAAGTGCATTTGCATACGAGTCGACTGGGCAATTCACGCTGGTAGGATCCAATCTGTCATAACCCGCGAGAGCCTGGAGCATTAGAGCCGTGTCGGTGACGCTGCGACACAGTGGTCCGACATGGTCCAGCGACGGCGACAGTGGAAACACTCCTCGAGTACTCACACGGCCATACGTCGGCTTTAGACCCACAATGCCGCAAAATGCCGCGGGCTCGCGAACTGAACCGCCGGTATCCGTTCCAATAGCACCGAAGCACATACCGGTCGCAACAGCAGCGGCAGAGCCGCCTGAAGAACCGCCGGCAATACGATCAAGGTCCCATGGATTATGGACGGCGCCAAAATGACTCGATGTGGAGGTGCCGCCGTAGGCGAACTCCTGCAAGTTCTGTTTGCCGATCAGCACAGCGCCCGCACTTTTCAACCGTCGAACGATCTCCGCATCCTCTCCGGGGACGCGATCTGCAAAAAGAGCACTTCCACAGGTCGTCTTCACGCCGGCCGTGTCAATCAAATCCTTTAAGCCAATCGGAATACCGTGCAGTGGTCCACGCCATCTACCTGCCTGAATTTCATCCTCCGCTTCGCGCGCCTGGGCCAATGCGCTCTCGTTCATGACAGTGATAAATGCGTTTATAGATGGATTAAGTTGCTCGATACGGTCTAAGCAAGAAGTTGTGAGGTCCACAGGTGAGAGCTGTTTGCTCCGTAGCAAGTCGGAAGCTTGTACGATAGTTAATTCAGTCATCGCTGAATTGTAGTTCAACGGAGGCTTATCGTAACGCGGGGCAGAGTTGACGTTTGCCCATGTCACGGGAAGCGGCGAGTTGCGATAGATTGCCGCCGCGTCATCAATCAAAACACTCAGTAAAAGCTCAACAGGGTGTCACGAGGTCAGTACCACAACGCGGTAGCGTGTGGCTCCGTTAAGAACTGGGGAGTTGGACTGCTAGCGAGCCACATGCTATCGCATTGTGGTACTGACTTCATGACACAGCACTGAGAGTTTTCACCCACCCGCTACCGAGACTGTGTAAAAAGCTCAACAGATTGTCACGGAGTCAGTACCACAACGCGGTAGCGTGTGGCTCCGTTAAGAACTCGAGAGTTGGACTGTTAGCGAGCCACATGCTATCGCATTGTGGTACTGACTTCATGACACAGCACTGAGAGTTTTCTCCACCCGCTAACCGAGACTGTGTGAAAACTTAACTGAGTGTGACGAAGTCAGTACCACAACGCGGTAGCGTGTGGCTGAGGTTAGATGATTGACAACTCCCACTTGCCAGTTCAACATGCCTGTCGGTATTTCAACTACTCAATCCTCATCCTCATCATGTGGAACGATACCGACACGCCTCTCGCATACTTCATTTCTTTCCGTACGTATGGGACCTGGCTCCATGGAGACAGGCGCGGCTCGATAGACCGCTTTCACAATCTCTATGGGTCTCCCTATATCGAGCCCAACGAACGCTGGCGGCGCTACAAGCAGGAACTCCTAAAAGCCAAACGGTTAATTCTTAGCCCAAGACAACGCCGAATCGTGGACGAGGCAATTCGCGAGACTTGCAGGATTCGTAAATGGTCGTTGCTGGCTCTGAATGCGCGAACAAATCATGTCCATGTGGTGGTGACAGCTCACAAGAAGCCGGAACTCGTACTCAACGCGTTCAAAGCAGGCGACCAGACGATTGCGTGAAGAAGGTCAGTGGGGCTATCCATCCAGTCCCTGGGCCTTCAAAGGAAGTAAGCGTCGATTGTGGAATGAAAAGAGTGTTGAAAGGGCAATCGACTATGTTCTTTACGGCCAAGGTGATGAACTTCCCAATTTTGATGACTGAAACTTGTGGTTGTTGCAGGCGTCGGTTTCAACGGCAAGCCACACGCTACCGCGTTGTGGTACTAACTACTCTGCCGGGGCGCTGATTAGCTACGACCACCGAGCCTCACGCTACCGCGTTATGGCACTGACTTATGCTTCATCCCTCCGTTAATGGGTCTTTTCGCCGGGGTCTGCGCAAAGAGCTGTCACACTTAAAGCGCTTGTGGTGTTAACCCATAAAGCACTCGACAGGACCTACGAACCAAAAGGAGTGACCATGACAAGCTTCATTCAGGATGTGCGCTATGGCCTGCGGATGCTGCTCAAGCATAAAGGCTTTACTGTTGTCGCAGCGTTAACCTTAGCCCTGGGAATTGGCGTTAACACTGCGATGTTTAGTGTCCTCAACACCTTTCTCTTTCGCTCGCTTCCATATCCGCAGTCTTCTCAGTTGGTACGCGTCTTTCGCACTTCGCCTCACTCGCAGAGTTGGCCGCATTCACCTGGCAACTTCTTCATTCAGCGCGAGAGGAACACCGTGTTTGAGAAGATGGCCGCCTACAACTATGTCAGCCGCAGCCTTGTTGAGCAGGGTCAGACAGCTGAACGACTGAGCGGTCTGGCGGGAACGGCCGACTTCTTTCCACTGTTCGGCATTGCACCGGCGCTAGGTCGTCTTTTCAACCCGGAGGAATTTGAGGCGGGCGCGGACAACGTCGCCGTGCTCAGCGACCGCTTCTGGCAAAAGCGTTTTGGAGGCGATCCAGGTGTTGTGGGTCGCAATCTGCAACTGGATGGAAAGACAGTAAACGTCGTCGGAGTAATGCCCCCGGGCTTTGATCATCCCATGCTTTGGGGAAGAGTTGATTTCTGGCAACCGCTCGCATTCAATGCTGAGAAAAAGAAAACGACTGCTAACTACCTATCTTCGTTCGCTCGCCTTAAACCTGGAGTATCGATCGAGC
>JBGTHZ010000127.1:0-28466 GCA_041745915.1 Pyrinomonadaceae bacterium | reverse complement strand
GATGATCTCGAAGGGACACTGGCCAGGGTTCGGGATGCCGGTGGTCGGATCACCCAGGAGATCTTCGACTTTCCCGGTGGTCGACGATTTCACTTCAAGGATCCGAGCGGGAACGAACTCGCGGTCTGGTCAGCCCGGTGACTACCGAGTTTAGATGCACTCTAATGCGCGCCGCTGACCGCGTCGAATTTGTGGACACGCTACGCGGCTTCGCACTGCTCGGCGTCTTCGCGGCGAACCTGTTGATATTCTCAGGTTTCACATACATGTCTGATGCGCAGCGGGCGATGCTCCCGACGGCTAATGTAGATAAGGTCGTTTACCTGCTCGAACTGATCTTCGTCGAAAACAAGTTTATGGGGCTCTTCTCCTTCCTGTTCGGGATCAGCTTCTGGCTTTTTCTGAGTCGGGCTAGTGCCCGCGGGGTTGATGGCGCCCGCTTGTTCTACCGCCGCCTCGGATGGCTTTTCATCATCGGCGCGATACATGGCTGGCTCTTCTGGTGCTTCGACATATTAAGGTTCTACGCCCTCTGGGGGTTACTCTTGCCTTTGTTCCTGCGGGTGTCGAACAGGGCGCTGTTGAGCTGGGCCTTATTCTTCGCGGTCCTCGCCCCGGCATTGATCGGCGGGTTCCGGTCGCTCCTAATGGGGCCTGCGGCTTCAGACCCTAGCATCGACGCGGTCGCGCTTCAGACTTTCTCTTCCAACTCCTACGCGGAAGTTCTTCGCGTCAACTGGCTGTACGACTGGCACCTCACGCTCTCGGTGGGCCAGATCGCCTACCAAGTGGCCATTTTGGGGCGGCTTCTTCTCGGCCTCTACGCCGCGCGTGCGTTAGTGCTTGGCGACCTCAAAGGCCATGATGCGCTCTTCCGCACACTGCTAATTGCGGGGGCTATAGTCGGCGTCGGAGGGAACTTTATTGTCGCCGGGCAATTTCTCGAATCGGCCGCCGCGGGTGGCTTCCTCATACCATTTGTTAGAAGACTCATCGCGGAACTCGGGTACTTGGGACTCACTCTGGCGTATGCAGCGGGGCTCACGCTCCTGTTCCAGACATCCCGGTGGGGCAGTCATTTACTCATGCTCGCCGCTGTCGGCCGGACGGCACTCACCTGTTATCTGTTGCAGACGCTGTTCGGCCTCTGGCTCTTCTACGGCTTCATGCCGGGGCCGGATTTGATGGGTAAGGTCGGCCCTATGTGGCTCATCTTGGTGTGGGTGGTCGGGTACGCGGTTCAAGTGTGGTTCGCTTCCGTATGGCTGCGCCATTTTCGGTTCGGGCCGGCGGAGTGGCTCTGGCGGTCGCTCACCTACTGGGAGATTCAGCCGCTCAGACTGGTCGCTCGGCCAGCCGTCTAACGTATTAAGAATTAGTGTGGGGCGGTGAAAGGAGGCAAGTGGCGGGAGGGTCAACGAGCCGCCACACAATTCTGTGTTGAACTAAGCCGCGTTAGAGGCTACTTGGAGTTTGAATGGTGAGCTGAAGGGAGGCGGGAGCGGGCGAAAGTTGGGCGTGTGGGAAGAAGAAGAGGGGGTGAGGCGAGAGGAGTTCGTCGGAGGCCCTGGGGAGAATAGAAAAGAGGACAATAGTCGGCAGTGGGAGTTTCATGGGGCACGACCTCTGGGAGCGAGTGGCGAGAGCAGGGTGAGTGGCCCGCCGCAGTTTGAGTAACGGCGTCATCATTCCTTCTCTAACCGCTTCATCATTCCGGTGCGTTTCGAGTTTAGTGGCGTAGCGTGTTCACGGCCAGTTATCAACTCCGAACTCCGCGCGAACAGTTACATGATGAACCGCGTCGCCCATGACAATCCTCTGGGACAATGTCCGAGACAAAAATAGTTCCGCGCTTAGCAGTTTTACAACTTATTGATTTTGTTGAAGGAATTGGAGCGGGCGACGAGGATCGAACTCGCAACTTTCAGCTTGGGAAGCTGATTCGGGCGTCCTTTGTTTTCAACACTTACACAGTTGCTTAGTAAAACTGCATGTGCATAGTGTGCATGCTGTGCCCTAGATAGCTGTATTTGCACATCCTTGCGGGACATTTGCGGGACAAGGTCCTCACGTCAGGCTTTATCAAGACTCGCTGGCTTGAAAACCACATTCCCAAGCTATGCTTGTAAAAACAGCTTAGTCTCGCGAGGACTTTCACAATTCAGTTCAATCGCAATGGCCCGCACTTCTGATGTTGTTCCCCAAACGAAGGCAGTTATCTCCAGTTGAGGGGTCGGTTATCAGAATGTCGCAATCCCCTACCCTTCTGCTGACGCCGTTAGCGTCTAGACCTGAGGTTCAAGGTCCGCTAGAGTTCCAGCGGACTCTTTACACCCTTGCCACCTTTATTAAGCACGTGTGTGTAGATCATTGTGGTCGCGAGATCAGCATGCCCGAGCAACTCCTGAATCGTGCGAATATCATAGCCCGCTTCCAACAAGTGCGTGGCGAATGAGTGGCGGAAAGTATGGCAACTCGCCCGCTTGGTGATGCCCGCTTCTCTAATCGCTCGCGCCACCACGCGCTGAAAACTATCCTCAGAAATGTGGTGCCGCCGCGTCACACCCGTCCGTGGATCCTTCGAGACATTAGCGGAGGGAAAGACATACTGCCATAGCCAATCAGTAGCTGCTGACGGGTACTTACGTTCCAAAGCGTAGGGAAGATAAACCGCACCGTGACCGGCGCGGACATCATCCTCGTGCTGTAACTTTACCCGCGCAAGATGTCGTTGCAGCGGTTCGATTAACGGTTGCGGCAACATGGTGCGCCGATCCCGCTCACCTTTGCCGTCCCGCACGGTGATCTGTTTGTATTGGAAATCGAGATCTTTAACTCGCAGGCGGATGCACTCCATCAATCGAAGACCTGCACCATAAAGCAGCGAAGCCATCAACAGATGCGTGCCGTGAAGGTTTGCCAGTAAGCGTCTGACCTCCTGGGGTGTGAAAACGACTGGCACGCGCTTGGGGCGTTTGGCGCGTTCGATGTTTTCAATGAACGGTAAATCAATCGCCAGTACCTGACGATAAAGAAACAGTAGTGCGCATAGGGCGACGTTCTGTGTGGAAGCAGCGACCTTGCCATCGGTTGCCAAGTGAGATAGATACTGTCGAATTTCATCAACTCCCATCTCGCGCGGGTGACGCTTCTGGTGATAGAGGATGAAGCGGCGGACAGCTTGCACGCCTCTTCGGTCCGGATGCTATAATGTCGGAGTCGCAGGACCGCGCGGACCTGGTCAAGCAGCTTAGGTTGGGACATTAGTCCTCCGTGAGGTAGTGAGGATCGAAGAGCGACCACATCTTACCGCATGCCGCGGCAAAAGACCGCTGTTAATGGAGTTAGACCAACACGGACGGTAAAAATCGGCTTACAGCCGGAAAACACCGCGCTGGGCGGTCTAACAACACTGCTGACCGAAAAATACCGCCAGTGGCGGCCCAATTAAGCGTTATGCTGCTAGGTGAGTTTATTGAACTAGTGTTTGATTAAATGATCTTAGGTGCAATCTTACTTGGCTTTTGTGCAATCTGCTTTGGAGTCTTTGGACTATACCTCTCAAACGTCAAGCCCTTGCATCCTTGGAGCAGGAATAAGTAGAGCTTCCTGAAATAGTTGATCGAATCTTGCTCGTAATCGTTGGACTTGGCTTTTCTATTATTGGATTCGGCATGTTGCTTCAGGGTATTGGTATTCTTAAATAGTAATGAAGGGTATTGTCGCGGCATAACAAGCGCTTCCAGCGGACCGGAATCAGCGTGTCTCTCATCGACAGCTGGCGCTTAATGTAGTTGTCGCCCGGCCGCTGAAGCGCAGCGTTAGACAGACCTTAATTATGCGTAGAGAACGTCCTCAGCACGTCGCCGACATCATTTGTCACATGTTTTGCGGCAGGCGCTTCGTCAATCAATATCGTGATTTCAGAGATCTCGGTTCGGGCTCCACTTGAGATCGTCGTGCTTACTTAGTGTCGCGTGCAAATGTCAACCCAATCGTGCCTTTGAACATTGCCGGTTTCTCGCAAGAGATCGTCCTGATCGCGCATCCACGAAAGGAGATACAACATGTCCAAGGTCGTTATAGACCGCGCCTTCATCGAGCCAACCGGCGAAATCGCAAAGAAGATGGAGCGTATGCGCTCGCTCTTCCGTCTACTGATCGATCTGATGGTCGACAACGTGTATCCCGGTCAGCCGATCCCTGTGCGCTGGGCGTTCAACATGGGGATGACACTCGGTGTAGATGCCGTCAACGTTCGCTTTCGCATTGATGGCATCAGTGTGCACGAGGACAGCGGCATCGCTACAGGACCGGATGGGACAGGCGAGCGCAAGATGAGTCTGACCATCGCCGATGCAGACGCGGCTAAGAAGGTCTACCGCATTGGTCTTCGGCGGCTGGATATTGAAATCGATGTTGGGCAGCGCGCGCTGTACCGCGGGCATCGGCCCTTTCATGTCATGCGCGAGCCGATGGATGCCTCGTGGTGGCAGTGGCGGGACGCGCGCTTCGCTGAGTACAAGTGGAAGGAGCCGTATCAGCTGGCCGGCCGCTTTCTGAATAAGGGCCACTCGACGTTGGCAACAGTCTGGTTCGGGCTTACAGAGGTGCGGCGCGATGACGATCCAACCGTTGCGCCCTGCGACTACTACCCTGAGGAACCCGACACGCGGCTTCAGAGCAATCTGACACCCGACTCGACAACGCCGGTAACATTTCCGCGCACGCACGATTGGAAATGGCTGACCTCGGGCTCCTGGACCCCTACTTCAGGGCCGACCACGAAGCTGTTTGCATACTCGGTTGCGTTTTACGCTGTTGATGAGTTTGGAAACCAGTATGCGACGGCTGAGGATGCATACTGCTCGGACGCCATTGAGCGACGCGTTACGGTGTCCGACTCGAAGCTCGGTGCGGCCGGATCGGCTGCGTACTTCGCGGCCGGCGCGTTGTCTCTGATGATCGCGGCCGGGTTGATGGCGGCCGGGCTGGTAACGGCTTGGCTGGCCGCAGGATTGGTCGCTACCGCAGCCGGGTTATATGCGACGGCGTCGAGCTTCGCCTATCTGGCCAATGACCCGCCGGAGCCGGATCCGAGCTATCGCGAGCCGGTAGCAGTGGCGGATATACCGCGTTTTAACTGGGAAGCTGCGAACGGTGCAATGGGGCTCCAGGCGCTGCGCCGCTTCATGGAGGCCGCGGCCCGTATCATTGCGCTCGAGAACGCACGAACCCTCACGCGAGCGCGCATGATATCGGCGCGCATCTTCAGGGAACCGCAGTTCATCGAGCTGCACCAACGCGGCTACCTCCGTATCGAACAAGAGATGGAAGAGCGCGCGAGCGAGATGCACCAGCTGCTGCCCGAAGTTCGCGCCGAAATCAGTCACATCGACGGTCTCGATGCGGACGCGTTCGTCGCAATGCTCGATCGCATGTCGGCTACCGGTCTATCTACAGACCTGTACAACCAGCTGGCGAAGGCGCAGGTCTCGTCCGATGTCGCGCGCGACCTCGCCGCCCTACTACGCGATCCCGACCTTGCGGAGTTCGCGCGTGAGAACGGGATCACGCTGGCACCTCTGGCTGCGGGAGTATCGCGGTTCGTGCGCGCGGTCCGCGCGGAACGCGAAGCGATCCTAGCTGGTGAGGACGCATGCTCGCCGCCGGGAGAAACGAGGTTTGGCAGCGACGACGAAACCGAGCGTTCCGATCGCCCGCGCAAGCGGCGGTGTTGCTGCTGAGCAGGCGATCGCCTTGAGGGCGCGGTTCGCGGACGCAGGACTTTAAGACGAGTACTAGGTTCGGGGACGAGGACGCGGTTGGGGCGCTGTTCGCGGATGCGGGCGCTGTCTCTGCCGGACGCGGACGAGGTTGATCGGTCCCCGCCCCTCGTCCTCGTCCTAGAGTCCGATTGAATCGCCGATTAATCAGCCCAGCTTAGCCTTGTCTCGCCGCGAAAAAAGGCCAACTACGAGAACAAGGCGAGGACAAATGTCAGCTCGAAATAGATAGGTGGGGCTGCTGGTCGGTGGTGCTGATGGCGTGTGCGGATCAGCCGACGAGCTACCGGGGTGAGACTCAACGCATGGCTTCGTGAGGACCTCGCAGCGCACCGTATCGATATTTCTGGCATCAAAGAGGCAAGGAAGCAAGACCGCCTTCCTTCTCGTGTGTGAAATACGCTGCACCGCCGTTGTATCTACGGACGTGGCGACCTACACGGTATTGTCAGGTTAACGCCAGAAGATGTCACCACGCTAATTCCTGCGGCATACTCCGCTAATGCGCACGCCCACCCCTCGCTACGGTATTGTCAACTTAATCAACAAGAAACAAACAGTAGTGACTCACAAAGGACGATTCGCGTCGACGATCATGAGTGAATTAACAGAATGACGAAAGGTGGACTCACCTTTGTCTCACTCGACAGCGTTGCCCTCTTTGATGGTACCGTCCCAATTGCTCCACCACAACCAAATTGATCCACATCAGACTCTGTCGTTAAGTGTGACCATTTTGACATTTGGAGCGGGCGACGAGGATCGAACTCGCAACTTTCAGCTTGGGAAGCTGACACTCTACCATTGAGTTACGCCCGCTTGCGCGAAGGAGGGGGACTCCTTGAATACCATTTGCGATACCTTAGAGCATTGCCTTTTTAGTCGCAAGGCTCAGGGGCATTTGCCATTTGGCATCTGCCATTTGCCATTTTTCATTTCTCGTTTTCCATTTGCCATTGTCTGAGAACCGGATCTCGTTTTTCACTTGTAAACGCTAATCATGTGCCCATGTAAAGCTCGACTCAGAGAGCGGCGTCTTAAATTGCAAATGAAAAATGGAAAATGGACTGACCACGACCCGTTGATTCGATCACTCATTTCAACCGTTCACTGCTCTTACTGCCTGCTACCCACTGCCTTTAGGTACTTCTCCGTAACTTCCGCCCAGCGGCCCTGCGCTTTGAGAATTACTTCAACCACTTCGCGAATGGCGCCCGAGCCACCGCGGGCTTGAGTTATCAAATGCGCGACGGCACGAGTTTCTTCGGCCGCATCCGCAACGGCAATCGCGAGTTCCGAACGCAGCATGAGTGGAATGTCGTTCAGGTCGTCGCCAACAAACGCCACTTCGTTCTCGTCCACTCGAGCCAATCGCAGCAACTCCTCGAAATCCTTTGTCTTGTTCTCGGATGCTTGCCGGACATATTCAATCCCAAGGCCGTCAGCGCGTCGTTCCAGTGCGATCGAGTTGCGTCCGGAAATAATCCCGGACTTAAGACCGGCGCGATGCCACAGATCCAGACCGAGCCCGTCGCGGACGTTGAAACTTTTCTGTTCATCACCATCCTCGAGCAGCCACAATCGGCCATCGGTCAGTACACCATCGCAGTCCATCAGCAGAAGCTTGATGCGTGCTGCGCGGCGTTCAATGGTTGAGAGATCTTGCATATGGGACAGTGGTCAGTTGTTAGTTGTCAGCGAGTTATGAGATTCAGAAACATCCTTAGGAACAACTGCGCAGCCACCGTTGAGAAGAGCTACCAACAACTGATTCACTCCCTTACCTGACTTCGAACAATTCGATCCCACTTAGTTTCCAGCCGCTCCCCACTCGGGAAAGGATCAATAAAGCCGTTCCGGATTGTTCCTGGCCCAACTCTTTAGCGTTGATGCTGACGTCTACGGCCACCAAATTAGAGTCGAGCGGGTCAGTACGCAAAACAGTCGTCCGCCAGATCTCCGGCTGACTTCCAACGATGCCCCCAATGAACCTCACCAACTCACCGGGAACAATGCGCGACTCCAGGTCAACCTTCTTGCCACTTGTAATTGCCTGATCCAGTTGCTTGATGAAAGCGCGGACGGATTCGTCAATAGGCGGAGCGCCCACGGCAGACTCAGCTCTGATCCTTGCGGCCCGGGCCGTGAGCGATGAGGCATAGTCAGCATCAGCGCGCACGGCCTCATTAAACCGTTTCGCGGCCTCGGCAGCCTGGCCTTTCTTTAAACTGATCTCGCCAAGTCCAATATTGGCCCAGGCGAGAGCGCCGGCAGTTGGTAGCGCCTCCTCGAGAGCTGCTCGAAACAACTTTTCGGCTTCGTCGTTCCTGTTCTGAGCCAGCAACGCGCGCGCTAAAATGATGCGCGCTTCCTGCAAGCGGGGATGGACAGCAAGTATTTCCCGGGCGAGTGACTCAGCTTTCGCATAATCCTGCGCGCCGAAGAAACGCGTAGCTTCGGCTATCGCTTCGCCGACGTCGCGACTGCGAGGAGTGGAGTCGTTGGCATAATCCAGTTGTGGATACAGTTTTTCAGGATCGACTTCGACACGTACGGGCTTTGCAGTCGTTTTGAAAACCGCTTCGCCGAAATTGCGGGCTGGGATGGTAACTTCCACCGACAATTGTTCTCCGCGATCCGTTGCTGCCTTCGCCGTCACCAATGCGTCGGTGGATCCCAGGTTCCTCAAGGCGGAAACCCACTCGCTACCCCGTTGTTGTGGCAAGCCAATCATCAGATCCATGTCGACCACCTGGTCTATCTGCTGATCAAGCAACGTCTTTAAGCTCTCTCCTCCTTTCTGAACTAAAGCGACCCGCAGAGCAGCGAGAGTCAGTCCATCGAGATTGTCCTTGCCTGCCTGCAATTGCTCACGAACCGTAGTTGTGAAAACATCACGACCCAGGCGCCGGTCAACGAGACGCCAGACCATCGCACCTCTATTGGGCACGGAACTGAAGTAAGTGTCATCGAGGGGAGTTGAGCGAGATAGTGGGGCATCCCTTCTGGCAACTGCGCCAAAGGCCAGTCGTTGGCGCAAAAGCTCTTCGGCGGCGGCTTCGCGGCCAAACTGCTTCTCAACAAATAAGGTCGCCAGGAATCGCACCAGCCCGTCACGAATAAAACCACCGCCTTCGCCCCGCACTGCTGTCTGACCACCAATCCACATCCGCGCGACTGCCTCAGAAAGAAGCAAAGCGGTCGCGGAGTCAATCTTCGAGCGCCGCAACGCGCCGCCTTCAATCAAGACAATGCCGGCCTCACTGAAACCAGAACCTCGTCTCACCGAGACGATGCGTATCGGTGTAGCCGGCGCGGGTCCCAGCATCGTCGAATAGAAGGCCCGCGCACTGGCGGCCATATTCATGAGCGACTCAGCCTGCCTCCGTTCGTCTGCACCAGCGCCTTTGGGCACCAGAGCCAAAACGTCCCTGGCGTCGCCCGTTCCATCGATTCGGTCCCAATCGCCCTGAACAAAAAAGGGCTGCGCATTGAGCACTTGTTCATAAACACTCGAGCCCGAACTGCTCTTCTCGGCACCCGATGAAATCGCATTGCCTCCATTTACGGTCAGACGAAAAGGTGCGGTGTCGCCGCCCCGCACGGTGAATGGCGTGTTCGGCGCCGGATACCAAAACGATTGTGGAAGAAACTGCGACCCCACCGGCGAGAGCGCAGCCAGCCCTGTGTTGTTCTCGAGCTGAAGACTATAGGTGATGCTCACATTCGTGCTTCCATCCGGGGCCACTGAGCCGGGCAGCGTGACGGTCACACGCTGAAGATTTCCGCGTGTCTCCGCGGCGGTGCGAAAGTTCGCGGTCGCTCCCCCGACGGTCACCGACTTCACGCTGGCCCTGGTATTCATGCGAAACGTAAAACTCGTGCCCGTGCCTTTGCCTACATTTCGGGCACCAATAACAGCGACCGCGCTTAAGGCGCGTTCCAGCGGTTGTGGCGTTGCCGTGATATCGAAGTGTGTCACCTGCCATATCACGCGCGCCTCTTCCTGGGCGGCAGTCTTTAATGAGCAAGTGATTAGGCTTAGAACAATGATTCCGACTAACTTTTTCATATTAAGTATGTTGTTTCCTAAGTGCTGAGAAACGTTCAGGAATCACATTAACTCGCACGAAGAAGCGTTCGTGTTATTTCGTGTAGTTTCGTGGATCGTTTTTACGCGTTCGCCTGCCGGGCAGGCTGGGACCTCACCAATTCGTGAATGTCGCGCAACATGGTTAGCAGGGACTGCATGCGTTCCAACGGCAGCGCGTTTGGTCCATCCGAGGGCGCGCGCTCAGGACATTCGTGAACTTCCATGAACACAGCGTCCACTCCAGCGGCAACTCCAGCACGCGCGAGCGGTTCGATGTATTCAGATTGGCCACCGGTTGCATGACCCAATCCACCGGGAAGCTGCAGCGAATGGGTCACATCAAACACGATGGGCGCGCCAAACTCTCGCATAATTGCAAACGATCGCATGTCAACCACGAGATTGTTATATCCGAAACTGACACCGCGCTCGGTCAGCAACAACTTTTCGCATCCGGCGGCGCGGGCTTTCTCTACAATATTGCGCGCGTCATTCGGCGCCAGGAATTGCCCCTTCTTCACATTCACTGCTCGACCAGACCTCGCCGCCTCAGTAACGAGATCAGTCTGGCGCGAAAGGAATGCCGGAATCTGCAGGATGTCCACCACTTCGGCTACGGCTTGCACTTGTGAGACATCATGCACATCGGTCAGGACCGGAACGTTTACCTCCTGCTTCACCTGACGCAGAACATCCAGACCGGCCTCCATGCCCAACCCGCGAAAGCTTTTTATCGAAGACCGGTTGGCCTTGTCGAACGACGACTTATACACAAATCCCAGACCCGCATCACGGGCTCGGCCGGCGCACTCTTTGGCCATCATCAGAGCGTGATCCAGACTCTCGATTACGCAAGGACCAGCAATGATAGTCAACCGGCCATCACCGAAAGTAGCGTTACCAACTTGAAACGGTTTCATCTGCACGCTGTTGCCAACCTTTTATTCGTAGTAGGGAGCCAGCATAGCGGCGGTTTCACCGCCGGCCTGAGTGTTAGGTTATCTCACCTGGAACGTTCCAGGAAATCACTACGAATGGCACGAACCGGATTTGTCTTTAGTTAAGAAGCGACCGCGGCAACGAAGAGTCGCTCGAGTCTAAACGATAACGCACACTAAAATGGTTTCTTGAGGGTGCGCCCAACCTTTCTAAAGGCACGACCGATCTTTGACCCTTTCTTTTGGTTCGTATTGGCGTTTTCATTTGCATTCGCCAACTTCTTCTCCTCCTGCCTGGGCGTCGGCGTCGGCGCAGGAGTCGGCGTTACCGAAGGAGAAGGAGATGCCGCGGCGTCAGCTCCAGCCGCAGGTGTCGTGTTCGGCGACTGAAGTGCCCAGTACCCTATCCCGGCCATCAATATCAGCGCCAGCAATCCAGCAAGTAATAGCAATGGTCTGCTTTTGGCTCGTTCAAGTTGCTGGCCCAGCTGAATGTTAACGCGTGGAAACAATCGATTGCCGGCAGAGACTGACGCCGAGTATGCCGGCGCTCCCGCCGAGTCTCTATTGAGCACATCCGCGGCCAATGCCGGGCTGATCACAGTCAGCTCATTTCCGCTTGAAGTGGCCGCGCGGTTCTCGCGCAAGCGTGAGATGTCGATAACCAGCCGGCCGGAGGGAGATTCCGTGCCCACGTCCCGCAGTGCCTGGATATCAGGAGCGCTGGTAGCGGCGGCGTGCTCCAGACCCAACCGTTCAGCGGTGGCCAATAGCTCCAGGCGAAAATCGGCAGCGTTGGCGGGACGATCCTCGGGCCGCTTCTCCAGTGCATGAAGCACCACCTCCTCAAGTGCGGGTGGAATAGAAGCCACATATTCACTTGGACTTCGCGGTGCTTCCGAAGCATGCTTCATTGCAATCGCCAGGGGAGTGGATCCGGAGAAAGGTACTACTCCGCTGAGCATCTCATAAAGGATCACACCAAGACTGTAAACATCGGCAGCAGGAGTTAATTCGGCGCCGTCACATTGTTCGGGCGACATATATCGCGGCGTCCCAATCATCGCACCCACTAAAGTGAGCGTCTTGGAATCGTCATCTTCCAGAGATTCAGCGGCAAGTTTGGCGATGCCAAAGTCAAGCACCTTGACTGTTGCCGGCACCTCGGAGTTTTGCACGATGAAAATGTTCGCAGGTTTCAGATCGCGGTGGATGATTCCAGCCTGGTGTGCGGCAGCCACTGCGTCTGCCGTTTGTAGCATCAAGGCCACCGCCCGGGCGGTATCCAGCGGGGCTTCTTTCGCCAGCACCTCTCGCAGCGTACGACCCTCGAGCAATTCCATCACCAGATAAACGTAACCGTCAGAGGTGCTTCCAAAGTCTGTTACGCCTACGGCATTTGCGTGTTGCAAACGTCCCGCGGCCCTAGCCTCGCGACGGAAACGCAGTTGCGCCGCCTCGTCTTCCACGAAACGCGGGTTCAACACTTTGATGGCGACTGGCCGGTCGATAAGCAAATGCCGAGCGCGATAGACCGTGCCCATTCCACCAATGCCCAGCCGCTGTTCTATTCGGTATTTGTCGTCGAGCGTAAAACCGATGAGCGGATCAACAGGCGCTTCACCCGACACGGTTGAGTCCGCCTGCAAGGGCGAGTTGTCTTCCGAACAAACTTGCGTCTCAGGAGGGTAGTTCCGTCCGCATATTGGGCAGTGGAGCATATTTGGATTCGCGCCTTGGGAGAGCGAGGCTCAGGAATTATCCCGCAAAACCCGGTTAGATGCACTTAGCGAGGTTCAGATGCAGCCGTGGGGTTTCAATCTCGACTTTGATGCGGTTACCTCTTAGTCGGCGCTGGTAACGCTGGCGCGTTCGTGAATTATCCCGTCAGGATCGCCTTTCTTATCCATTGCCGTTTCATTCTGCAGGCGATTCTCATGCGCGGCCCGCACAAACGAAGCGAAAAGAGGATGCGCGCGCAGTGGCTTCGATTTGTACTCAGGGTGAAATTGACAGCCGAGGAACCAGGGATGGACGTCGCGCGGCAATTCAATTATTTCCACGAATTTCTGGTCAGGTGAGACTCCACTGAACACCAGACCGCAGCGTTCCAGAGTTTCACGAAACTCCGGATTGAACTCATAACGATGACGATGTCTTTCACTTATTTCCGCCGCGCCGCCGTACACGTTACGCACCAGGGAACCGGGCGCGAGATTGCAGGGCCAGGCGCCCAGCCGCATGGTCCCACCCAATTCTTCGACGTCGACCAGATCCCGCAGCTTGAAGATAACCGGGTAGGGCGTATCGGCATCAAACTCGGTCGAATCGGCATCCTTGAGACCACACTCGTTCCTGGCATATTCAATACATGCCGTCTGCATCCCCAGGCAAATTCCGAAATACGGTGTGCGGCTCCTTCGGGCATAGGAGATAGCCCTGATCATTCCCGCGACTCCGCGCTTGCCGAAGCCCCCGGGGACAAGAATGGCGTCGAAATCGCGCAGACGGGATTCATAGTCATCGTCCATCAGACCTTCCGACTCAATCCATTTCACGTTAACACGCAATTTATTGGCTACTCCTCCGTGGGTCAGCGCCTCACGGAGGGATTTGTAAGAATCTTCGAGTTCCACATACTTGCCGACGATCGCGATCGAGGTTTCCCCGCCAGAAGGCTCGCGAATCGTACCTACCAGGTCGCGCCACTCAGCCAGCTCAGTCTGAGAAGCGCGCGCGCCAAAACCGAGTTGCGTGACTATCAACTCGTCCAGCCCTTGCTCATGAAATGCGAGTGGCACGTCATAAATCGTGTCCACGTCCATCGCGCTGATCACAGCAGATTCTTTTACGTTACAGAAGAGGGCGATCTTCGATCTTAGATCGTGGGATAGCGGTCTCTCAGATCTGCACAACAGCACGTCGGGAGCGATACCAATCTCCCGCAGATCACGCACTGAGTGTTGGGTCGGTTTTGTCTTTAGCTCGCCAGCGGCGGCGATAAAAGGTACGAGCGTGACATGAACAAAGAGTGTGTTCCCTGCCCCCTCTTCGTTGCCCATTTGCCGAATGGCTTCCAGGAACGGGAGGGATTCAATGTCACCAACAGTGCCGCCAATCTCAACGATGACTGCATCCGGCTGGTCCTTTTCAGCTACAGAACGGACCGCAGCCTTGATCTCGTTTGTGATGTGTGGAATTACCTGAATCGTTTTGCCGAGATAGTCGCCGCGTCGTTCTTTTTCGATCACGGAGAGATAGATCCGGCCAGTGGTCCAGTTATTCAACTGAGATAAGTGAGCGTGGGTGAAGCGCTCGTAATGGCCCAGATCCAGATCTGTTTCGGCGCCGTCATCGGTAACAAATACTTCGCCGTGTTGAAAGGGAGACATGGTCCCCGGATCGACGTTGATGTACGGATCCAGCTTAATCAGGGCAACCTTCAAACCGCGCGCCTCCAGCAGACAGCCGATCGACGACGACGCCAGCCCTTTCCCTAAACTTGAAACCACTCCGCCTGTTACAAAAATATATTTAGGCATTCATTTCTCCCTGACCCCTCTCAACTGCTTATATGTTCTCGCCGTCACTCCAGTAGTTCAGAGTTCAACCTTTAGGTTGTTGGTTTGGTAAGCAGCAAGCTAAAGCTTGAACTCTGTACTGCCTGACGCTCGACTGCCTGACGCTCGCCGATGTTGGTTCTAAATCTCCTTATTTTCAGGATCTCCGGCCTCAGGTCCATCACCAGACTCCTGTTCGCCGTTGTAAAAGCCTTGCTTAAAGTCTTCCTGAACTTCCATCGCTTTCCCTGCGGCAGGGTCCAGCATTTTCTGCAGCCCTGACATTCCGGCGCTGAGCAAGCTTGGGGCTTCGTGTGCGCGCTTCTCAAACTCCTCAGTCGTCACTTCATAAGGTCTGCTTAGGTGCGACAGCCCCCACAAGCCGCAAGCTATGAGAGAAGCAATTAATCCCAGTCCTATCCAGTCGCCCATCGTTTAATTATCATCCTGCAGCCGAGACTTAAAACGCTCAACAGCAAATTCCAGATGTTCCTTTTGTACCGACGCTCTCACGCGCTCGAGGTCTTCCCGCGTGTCAACTCCGACTGAGGGAGTGGACGCTTCAATCGCGTTGATCTTCACACCATGCTCGAGTGCGCGCAGCTGCTCCAGCGACTCGATCTTCTCCAGGTCCGATTGCGGCCACGCGGCGAATTTCAACAGGAGTTCCTTGCGGTAGACATATAGGCCAGTGTGTTTGCGGAATTGGCCAAGCAGGCCGGGTTCGCTTCGAAGTGCTGCCTCAAGAGTCACATATTTTCGCACAGCCTCGCGAGGATAGGGCACAGGCAACCGAGAAAAATAGAGAGCGCGCCCCGAACTGTCTACGACTATCTTCACTACATCCGGATTCAGCACATCCGCCGCTATCTCCATGGCTTCCCATGTGGTAACGATCCCTTCGCTTTCGTCGCTACTGGCTTCAATCGCGCGTTCGATCGTCTGGGGTGAGACCAGTGGTTCGTCACCCTGAAGATTTACAATAATCTCGGTGTCGTCGAGCGTCTCCGCCACCTCGGCCAGGCGGTCTGTTCCGCTGGCGTGATCGGCGCGCGTCATCACGGCTTCACATCCTAAGAATCGGACAGCATCAACAATGCGCTTGTCATCAGTGGCGACGATTACGCGGGTTACATTCCGGGCTTCCATCGCGTGTTCCGCAACCCAGCTAATCATTGGCCTGCCGTCGATTTCCAGAAGTGCTTTGCCAGGCAGACGAGTGGACTCAAAACGCGCGGGGATGATTACAACTGCCTTTGGTTGGGAATTTGGTTGGTAATTTGGGCCCGTAAGATTCACGGGACAACAGAATAGCTTGCGGCCGCAGGAGTGTCAAACGCTTCATCGATACAGGGATGATTTGTAGGGGGCGTCACTCCGTGGGCGCCCGATCGTGGCCTTCATGTGGCGCTGGTACTCGCGTCGTAACAATGCCACGGATGGGCGCCCACTGAGGAACGCCCCTACAATGTTCCGGCAGCAACCGTGCGCTTTTTCAAACGTTGAAGGCGCGGTATGATCCCACCAATGCGAGTCTTTTACACACCTCGTTACTACGCTGACACGGGAACAACACTCAAATGAAGAAAGCCCGGGCCAGGCGAAGGAGCGCGTCCCGCAGGATAATCCGGCTGTTCGTATTGATCGGGCTGGGCGTTGTCATCGGCGTTCTTGGATACCAGTTGATTGTACTGGCTCGTGTGGCCCGGCTAGATTCCGAAAACCCGGCGACCACGTCGTTGATTGAAGCCAGGGCTGATGAAACGCGAGCCCGGGGCCAGGAACCGCGGCGTGCGCAGGTCTGGTTTGCTCTCGATCGGATTTCACCAAACCTTCAGCGCGCGGTTCTGGCGGGTGAAGACACTAATTTCGTGAGCCACAATGGTTTCGACTATCAGGCAATTCAGAAAGCCTGGGACGAGGCACAGCGGGCTGCCGCAAAAGAAGCGAAGACAGAAGGCGAGACTGATTCAGACTGGCTTCCGTACCTTCCCGACTTCAAGCGCGGGGCCTCCACAATCACACAGCAACTCGCCAAGAATCTCTATCTGTCCACTGATAAGACTTTCATTCGCAAAGGTCAGGAAGCCATCATTACAATCTTCCTGGAGCGGCTGCTCACAAAACGACGCATTCTGGAAATCTACCTGAACGTAATCGAATGGGGTGACGGTATCTACGGCGCTGAGGCGGCGGCGCAACATTACTTTCGCAAGTCGGCGACCAGCCTAAGTGCCGGCGAAGCAGCATTTCTTTCGGCGATAATCCCTAACCCGCGGACCATTTTCAATCCCAAAGTGAATCCCAAGCGCGTTGCGCGACGACAACGAATCATCCAGCGCGGTATACCTTACGTTAAACTACCTTAGATTTTTCACCCTGCGCGGCATACGAGCACTCAACTCACAGAACCGCTTGGCGTAGCCAGCGGATGCTAGCTCTCAACATTATCGAAACTGCTCAAAACCCGACTATGGTAAGGACTTGATCGTATGGCATCAGAACAACTCTTCAGTCATAGATGTCCTTGCTGCCGCGGCGAACCGACGCATTTGCTTACGCAATATCCGCCTCTCTCACGGTTAATGCTAAGGTGAGTGCTAACATCCGCTGGCTACGGCAAGCGGTTCTGTGACTTGAGTGCTCCTATCCTGACTAAGATAAGCGGGCGCGCTGCGGCCCCCTTCCTTGGCAGCAAATTAGCCCACGCTGCGGAGAACCAAAAGAAAAAAGGCCAGGCTCGAAAGCCTGGCGCAGGTAGTGTAAGAATAGCATCATCGACTGTCCGCAGACAGTTGAGGACGCCCGTCAGACTATAGAGCGAATTCTTTGGTTAACTGAAGTTCTGCTTTGCGCAGTTCGTAACGACCTCGGCCCACATTGCCTTCGGGACTAAGCGCCAGAACCACGAAGTAGTCGCGCCCGAGCAATCGCATCATGACAATCGCGCTGTCGAGCGAAACCACCAGCTCTTTGAGTTTTCCCAGGCCAATATCGTTACCGGTGCGCTGAGCACCACGTACCAGCGAAGTAAACTCAGCGGCCGCGACATCGAGATTGGCTTCGTTGCCGGCCTCACCGATTACCTTTTCAACGGCAATACCGTCGAGACCCATGATGAGGGCACCGAGGCTTCCCTCGGTGCGCTCAACAATAGATTCCAGCAGTCCTTTAAACATTCCAAACCTTCCTTACGGGCGTGTACCACCCAAAGCACCGGGACGTGCCGTCGGCGTACCCTGACCCGGAGTATTTGGCGTTGGAGCCTCCATTCCCTGCGGATTTTGCGGGGCACGCTCCTGTTGCTGCAACTGTGTTGGAGTTGGAGTATTGCTTTGTGGATTGCCCAACGGAACGGGCTGTGGAATGGTTGTGATGCGCGGTCCTGTGCTTGCAGCACCAGGCAGCGGACGGCCCTGGTAGTCAGGCCGATAGATGCGTGGCGTGATGAAGAAGAGGATTTCGCTGTTGGTGCGCGTGGTTAATTTACGTTTGAAGAGGTTGCCGAGTATCGGGATTGAAGCCAGGCCGGGCGTGCGTTGCCGGGTCTCGCCTTCCGTATCAGCCAACACGCCGCCCATCACGGTCGTGCCGCCATCGGGAACCAGTACTTCAGACTGCATGCGCTGAGTGTCGATGCCGGGAACGCCGCCAACCGCGATACCGGTATTGATGGTGTTGTTTTCAATGGTTACGCGAAGAATCACGGTACCAACATCTGTTATCTGCGGGGTGATAGACAAACGCAACGGAACGGAGACGAAAGTTGTGGTCACTACCGCCGTTCCACTCGCAGATTGAGTAGTCTGTACCGGAATTTGAGAACCACTCTCAATTTGCGCGGGTCGATTATTAAGGGCAGTCACACGCGGTGTGGCTACCGTCTTGACGGTACCTCTAGATTCAGCAAGGGTAAGGAGTGCGCTGATTTGAGCGGTGCCGAAGATCCCGGTGGTCAAACCAATTACCGTAGCCGCGGCGGCGCTGGCGAGCGAATTAATAGGCTGAGGTGTGCCAACCAGTCCACCGAAAACTCCCCCGGGAACTTGCCCGGACACTGGAGGATTCGACGGCAGCGTTGAAATGTTACCCAACCCTCCACGGCCCAGGTTCAAGACGCCGGCAGAAAGCTGGGCGCCGAGGTCACGGCTGAAGTTGCGCGTGGCAACGACAATCCGAGTCTCGATTTCAACCTGCGGTTCCGGCTGGTCCAAAATGGCAACCAGTTGGCGGATGGCTCCGATGTTCTCCCGAACGTCGGTGATGATCAGCGTATTGCTGCGACCATCAACTTCGATCGAGCCGCGACGAGACAGCCGGCGCGAAATGATCGGGAGAAGCCCTTGATCGCCGCTGCCGCCCGTGGCATCGCCGCCTGCGCCGCCACTAAAACTCAAGTTTGTGGCACCGCCCGAAAAAGCTCCGGTCGAACCGGCCGCCTGGGCCAGAGTTCCAGAGGCACGCGCGTAATTCAAGCGAATGAATTCCGTGATCAGGGGAGAGGAGTCAAGTCGCGAGTCGTTTATGACTCTCTGGGTTTGCGCCTCGGTAGCTAACACCTGGGTAGTAGCAACGCGCAGAATGCTGCCGCTGGATTCGATACCCAGTCGATTCGCCTTGAGTACGGCGTCAAGAGCGACATTCCAGGGGACGTCTTGCACGTTAACGGTTACCGGCACAGCGCCCACTGAAGAATCGATCACAAAGTTGACGCTGTACTGTTCTGTGACGTAGTTGAGTATGTCGCGAATGTCAGCGTTGACGACGTTAAGATTGATCGGCTCTCCGACAAAATTTGGCGCCCCATACTGCCGGCCCTGTTCTGACTGGGTCATCCCGTCAGCCGAAGCCATGGACATTTTAGGGGTCGGCGAAGGCAACGCTTGAGACTGCTGAAGGACCGCTGGATTCTGAGAACCAGTGTTTTCCACTGCCGTGGAGCCTTTTACACCGGCGGCCGGGGATGGGTTTTTCGTTTCAGCCAGACCATTCGTACCTAAGAGGCACAAAACCAGCAGGACGAGCGCAGTCCTTGGTATGGATGTAATTATTCGAGGCTGATAGGACATCTTTCCCTCCTTAAGGGAACTTCTGGACGATACCGCCACGCACTACGCTCATTTGCGGTCGCAATCTAAGCGCGCGCCGCACATGCGGCAGCGTCCGGGTTAATTGTCAAACTGCGCAGATTAAGGCGAGTCATACTGAGATAGCCTGGTGCGCGGCGGGAAAAGGTTGGACTTTGTTGTAACAACTGAGTCGCAACCGAACTTGTTATGGCTTCGTAGCGGCGGCTGTGTGCTCTGAGATCTTTTCAGAGTCTGCAACCGGGGAATCTGCTGGGGCCGTTTTCGTGACTGACATCAAATTCAACGCGGGCGGTTGCCGCAACTGCTTGGTTTCGACTGACAGTTCGCGGCGTCCGTTGCTTAGAACAGTTTCGCGGCGAAAGATCAGGCGGTTGTCTTCTATGGCCACTAACTGGCCATCATAAAAGCGTTCGCCGGGATAAATGACATAAGACAACTTGATTGGAGTCGCTTCTACTATTGCCGCGTAACCTCGAGGCGTGCGCGAAATTCCAACTATTTCGATTTCGCTAAGCAGCAATGCCGTAGTAGGCTTCGGCGCGGACATGCGAGCATTCATCGCGGCGACTTTTTGAGCTTTGTACTGGGCTATCCGTTCCTCAATTGAAGGTGTCAACACCCTCCCGACCACCTTCGTTGAAGGGCGAACCACATACCTTGAGAAGGGATCCCGGCCACCCTCCCGCACGCGCTTAGTGGCGGCTGGTTTGGTTTCGGCAGTCGTCTCCTGGGCGTAAGTGGCTGCTACTAATCCCCCGCTGCCAACTGAAACCCCAAGTAGAATTCCTGCCAGGCCGTATCTGATTATCTTCGTAGAGTGCATCATTGTTTACTTTCCTTGCCGCTTGAGTAACGGATGGGAGTTCGAATTTTACTTGGCAGGCCGCGGCGGCTGCGGTTTAGGGCTATTTTGCTGCAGCTTCTCTGCCGATACGTAGTAAGCTGTCAAATCAAAGGTCGCATTAACGGTGTGGTTGTTCGACGGCTTGTCGATCTGCTTCAGGTCGAAGTTAGTGATTGAAACGATTCGCTGATAATGAGCAAGCTGCTCAAAGAACGAACGCAGCGAAGCGAAAGTGCTGGTGACATTGACTTCGATCTTCTTGCCGCTGTAGTTGTCCTGCTGAACATCTTCCTTCGGCAAAAATTTCCGGAGCACGAGTCCATTGTTGCGGGCTCGATCCTGTAGGCCCTGCAAAACCAAAGTCAGCTCGCGTTGTTCGGGAAGAAGAGCCTTGAGTTCGTCGTATTCTTCCTGTCGCGCCGCATAGATCGCCCGAAATTCATTGAGTCGCTGGGAAGCTATCTGGGCCTGAGCGTTGCGAGGCCGCAATTGCTGGATCTCTGCATTTAGCGTGGCCGTCTCTTTCCGCATATCGCGGGTTACGAAGTACCAGAAGGCTCCGTAGATGAACACCGCAATCGCCGCGAAGACCACCAGGCGCAGGTACCAGGGCATTGTTTGAAGGTTACCGATTCTCATCATTTTATTCCTTAACCCAAGGCTCAATGGTTGGGGGTTCTTTCGATTTGCTGATCTAACCCGTTACTTCTTCAAGGCGACCTGACTCGCGGCGCCGCTGGCTGGTGCTTGCGCGGAGGCTTCTGACGGGGTCTTGGGGGCCTCGTAGTTGCACTTTACCGTGAAGGCTACAACTTCAGGGACAGCGACAACCACATCGCCGGCAACCGATGGGCCGGTTACCTTTCCGGCCTGGCGTTGGGTTTCGATATTGAGGTTAGTAAACAATCCGGCGGAGAATTCCATACTCTGACCGAAGCGAGTCACTGAAGACTCATTAGGTGATTCACCCTTGATCGTTAGTTCGCCGTCTCGCTGCTCAATACTCTGGAGGTAAAGCCCCGGAATACTATCGAAGCGAGCCTTGATGTCGCGAAGAACTGCCCCGGGTCCCTGTTGGGACTCACGCAGTTTTTTGATCGCGTCGATACGACCCTGGATATCCTGACTCTTCTTCTCCAGCTCTTCCTGCTCCTTGTTGACCGCCAGCATCTGTTGATTGATCCGGCGCTGATTCTCGAGCTCCTGTGTCGCTGCCTGATGCTCTGAGTTGGCGCTGATATAGTCGTAGCCGGCGCCGAGAATCAAGAGACAGAACACAGTCAACGCCAGGAGAAAAGTCTGCACGCGTGGACTCGACACTCTGTCCTCGACCATGGCTGCCCCGGTGGGGCGATCCGTAACCGACTCTAGTAGATTGATTTTGATCATGCTGCATCAACTCCTCTAAGCGCGAGACCAACTGCGACAGCCATTTCCGGAACAATCTCTCGCATGTAGTCAGGATCGAATTTTCTCGAATCCACCTGTATCTGCCGGAATGGATCAAATACTTCGACGGGGATCTCAAAACGCTTCGCCAGGTACTGGGCAAGACCCGGAAGCTTCGAACCGCCTCCGGCTATCAGTATCTTCTGAATAGAGTCGCTGCTTTCCTCTGCGGTGGCTCGGTAGAAATCCATCGTCTTCCGCACTTCCAAAGCGAGAATGTCTGAGACTGTTTCTATGATGGGCTGGATGGGACGCGTCTCGACGTCTTCCGGAAGTGGGTATCCGCGCTTGACCGCTTCTGCCTGTTCAAACGTGAGACCAAGTTCCTTTTGTAAAAGGCTTGTGTACTGGCTGCCTCCCACGGATGCGTCGCGCGCAAACACTGAGCGAACCCCGTTGAGGATGTTGATATTCATCGTGGCTGCGCCGATGTTCAAAAGGGCAACCACCTCGCCCGGCTGCGGCTGATAATTCAATTCGTAACAATTTTGCAGGGCAAACGCGTCAACATCGATTATGACGGGTTGTTTGCCGGCGAGCTGAATGGCCTGTTTGACGTTGGCAATCTTGTCGCTCTTGCACGCCGCCATCAAAACCTGGATCGCGTCGGATGTATGACCGGTAAGCTGATAGTCGAGGTTGACGTCGGCGATGTCGAAAGGTATGTGCTCTTCCGCGTGCCAACTGAATGACTCGCGCAGCTCTTCTTCGCTCATTTGCGGGAGCACGATGTTCTTGACGATCACCGAGTGACCGCTTACACCCGCGGCAACCCTGGGAGTCTTAATCTGATGCTCTTTAAATATGCTGGCTATTACATTCGAGACATTATTGAGCTCCATAATCTGGCCATCGACAATCGTGTCGGGCTGGAGGTTCTCGAAACCAAGGTTCAGCAGGTGGAGGTTGTTGCCCTTCCTTTGAAGTTCAACTGCCTTTATGGAACTGGAACCAATGTCGAGACCCACGAGTGTCTTTTTGGCTTGTTTGAACATATCTATTTATTCCTCACAGCGGGGACAGCACGCTTCTTGTTCTGACGGCGTAAGCGAGCACGAGCTTTTTGCGCTCTCGGTAGGCGGGTGCTCACAAGTTTCGGTCGGCTAAGAGTGATGGGGGATTTCAACGGTCAGCGTCCTTACCGAGCGCGAAGGCAATCGAGGCCTGGTAAACTAGAGGTGTCCTTGAGTTACGCGGGTTTCGGTTGAAAGCGCGCCTTGGCGAGCCAGGAGTAAGAATGAAGCTTGTGCACGAAAACCCTGCCAAGTTGCAAGGCTGTCTAGCCCGACTCCTGTTTGGCGTTGCGACTTCGCTCGCGCGAAGCGTGCCTTTATCGTCTGACTTCAAAGAGGAAGCGGACTGCCTGGAACATTCCGCTTAAAGGGAGATTGCTGGCGAGCACCCCTGACGGCAGTATGCCTGTCAACCGTCAGCAGCGAGATTACAATACGCGTGCAACAATGTCAACGTCTAATTTACCGTGTTTAACCTAAGCAGCTACAGGGGTAATCGTAGTCCTGAGAACGAGCCCGGCGAGTTTGGCGTGCCATTCCTGGAAAGTAAAGGGCAAACTTCCAGACGGTCAATCCTCTCGATTCCAAAATGGCGGGTGGCTCAATCGGGGGTCACGGAGTTCCCTGCGGCCAAAGGCAATTTCACTTTAATTGTTTTCGCTGGGATACCCAGGGCGATGTGGTAAGGGTCGACATCCCTGGTAACTACAGCACCTGTGCCTATCATCGCATGCTCGCCTATATTCGCTCCCGCGAGCACGGTGGCGTGGTAGGTAATCCTTACTCCGTTACCAATTCGGGTGATGCGATTGTATATCTTTTCAATGTCGTCAACATCGTGAGTGTGCGAATAGACATTTACGTAATCCGAGATAGATACATTATCTCCGACTTCAATGCCGCCGCGATCATCCAGCAACACGTGCCGGTGGATAACCACGTTGTCTCCAAATGACAAATTGTAGCCGTAGGACCACTCGACAAAATGCCAGCATTTAAAGTTCTCTCCGACACTTTTGAAAATTAGCGGCGCCAGCATCCTCCTGAATCGATGGCCTAGAAGCGCGTTCTGCCCGAGCGGGGAACGGTCAAACATCTGCCACAGCCAGATGAAAGGTTTTCGTTCGGCGTAGAGCATCGCATCAACGTCGGGATAGTACTCCGGCTCAGTCGTCACGTTCCGCGGATCAAACGAGTGCATCAGCGCTCGCGCACCCGGCAGTAATTTCGCAACCTGCCCCGCCGCCATCGAGGTACCCAAATAGATCTGGCACAGGGTGTCTCTGACGACGTCGTTGGGATTACGAACCCCCTGCGTGAGGTCCCGGTCCAAATCGGCCAGAAACTCGTCGAAGTCGGATTGCGCTTGTGATTGAGCAGATAGCTCGCGATAGGCCATTCAGTGAATTCTCCCCCAGGATAGCCGGAACCTACTGAGTGTTAGGCCAGATCCCATACTTTGGACAATGAACAAATTATCACACAGAACAGCGCCCACACTGGCGCAGTTTTCAAAAATCGACCAGCATTTTTCGGGGGCATAGACCCACGGCCGAGATCCGTCCAGCGGGCAGCCCGCCTGAGATGGTGGCAGCGAGAGAATCCCGGAATCAAAACGGCATTTGGACCCGGGTCTTGACTTTCGGATTCGGCCTTGGTGACTTCTTCTTCGTGTCCGTTCGTGTTGTTTCGTGGATCGTTCTCATCTTTCGGCCAAGCAAACGATCCACGAAATAACACCAATCACCACGAAAGAAGATCCAGAAAAATGACCGACCGATGAAAATTTACTGGGTCGCGGAACAGAAGCCCTGTTGAGCATCGATACGGGTCGTTATGGCTCGCGGTTTCTTGGGTAGGTGATATCGGCGAACGTGTCGTTACTTTGCCACGGTGCCCTCACTTGCTCGTATTGGAGCTGGAAAGTTACGATGCCGAACAATGAAACACGTGCGTTGGTTCCCAGCAATCGCTCTCATAGTCATTGTAATTGTCGCTGCATGGATGTGGTGGAACCGGCCGCAAAGCAGCGACATGGCAAACTACGCCCCCGCTGATGCTCTCGTCTACATTGAATGCAATAGCCTGCTCGACGTTGCAGACGCCATCGCCAACACAGACGCCTGGAAGGCTTTAAGCCCGCTGGTGGGAACAAACCTGAGTCAACCCCCGAATCGCTGGTTGACCCGCGCTGTCTCGTGGACAGGTATCGGCCCCGCAAGGACAGTCATTATCGCACGCGCCCAGATGGCTACGGTGATGCTTGATCTTGGTGCAAAAGAGGAAGGCGAGACCCTGACTATCAAGCCGGAGGCCGCGGTACTGATTGAAACTCATACCGCTGGACGCCGGATACGATCAACAGTCGAGGAAGCTCTTAAGCTGTTTGCCGAACAGTCATACCGCCAGCCGGCATTGAAAAGAACTGAGGTTGGCGGTGCTGAGATCTTGACATGGAGCTCTCCTACCAGCGAACGCCAAATCGTCGCCACAATCGACGGGACGCTGGTAATTATCGGAAACACCGAACGTGCCGTAAGATCGTGTTTGGAAGTTCGCAGAGGTCAACGACCAAGCCTCAAAAATCACCCTGAGATGCAACAGATGCGAGGGCGCCTGGCAAGCTCCGACACGCTCGCCTTTGGTTTCATCTCGTCATCAAACACTGCGCGACTTTTCTCATTGGGAGCACCGTTGCTTTTCGGCATGGCGCCCGGGAACACGAGATTCGATCAAATTATCGGCGCCGGCGCGGCGAAGGTGTTGGCGGCGGTCGCCTGGAGTTCGCGCGCTTCTTCCGGGGGAATCGAAGATCAATATCTCTTTTCGCTGCAATCGAATCTTGTGTCTCGTCTGCGACCACACTTTCAGCCCACAAACACTCCGATTCAGGTTCTCGATATACTGCCCAAAGACGTTCACTCAGTGTCGGTTTACAGGTTCGAGAACCCGGCCGCCACGTGGCAGGAGCTTGAAACTGCGCTCTCGTCTCAGCTTGATACTTTGTCAGCGATGCTGGTTGGCTCTCTGCTGAAGTCCGCCCTGACCCCTTACGGAGTCGAGGATCCCCGAAGTTTCCTCAGTCTTGTGGGTCCGGAAATTAGCACCATGCGTTTAACGCGTGAGGCGGAGCAATCGACCGTAGTTGCTCAGGTTCGTGACGAAGCCTCTCTTTGGCGATTACTAGTGGGGCCAGGTGGAAGAAGCAACCCTGGAGGCGATGGTCAAATGTTTGAGATCCCCGGCAAGGATATCTCGGCGAGTTTTCTCAGAGGCAAGGTTCTGATCGGTCCACCGGCAGATCTCCAACAACATCTGCAGGCTGCCAGGGGCAACGCCACTACGCCTGATGCGAACAAGAAACTGGAACACTTCCTGGGTCGCTCCAACTCGGCCAGCGTGGCGACTTACACGCAAGAGGGCGACCGGGTACTGAAGTTCATCCAGGCCATTTCTCGAGCCAGCGGCGGCACGACATCAGGTCGTGAATCACCCGAGCTTTCGCGCAAGATCGACCAACTACCCTACTCCGCAACTGAGACCAGGCTTGGAGATCACGGTTTCGAGAGAATAACGCGATCATCGTTTGGTCAATTCGCCACTCTCGTTCCGTTGCTATTCCCTGAACGATGAATTTGCTACTTCTGACTACTCAGCATTCGAAAATTCGCAGGTTGGGAAGGGTGGTTTACCCCCGCTCAAGAATCGCAGACACTCAACAATGACTTGATAGTTCAAGGCTGAATGGCTACGAATCTTGAGCGGGGGTAAACCGCCCTTCCCAACCTGCGAATTTCTGTCGCTTGAGTGATATTTGCGATCGATTTCCACTTTTTTCACAGCTTCGGAAGTGGTATTCAACCTGAGAGATCATTCTGCGACCGAATTCAAAACATGAACAGCCTGGAAATTTTGATTGGTACCGGGAACATCGGGAAGGTCACGGAAATCAAACGCGTGCTGAAAGATTTACCTCTGAAGCTTCACCTCGTCACTGATTTTCCCGGCCTCCAAACGCCAGTCGAGGATGGGTATTCCTACGAAGAAAATGCAAGTATCAAAGCCCTATCTTGCGCAAGACAAACGGGACTTTGGACCTTGGCGGACGATTCCGGACTGGAGGTCTCTTCTTTGAATGGATTGCCGGGCCTGAGATCAGCGCGTTTCGGAGGCGAGGGGCTCACAGATGCAGACAGAACAAGCCTACTGCTCTCGGAGCTTTTGCCGATGGACGGCGACGAACGCTCCGCACGGTTTGTTTGCGCCGTGGCGATAGCCAAACCAGCCGGCGAAATAGTCAACGTCGCCCTTGGAATATGTGATGGGAAAATTGCCGAAGCGCCATCGGGTGATGAGGGTTTTGGGTATGATCCGATCTTCATTCCAACTGGCTACCAAATGACATTCGCAGAGATACCGTTGGCAATAAAGAACACCATCAGTCACCGAGGTAAAGCGTTGGCCGCCACCCGAGAATTCCTGCAGCAGTTTTTAGGTTAGTGTCATATTCCAGTTCTGACGTCTCCAACTGAAGCGCTCATACAACAACGATCCAGGAAACAAGCTAAACGCACGAAACAACACCTTTCGTTTTCGTTCCTGTAATTTCGTGGATCGTTTTTACGGATGAGCTTTCGAAACTATGACACTACGGTTCTTTGGGTAGGCTCCATTAGTACCGCTCTTTGGCCACGCTTGACCCATGGTCTAGCTGGCTCTTATGATGCATCACCTGCAGATAATTTGATCGGCCAGGTTTTCGGAGGCTGATCGGAACATCCCAGGGTGCGATCGGCAAGGTTTTCGGGGCGTAGCACAGCCTGGTAGTGCGCTCGGTTTGGGACCGAGAGGTCGGAGGTTCGAATCCTCTCGCCCCGACCATTCATATCACGAACTTACGGCCGCCAGCACTGGCGGCCGTTTCCTCTTGGAGTTTAAGGCTTCCCAATCCAAAGCGGAGTCGCGCTACTTGCCTCCGCACTCCATAAGGAGTTTTTCAGCAGACAAACTGAAGTTCATCGGACACTTCAGATGGAACTAACCCACTACTGAAGAAACACATCTTTGACTCACCACCTGTTGCGATCTACGATTCCCAGCACAATCTGAATGTCAAACATCCCGAGACGAGCGAGAAGAGTAATCACCTCAATTGAGGTCCGATGGGGATTCACAAAGGACTGCCCTTACACGGGGACAATTATCAACCTCACAGTTTTAGGCTGTGCTGTTCAAATTGGAGGTCGTATCAAGGTAAAACCCGGGCAGGTGGTCCTCATCCGCTTCTGGAGGCCTCGCAAGCGAATTCTAAAGGTAGAGGTCGTACACAACTCATTAAAGGAGGCGAAAGGTTTCGGCGCAAAGTTTCTGGACTTAAACGAGGAAGAGAAAGACACTCTGGAGCAACTCGTCCAACTCTTCGGCGAACCCGAACCGGCAAACACCCCAGAATCTGCAAACAACCCTCATCCCTGATTTTCCCGGTCTACACATTCCTGCCTCTCATGTTTGGGTCGCTCGCGTGACATGAGGTCAGTACCACCACCACGCGGTGCAAGTTGTGACAAATCCAGCTCGCCCGGATACTAATCAGCATTCGGAAATTTGCAGGTTGGGAAGGGCGGTTTACCCCCGCTCAAGATTCGCAGCCATTCATCCTGGAATTACTACTTCATTGTTGAGTGGCTGCGAAT
>JBGTHZ010000126.1:0-28135 GCA_041745915.1 Pyrinomonadaceae bacterium | reverse complement strand
CGTAGCGATTATCACCCAACCGACAGTGCCGCAGATCACTGCCAGGGTAAATGCCGGCGTTGGCTTTGCGGAAACGATTCCATTGGTGAAAAGGCTCATCATCCGCTCAGCGAAAAGTCCGGAGACCAGCGCACCCGCCAGTGTAGTGGCCGCGCCCCAGAGTATGGCTGTGCGATAGCGCGCAACTCCGCTCCCAGCGAGTGTCGCTACTCCTTTCGAAACATCATTGGCGCCGTTGGCCGCCGCCAGCACCATCGCCAGGACGAAGATAATGAGTAACAACACTTCAGCGATCTCCTAAGCGCTGACGGCCACCGCGCCACCGCAACTCGATCCTGAGCCAGCCGTGCAGCCAAAGCAGTGTGGACCTGTCATGATCCGGCGCCGCGTGAAAGTATCGGGATTAAAGTCAGCGATCGTTTGCGGTAACTCCGGCGCGACGCCGAGTTCGAGCATCTGGTTGAAGTCACAATCGTAAAGTCTTCCGGTCCACTCAACGCTCACCATAGTGCGGCACATCAACCCTTCAACAGTTCCTGGATTGAATGCTTCGACCAGTTTGCGCATGTAACGTTCCTCATTACCCGAGCGACGCAGGTAATCGAGAAAGCGTTTGATGGGCATGTTCGTGATCGTGTAGAGATGGTTGAAAGAGATCCCGTAGCGAGTCGCCAGCTCGCGTTTGAAATCGGCTTCGATGTTAGCCTGTGGCGGCGGTAAAAACGCACCCACGGGATTGTAGACGAGGTCCAAAATAAGGCCGTTGTTCTCGACTCCGTATCCAACCTCGTTCAGACGATGCAAAGCTTCAATGGACTTTTCGAAGACGCCCCGGCCCCGCTGCGCATCCGTTTGCTGCTCCAAAAAATAAGGCAAGGACGAAACCACCTCGACCGCATGGTCGCGAAAGAACTCGGGCAAATTTTCCTGAGCTGTTTCGAACATTACCGTGAGATTGTGCCGCACCATGACATGCGCGCCGGCCGCACGCGCTTTAGTGACGAGGTAACGAAAAGAAGAATTTAACTCGGGAGCCCCGCCGGTAATGTCAAGCGTGGCGATGTGAAAGCGGCGCAGCGCAGCGATTACGGCCTCAGCAGTCTCTCGCTTCATGATCTCAGTGCGCGAGGGTGAAGCGTCCACGTGGCAATGCTTGCATGCCTGATTGCAGAGCTTGCCTACATTGACCTGTAAAGTATCGACCGTTGCCGAGCGCAGCTCAATGCCGTGCGCCGCCAACTTCTCGTCAAAATCGATCTCCGTGAATGGCTGCGCTTGCAGGTCAGGTTGGATGATCGGCAAAACCGTTGACATTACATTGACACCTTCCCAACTGAGTTATGTGCCTGCAAGCCGTGAATGAGCGCTGCCCCGCCTCTCAGCGCTGAAGCCATGTGAATCGCCTCCGTCATTTGCTCCATGTTCGAACCCGCTTCCAGACATGATTGGGAAAAGGAGTCAATGCAGTAGGGACACTGCAACGCATGAGCAACGGCCAAACCTATTAGCGCCTTCTCCCGCCGAGAGAGTGCGCCGTCTTCCTGACAAGCCTGATACCAGGCCATGAACTTCTCAAATAGATCAGGACGATGTTTGGCTATATCTGAAAAGCGTTGCAGGTCATCTTCTTCGTAATAGGCCATTGTGCGATACTCCCGGTTCTATGCTGCGGCCAATCATTATCGTAATGGTTAAAGCGCCGCGCGCCGGCGAAGTGAAAACTCGGCTCGTGCCGCCGCTCTCAGAAAGCGATGCGGCTTCACTGGCAGCCTGCTTCGCCCGAGATACGATTCTTAATGCCCAACGCGCCGCTGGCGATGTCCTCGTCGCATATGCTCCTGCTGAGGCGCGTTCTGATCTCGAAGCGATTCTGCCACCAGACTTGCATTGGTTTGCGCAGGCTGGCGACAATCTTGGTCAACGTCTCGACTCAGTTGCCAAACATGCCTTCGGTCTCGGGTTCAGCCCCCTCGTCATTCTTGGCGCTGACAGCCCTACTCTTCCAGCCAGTTTCATTCGCGAGACGGTGAACGTTCTCACTGCGGACGAAGCCGACGTCTGTTTGGGACCGACGGAGGACGGCGGATACTATCTGGTCGGAATGCATGGTCCAGTGCCAGCTTTGTTTCAAAATATTGACTGGAGCACACCTTCAGCTTACGAACAAACGGCAGCCAATGCCTCTGATCTGAACCTTCGCCTGCACAGGCTGCCCATTTGGTATGACGTAGACACGCCAGACGATCTATCTCGCTTGCGTGATCAAATGACTTCGGCTAAAGAAATGCGCGAGCGTGCGCCGAATACACATAACTGGTTCACTGAGCGGGCTTCACCATGATTACATGCTACTCACGCGCAAAATATTCGATCATTCCTGGTTCTCAATTTTCCCCGGCACGCACCGGCGCATAGAACCGCCCAAGACGGCGGGGGCTGACTCCCAACCAGTAGAGAGCTTGCATGAAAACCCATCGAGTGAAGGTGACTAGAAAGCTTCGTCCTGCAAAGCGGCGCGACGATGTAATGACGGTCGCCGGGACATGCGCGATGCCGCCTAGTTTTCTCAATTCCCGCAACAGGTCCAGGTCTTCAAAAATCGGAAAAGTCTTAAAACCGCCCGTGCGGTTGTACGCTTCACGTCTCACAAAGATGGCCGAGTCGCCATAACACAGCCCAAGCCTGCGCAGTCGAGGGTACAACCAGGTCATAAATCGTGCCGCACCTCCTGGGCCGGCGAAACGAACATCGAAGTTGCCTCCAACCACGTTGGGATCGCGCAAGGCCTCGCTGATGCCCTCGACGGCGCCGACAGGAGCAATGGTATCGGAATGCAAAAACCACAAAACGTCACCTTGCGCAACAGAGGCGCCTTTGTGCATCTGCGCGCCGCGCCCACGTTCCGATGCGATGACTGTGGCGCCATGCGCTCGCGCAATTTCCCGTGTATCGTCACTGCTTCCTCCGTCGACAACAATGACTTCGATTTTCCCATGCAGTTTCGACACAGCATGAAACAAAGACGCGATAGAGTGCGCTTCGTCGAGTGCCGGAATAATAATCGATAGCATTCGTATTACTCGCGAGCTTATTGCGTCGATTAAGCTAACAGCCGATCTGCCGGCATCGGCAGAGCCGGTCGCTCGGGTGCACCATCATCAGGAAACTGCCATGTCGGTAGTTGTTCGCCAAAAGGCAGCGAAAGAGTCTTAAGTAACTGAACGTCCTCGGGCTTGCGATAAGCCGGGACTCCAATCGTGATCTCCTTCTGGGGAACATTCAGTCGAAGTGTGTCATGCAGCCGATCCCAGATACTGAGTCCGCTTGCCCAGTTTGAATTTGTCTCATATCGCACCATCGAGTGATGAATGCCGTGCATCCGCGGCGTAACGATCAAATAGTTGAGCCAGCGCTCGGTTTCAATCGGCAGCCTAACATTCGAGTGATGAAAAAGTATTGAGACCAGGAGCAACGATTGCCAGATTGAAAGCGCGAGTGGTGACACGCCGATCAGTATTATCTGACCGGAGCGCCAGGGAACTGAAAGAACCAATTCGCCAAAATGGAAACGAAGCGCAGTAGAAGCGTCTAGATCAAGATCGGCATGATGCGCCAGATGAAAGCGCCACAAGATGGGCGCCTTATGGGTGAGGACGTGCCAGACGTAAAGCGTGTAGTCCAGAAGCACGACCGCAAGCGCCGTTTCCAACCACACCGGCAAGCGCAGAAGGTTGAGCAGTCCCAACTTGCGCCGTTCGACCAGAGCAGTCAGACGCCTGGCGATCGGATTCTCAGTCAGTTGTAGTGCTACGGCACCCAGACCGGCGACAGCAAGGTTGCGCGCATCATGAATAGGCTCTGGCTCTATTGCGCGGCGCAACGGTCGCCGTCTCTCCAGCAACAGAAGCGCGCCGAAAACGCCGAAGATTAACGGCACGCTTAACCACGATGTGACCTTCTGACTCTTCATCTCAATCAGCAACAGGTGCTGCCCGGCTCGCAACAATCTTTCCCAGACAGATCCGTTACTTCGTAGTCCAAGCCCTTCGTCTCGCGCGGGTCGCGCACGGCGGAGCGGCCGCAATCGAAGGCTGCAGCCTCATCAAGCGAAATCGTTTCATACGGCTCGACCGGAAGAATGTCATCCGCATACGGCTCGCGGTTGTAGATCTGGAATGTCTTATCACAAACGGCCATTCTCTTTCCGCGCTCCAACACGTGCCCATCATCGTCGATCACCTTCCGCCATGGCCCGCGATAAATCACCGCCTGCTTACGCTCCCGGCATGGTCCCTGCTTGCCTTTGTACGCAAGAACAGTGATTGCGCGAAACTCTATTCCTTGAATTGTGCGCCAGGGCTTTTCGTCGCGCTTTACGATCTCCATGCCGTAGAAGCCTGCGCGGTAGAAGGCATCGAGAAAAGCATCCTCCCGATATGCACCTGATATGCAGCCTGACCAAAGTTCGGGCTCGCGCTGTAAATCGACGGGCACGTCTTCGTCGCTTACGATGTCGCTAATCGCCACACGCCCATCGCGCCGCACCACTCGAAACATTTCCTCAAAAAGTTGTTCTTTGTCAGCAGGGTGAACCAGATTCAGGACGCAATTCGAAAGTACGAGATCGACTGATTCATCCGCCACCAAAGGGCGTTCTGTTTTGATGATCGAGCAGTAGTCATTGAATCGCGCTAGGTCTGAGACCGAAGCCACCGGATTTTCGGCGAGGTAAGAATTAACGAGTATTAGATCGAGCCGCAAATCCTGTATGCGTCCCTTGCGAAATTCGACGTTGTGATAACCGAGGCGCTCTCCAATGCTGTGCCTATACTTCTCGGACAGTTGCAGCATTTCATCATTCAAATCGACGCCGATGATACTCCCGGCAGCACCGACTATCTGAGCGGCGATATAGCAAATCTTGCCGGTGCCCGAACCGAGGTCAAGTACGACGTCGCCCTCGCGCACGAATCCTGACGGATCCCCGCAGCCGTAGTCGCGCTCTTTGATCTCATCAGGAATGACGCTTAGGTATTTCGGATCATACTCGATGGGGCAGCACAAAGTGGCCTCACGCGCCTGCGCCGCCTGACTATACCTCTCGTTTACTGCGCTTTCGACATCTAAAGTAGCGCTCATTTTCATGTCCTCAGGATGGAAGAATCTTGTGCCACTGCGTAGCGTACTCGCGGTGCGCCGTCAGGTCTGTAATCTGACTTACACAATCTACCCGGTAGCAGATGTTTCCCCCTACCAGGAATTGCAACAAGGAGAGACACCCAGCCTAAAGCGCCGGCGCGCGATCATCGGACTATCGCCCATTGGCATTGGGGCAATGGCAGCGGTCTCATTGCTGCAAACACGCATAGTGAAGCATCTGCCCGTGCGGCATATGGGGCGCTGATCTGCGCGGCACGATGTTGGATTACTGCCGTGCGCATGACATCCCGAATTTTTCCCTCCTGCACGCCTGTGTCCTGTCTCCCATTACTCCCCTCCTCCTTGTTGATTTCGTTTAGATTAAATAGATTGCTATTAACCCATTCCCGGAATACATGGCCGCCCGCGATAAAATTTCGCCGCCTCCGGCTTCGTCGTCGGACTATTAAGGCGGACAAACGAGCGGGGCATCAGCCGCTGAAGATTTCCGTTTCAGGTCGAAAGATGAGCCATGCGAAGGCGAAGTAATCTCCGTGCTTCATGCGTGGCAGTTGGGTCCCCTTCAGTTTGCCAGAAACCGCCATGCCGAGAACGTTCCAACGGCTTTTGGTCTCTGAGTCAACAAACATTCCGTCCTCGTAGCGGAATTGTAGCCGCCGACCATCAACATGGGGCTCGAAAACCCCGGTCGATCCAACGTCTTTCGATTCCCCTAGTTTGCTTGCATCAAGCGCCGACGTCGCTCCATCGGAGTGAAAGACAACCAACTCCTGATTCTTGAAGCGGTCGTGAATCACTCGCCGTTTCCGGGTGATAGCGTAAGGATACGCTTTGAAGACTCCGTCTACTTCCACCGCTACGACTTTCTCCATCGGTCTCAGACGATTGTCTTCCTTCCCGCGAAAAAGAAATGGTGTCCCATTTACATCGTCGTAGCCTGCGTAGGGGTTCTTTCCATAGTCGCGCCGATGCCCAGTCTCTCGCGAAAGAACACTTCCCTGCGGGTGTGCTTCGGCAAACTGCGCGAAGCCGACAATTTGGGACGGGAACTGTCGGAGCTTCTTCCCGCTGAGGTCACCAACAAGAGCTTCGCCTGTAAACTGTTGCCACCACGACTCCGTTTCGCGGTCGTACATCAGCATGTCCGAATGACGCAGCATTCCTGTCACGCCAAATGAGAGGGTTACGTCGTTCAGGCGCCGATCAAAAGCGAGCGCACTATAACAGAGCGGGCAGAAGGTTACGGCGACGGGTATACTTTTTATCTCGTCGTTCACAATCTCATGCCAGATAAGAATCTGTAGAGGGTAGGCTCGCGCCTCGCCTGCAAGTTCGACTGCAATCACAGGTTCCTTATCACCGACCCACGATCGTGCTTCGACGACCGAGACGAAGACGGGACGGTCAATGGCCGGGATGCCATCTTTGGGAGGTCCGCCCGACATTATTTCGTTGAGATCGATCGAGCGCTTCGCCGTGTTTGTACGCCAGCCCGCGAAACGCGCCTCCTGACTGCTATTGCTGCGCTGGGCTTCAATCAGGCCTCCGCAAGAAGGACCCTGAATGGCCATAAACACTGCAAGCCAGATAATGAAAGCGGTGAACCTCACCTCTACCGTTCCATCGCTCGAAGCCGAACTATCTTCTCACCTCCGATGGCTTACTTAGCCACGTCGCGCGCGCAGCGGAACCCAACGTTATTGAAGGAACTCGCTGGCGGACTCTTGCCTCGAAATCCAGGCCGATAAGCCCCGCAGTAATTGGCCGAACAGAACCACGAACCGCCTCGCGCCACGCGCATTGTCCCGTTGCCTGGCCCAGTGGGGTTGTGAGCGACGCCTGCCGTGCGGTAGCTGTCTGACGCATACCAGTCGGCAGTCCACTCCCAAACGTTGCCGATCATGTCATAGAGGCCAAGCTCATTGGGAGCGAATGCACCGGCGGGTGCGGTATAGAAGTATCCATCCTTCAACGCGTTTCTCTGCGGCCAGCGACCCTGCCAAACATTCGCGCTTCCGTCCTCTGCCGGATTGGTTCGGCCCGCGCCTCCACTATGAGCGCCGGCTGAGGGATGCAGCGGTTGGCGCACGTTAACGCCTTTATCCTTTTCGGGCGCGGCATGTGCGGAGGTCTTATCTTTCGATCCAATCGATACTGTGCTAATGATCGAGTTATTGGGAAAAGTGGCTGCCTTGCTCCCACGTGCAGCCACCTCCCACTCGGCCTCGGTGGGCAGACGCTTTCCAGCCCATGTCGCATAGGTGTCCGCATCATGCCACGAGACCAACACGACCGGATGCTCCATCGCCCCTTCATTGGAGCTGCCAGTCCCGAGAGGGTGCCGCCAGTTCGCCCCCTCAACATATAGCCAGTCGCGCTCACCGCCTCGATAAATCCAGGCTCCGCCTTCTCGTTCGGCTGTGGTCAAATAGCCAGTCGCTTCAACAAAACGCATGAACTCACGATTGGTGACTTCGTGACGATCGATGTAAAAGTCTTCAAGCTGCACGCGGCGTGGGGGTGCGTCATCGGCAGCGTCTGCCCAATCATCTCCAACCAAGTACTCACCGCCGGGCACGAGCACCATATCATCTGAGGGTACCGCCTGACCCTCGCGTCCGACGCCGACGCCCCACTGGTACTGGCTTGCGGCGGGATCCAACCGGTCGCGGCGCTCCAGCCACAAGGCAGTTATCGAGAGCGCTCCAGCCGCAGCGGCGAATAGAAGCGAAACCTTCCACCAGAGCAATCTACGCATAAACCTTTACTGCTCTCCTTAATTCTATGCAGCTTGGACCGTGCCGCCGCGACCGTAGACGAGCGCTAGCGCCAGACCGTAGATCACATGGTTTATCAGACTCACCAACCCGCTGTATGGGCTACCACCAGCACCGCCGCAGGGGTTACACGGATTGCTTGCACCGCCAACGTTGCATGCATTTGCATTAGGGGAAGCCGTCGGAGCATTGCTTCCTGCAACATTGGCGTTTTTCGGCGTACAAGGATTGCAGGGATTCGGCGCAGATGTTTGGGGTGATGTCGAGTTTGCGTTCTTTGCTGCACACGGGTTACAGGGATTCGGCGGCATGGACTGTGCGCCCGTCTGATTGGCATTCTTGGCGGCGCAGGGGTTACACGGATTGCTCTGCTGCGCGCTCGGCGATTTACCGGCACACGGATTACAGGGATTCGCCTGCGGCGCACCTGCCTGTGCGCCGCACGGGTTACATGGGTTGGAGGCGCCGCCTTTGCTCATCATGGCCCCCATGATTGGCATTGCAGCCAAGGCAATCGCAGTGATGGACAAGCCGAAAACCAGTCCCTTCAGGAGCGCGGGCCATCTTCTCACGGGCGCGACTAACGCCGCATAGACCAGTCCATACCCAACGCCTACCATTAGGTGCATCAATCCTCCGACCACATATTGCGTGGAGGCACTGGAGCCCGGGCCAAGCATCATCGACCCCAAGCTTTTCATGATATTCATCCCAAACAGACCCATCGAGATCGTAATAATCACGGTGGCCACGAGCCCCGCCAGCAAGGCCCTTCCCCAGTCAACCCGCGACTTGGCGGTTTCTCCGACCATGCGAGAGCGGGCATCAACTTCTGGTGCCATTAGGTTTTCTCCTTTCGGTAATTCAGACGCCCGTCAAACATTCGGCAGGGCTATTCCGGGGCGGGTAATGAAGAACCTTTCTCTCTAAACCCGTCCGGTTGGTTACCACAAATTACTTGGTACATCTTGTATAAGTCAGCGGCCCTCCGGTTTATTCCCGCTCTGGAAGTACGGAGGAAACGTAAGCCTCGTTACATTGTCCTGGGCCTTATTCTTTTACAGTTTTCTGCCACTGGCACTGTCGTTTGGAGTTTCGGCAGAATGCAGATCTGTCCAATTATCAGGGCCGTGTAGACGTGTGGGAATAAATCGTTGTCCCACCGACTTGTACAAAGTGCGGGCCTGGTGGGCCGACACGCTGGAGCATTTGGGGCCGGTCGACCGATTACGAGGAAAGGGAATCCCATTGTTTAGCCGACTGTCGCGTCGCCAGCGCGAGGAGTTTGAGACTCAAGCGCTCGCTCAGCTTGACGCGTTGCTGCGTTCAGCACATCGCATGTGTGAGTCGCCTGAGGCTGCCGAAGATGCTGTCCAGGAGACCTATTTACAAGCGTGGAAATACTGGCGTTCGTTTCAACAGGGTACGAACTGCCGCGCCTGGCTCTTTCGCATTCTCCTTAACGTTATTAAGAAGAGGGCCCTGGCAAAAAGAAATTTCGTTCCGATCGACGAACCTGAGGTTGAAAACGTCATTCGTTTTGAACCATTGGACCGCGTGAACGAGATTGAGATGCTCGAAGTTTTCGATCAATTGACCGCAGAGCATCGCGAAGTGATGCTTCTGGTGGTGGTTGAGGAGATGTCGTATAGGGACGCAGCCACAGCGCTTGGAGTTCCTATGGGAACGGTAATGTCTCGCCTAAGTCGAGCGCGAACGCAGTTGCGACAACGGCTCCGACGTGCAAACCGACGGCCGCTGGTTAAGACTCAAAATGAACAAGACCGCGGCAAAGGACCGAACTAGATATGTACGATTGTCACGAGACAAAAGAATTTCTGGAATTTTACCTCGACAGTGAGTTGGACGCGGTACAAACGCGGCGAGTTTCAGATCATTTGGAAGGTTGCAGATCGTGCAGTCGTGAGCTGGAAGTTTTGCGTTCGCAGAACGAACTTGTATCGCGCGCAATTAGGAGTGTCGAACTAGATAGTCGCAGTCTGAGGGCCTCAATTGAAGCGGCGACGATCGCGAAACGTCAGAGACTAATCCCATGGTCCCTGCCGCGAATACCGACATGGGGTACGGTAACCGCACTCGCGATGGTCGTCATGTTTGTTTCTGTTTTTTATCTGCCGACATTCGTCGGCGTAAATATTAATCCGCTTTTCGAGGCAGCCGCCGAAAATCACCGAGTCTGCAGTCACGATTCTGAGGCCCCGGATTGGGCGCGTACGCCCGCAGCAGTTTCTGATCTCGAAGAAACGTTTGTCGGTCACAATCGGCGCGTTCCCAATACTACAGCAGACTACCGGCTGGTACGTGCGCGCGTCTGCATAATTAACGGAGAGCGGTTTCTACACTTCGTATACGAGAATCACGGCGGCCAGGAAGCTTCGCTTTTCATTGGACGGAGCCACAACGAGTCGCTTTATGGCGACCGTACCATCCCGATGGAAGGAATCAATGTTCAGTTGGCTCACTTCTCGGAGCTCCACGTTTCGAGCACAGAAGTTGGCGGACATCTACTAATCACAACGGCGCAAGAGGACCGCGTAGCTGCTGGTTTACTTTTAGGAGCCGCCGCAAGTCTTCGCACCGGCATTGTCAACTTAAGTCAAGAAGAAACAAAATTAGTGACGTGGGTAATGAATCCGCCTTTCGTCGTCTGGTTAAATTTACGATCGCCTCGACGCCAACGGCTTCATAAGGCGAATCTCGATTTCATCACTTCTTTGTAACCGCTAGCTCTATACAGATGCCTTCCGACTCGGAAGTGTGAGCTAATGATTCCGAAGGCCGAGAGAAACCGCTGGGCCTGACCGGCTGACTTGAACCGCCGCATCACACGCACACGCAACCTAGTTGGTTGATGCGAATTCTCAGCGCGGTTAATCCGATACTTCTGCTGGAGGTGTTCGACGCTGGGTAGCAATTCGACCTTCGCTGCACTGTAGCTCCTGAGCTTGTCTGTGACGATCAAGGCGCGGGACATACCGCAAGCCCTTTAACAGCTTGCGAAAGAATTTCTTCGCTGCCTTCTTATCTCTGTGGCTCTGAACCAGGATATCCAGCACATCACCATCCTGATCTACTGCACGCTAACATTTCTTCGACAGTCGCGGAAGCTAAGGGCGAAGCGAAAATAATAGCCAGACGCAATAGACGCAATGACTGATGATCTCGGCAGGGAAGCGATGACGATGGTAGCGAGGGGTCGGGGTGCGCATAGCGGATTAATGCCGCAGGAATACCCTTGGTGGCATCTTGTGCCATTAACCTGACAATACCATACGCCAATCGCCTGTCCTTACTTAAATGTGTGCGGTATTTGATTATACGAGTGCGGTATTTCCTGAGGGCAGGAGGAGCGTGGGCGTTTTGCTCCCGCGGTCTCGGTGCGGAGGAATCTAAGTTGTTGATTCTCGTTGAAAGTTCTTGGAAGCATAACCTGCAAATCTCGTTGAAAGCTGTTTCATTCTCGGCAAAATCTCAGCAATGCAAGAACGGTCTGAGGGGGCAGTGCTTGTAACTTCTTGATAAACAAAGGAATGGTGGTAGCGGGGGGGAGACTCGAACTCCCGACCTTGGGGTTATGAATCAATGGACAGCGCTAACGGTTTCCATCATACGCCTCATAACCAACAAAAACCTGAGCGGATTGCACCCAGTCCAGTCGTTTATGTTCCGTATGATCTGTGTTTGCTTTATGAAGTCTGGCAGAAGTCTGGCAATGAGTTGGTCCCAAGGTCTGAATCCCTCCTGCGTTGACGGCATCTGATTCGGATCATGACAAATAAGTGGCGAGAGCAGGAGTCCGTTAGTAGAGCCTACAGGCAACGGATTTTAAGCCCGTTGCGCGGCTACTCACATGAGTTTACTGCGCGTTACCAAGTAGTATTTACCGACGTTTCAGAGGCGAATGCTATCGGCCTTACGGAACTGAGTGCCCGCACGAGCATGCGTGCGTGCGCTGCCCGATGCTGCGGATGGATGCGGGGCAGCTACCGCGCCTCGTGCAGATCGAGAAAGATACACTCCGTCTGGTGAAGGAGGCACGAACTAATGGCTGGGAAGGCGAGGCAGCGGGATTAGAAACTACGCTGATACACATCAAAGACAAGAAGGCGCAGGTCAGCCCCGTCAGAGAAATCACGAATCACCAGAACGGTTCTTTCTTATACTCCGCCCTAAACCGCGCTCCGCCACAGAACTTTCTATGCGGAGGATTGGGTTCGCAGAGTGTTAACAATTTTGAGACAGCCTGTCCGCTGTGCTCTGCGATCCTGGAAGCGGAAACTCCAGAAAATGAGTCATTGGCGCTCGCTCCGAGTCGTTCATCTCGCTTATTCTGGATGACACATTCGTCTGAGTGTCTCATGTAATGGTTTGTAACGGTTCCGACGTTGAGTGAACTTGAAATCACCACCCCCGCCTAATTTCTGAGCGAAACAAGAATGCTTTATCATCTGTCAAGCGGACTTTTTACACCCTTGCCATCTCGGTTCAGAACGTGTGTGTAAATCATCGTGGTCCGGACGTCCTTGTGACCTAACAACTCCTGAACGGTACGAATGTCATAGCCGTCTTCGAGCAGATGGGTGGCAAAGCTGTGGCGCAGCGTATGACAACTAGCTGGCTTCAATTTGTGCCGCTCGCAGGGCACCCTTGAGGGCTTTTTGCAAAACCCACTCTCCGAGGTGGTGTCGCCAGATAATGCCTGAAACAGGATCCCAGGCTTCGCGTCGCGGCGGGAAACACGTATTGCCAGGCCCATTCACGATCGGCGCACGGGTATTTCCGCGCCAGCCCAAAGGGGCAAATAGACTCTGCCAAACCCATCAGCGAGGTCTCGCAGGTGCAGCCCTCTGGCATTGGCAAGTTGTGTCTTTAAAGCTTCGGCAGCGCTTGCGGGCAGCATTGTAACGCGGTCTTTGGGCCCCTTTGCGTCGCGCCCAGCAATTTGCTGATAATCGAAATCCAGATCTTTCACTCGCAAACTTAGACATTCCCTGAGCGCAGTTCTGCTCCGTAAAGCAGGCTCGCTTGGAGCCAGTTCTGTTGCCCCAATTGTGTGAGCAGGCGCTTTACTTCTGCTCTCGTAAGCACGAGTGGAATGCGCGCCGGGCGCTTGGCCCGTTCGACGTTCTTGAGCCAGGGTAATTCTTCTTTGAGGACATTCTTAGAGAGAAACAGAAGAGCCGCGAGCGCCTGATTCTGAGTTGAGGCCGCAACTGTCGTTTGACTGCGAGATGCGTCAGGAATGCGCTGACTTCGGCAGCTCCCATCTCGGTAGGGTGCCGCTTGCCGTGAAACAGGATGTATTGTCAATCCAGTTGAGGTAGGCCTCTTCGGTGCGATAGCTATAATGGAGTGTGCGGATGAGGTTACGCACCTCTTCGAGCAGCTTTGACATGGTGAGGTCTCCGGAAATTGCAATTGAGAATACTGCTTTGTTGGGTTGTACGATAGCACTACGTCGAATCGTATTTCAACACGATGAAGGCAAGTTTCCTGAGCATTGGAGTCGTCGCAGCGGGATTAGGTGAGAGAGTCTCGTGCTGCGACACGAGACTCTCTCACCTAATAAGAAGTTATGCCTCTTCTTTTCACGAAAGGCTTCAGCATGAAGGCGCTTTGCCTCACAATCCTGCTACTCATTGCGTCGGGCGCTTATTCTCAGGCGAAGAAGATCGGCACCTTCCGTTTCACTGAGAAGAAAGGTAATCATGCTGCTCGGCTTGTCTTCAGAACCGGAGCGTTTGAGCGTTCTAAGCACAAAATTACCTACGGGAGGCGGCTGGATTTAACGGTGCTCGAAGTTGATGGGCGTATGGCTTTGGGCGTGGATGGCAATGTCCCACGACTCGAGATTCAGTCTATGGATTTCTTCTTTGATGGAAAGAAAGTCACCGTACCGAGAAAGCTTTATGCTGATTTGTACGAGCCAAATCTAGACAAGAACTATTTTGCTACCAAGATTGGGGATGATGAGAGCAGCTTGCTTGTATTCATGGCAGGCAGTGATGCCGCTGGCGGCTACCCAAGTGATATGGGTGCTGAGAAAAGATGGTCGCCATTCAAGATTCTCGACGCCTTGCTCCGATTGTGATTACACGGGCTTCTTGAGTTTCTTTGTAGATCAGCCCGCCCGTGAGCGCGAGGCATAACAAAGCCTTGCAGCTGACGGCGCGATACCATCCTTCTCAAGTAGCCTTGTTCGCTTCAGCTTGAATGCTTTCGCGCGACGCAGCTGAAGGCCATCAGCGTTTTGCGGCATTCGACCGCGCGGCATTCCTTGCGGGATGGCCGCTATCGGCCAATAGCCGCCGTTTCGCCGATGGGTTGAGAATCGCCCAAGAGCGGACTCAGGATGCGATCTCTCCGATGCTTAAGAGCGAGGAGATCGTGATCGCTCTACGAACCCGCTGGCCCAGCGGCATTACGCTCCCATCTCGATGGCATCGACGTGCCGGAGCGCAGCCGCCTTTGCATCGAAGTTTTTTCACTCGCAACGCGCTAAAGCTCCTGGGTGACGATCTTCTTCTGCCACGCCCTTAGGCGATCACTAAGGTGAAAACTAATGTGAAAACTAGTGTTGACTGCAATTGCCGCACGGTGGTATATGGCAGCCAGCGTTTGCCAAGAAGAAAGTGCCCGGCACCTACGCACTAGGTGCTTCCGCGCGTTGCGTCGCGGAGTGTTCCCGCGTCTAAGCGAGCGCGCGAGAGCGTTCCAATCGGCCGAATAAGATCATTAAGCGGCCAACACAAATGGGAGGCCGAATGCGCTGGTTACTCATTGCCTGCCTCGCGCTTGTACAAACTTGGCTGCCTGCGGTCGCACAAACAGCGCAAGACCGCGAAAGGCGGGTTGAAAAGCCTGCGCCTGTTCGCGCGATAGTCTTGCCGGAAGGCGCGTTTCTGGAGGCGTTGAGCGGACGCCACTACGAAGTCGATCGCGGGACAGCCGCCGCCGCCGCCCGCCTGGCTGGCGCGCTTAACGCACCTGGTGTTGTTGAAGTGCGCGCCGCTATCGGTAAGCCTGGAGTAAGTCAACGATTCAGCGGGACCATATTTTTGGTCGTGCGCGATGCGGCTTACATCGAAAACGGCAAGCAGGTCGCAAGTCGCGACCATTACGTAGCGGCGGTGGAGCTGCAGGGCCAGTCTCCCTGGGTCGGTACGTCGGCAATGGTGATTTCCGACCCTGTCCTAACCGCCGCGGGCTCCAGCCTAGGCAGCTGCTGCGGAGCGTCCACAGTCTGCATCCCTGACAAAGTCGATCCGAGCCCTTGTGACCCGCAGCCCCACCCTTTTCCGGACGGTCCGTTCGGGAAAGGGTTCTGCACCGGTCCCGACGTCGCTGTTACGAGCACGGTTCCGCCGCAACAGACGCTTCGAAGCAGCCAAGGCGGACCGGTGGTGAAGTTTCAAGTTTTTGCTTCAGGGGTAGGCCCGGCCGGTACATTGTTCGAAGGATCATGTTCAGATCGTACATTGGACCCCAAATGCGGCGTTGCTACGCCGAATTGTGAGCCCGGCGACGTCGGCTTCGAGGAGGAGAACGGCAGCGCAAACGTTGATATCGGTTCCGCCTGTTCAGCGGGGACGAAACCAGTGACTGGGCGTGACATGCCCGAGTGGTGCACCTACGCTCGTTTCGAAGGGCCCTCAGCAGCGGAGTGCAGGGGACCGCGGTGGGAACCCATGGTTGGAGGAGAAGGTATTAGAGGCTCCGTCGACCGAGCGGCCGAAGAAGACCTGGCACGAGCGTTAAGCGACGACTTTGTTCCCCCAATGTGTCTTCGGGCTAGAGTGACGGAGGATTCGAACATCTGTACATCGGCCCGAGATCAACAACAGAAAAAGGAGCTCGAGCAAGCGATGCTGCGAGCGCAATTCGGGTTTCTGGGCGGGCGTGACTGCAAGAGCACTGGAAGGGTTGTAAACAACCAATGGTATAGCTTCGAATTGCTTCAATGCGTGGCGTGCGAACCAGGCCCGTTTGGCAAGTGCAAGCAGTGGACAGAAGAACAGCGACTTGACGTGGCAAAGGAGTGTCGGAAGTGCGAGTTCGGGCCAGAGGAAGTGGAGGGGAGCAGGGATCTTACACCTGTTCCTGACCGGCCCACGTTTGGACCGATACCCACTGTTGATCCGGACCCGGAGGCTCCGAACCACTTGGCGTCCGGCGGTGGTCCTCAAAACACCAATTCCAACACGCCTCAGAGTCCCGGCAAAGATAACAAGAAGCCCGACTCCAACCAGAGTACCAAAGGGTCGAACAACTTAAACAAGCCAGAGAAAAAGAGAGACGGGAGCGCTGGCGACCCCGTGCTGCTGGGCGATGGGAGCTTCGACCTAAGTCACGTCGACCTCTCATTTCCCGGGCCGACAAGACCGTTGGAATTCGCGCGCTTCTACAACTCGCGCAGCGATGATCAGGGCACGCTTGGGAGCAACTGGACTCATAACTGGGACACATGGATCGAGCCTCTAAATCAATTCAACACTCCTGAGTGGGCGATGCCTTACTGTCTCGGGACCGATCCGGGTTTAGTGCCGCGCTTCTCGTCTCTGTCTCCCAATTCCGATGCTCAGGTCACGTGTGTGATGCTTCATTGGGGAGACGGAAGCGCACAGCTCTTCTTCCTCGATCTCGGCACGCGGCTGTATATGCCAACAGCCGGCCGTACGGATACCCTGGTTACTACAACCGAAGGCGGCTGGGCGGTTCGCTCCCGTGAAGGGCATCGGTGGCTGTTCAATCGTGACGGTCATCTGATCGAAGATCGGGATCGATTTGGTAACGGCTTTCACATCGATCACGAACCAACACCCTTGTGGGAGATGTATAGGACGTACTGCAGTGCTGAAGCACTCGTACAACGCAACGAAACAAAACACGCGCGGCGATGTGCGTACCTGGCGCACCTACTGGGAGACGGACCGCCTGTTCTGAATTCAGGGTGGACGCTTGAGGCCGCCGACTACCCGTTGCCAGCGCTGAACCCGTTTGATACCGCAGCGATGGAAGCTCGAGCCAGGCTTAGATACGGCCGCGCCCAACTGCTACACCTTGTCGGACTTGGAGCCCATGCGACCGCTGCGTATGGCAAACGACGGATGCGGCCCATCAAGGTTACCGACGATCTTGGCAGATCGCTGCAATTTACTTATACGCATGTGCCCCGTTGTCCACCGCCCAGCATCTGCGCTGTGGAATACGACTTTGCAGCCACGCCCCACGCCGATCTTCTTGAAAGTGTCACCGGGCCGGCAGGAACGGCTCTGCAGTTTCAGTATTCAGCGGTGCCGCAATCGCCAATTGACTTTGGCGAACGATTTCTCACCTCGGTCGTTCGCACTGACAGCGTCACTCCAACAGATGACGTGCGTCCTGCTGCTAGGCGCTCTTATACCTACCACTACCAATGGCCCGGAGGCCCTGTTCCGTCATTTGAAGGGTTTGGTCGCAAGGTATTTCTGACCTATCGCGACTTCTATAGAACGTTCATGCGCTGCAGCTTTGCTCCACTATCCCCTTGTGGAGAACGCGGCAAGCCACAAGTTGCCGCTGGGGACCCGGATTACTTCGCCCGCTCGGCGCAGTATCGATACATGAGCGATGTGGTCGACAACATCATCCGAGTTGACGACACACCATCGGTCCAAGGAAGTCCCACTGCTTTCCTAACAACCCCGTCGATTCAGTCGGAAACGCGCTATGAACATGATCCATGGTCGACGTCTTTTGATCGAGTTTACGCACAGCGCTACGGTAGCAGCCTTGCTCGGCAAGATCCAAAGCGGATTGCACCCGACGAGGCCAGAGATAGCTGGCAAAGCGGTCTGCCGAAAGCTACGTTTACCAAAGTGGCTAAGCCACAATTGTTGCCCGACGAGATCCAGAAACGATATCCGTTAGAAAGGACACCACCGTTCAAGGACGCATCTCTTATCCCGGGCGCTGTCGGACATACCGATCCATCGATCGGTGCATGTAACTATGGGCTGACTGAAAAGTTGAGGGCGACGCTTCCGGGCTGGCGAGAGCCCATTCCCTACTTCAACGCGACTGTGGATGCGAGGAAAGGCGGTCGCCTTTACACGACGCCCCTGACGTGCGAGCAACTCACTATCGCAACCTACGGCGACCCGACTCACAATGACTTGGTGAGTGAGCTTGAACCGATTCGCAACACGCCTGAGTCATTCGACCATATTGTTAAGCGAATCTCGGGCCGTCGTCCAGTAATTGCGGCAGACGGAAACCGCATCTGCGCCTGGAACGAGGTCGTTGATCGTAACGGTGACAAGCGATTTTACGGAATGAATTTTCGCGGACAAATCATGGTGGAGGCTGTGCGCGAGAACCATTCCAGGGGTTTTATCTTTACGGAAACGCTCTACAACGCCGACGGAATGGTGTTTCAGCAGCGTAGACCAATGCGGGGTACGAACCCATGGCAGGCGTCTGATGGGTACACCCAGTACAGGTATGACGAGATAGATCCCGTCGGCAGCAAAGGCTGGGACGAGTGGCTTCCTGTCTTTTGGGCTCGGCGCATGAATCTGTTGCGGGGGGAAGAACATGCGAAGGGAAGTACCGTCTTGAACTTCGATGAAGCTCAGGGAGTGTTCACGCATGACTTAGGTCGATACCGCCAGTTCGCCTACGAACCGCTCTTCAATCAATTACGAAAGAGCGAAACAGGAACCCTGACACCCAAAGGCGATGTTCGCCATGAGCAAACGACATACATCTTTGACTATCAGGAGTTGGTGGCGGCTCCGAATGCACCTCCAGATCGATCTCTGAGTGAGCTGTTAAGGAGTCTTACGCCTTGGGGGTTTGCATGGGCCGCTGATAAAAGCGGTGCGCTTGATTTTCAGCTGATTAGCTCCTGGCAGTTGCCGCTAATTTTCCATGGCACGGACCTCAACGGAGACGGGGCGTTCGGATTTCGTCCTGGAAATCGAACATTCGATCGCGGTCGCGGTGTGCCGATACTCGCCGTGCATGAAGGAAACGACCCCAAGGCTTCGCGCCGGATCTTCTCATTTGGGTGGGCACCTCACGGGCAATTGGCATTTGTGTACGGACCTGAAGGCGAACTCACCGAATTCTTTTACTACCCCCATCAGTCTGCTACGACGAACTCTGCATTGATGTTCGGCGCTACGAGTCCGCCGACCGACAAAGAGATTGGGAACAACTACTCCGGTCTTCTCGCGAGAACACGAACACTTCGCTTCGACCGGTATTCCACTAGCAACGGTCCGAATAGCAAGCCTTGTCCCCTCTTGCCGGGTCCATACCAATGGCTGTTGCCGGAAAACTGCACGGCACCCGAGCCCCAACTTCAGGCATTAGGGTTTCCTCCTCAAGCTGTGCAGGAAATATTGGCCGCCTCTCAAGCCGTTGAAGATCGCTCGAGGCCTGCCGCTTACGAAACACATTCGTTCAGTTACAACGAGCTGGGCGGCGTGCGCTTTTCATGGCAAGAAAGCAGGAGGGCACATGTAGTTCGAGACACCGATGGTCGTCCGTTGGTCGTAACTGACCCCATTGAAACGACGACGCGACACAGGTATTCGGTGAAAGGCTTTTTGGAGGCCACGGAAGTTAATGACGCCTCGGGAGAATTGCTGAGCCAAGAAATACGGGCCCACGACGAAAACGGTCAACTTGTCTATCACTGTGCGGCTGAAGCGCCACAAGGATGTGACGTCCGACCTCCGGTGGGAGCCGAACGTAAGTACACCTACACACCTGAAGAAGCATTGGAATCGGCGACGGATCCAGAAGGTGCCGTTCGAAGTTACCGGTACAACGAACGCGGGCTGTTAACGCATGAACGGCTCGCCCATCCTCAAGTACCCCAGGAAGGCGTCGAGACTACATATCGCTACGACGCCGACGGCGATTTGACAAGGATTCAATACGCGCCTGGAACTCCGGTTCAACTGACCGAGTCGTTTTCGTACGACGGACTAAGAAGGCTTACCCAGCAAATTGATCGAAGAGGGTACGCGTGGCAAACAGCCTACACCCAGCGAGATCATGTGGCTCGCCGGAAGCGGGATGATGTCTCGTACCGCTTGGGCAGTACACCGGTCCCGAAATGGGAAACAGCTTTTAGCTATGACGGGAACGGCTTGGTCACCGAATCGCGACACAACGGGATCAGGACAGCACGGCTTCGCCGGACGGCCGGGGGCCGTGCCTTCGGTCAGTCGGCAGGTGGAATCGGCGAAACGTTGGTGACGTTCGACTTGCGCGGGCGACCGATGTGGAGTCGCAGCCCCGATGGGAGCGAAACCGTTATGACGTATCGCGCAAGCGATTACGAGCAAACGATTTCGAAGGTACGGCGCTCCGGAGTTGACCTGCTAACTACTGCAACTATCACAACGTTCGATGCCTCCGGGCGCCCAACCGATCGTATTCAGTACGGTAGCGGCGACGAACGAAGAACTTCAGTTTCCTATACCGGAAAGACAACTACACACGTGGGTCCGGACGGCGTTATCGCGAAGACTCGCTACGACATGCTCGGGTTGCTGCGAGAATCTCTACAACAACGCTCCGGAGGAACAAATCCGCAATTCGACAGGACCCTCTTGGATTACAACCGACGAGGACAACTTATCAAGCTGAGTGATCCGGCAAATCAAGTCTCCTCGTTTAAGTTTGACTCGCTGGGCCGTTTGAAGGAACGCAACGCTCTCGGACAACCGCAAGTATTCAAAGCTTTTACATACGATGCTCTAAGCAGGGTCGATGTGGAAACAGTAGGTCAGCATCGCATCCTGCACGTCTATGACACCAAAGGCGACCCGTGGCGGGACGTAATGCTCGGTGGTCCGGCTAAACAAGTAATTGCAGAGCGTTTTTTTGACGATCTCGGCAGATTGCGTAAGGGCAGCTTTAGGAATCCAGCCTTGCTAAGCGTGCCCGCCGCACGGCGGACAGTAGTCACCGCTCTTCAATACGACGGTCTGGGTCGCGTAGCGTCTGAAGTGATGCGGGTTGGCCAGGAACCTGGGCGTCGCGTTACTTCTATGTGGTCTGTTAATGGTGGGACGTGGCAGCGGAAAGTCAGGTACGCCCTCGGTGCGTCGTCCTCTGAATGGACTGACGATTATGACCCGGCACTGCGTTTAGTCAGAAAGGAATCAACTCCTTCCGGCTCATCTCGCACTGAATTCTTTTGGTTAGGCGAGATATACCGGGGCCGGCGCCAAACTCAGCTTGGTCTGCAGAGTCCCTTTACCGAAAAACTTCTTCACGACAATTTCGGTGCGCCTCTATCGTGGCGATATAAGGCGATTGACTTGGACTCAGCGCAACAGCCAATAAGCTCCTCGGATGGGATGCGCTACTGCGGTGGCGCCTGGAACACGGTGGAGTGTGGTCGACCGTTAATGGAGTCTCAAGCTTTGCGCGATGTGACAGGTCGCATCGTCAGCTTGAATCGGACGTTCGGACATCCCCTCTTTCGAAGCAACAACCTAGTGTCGCGTTTGCCGTTAGTACCTTGGCGAGGGTATGCGTATGACGATATGGGGCGCCTGAAGCAATTGTGGGAACACGCGGGAAATGCAGGGGGTGTTCAGCCGGTAGGCCTTCGAAGTCACTCTGTGACTGCGATCGACATTGAGTCCATAGCGATCAGTAGCGATCCATGGTCCTACGAGCGTGAGGTCCAAGTGGGCGGCACCTTGTCGATTCGCAATGGTGTGACAAACGTGGAGCGCTGGGCGCTACAAACTCCGCGAGGCGCCGGTCACCAGATTCAGCAACTAAGGGTGGGCGGACAAACGCGGCACGTCCAACATGACGCGATGGGTCATGTCACAGTTGATGGATCGCTTAAATACTCGTTTGACCCTCGCGGACAGCTCGCAACCGTTTCCCGGAGCGGCGGAGCGGTCGAGTCATATTTGTACGACATTGGCGGTCGTCTTATTGCGGTCCTTAGCGGAGCAAGTGTTCAACCTGAACAGACGTTTACCTATGACGGTGTGCAAATGGTTGCCGCTTTTGCTCCGACAGGGCGGCCACTTTGGGAAGCACACTGGGGACCAAACATCGACGGTCTTATTGGTTGGAGGGACCTATCAGGTGCAACCACCAACTACATTCCACTTACTGACAATGTCAACTCGGTTGTTGCAATGTGGGACTCCAGCACTGCGCGAATCCGTACCACGGCTAGCTACGATCCTGACGGGAGAATTGAGCTTCATGATGAAAACGGGAATCTGATTTGCAGTGAATTGGGCACTGGAAACATATGCGCTCAACCCGGCGACATGCCTTTCAGTTATGCAAGTGCATGGCGGTCCTACAAGACTGGGCTTGTTTACATGCGCAACCGTTGGTATTCGCCCGCGCTCACGCAATTCGTTTCGCCAGACCCGATCGGTTATCCCGACAGCTATAACGCCTACGCCTTCGCGGGCTTTGACCCCGTCAATCGCCGCGACCCCTTCGGGCTTTGCACACCGGGCTCCGGCGTCGACCCGTCGACGTGCGTGGGTGTGGGGACGACCGTCGTTTCGACTGGCGCAGCGTGGTGGGGTGGGTGGGCGGGTACAGCCTGGGGAGGAGTCGGCTACGCGCCGGCTGCGCTCCCGTCTGCGAGCGCCGGTGCGGCAACGACGGGCACGGCCGTGGCGACGACCAGTGCAGCGGTGACCGTCACGGCTGCAGCGGCGGCGGCTGTCCTCGTCGTCGGCACCGCCCTCGTAGCGAACGCGTGGATCGACTCGCCCCTCTCGTTTCCGGGCGTTCCGACCGAGCCTCGTGCCGGCACGCCGGGCCCGATCGACCCACCGACTTCACCTGCTGCTCAACCCAATGTGGGTGACCCGCCGTCGGCGGGAACTCCCGATGTTCCTATCGGGGATCCGAGAGGGCCAGCGACTGTCGGGCGGATAGGGGATCCGAGAGGGCCAGCGACTGGCGTGCGGGCCGGTGGAAAACAAGGTGAGGCGATCGAAGACATCGACGATTTGATTAAGCACGTCGAGGAACACCTCGAGACGCTTTGGGAGAACCCCTTCGCACAAGAAGTCCCTCACTGGCGGGATGAGGTCAACACGGCCTTGGACAAGATGGAGAACAAGTTGAAGTACCTGGGGAAGAAGTCGTATGCGGAATGGCGCGCGAAGATCGACGGGTGGCGCAACCATCCGGCGATGCGTCCGGGTCCGTGGGTGGTGCTGTCGGGGGCGGGGAGAGCCCTGCTTCCCCTGACGCCAGGCGCTGGCCCCAAACCGAGTCCGGCTGCCGCCGGCAGAGGTTCGACCCCGGGTAATCCGGGTAGTCTTGGCGGAATTGGTCCAGGCCGGATCTGGATCTCTCGGGAAGAATGCCGAAAGTCTTTGGTGGGGTGTCGGTGACCTTCTCGTGATCGGGTTGGAATGCAACGGCGCAAAGACTTTGTGTTTCACATAATCGGCTGGGAAGACGACCGTTCAGACTGGCCAAACTGTTCCGAACGCCTAGTCGCTATTCGCCTCGAGAGACCGATCGAATCCTGCGTTGGTTTCTTCACCACGCGCCCGAGCACATTGTCCAAGCAGCCCGGCTCGGAAGCGTTCTTCACGGACGTATTCGGGCGCGAGCCCGTGATCAGCAGCAAAGGGAAGAAGCTCCGACCGCTGATTCGGTGACTACGCGCTGCGCCTCGCCTCCTTGGCGAGGGCAGCGGTGTCGATGATGCGGAGGACGGCACGTTTGTCGCGCTCAGGCAGCTGCGCGACGAGACGGAGCCGGCGCGGCAGGGCGTCGTCGTCGGGAGCGGCCTTGGCGACGGGCAATCGGGCGGGTGGCTTGAGGCCGAGCAGCTCGTCGATGGTGACGTACAGGGCGCGCGAGCGATGAGCGGCCTGAACGCACGCGATCGGTCTGGTTGCCCACGCAGCGTTCAGGCAGTGTGGCGCGCACCTCCCGACACATGAAGTCGTGCTGCTTTCTAGAGGCTGTCAGTGAACTTTCGCGGTGGATGTTAGTAACCAGAGGAAATCAAGATGCGAACGATAGGCCTTGCTGTTTTGTTGATTGCTTGCAGCATCAGCACAAATTCGATGGCTCAAACGAAGTTGCTGCAGAAGGTCGCGGCATTTGACGCTGGCGAATATGTTGTCAGTACTACCGTTACAACGCAATCAAGTGCCCCAACGAGCCCGCATGCACACTGAATCAAACAGTAACGACAGATAGTCGCGCAGAACACTTCGCCGCGATGCCGGCTAATGAGTACGTGGCAGCTATGGTCACGGGGTTTCACATGTGGCTGGACCACCCGGACAACATCGGTACAGTCATTTTGCAAGTCGAAGCGAGCCGTGGCGCAACACGTGGGCAAGTTGATTTGATAATTGGCGGCAGATTCGCCCCGCAAAAGCAAAACCATTTTTCATATAGCGCTACCGTTGCCATAGTCGAAAGCACCGTCGAAGGTATTCGCTTTACTCGGCTCCCAGGATACTGCTCGAGAAATCAATGTCCCGTCGATCGCACTGCGCCGAATGCGGTACCTGCCTTCTTGTCAAAGCGGGTTATCTGGCGATGGAAACGTTGCTTAACCCACTACCGCACGAGGCAGCTGCTTGAGAATCGATCGAGACACCGCCAAAGAAAGTGCGAAAGACTCTTGACACAACCGCGAAATGACCTTGCTTCGAATATCAGCTATTGCTGTAGCGCGGAAAGTCTGGGGCACTGGCAAAGTCATTTGCATTCACGAGGGAGGCAGCATGCGTCAACTTGGTAAGGCAAAGGAAACGCAGGCTATAGAGGCCGCAGTGCGCGACCTGTTTCGCGCCGAAAATGGTCCAGGCGGTGGGGACGACGAAGAGTTTGTGACTCAGCCGGATAACACGGCTCAAAGCGTTCGCGATGTAGCCGAGCGGATTCTTGCCAACGACTACCTTCCAATAACGCGCGGGCGAGGGCAGGTGGACCGCGATCGAAACGAAACGATTCAGAAGATCGTCAATGGATCGAGCTCATTCCGTCGCCACGTGACTCGCGCAACCATTCAGGTTGACCTTTTCTTGGACGATCACGTAGGCATAGCCAGATCTCTCTTGCCGACTACTGATTTCAGCGCTAGCCCTCCAGTGGAAGCATCGTATCGAAACACGCATGTATTCCTAAAGAGAGACTCCAACTGGAAGTGCATCGCTTGGCATGTGACGCGCGTCCAATGATCGCTGACGTCAGCTTCTATGAGGAGTTTCTTGTCCAGAGTTCTTCCCTCGTAGGTGGCGAAGGCTTCACGGCGAGGCGGGCTTGTGATTTGGCATGAGCAGGCGCATGCAAGCGGATCGGAGGTTGGGGTGTGCGAGTGTTCGAGCCACCGCTCAGACGAACTTCTAACCGTGTTCTTAGCTTTCTTTGCCTTCGAGAACAATGTCCGTTTGCGGAATGACATCTGTGTCGGCTTTCGGGCGAGCGGGACTTCCGCTATGGGTCGAAAGTGGACAACCAGTGGCTGCGTTAACCAAGATGCAGCATAACGTCCGCATGCACCCGACCGCGAATAGCGTTGCTTTCATGCGCGAGACTTGGCCGTATTGGCGGTGTCTCCGCGGCGGGATGCCTGGCGTTAGGCTCTCGCGAAGTGTAAGGATATGAATGTGCTAATAGCGATTCTTCTGCTCTTCTTTCAGTCATCAACCTCCTCACAAATGGGAGTGCTGCAAGGATTCAGGGCCCTACCAAAAGAGCAGCTGCTCCGGGTCAAGCCAAGTGAGTTGAATAAGCGAGTCGTAACCTGCGCTGTTCCACGCCTTCCGCCGATGTTCGATGGTCAGAGTACTGTTATTTTTCAAGTGCAAATTGATGAGGATGGGAGCATCCGATGCGCGAGAGTCATAAGCAGAGGCCAGAATCCCATCATGAGAACCGCAGCGTTTGAAGCCGCGAAGGAATGGAGATTTGAGCCATTGATCGTGGACGGTCAAGCCAAACCCTATGTTGGCATTCTTGCGCTGTTAGTTTCCTGGGACACGGAGAAATCCGGCAAGCAGTGTCCTAAAGAAAAGCGGCGAGCCTAACAAAGCCTTGCAGCTGACGGCGCGATAGCATGCTTCTCAAGTAACTTCTTTCCTTTCAACGTGAATCTGATCGCGCGCCGCGGCTGAAGGCCATCAGCGTTAGGCTCTAAGTGTACGCAGTGGCACAATTGGAAGGGCGGTGCTAGCGAAGAACTCAATGTACCTCTCCACATCTCTCTTTTTATAGGGCTTAGCAGTCTTATTCCCATTTGCCAATTTTGCTATCCTGCACAGGCATACCTTTGCGGCGGGTGCTGAAGTGCGGGTGCTGAGCGCCGTCGGAATGCGGCAGGTCATGTTAGACCTTGGGCCGAATTTTGAGCGCGCCACTGGGCACAGGCTGAAGGTCTCATTTGATAGCGGGGGCACCTGAATCGACTTGAGCGTGGCGAAACTGCTGATGTCGTAATGATCAACCGTTCGGGCATCGAACGATTGATCGGAGCGGGCAAGGTGGTGCAAGACTTGGTAACCGATCTTGCCACGTCCGGCGTCGGCGTGGCTGTTTGCAAGGGCGCACCTAAGCCCGATATTTCCACTCCCGAGGGCGTTCAGGCGGGCGATGCTTGAGGCGAAGACGATTGCGTGTCCCGACCCGGCTCTTGGCGGTTCGAGCGGAGTCCACATCGCAAAGGTGTTCGAGCGACTCGGTATCTCGGAGGCAGTGAAAGCCAAGCTGGTGTTCGTAAGCACGCCAGAGCAAGCAAAAACTCATGAACAATTCTCCGCAGGGAGCCGAGCTATGGTCAACATTGAATCTCGCCGGAATCTTGGTTGACTCTCGTGACACATTTTGACGGAAGCTGTTAAAGGGTTTGCGGTATGTCCCGCGCTTGATCGTCACAGACAAGCTCAGCAGCAGCTACAGTCCAGCGATGGACGAATTACTGCCCAGCGTCGAGCACTGCCGGCAGAAGTACCAGAACAACCGAGCTGAGAATTTGCATCAGCCAACCAAATTACGGGAGCGCGTGATGAGACGGTTCAAATCAGTGGGACTCGCGCAGCGTCCTCTCAGCTTTCGGATTTCCTTGTATTAGAAAGGCATTGTCAACTTAACTTAAGAAGAGACACAACTAGGACGTACATAAGATGAATCCACTTTACCCCTTCTGCCAGAGGACAAATATCGTGCGCAGGTGGCCGTCTTCGGCGCCGGGTTCTGCGTAGAATTGCCTGACGTCTAACCCTTCACCTGGTCTCCGATCCTGAGCGAGGTGACTTCATTCCGTTCACTTAGCTCAGCGTTCCCTAGACTTTCGTAAGTTATCGCTCATAAAACCGACCACGTTCTTTGATTTATATAGACTCCGAAAGCATGGAGCAGTGTCTTCGAACAATTCGCGGCCGAACGCTCACGAATCCGAAGTTGTGTTTGCTACTACGCCTTCTCAAACTTGGCGCCAGGGAGTTTTTAGTTACCGGATGGGAGTTACATCGTCGCGCCGTTGTTTGATGAGGAGAGAATTCTCATCGCCGACCTTAGTTTGGAGGCCATCGACAAAGAGCGAATGACACTTGACCCATCCGGGCATTACCACCGCCCCGACCTGTTTGATCTGAGTCAAGTACCATGAGAGCCCCGGTACCTAACCGTTGAAAAAGAGACCTTGGGGACACGGCTCCCAAGGTCTGGCGTTATTCGCAGAAATTGAATCGTCGAAGACTAGCTAATGACAGATTCTTCAGCATTCTTGCCATGAGCTGGCAGACTCTCATCGAGAATTAATGGGATTTTCAGATCAAGTCTGGCAAAAGTCTGGCAAGGGTCGCACTGTGAGGCACGATGGAACCACTAAGTTGTTGATTCTATGGTAGCGGGGGGGAGACTCGAACTCCCGACCTTGGGGTTATGAATCCCACGCTCTAACCGGCTGAGCTACCCCGCCACGTTTAGAATCAACAACTTACAGACTCTGTGAGCTTAGCTAAGAGCCAACTTGTGACGGAATCCTATCATAGAGCACCACATTTGATGGTGGTACCGTCGATCACGGCTTGAGAAGAAATCGTTTTTGCTGTTTGTTTAGACGCTTCGAACTAGCGTGCAAGAGAGCGTGGGAGTTTTGCTCCCAAGGTCTGGCCTGAATGAGTGTCTAAGGTTAATGATTTCATTGG
>JBGTHZ010000125.1:0-10925 GCA_041745915.1 Pyrinomonadaceae bacterium | reverse complement strand
TCTCCGTGTCTCCGTGTCTCCGCGTCCCCGCGTCCCCGCGTCTCCGCGTCACAAAACTACCAGTTAGGAGAAACGTCCCATCGGGAGTTTTGCGTCAGTCTCGTCAGTTCTGTCCCGCTGGCGTTCATGGAATAGATTTCAAAATTCCCGTCGCGCATCGAACTGAATGCAATTCTTCCGCTCGAGTTCCATGACGGCTCAGCGTTAATCGCGCGGCCCTTTGTAAGGCGCGTCGCGTTCGTGCCATCCGCGTTCATGACGTAGATCTCCGCGTGACCGCCGCGGGTTCTCATGAATGCGATCTTCTGGCCATCCGGAGACCAGGTCGGGAAGGCGTTTTCATGATCGTGCGTTATTCTCGTGACCCCCGTGCCATCGGCGTTCATCACGTAGATCCCCAACTCGCCATGGCGGCTGCTTGTGAAGGCAATCTTGCTCCCGTCCGGAGACCAGGCGGGATTGGTATCAATCTTCACGTGGTGAGTAAGCCGTTTCACCCCTGAGCCATTCGCGTTCATGACATAGATTTCCGGGTTATGGCCGCGGGTGCTCATGAAGGCTATTTTCTGACCGTCCGGTGACCACGCCGGGAAACCATCCACCCCTGGATGGTCTGTTAGCCTCGTAACTCCGGATCCGTCAGTGTTCATTGAGTAGATATCAAGGTTGGCTTTTCGCATGAAGCCTCGACCAGTCCTGACGAAGACGATCCTGGTCTTGTCCGGCGACAAGGCAGGATTTAAATCGCTGACACTGTTGTTTGTTAGCCGTACCACACCGGTGCCGTCCGCGTTCATGCCATAAATCTCGAAGTTGCCATCCCGGTTGCTGGCAAAGACCATTTGGATATGGCTGACTGAGGGCGAGTCGCAGGCGTCGCCGATTCCGTTACCGTCTGCGTCGGCCTGGTTGGGGTTTGCTACGAATGGGCAGTTGTCGACGTTGTCGAGCATGCCATCGTTGTCATCGTCCGAATCGCAGACGTCTCCGGATCCGTCGTTATCGTTGTCCGCCTGACTCGGGTTTGAAACGAGCGGACAGTTATCCGTCAGGTCCGACACGCCGTCATTGTCATCATCTGAGTCGCAGGCGTTGCCCTGACCATCTCCATCCGTATCGAGTTGATCCGGATTCGCGCTGAGTGGGCAATTATCTTCGGTGTCAGCAGCACCATCATTGTCATCATCAGCGTCACAGGTGTCGCCGATGCCGTCGCCATCGTTATCAGCCTGATCCGCATTTGAACTAAGCGGACAATTGTCTGCGCTGTCAGCCACGCCGTCATTGTCGTCGTCCGTATCGCAGGCGTCCCCTAGGCCGTCAGCATCGGAGTCTAATTGATCGGAGTTTGGTGTGGTGGGACAGTTGTCTGAAGCGTCGAGTATGCCGTCTCCGTCGCCGTCCGCGGCGGGGCTACAGCTACTGGTGTTGAGCACGATCGACACAACGTTAGAATCAAAGTTCGGCACGGCGAGATCCAAGGTGCCATTGCCGTTAAAATCACCGGCGGCGATTGCGTAAGGTGTGTTTCCCGCGCGGAAGTTGGCAGCCGCCTGGAACGTGCCGTCGCCCCTGCTCAGCAGAATTGATGAGTCATTGTAACGATAATTCGCCGTTGCGAGATCTATCTCGCCGTCACCATTGAAGTCTCCTGTAGTGACAGATTGAGGATTGGTCCCCACGCCGTAGTTGACAGCTGTCTGGAACGTGCTGTCCCCGTTGCCTAGCAGAATTGATACGTCGCTGGAACCATAGTTCGCAACTGCAAGGTCTAAACTGCCGTCGCCATTTAGATCGCCGGCGACGATGCTATACGGAAAACCACCCGCGCCGAAGGTACCGGCTGCCTGGAATGTGCCATCCCCATTTCCCAGCAGGATCGACACGTCGTGGGAATTGTCATTCGCAACGGCGAGGTCAATCGTGCCGTTGCCATTGAAATCTCCTGTAGCGACCGAGACCGGGACGTCGCCCACGCCGTAGTTCACAGCTGTTTGGAAGGTGGCGTCGCCATTGCCTAGCAGGATTGAAACATTGTTCGAACTAATATTGGCTACGACAAGATCCAGGTTGGCATCGCCATTAAACTGCCCCGTGGCAACGTGGTAGGGATTGAGCGCGGTGTTGTGGGTACCAGCCGTTTGGAAGGCGCCCGCGCCGTTTCCTACCATGATTGTTACATCGTTGGAACTAGTATTCGCCGTGACGAGATCCAAATGGCCATCGCCATTGAAGTCTCCGGCAGCAATTGAACTCGGACTGGTTCCGGTGGGGTAGTTGACCGACGCCTGGAACGTGCCGTCGCCATTGCTTAACAGGATTGAGACGTTGTCAGACAGATAATTCGTTACTGCAAGATCCGACACGCCGTTGCCATTGAAATCGCCTGCGGTTACAGAACTAGGACCACTTCCAGTTTCGTATGTGACAGGCGATGGAAAGGTACCCTGGGCGTTGCCCGGAAGGAGCGATACGTCATTGGTATTCGGATTCGCCATGAGAAGATCTGTGTGGTTGTCGCCGTTGAAATCTCCTGCCGCGATTGAAACAGGACCGCTCCCAACACGGTAGTTGAGGGCTGCTTGGAACGAGCCGTCTACGTTACCAAAAAGAACTGATACGTCGCTGGAACCAGAATTGGCCAATGCCAGATCTATTGTGCCGTTTCCATTGAAGTCTCCTGCGGCAAGGGCTTGAGGAGAGCTTCCCGCGCTGCCCACGCCGTAGCTAACAGCCGCTTGGAACGAGCCGTCGCCGTTACCCAGGAGGATTGAAACGTCGTCGGAACTGGTATTCACCACGGCGAGATCTATCGTTGCATTGCCATTGAAATCTCCTGTGGCGATGTAAATAGGATTATCGCCGACGCCGTAGTTGACAGCCCTTTGGAACGAGCCGTTGCCGTTGCCCAGCAGGATCCATACATCGTTGGAACCAAAATTCGCTACGGCAAGATCAATGTGACCGTCACTATTGAAATGACCTGTTGCGACGGATGTCGGATTACTACCTGTGCCGAAGTTCACAGCCGTTTGGAATGTCCCATTTCCGACACCCAACAGGACTGATACGTCGCTGGAACCAACATTTGCCACGGAGAGATCTGTGAACCCGTCCTCATTGAGGTCTCCTGTTGCGATGGATCGAGGATTACCTCCAACGGCGTAGTTGCTGGCTACTTGGAAAGTTCCGTCGCCATTCCCTAACAATATCGACAAGTCGTTGGAGCCCTCGTTGGCCACAGCCAGATCGGTCGCGCCGTCGCCGTTGAAGTCTCCCACTGCGACGTAAATAGGATTCATTCCCGCGCCGTAGCCGACAGCCGTTTGGAAGGCGCCGTTGCCATTGCCCAGCAGGATTGAGATGTTGTTGGAACCATAGTTCGCTACCGCAAGATCGGCGTAGTTATCGCCATTGAAATTTCCTGGAGCGACAGAAAAAGGATTAACGCCCGCGGCAAAAGTCCGTGCGGAGGCAAAGCTCGCGTTGCAAGCTGGATCCGCGGCGACCGGCGCTGTCTGGGCCGGCGGCGCTAAGCGAACTACACCCACGAGGACGAGCGAGAGCGCCAGAAGACAGAACTCTAGGGGACGACAAATTGAGCGGCGGCGAGCATGACGGGCCATGTCGGGAATCTCCTTGTCAACGGTTACTCCGATTTTAGATTTGTGACGACACTTCAGTCTCAAACTAGTCCAGGTTGCCTTATGTCAAAAGGCTGGTCCTGTCGCTTGTCTGGTGAGTTAATCTCTGAGACCAAGGGTCGCTATCTAGATAGATCCGGAAGTATCTGGTTCGTGCAGACCGAAAGCATCTGGCACCCAGAGAGGGGCCTATTTAGGCTTATACTCCGCCCATCTTGCCCCGTCAATAAACATTGTTGGCCGTGGTAGATAACCGGTCTCATTGCCACTTCCCAAGTTCAATTTGACTGGAATCTAGTCAGGTTTTGCGGGTGAAACGAGGGGAAAAATGACTTCCAGGAACGCATTGTATAGATGGCAAACGGGGTCAGGGGAGAAACGCCCGTGGGCCTCTCTTAAGGTCTCTAAGGTGGGTTTCGGAAGGACCTTCCCTCAACTGGTTGGGTGCGGCTTTGCCGCCCTCCTTGGGGTATGGGAGCTCCTTACCGTTTGAAGGCTGGATTTTGATGAGGCTATGCCTGCATCGGACTGGAGGACGTGGGTTGCGAGGCCTTATTAGGGGACTGACGGTTGGTCGAGACGTCCGAGCACGGTTCCTGGTGATTGGGGATCGTCTGGCTTTTGACTTAAAGGCATCGATGTGACGAAATATCAACCTTTTGAAGAAACCGGCGTGAACTGCCAGACGAACGGAAGTACTTACATCAAGTAGCAGGAAGGTGAACACATGGAATGGCTGACAGACCCTCAAATATGGATCGCATTTACGACGCTCACCGCTCTCGAACTCGTCCTCGGCATTGATAACGTTGTTTTCATTTCGATCCTGGCGGGGAAGCTGCCCGCCGAACAGCAAAAAAAAGCGCGAACTCTCGGCTTGGCACTGGCGATGTTCACGCGCATCGCGCTGCTGTTTTCGCTGTCCTGGATGATACGCCTCACCGCGCCGTTGTTCGCAGTACTCGGCAATGAGATTTCCGGTCGTGACCTGATCCTGATCGCCGGGGGCCTGTTTTTACTGGGCAAGAGCACTCATGAGATTCACCAGAAGCTAGAAGGCGATGAAGGACACGCATCCGCACGTGTTAAACCGTCATTCGCAAGTGTCATCGTGCAGATACTTCTGCTTGACGTCGTTTTCTCACTTGATTCCGTGATTACCGCGGTCGGTATGGTGAAGGAGATCGAGATCATGATCGCGGCCGTTGTAGTTGCAATCGTGTTTATGATTGCGTTCGCAGGCCCTATCAGCAACTTCGTTGAACGCCGTCCGACAGTCAAGATGTTGGCACTCAGTTTTCTGCTGCTCATCGGCATGACGCTAGTGGCCGACGGCTTGGACCAGCACATCCCCAAAGGCTACATCTATTTTGCGATGGCCTTCTCCGTTTTCGTGGAACTGCTTAACCTGAAACTGAGAAAGCCCCACGTCGCTCCCGTCAAGTTACATGAGCCTTATGTTAGGGAACCAAATAAGGGTGTAGGAACGCGAGAAGCCACTGTGTGACCCTGAGATCTCTCGCGTCAGCATTAGCCAGGCATTAAGCTAAAAGCATGTGGGATCAACTGACCAACTACCCAGCCCAGAGGTCTGATTGACTGACTGTAGTCCTTGGGGTATGGTGCTTGCCATATGGAGAATTATTAGAGTACGGACTGGCCGCCGGTAACCTACACGACCAAGGTTTTCCCCGACTTCCGCCCCCCCTGACCAGTACCCGATTTTTGTAACAGCTAAGGCCCCCCTCCAGTCAATTTTTTTCAAGTAGAGGTATCGCAATTTTATGAGTGCCATCAGGAAACTCACACCAAGTCTGCTTCTCCTCGTTTCTTTGCTTGTTCTGACTTCAACCCAGTCAATCGCCGGCACACCACAAGGCAAAAATCGTCACGGACGTGCTCCTAGCCGGGCAGAAGCGAAAGAGGCGGAGCGCCGTCTCTCGGAGATGGGTTACTGGACCGGCCCGATCGACGGCGCGATCGATGGCGTCACGCGCGCAGCTTTGATCGCCTTCCAAAAAATGGAGGGCCGCAAGATTACCGGCCGGCTTACGCGCGACGAGCTCCAGGCAATTCGCAACGCAGCTTCACCGCAGGCCAGAGAAGTCGGTTATAAGCACGTTGAAGTTGATTTAGATCGCCAGGTACTCATGATAATTAACAACGAAGGAGCAGTCGTTAGAATTCTTCCGGTCTCAACAGGCAACGGCAAGCGCTACAACGAGAAGGGCATGAGAGGCTTAGCCTACACACCCAGAGGCCGGTTCAGGGTTTATGGCAAAGTCTCGGGCTGGAGAAGATCTCCCCTGGGATTGCTTTATTACCCGAATTACATTAGCGGCGGTGTGGCGATTCATGGAAATCCTGACGTTCCACCCCGGCCAGCGAGTCACGGGTGCATCCGGATTCCAATGTTCGCCTCTCGTGAAGTGAGCAAAATGCTGCCCGTGGGAACAATCGTGCTGGTCTATGATAAGGCATCGTTCGTGTCCGCTAAAGATTGGGTTGAAGAGGACAAACTAAAGCAGGCCAACAACGTTCAGTAGTTTTTTAAGATTATCAATTGTCTTAACTCATCGGTCAGATTTTCTACGACCCCTTCTTATGGCTTCTACTCAAAACAAAGGGCAAGAGCGGAACTGAGTTGGCAGGACCAACTCTGGTCCAGGCAGCCTGCTGGTTTGTTCCTGTCACTTCTGGGCGCAATCGTACTCTTGTTCGTATGGCGCGCTTATAAATCACGCGCGACAATCTAGAGGCGGCCGGAGCTATCCACGAAATGAGAAGAAGCCGCACGAATTAAGAATAATTTCGTGGGGTTTCGTGTAGGTTCGTGGATCGTTCTTAACCCGCCGCGCTCAGGGTTGTGGCATTGGGGGCGGCACAAAGTTTGGATCGAACCCGAGCGCCGCGGGAAAGAATGCCGCCGTCGGTCGTATACCGGTGGTTACCCAAAAATCGATCGCGGCTACAGCAGTCAAAAGCTGGGGCCCGGTGAAGTTGCAGTGCCCAACTCCCGTCGTATAAGTCTGGAACAGTAGTTCGTCCTTACCTCCGGCGGCGTTCAACTCCGCATAGGCCGACTCGTTTGCCACCACTACCAGCGGATCGATGATCGTATGCATCGTCAGTATTGGATGGCGAATCTTTCCGTTGTAGTCCGTGTTGTTCCTGACGTAGTTACGTGCCCTCGGTGCTGCCTGAATGTTCCGACGCGCGTTCATTTGCGCAAGCCAACCGTCTACCACCGCACCGGGTAAACCTAACGCTGACAGATAGGCCTTCTCGCTCGCGGTCAGACTGTAATTCTGGTCGATGTTCTGCACAAACGGTCCACCTGCCCGTCGCTGCAACTCGGCCCTTGCTTCCGTGAGGAAGAAGAAGTCAGTCAGTGCCCAACCTGGATAAAAAGCCGGTGGAGGTGGCGGCATGATGCCTCGGCCCGGAGTGCCGCCAACAAGTCGAATAAACTCGAACCTGGAAAAGTTTGCAGGGTTGCTGATTTCAGGAACCAGCTTTGCCAGAACTTCGGTATCAAAATCCAGATCGTTTCTGACCTCTCCCACCGTACCCCAGGGGCTGGGAACACCGAATACGACATCATAGGCAAGATAGAGCGGGACGCCATTGTCCCAGATGCGCGTGGCTCCAGCGCCGACACCACACATGCAAAGTGCGCCGTCGTAAATGCCGCCAAACTGTTCCATACTCTTGAAGCCTATGATCGTTCCCAGGGAAACCGCCCAGAGAACCGTGCGTTCGGGTTTTGCCACGGTTTCTCGGAAAAAGACTGTCAGGTTTTTCATATCCTGAATGCCATCTTCGATTGCCCAGCCGTTGTCCTTGAAAGCGGAACCAGCCAACGCAAAGCCCTGGGCCAGCAGCGGTGCAATCAGCGCTGGACTCGGCGCTAAATCCGCAGTGCGGTTGTCGACCTCGCCCGGATGATCGGCTTTGTCGCGGTAGCCGTGAGCAAAGACGAGCAGCGTTCCATTCCACTGCGCAGGCACCATTATTCGGTAAGGCGCGCCATGGATTTCGCCAGACAGATCAAGTGGACCGACCTGTGGATTCGCGTGAGTAGTGGGAAACGGACGACTTGGGGTTACGAGCAATAGTAGGGCGATGCTTAGAACAGCACCGAATCGCATGGTTGTTCGCATTGTTGTAGTCCTTTAAAGTAGGAGGTTGTAGTCTCTTGAAGTACGGCCGAGTATTGAGGCCGGAGGCTATCACCAAAGGCTTGCCGGTAGCAAGAAAGTTGGCGGTGAAAGAGCGAGATTGTAGATTAATGTAATTCCGACTGAGAACCTGCGGAGATACCAAATTCCTCTGCCACGAAAGATTCAAACGAAGTCGGCGTTGTATTCTCGGCTGAACGTTGCTCTAATGCTCGCATGTGACCGGAGTTCAACGCAGCCGACATTTCCAGGATTAGATCAGCGACATTAGCAGACATTCCCATCTGCGTAAACGCTCCTCGAATTTGTTCCTCAGGCAATTGAACGTAAGCAAGCTCCGGTTTGCCGATCGCTTTACCAATAATTGTGGCCACCTCGGAATAACTTAAGTCTCTCTGTCCAAGTAGTTCACGCGTCTGCTTGCCATTGAAGTCCAGGCCTGCAAGTGCGCCGGCAGCGGCAGCCCCAATATCGCGCGTGGCAATCATAGGCATCGTTAGATCGGCGCGTAACGGACCGGCTGTGATACCCATGGTTTGACTAATGCCGATCTGAGCGAGCGCGTTCTCCATAAAACTGCCAACTTTTGTTTTGTTACCGGGTCGATCAATTTTGGGAGAGTATGCGAGAATACTCATCGCTATGAAGGCAATGGACGAACCAATGGAACCGGGCTACGGCGTGGCGTCGATGGACCGGGAGCATGCCGGCCAACTTAGCCTATTCAACGATCTCAAAGCTGCCGTTCGGAGTGGAGCTGACGACAAGTTAGTCTACGCGCTACTGAATGAGCTGGTCGAACATACAAGTCTGCATTTTCTCTCAGAACAGCTGGCAATGAAGCTGCACGCCTACGAAGCCTATGAGTCTCATTTCCTGGAGCACGAACGGTTGATGATGGAGGTGCAAAACCTCAAGCATAGCCTGGCAACCGGAACGGCGACGGACAAGCATAGTCTGATTGAGGCGCTGCGCAGTTGGCTGGTCGTCCACATTCAGACTGCTGACAAATCGCTGGAAGAATACCTGAGCACGCGCGCCGTCCAGCACCAACCTCAACAACCTTAAGCCTCCACAAGCCCACCCCAACTCTGAAGATCACTTTTATCGTCTACCGGTTTGGCCTTGGCTGCGGGTTGAATGTGGGACCGTTGCAGCGCGGGCCGGCAGGCGTCCACAGCAGTTTGTCGATGCACATCTGCCTCACCTTCATCTCTTTATCCCAAGCGTGATAAACGATGTAATCGGTCTTGCCGTCAGGCCCCTTGACGATCGAGTGGTGTCCGGGCCCACGTACCTTGCCGGGAACTCCCCTCAATACGCGTGGCTCGCTACCCTGGCCCGTATAAGGACCAGTCACTTTGCCGGCCACGGCGTAGTCCACGCCGTAATTAGCCGTCTGATAGTTAGAGCCACTGTAGAAGCAGTAGTAGCGCCCCTGGTGTTTACGGACGAATGCGCCTTCAATCGTGTGCCAGTCAAAAGTTTTACCGTAAATTTCCATCCGGCGGTTAGCCTGGTAGAGCGTCCATGGGTGGCGGGCGCGCAGCACCGTTCGGCATTCACCCGCGAGTTTAGTCATCCCGACTAACCGATCCACAACCAGGGCCGTGCCGGGGTGCACACCGCCTTCCGTGTCGAGGAAATTTCGCGCGTAGAAGAGATACCAATGCCCGTCATCGTCTCGGAAAGGGTGTGCGTCGATCGTAAATCGATTGTTATCGCAGTCGAGCAGCTTCACTCCGGTGTCAATGTAAGGACCTTGAGGGTGTCGGCTTTTCGCCACCCGGAGCTCAAACTTCTCCTCCTCCTTGCCACCCATCGAGTAGTAAAGAAAGAACATGCCGTCATGATAAGCGACTTCAGGCGCCCAATACTGATATGCAGTGTCGGACGTAGGCGGGGTGAGAGCCCCGCCCAACTCCTGCCAGTCAACCAGGTTCGTTGAGCGGAGGAGTGTAAAGATGCGCCCGTCGCCTTTACGCTCGCCGCCTGTCGTTCCGAATGCATAGTAAACACCCTGATACTGGAGCACGAAAGGATCAGGCATGGATCCGGTGTAAACAGGGTTGGTATAAGTCCTCGCCGCAAATAGGTCATTCGGCGCCGCAGCTTGCTTTGATCCCAGCGAAACTTCCATGGTCAGTGCTGCGGCCGCAGTCAGACGAACACCCGCGGTCAACTGGTTGAGAAATTTTCTTCGGGATGCAGAGCCAGGTGGTTTCATCGGATTCTTTAGCCTGATTATTACATCTTCCATAGTTCGGCTAAAGCCGCAAGTCCAGAGTCCAACTTCTTACTTTTCAAAATAAACTTCTTGCAGGGCGACCCTACTTCCTGGCCGGGGCGACGCTTTCCAAAGACACACTCCGAGATGCAATTACGCTGAAGCGTAAAACGATTGCGAACGATTCCGAGTTGAGTGATATGCCCTAGGACCCGACGCTACCGTGGCCGGGTGAAAAGTCAACGGAGTGTCATGAAGTCAGTACCGTCACGCGGTAGCGTCGGGTCATCCTAACCAATCACTTAGCATAGTGAGATGAGCTATGAGTCGCGAGGTTATCGAGAGCATTATCCTCATGAGGCAATCAGGTCTGGGTATTACTTATCAAAGTCTGGCAAGTCGTCGCCTTGACTGTAGAGAACGTAGTCTAAAGCATTCGCAACGCTCTTTTCGTTCCACAGTCTTCTCTTACTACCTTTCCGCGCCCAGGGACTAAACCCATGCTGCCAAAGATTGTCTTCCCTCAACTGCCGTGTTGCGTTGGCCTTGAAAGCTGTAAGCACCAGTTCAGGCTCTCGATTAGCAACCACAACCGTATGGACGTGATTTGTGCGAACGTTGAAAGCCAGGAGTGACCAATTTCGAATGTTACAAGTCTCGCGAATGGCAGCCTCAATTGACTTGCGTTGATGCGCTCCCAAAATTAACGGCGACGTTCTTAGTTGCTGCTGATTGTAGCGATGCCATGTTGCGTTTGGTGGCATGTATGGAGACCGATAACGATTGTGGAACCGATCTAGCGAGCCGCGCTTGTCGCCATGTAACCAGGTGCCGTAAGTGCGAAAGGAGATGAAGTAGGCAAGAGGTGTGTCG
>JBGTHZ010000124.1:0-21528 GCA_041745915.1 Pyrinomonadaceae bacterium | reverse complement strand
CACATTGCTGCCGTTGAGTTCGATGATGGGCGTGCCGGAGAAGCCCGGTTGTGTCGTGCCGTCGATGACGACGGGTCTGGTGATCGTCGGCAAGACGGACGCGGGCGTGATTGTGTATGGCCCTGGGCCAGGAATGTTGAAGCTTATGGTTTCAGTGCCACCCGTATTTGCGTTGGAGTTAAGTATTGCATGTCGTAGGCTGCCCGCGCCGTCGTCATTCGTATTGGTAACGATGAAGACCGGCTCGACGTTGACTGTCGCATCCGCGGTGCCGCCAAGCGAATCTGTAACGCGCACAGTGTCGGTCACATTGGCCGTGGACCCGGCAGCGTATTCTCCGGTCGTTGCGTTGATGCTCGCGCCGGAGTTGTTTATTGCCAGGCTAAAAGTGTAGGGCGGAAAGCCGCCGCCGGCTGTAAAAGTCAGCGTTTGAGAAACAGGGACGTTGACTACTGCGGGCGTGATTGAGAGGGCCGTCGGACAGTTGTCATCAAAAGTCCAATTCGTGTTGTTGTTTCCACTGTTCGTACCATTAAAGACAGTGATTGACGGTGGCGTTGGGTTTGTTCCGCCCATGTCGCGCACGTCAATGTCAACCAGCCGAAATGTGCCTGTGCCGGACCAATTGCGCTGCGTCCCGGTGAGCGAAGAACGAAGCAAAATCGAATCGGCCTCAGGACATGCTGCACCGCCGCCCTGCAAATCGACGAGGCCGTTGTTGACCGCGTTTGCACCGAGCGTGATCGTTGTCGAAGAATCGTTGACGAGTCTGCCGTTAACACCGATGCTTAAGGCACCACAGGTGAGGTTGCTGTCGTTGTTTAGGTAGAGTGTGGCGTTTGTGATGGTGAGAGACTGGCTGGTGCCTAAAATTACACTGCTCGCCGCTGTTACCGTGCCGGTCGGCTTGTTGATTGTCCACGCTCCAGAGGGATTCGCGCCGCCGCTGTTGGTGAAAGTCTGGTTCGCCGCGCCGGTGAATGAAATCTTCGCGCCGCTCCCGTTGAACGTGCTGGCGATCGATACGTTTCCTTGTGCTTCAAATGCCGCATTGACGTTGTTGTTGGTCTGACCAGCAGTGAGCGTGAGTGTTCCGACAGCTTTTAGAATGTCGGCATCGGAAAGAAAGAGCGTCCCTCCGGTCCTGTTGATCGTCAGGTTGTTGTAAGTCTCTGTGACGTTGACATCAATCGTTTGACTGCCACTCCCATCGAAGACGACCGTCCCGCCGTTGTGGTCGAAGGCGCCACCAGCGTTGTGCGTGTAGTTGCTGCCAAAGAAAGTCGTGTTGCTCGACGCCGTGAACGTGCCCCCGGAGAGTGTGAATGTGCCGGTGATATCCAGATTCCCGCTGCTGCCGTTGAACGTCCCGCTGCTCTGGGTGAAGGTGCCGCCATTAACATCGAAGGTGGTCGGCTGCGAACTGGCGATGAAGGTCCCGCCGCTCTGGTTGTAATTGCCACTGAATTGCCCGGGGATGCCGAACTCGAATGCGACGTCGCCCTGCTGAATGGTCCCTGCCTGCAAGCTCAGGTCGCGCCACACCAGCGTGCCCGGCCCCGTTGTGTTGATGGTGACGTTGGCGGCGTTCAAAGTGATGGGCAGCAGTTTCGTGCCCGCGTTGAAGATGAGCGTGCGCGGGTCGCCCGACCCGGGTGTGATTAGCAGCAATGCAGTGCCGCCGTCGAAGCTGTCGTTGATGGTAACGCCCGCTTGCGCCTCCATTACGCCGCCGCCACCACCGCTTAAGGCTGAGCCATCGTTGAGCACGAGCATGCCCGTGACGATGAGTCTACCGTCCAGGAAGCTTTGTGTGCTTCGGCTGTAGGTCAGGTTGTGGAAGGTCTCCGGCGGGTTAACACTGATGGTGCCGCCGCTGCCGTCGAACACGACGGTGCCACCGTTGTTTAAGAACGTGCCGCCGGCGTTGTGCGTGAAGCTGTCGCCAAAGAAAGTGGTGTTACTCGACGCTGTGAACGTGCCCCCCGAGAGTGTGAATCTGCCGGTGATATCCAGATTCCCGCTGCTGCCGTTGAACGTCCCGCTGCTCTGCGTGAAGGTGCCGCCATTGACATCGAAAGTGGTCGGCTGCGAACTGGCGATGAAGGTCCCTCCGCTCTGGTTGTAATTGCCACTGAATTGCCCGGGGATGCCGAACTCGAATGCGACGTCGCCCTGCTGAATGGTCCCTGCCTGCAAGCTCAGGTCGCGCCACACCAGCGTGCCCGGCCCCGTCGTGTTGATGGTGACGTTAGCGGCGTTCAGAGTGATGGGCAGCAGTTTCGTGCCCGCGATGAAGATCAGCGTGCGTGGGTCGCCCGACCCGGGTGTGATTAGCAGCAATGCAGTGCCGCCGTCGAAGCTGTTGTTGATGGTGACGCCCGCTTGCGCCTCCATTACGCCGCCGCCACCACCGCTTAAGGCTGAGCCATCGTTGAGCACGAGCATGCCCGTGACGATGAGTCTACCGTCCAGGAAGCTTTGTGTGCTTCGGCTGTAGGTCAGGTTGTTGAAAGTCTCCGGCGGGTTGACACTGATGGTACCGCCGCTGCCGTCGAACACGACGGTGCCGCCGTTGTTTACGAACGTCCCGCCCGCACTGTGCGTGAAGCTGCTGCCAAAGAAAGTGGTGTTACTCGACGCCGTGAACGTGCCGCCGGAGAGCGTGAACGCTCCGTTAATGTCGAGCGCCGAGTCGCCGCCCACGAACTCTCCCGCGGATTGCATGTACGTGCCCGTCGTGACGGTGACGCCCGTCGCTTGCGTGATTGTCCCTGTCCCCGACCCCGTGTTCGTGTATCCCGCGTTGATCTGGATGCCGGCCACGTTGATATTCAAGTCGATCGTCGCGCTCTTCGTGCTGGTCCCGTCGAAGATGGCTACGTCCTGGGCGCTGGGCACGGTATCGCTACTCCAGTTAGCAGCCGTGCTCCAGTTGGTATCATTCCCGCCCCCGTCCCAGGTGCGATTCACCGCCGAGACTCCACGAGAGAAACAGAAAGACAGCGAGACCGCGCACGTTACCAGCGCTAACATCAGCGCCGTCCTCAAGCGTGACGTCAACGACTTGCGCACCGAAACGGAGATTGAAGATTTGAAGTTCGACATAACGACGACTGTGAAAAGAAAGATTTCATTTCACGTCTCCTCTTTCATGGTTAGAACGGGAATGCCGTTTCCTCTCCACGGTGTCTCTCTTCAGCAACACAGCCGTCAATCACGACGATGGCGTCCGTGGTGCCGTCCTGGTTGAAGACGACGCGCCCGCTGGCGGTCCCCTTCCCCACCAGCCCGGTGCTGGTGCCGAAAATGAAGCGCCCGTCAATCAGCAGGACGTTGGGCTGCGCGGTCGGGATCAGTTTGCCGCCGTAATTGCCGGTGAGTGTGTCCAGGATCCCGTTGCCGTCCGCGTCCGTCGTTTGCGTGGCCGTGAATTGGCCGTTGGTGAAGGCCAGAGAGCCGGGCGTGATGCAGTGGGATTGAGTGCTGTTGAAGGAGCCGAGTACGGTGTCGTGCCCGGTGCCGGACACTGACGCCGTGCCGCCCGGCGCGCAGCGGTTGCCCGGCGAAAAGTCCGGGGCCGGGCCCGTGCCGACAATGACCGACTTGTAGATCCGCTCCCTCTTTTTGCACCCGCAGTTCTTCTGGTTATCGGCCTGCCCGGTTGGCGGCGTGATCAGGCAGAGCAACAGGGCAGCCAGCGCCAGACTCAAGCGAAATGAAATATGCGATCTCATATAATTTTCTCCTCGTCACCCAGGTAAGAAGGCCCGGGTCTTCTGAAATTAACTCGTTCGAAGGTCAGTAGCGTGCGCGGCCGAAGTGGTCGCCGACCTATGCTGCCGTTCATTAAGTCGTCATGAGCAGCCAATCAAAGCACCTGCATAAATCGCGCTCTCATTTATTAACGCGAGAACTCAGCCCGAATCGCCGGACGCGGGGTCGACAATCTTTTCAAGCGGCCATCGCGAGGCAGGGTAGTTAGATACTCCTCTGTGTTTCCGTGAGAGATATCAGACTTCTTGACCGGCGCGCCGGTGGGTCAAGGGATTCGCGATCACGACTCGCCACCGAGTAGCACGCAAGATTCTTCTCGGAGTGAAGCGCTTAGCTGACGGTGACGAGACGCCTGTCCCGAGTTTGTTCGACCAACGACGCAGGGCAGACGAGAGCCATCCCATCGGGCGTCTCAGCAAAATGGACGCTACGACTTTCGATCCATTGGTGAATAACGCGCGAATTTACGCCTGCAAGCATGACGGCTTCGGCGAGCGTGATGAGCGCGACCTGCTGCGGACACACGGGGCAGCACGGAAACGTCGGGCGCCGGCGCGAGCTTCTTACGATCACGACTTCATGCTCTTCGAGCCTGGTTCGAGTGGTGCGCTTTCTTTTCATGTCGTCTACAAGATCGGTGCGCTATTTATAACGTGCCGGCATTAATTGATCTTTGCGGGTCGCTGGGCCGGGCCAGGTAGTGGGTCAGCTTGACTTGATCAGAGGTTGCTGAAGTTTGTCGGACACTTACCTCGAAACTTACCTACCGCCGAGCCGGTCCGGTACCGGTTGCTTTCGGCTGCGGCCGCTCCTATAATGCGACCCGCATCGTTTATGTCCTCAGCCTCTGAACTTTTTCAGACGGACTGCCAAATTCGCCCGGAAGCTACAGCGAGACGCGAAGGAAAGTCTTTCGCTAAAGCTGAAAAAAACTTGATTAAAAGCTGAAAGCGCCCGAGGTATTGATGTCTACCCAGGTCAGCCGCATCTTTGAGTTCGGCCCTTTCCGTCTCAACGAAGCCGAGTGTCAGCTTTTCCGCGAAGGCAAGCAGGTTCCGATCCCGCCCAAAGTTTTCGCCACCTTAATGTTGCTGATAGACAATCGCGGACATCTCGTCGGCAAGGACCAATTGATGAGCCAACTCTGGCCCGATAGCTTTGTCGAAGAGGTGAGTCTGAATCGCAGCATTTCGACGTTGAGGAAGGCTCTCGGCGACACGACGACCGCGCCGCTCTACGTCGAGACAGTGCCGAAACGCGGTTATCGCTTCATCGCGCCGGTGATCGATGCGACGGGCGGCGACGAGTTAGTCGTCGAAAGATGGAGATCGGCGGAAATCATCACTGAAGAAGTGGAAGAGACTGTCTCGCCCTATTCACAGAGCCTCGATCTTTCTTCCGCGACTGAAGGGGCACGCATAGTTGTTCCGGCGCCAGCTATCTCTGTCGTGCCCAAGCCCGACACGACTACGCGCCGCCGCCTTCTGTTTGCTGCCGTGGCCCTCGCGGCGCTCATCGCCGTTGCATCCTCTTATTTCTGGATGAACAATCGAGCTGGTCGCGTGGCGGCCAGCACCCCGTTGAAATCAATCGCCGTCTTGCCGTTCAAAGTCGTGGGCGCGGAAAGCGGCGACGAGCACATTGGCCTGGGCATCGCCGACGTGCTGATTACGCGCCTGAGCAACATCAGGGAACTAAACGTCAGGCCGACGAGCGCGGTGATGAATTTTGTCGGACGGGACTCGGCCGGCGCCGGGCGGGAGCTGAAAGTTGACGCCGTGTTGGAAGGCACGATCTATCGCGCGGGTGATCGCGTGCGCGTGACTGCTCGCCTGTTGAAGGTGAGCGACCAGTCGCCGCTGTGGGCGGGCCAGTTTGAAAAGCCCTTGCAGGATGAGCTCAAGGTGCAGGACGAAATCTCCCTGCAGCTCGTTGACGCGTTGGCGCTCTCCCTGAGCGGCACCGAAAAGAACGCCCTCACGAAACGCTACACGGAAAGCGCGGATGCCTACCACCTCTATCTCAAAGGCCGCTATCAATGGAACAAGAGAAACTACGAAGGGTTTGCTGAAGCCGAAAGGTTATTCCGCAACGCGATTGAAAAAGACCCCAACTTTGCGCTGGCCCATGTGGGCCTGGTCGATATCCTGGCGATGACCGATCCTCACATCTCGATGTCGATTGGCCCGGACGAGAAACTGCACTCTCTGAAAAAGGCGCTTGAGCTGGACCCGGATCTGGCGGAGGCACACGCCACTCTGGCCTTAGTCAGGATGTTTCATTACTGGGACTGGAGAGGGGCCGAAGCGGCGCTCAAACGATCGATCGAGCTGAATCCAGGGTACGCGACGGCGCACCAATGGTACGCGACTCTGTTAGGGATTCAGGGCAGGACCGACCAGGCCAAGGCCGAAATGCGCCGCGCGCTCGAGATAAACCCGCTGTCGCACAACTTTCTAAGAGATATGGGAGAAGCGCATTACTTCGCCCGTGAATACGACAGGGCCGAAGAGTACTGTCACAAAGCGCTGGAGAGCTACCCTGACTTCATCTTCGCGCACCAGTTGCTGGAACATATTTATCTGCAGAGAGGAGAATACGAAAAGTATCTTGAGCAGACGATAAGAACAACCCGCCTCACGAATGCTACTGCCAACCAAACGGCGGAGGATAAAGAAAATCTGGAAAGACATTTTGCCGGGATCAGACAGAGCTTCAAAAGAATCGGCATTAAGGGCTATATAGCTGAGACGCTATTTCACGTGCCTGCATCGCGGCCGAGTTACTGGAGCAGGGCCCGGTTTTACTCTCTCTTCGGAGAGAAAGAGAAGGCCCTCGACAATCTTGAAGAAGCATATCGTCAGAGAGTTTTCATGCTAGCGTTCGTCAAAGCCGACCCCGTCTTCGACAGCCTGCGCGCGGAGCCGCGGTTCACCGAGCTGCTGAAAAATATGAATCTCGCCGAATAAGCTTTACGCTCTATCATGCTCACATCTCAAAGAGTGGCCGCAGTGCATCCCTGGTGACAGTTAAAACTTCATAGTCCGATCATGCGGCAGGAGCGATATGACTGATCCCCCGCCCAGGGAAGTAACTCAACTGCTCATCGATTGGAGCGGCGGGGATCAAGCCGCCTTCGACAAACTGGTCCCTCTCGTTTATGAGGAATTGCGCCGCTTAGCCCACCACTACATGAGCCGGGAACACGCCGGTCACACGCTGCAAACCACGGCGCTCGTCAACGAGGCTTATCTTCGACTGGTCGATCAGAAGAGGGTGCGCTGGCAGAACCGTGCGCACTTCTTCGGCATCGCCGCGCAGATGATGCGTCGCATCCTGGTCGATTACGCCCGGAAGCGTCGCTACGCCAAACGAGGAGGAGAACTACTCAAGGTATCTTTGGCTGAAGCAGGAGGGTTATCTGACGAGCGCGCGGCTGACGTAGCGGCGCTCGACGAGGCGCTGAAGAGCCTGGCAGAAATCGATCCGCAGCAGAGCCGTGTGGTGGAGTTGCGATTCTTCGGCGGATTGACTATTGAAGAGACGGCGGAAGTTCTCGGGCTCTCGCGCGACATGGTGAACCGCGAGTGGGCGACGGCCAAAGCATGGCTCTACCAAGAGATGAGCAAGAGTGAAGGTGATGACGTCTGAACACTGGCAACATGTGAAAGGGGTGCTTCACTCTGCTTTAGAACGCGAGCCCGCAGAGCGCGCCGCCTTCCTCAAGGAAGCTTGTGCCGGTGACGAGCCATTGCGAAAAGAAGTTGAAGCCCTACTCGTCTCTTACGACCGCGCCGGCAGTTTCTTCGAGATGCCCGCCATGAAAGTCGCCGCTCAGACTCTGGTAGACGATCACGCAGACTCACTGGTGGGGCGCACGGCAGGCCCGTACAAGATTCTCTCTCAATTGGGCGCAGGTGGAATGGGAGAGGTGTATCTGGCGCAGGACACCCGGCTAGGCCGTAAGATCGCGCTCAAGCTGCTGCCCTCGTACTTCACTGAAGATGGAGACCGACTGCGCCGCTTTCAGCAAGAGGCGAACGCAGCATCAAGGCTGAACCACCCGAACATACTGACGATCTATGAGGTGGGTAAATTAGATTCCACTCAGTACATTGCAACGGAGTACATTGACGGGGTGACACTGCGCGCACTGTTGACGCAGAAAAAGATCGAAATAAGTGAAGCCCTCGATGCGGCAATCCAAGTCGCTTCTGCACTTTCGGCAGCACACGGGGCAGGGATCGTGCACCGCGACATCAAGCCGGAGAACATCATGCTCAGGCGTGATGGATACGTCAAAGTGCTGGACTTCGGACTCGCTAAATTGACGGAGCTCCCCGCCGGGCTGCAACCCGGCGATTCAGAAATGGCCACACGAGTGCTGGTCAAAACCGAGCCGGGGATGGTGATGGGAACGGTCACATACATGTCGCCGGAGCAGGCACGCGGGTTAGACGTTGACGCGCGCACTGATATTTGGAGTCTGGGCGTGGTGCTCTATGAGATGGTCGCCGGGCACGTGCCGTTCGAGGGCAATACGCCCAGCGACTGCATTGCCGCGATCCTGAAGACGGAGCCGCAGCCGCTCTCACAGCACACAACGGAAGTTCCGAGCGAGCTTCTGACCGAGCTTGAGCGGATCGTGACGAAAGCGCTGCGCAAAGAGCGAGAGGAGCGCTATCAAACCGCTCAGGACATGCTGGCCGATCTCAAGAGCCTGAAGCAGGAGCAGGAGATTGAGGCCAAGCTGGAGCGTTCCGCGCGGGGCGCAAACGGTCAATCAAGAGGCGCGAGAAGCAGCGGGCAAGCGGCCGTCGGAACCACTGATGAGCAAGTCGCGAGGACGGCCGTTATCGAAGCAGCCCATCCGACATCTAGTGCTGAGTACATTATTACTGAGATCAAACGTCACAAGAGGGGCGCCGCGGTCGCCACGGCAGTAATAATTATGGCTGTTGCAGTGGCCGCCTATTCCTACTTCGCTTTGAGCCGCGGGTCGGTCATAGATTCAATCGCGGTCTTACCTTTAGTCAATACGAGCGCTGACCCCGAGACCGAATACCTCAGCGACGGCATCACCGAAAGCCTCATCAACAGTTTGTCGCAATTGTCTAACATGAAAGTTATCGCGCGCAGCTCAGTCTTCCGCTACAAGGGGCGAGAGACAGACCCGCAGGTTATCGGGCGTGAATTAGGCGTTCGTGCGGTACTTATGGGCCGAGTCATACAACGTGGCGACAGTCTGATCATCAGCGCCGAGTTGGTGGATGTGCAGGACAACCGACACATTTGGGGCGAGCAGTACAACCGGAGGCTTGCAGACATCTTCACGGTGCAGGCTGAAGCTGACGGGCCAGGAACAGCGGCAACTGGCCAGGCGTTACACGGATAACATCGAGGCCTACCAGCACTACTTGAAAGGACGCTTTTATTGGAACAAGAGAACGGCCGGTGACGCCGAGAAAGCGATCAAAGAGTTCGAGCAGGCGATTCGACTGGACCCGAACTACGCTCTAGCCTATTCCGGCTTGTCGGATACATACATGCTGAGAACTGCGCTGCCACCGAAAGAAGCATACCCGAAAGCCAAAGCCGCAGCGATGAGAGCAATAGAGCTAGACGATACACTTGCTGAGGCTCACGCTTCTTTATCTTCGGTTAAGCACTTATATGACTGGGATCGGGCCGGAACCGAAATTGAGTTCAAGCGAGCCATCGAACTCAATCCCAATTACGCCCTGGCACATGGACTATACGGTATGTATTTAATGTGTCTGGGGCGATTTGATGAGGCAGCGGCCGAGGCGAGGCGCGCCCAGGAACTTGATCCTGTCTCGCCCACGGTACATGTCTGGGCGGGGTTTGGCTTCTACCACGCGCGACAGTATGACCAAAGCATCGAAGAGGCCCGAAAAGCCATCGAGTTGGACCCAAACGCCATCACCGCGTACAACCTTATCGTGAGAGCTTATGCAGACAAAAAGATGTACGATGAGGCTATTGCTGAGGGTCAAAAGGCAAGAATCATTGCAAAGGGCCACCCGTATTCAAAGGGCCTCCCGTATTCGCTGGGATCACTAGGGTATGCTTACGCAGTTGCGGGAAAGCCGCAGGAGGCGCGCCAGATACTCGCCGAGTTGAAGGAGCTTTCAGGTACAAGTTACATCTCGCCCTATTACACAGCGATGATCCATGCGGGCCTTGGGGAGAGAGACGGGGCGATGGAATCTCTCGAAAAGCTATATCAAGAGCGTGAAGAGTTCCTGAGTACTCTCAAAGTGGATCCACCATTTGACAACCTGCGTTCAGACCCGCAGTTCATAGATTTGCTACGCCGTGTCAATCTCGCGCCTTGAGAGGACTGGAGATTAGTCGGTAGCACAAAACCATGACAACGTTCTTGGTCCTCTTCTGTTTCTTATCTAGTTCTGGGGCTGTTCTACACATCATGGCGGCGAGTCCACTCGAGACCCGCGCTCCCACCCTGGCCGTTGCGCAAGCCACTCAGAGTTCTCAATCGGATAAGGGGCGGACCGACGGGAAGCGAAGCAGATCACGCAGCCGTCAACGCCCATTGCGCAAGCCGGATGTTATCTATTATCCAACACCGAACGAGACTGTTACTGAGATGCTGCGTCTGGCGGACATCAAGCAAGGCGACGTTTTGTACGATCTTGGCAGCGGAGATGGACGCATTCCTATAATGGCCGCGCAACAATACGGCATCCGGGCCGTGGGAATCGAGATCGATCCGAAGCTGGTGACGCTCGCTGAGGAGCGGGCGAAGAAGGCAAATGTCGATGATCTCGTAAGCTTCCGCAACGCCGACATGTTTCGTTCTAACATCAGCGAGGCAACGGTGGTTACTCTTTATCTGTCGAATAAACTGAACTTGCTCTTGCGAGCTAAACTCCTCACCGAACTGCAACCTGGTAGCCGCATACTTTCCCACGATTTTCATATGGGCGATTGGGAGGCGGAACATAAGATCAGAGTGCCGTGGCAGAAGGGTCTCTTCCGCACAATCTATTTCTGGCGTGTGCCAACTCGAGGGTCTAGGTTCCACCCCGGAGGGGTTAGATGTTTATAGGCCGGATCCTCCGAACAAGCCCGTGAAAACCACAGCGTCTTCGTCACGCCTCACTCACGTTTGGCCGCTGCTCGCCTTGGTGGCGGTGTTGGTAGCAGCGACGTTTCAACTGCGCAACCAGGGCCGTTCATGGTGGTGTTCCTGTGGCGAGCCTTTTCTCTGGGCAGGTGACATTTGGAGTTCTCACAACTCTCAACATCTTCTGGATCCCTATGCGTTCACGCACGTGCTGCACGGTTTTCTCTTTTTCTGGGTGCTGTCGTGGCTACTTCCTCGGAGGTCACAGGCAGTGCAGTTCACGCTGGCCATTTTGCTGGAAGCGCTCTGGGAAGTTTTTGAGAACACTGAGTTCACAATTCAGCGTTACCGCGAAACGACCGCAGCGCTCGGCTATTACGGCGACTCCGTCGCTAATTCACTTGGCGATGTGGCGATGTGTGGAATTGGGTTTTTGATCGCGCAGCGACTCGGAGTCTTTCGCTCGCTGCTAGTGTTTGCGCTGACAGAGGTGGTGTTGCTCATCTGGATTAAAGACAGCCTGCTTCTGGAGATTTTGATGTTGATCTATCCGATTGATTGGCTCAAGGCATGGCAATTGGGTCATTAACTTTTACAATTGAGTCAACTGGTTGATGCGCTCGCGCAAGGATCTGACAAAGCTTTCCCTTGTCCCTGGGCGATAGTTTGCCGCCTCGAAGCTATCGCGAAGCTGGTCATCGGTAAGACGCGACAACAAAGAACCGATCCAGCGGGCATGTTCTACTGGAATGCCGCGCATGGATTTCTCTTTCTTGACTTCACCCAGGTAATAGGGCGGATAGACGACAGTTAGCATACCCAGTTTTGTTGGACGCGTGTCGTAGTCGAATTTGACTGCGCCATCGTCCACGCCAAGCACAAAGCGCGTGGAGAGGAAGTCTGCCAGGTTGTTTTTTGTGCGCGTACCGCCAAGACCGCCAGCGCGGCCAAGGGTCGCGCCGAGATCGCTCACCACGTAATGAGCGTCGAATCCTCTGCCGTTCCTAACATAGAAAACCCGATTGTTTTCGGCGCGCGCGTCGAAATTATTTAAAAGAATCATGATCACTTTCAGGCCATCCAGTTCCCTGCTGTCGGCAAACGGATTCTTGTCCCAATCCCAGGTTGGCCCGCGTTCTACGTTACTTCGCCTGGGTTCAAATCGTGCTCCGCGAACGATTGAGTTTCCCTCTACAAATTTCCGCCCGCGCGAGAGCTTTGGCAGGTTCCTGATTCTGACCCGATCATAGTAGTAGGCCTCTTCAGCAAAGTAGCCCACGCCCCAAACTAACCGGGTTGAGACTGTCTCGGATTGAGCTTCTTCTCCCAGCTTTACTACCCACTTCACATTCCGTGCATCACGAATTTCAAACTTGGGTGATGCACCGCCCTTGTCTTCTTCCAGGAATCGAAAAGGCCCCACCGGCGCGAGCGCTCGCGAACCCGGGCCGTAACGCAGGTCGCGCTTCGCCACATCTCCAGGATCGCGCCAAAGAACCGGAGTTGCATTACGAAATCTCTGTTTGTCCTTCTCGTTTTGGGCTGGACTAGCCGGTGAAAGAATGAGTAGCAGGACCAGCACTGGAACCACTCGGGTGCTGAGCCGGGATAGTGACTGCATCTGTTTTACCTCACCTTTTCAAGGCGTAGAAATCTTCAGACTGCTCGAGGGCCTGGGGATTGTCGGGGAAAGTTCGGGGTAATTTCGAGGTAACGGAAGATGGGGGATCGAAAGGATAATAGACCGAAACCGTGTTGGAAATAAAGCGTGGCCCGCGACATGCTCCGTTCTGACGAGAACTTTCAGCTCAGCTCAGCTCAGTTCAAGCTCTGCTAAGCTATTTAAGACAAAGGAGCCGCCAACTTGCTTCCCCCCTGAACGTCGTCGTATAATCCACGGCTTGCTCGAAGCACGGCGGTGTCGTCCGGTGGGTTCGCGCCCACTTTTTCTTTTGGGCGAGTGTTTTTTGGGGGTAACAGTGGGCGCCAGGTCGATTGAAAAGCGAGTTCAGGAGTTCGCGGAAAAAGTAGCAATCGACCACGGACTGGAGCTAGTCCATGCAGAAGTCGCCGGGCCGGAGAATAAGCCGATAGTTCGAGTTTTCATTGACAAGCCGCAAGGGGTCACTCATGAGGATTGCTCCGACGTAAGTCATCACCTGGGCACCATCCTCGATGTGGAAGACTTCATTCATTCCAGCTACACGTTGGAAGTATCGTCTCCGGGGTTAGATCGGGGCCTTTATAAACGCGCGGACTACGAGCGCTTTGCCGGTAGCCAGGCAAAAATGAAGACGCAGCGACCAATTGGCGGACAACGCAACTTTCGGGGCGTTTTGATTGGGCTAGACGGCGAGGAAGTGCTCTTCGAAGACAAAACGAGCGGTCGAATTAGAGTGCCGTTTGACTCAATTGTGAAGGCTAATATTGAAATCGACGTTGAGGCCGAGCTGAGGGCAAGGAAGGCCTGAGTTACCAACTGTGCGAACTGGAAAGCGAGTCACCAGTCACAGGTTTAGCCTGTGTTACTTACAACTGAATAACAACTGAATAGGCTCAGCGACACAGGGCGGTTGGTGTCGAGCCACAAGATAGCGAGACTTAAATGAGTTCATCCATTGCACAAAACATCGAGGCACTTTGCCAGGAGCAAGGCATCGAGCGGGATCTGGTTATCGAGGCCATGAAAGAGGCTGTCCGCGCCGCTGCCAAGAAACAGTTCCGATCCGGTGAAGACATTCAGGTCGACTGGAATCCGGAGACCGGCATTGAATTGTCTGCTTCGAAAGTAGTCGTCGACGAAGTGGCTGATGCGGCCACCGAGCTCTCCATCGACGAAGCCCGCGAACTCGCGGGTGATGAAGTAGAGTTGGGCGACGCTCTGCTGCTGCCGTTGCCGATGGAAGAACTGGGTCGAATAGCAGCGCAAACCGCGAAACAGATCCTGTTCCAAAAGGTGAGAGACGCGGTTCGCAGCAACGTTTACGAACAGTACATAGACAAGATCGGTGATTTGGTTAACGGTTACGTGAAAAGATTCGAGCGTGGCAACATCATCGTGGACCTGGGAAATCTGGAAGCCATCTTGCCCCGTTCACAGCAGTCTCGCGGTGAGCAATGGAACCAGGGCGAGCGCATCCGAGTTGTCATTAACAACGTTTCGAAGGAATCAAAGGGGCCGCAAGTAGAAGTTTCTCGTACTTCTCCCGAGCTGTTGCTGCGCCTGTTCGAAATGGAAGTTCCCGAGATCTACGACGGCACGGTGGTGATCAAATCCGCTGTCCGCGAACCCGGAGAACGGGCCAAGATTGCCGTGATGTCCAACGAACGCGATGTGGATCCGGTCGGCGCTTGCGTCGGCATGAAGGGTTCTCGCGTGCAGGCCATCATTCGCGAACTCCGGGGAGAAAAGATTGATATTATCGAATGGTCAGATGAACCTTCTGTTTTTGCCGCGAACGCGCTCTCACCCGCCAAGGTAAACCAGGTTCGCATCACCGATATTGAGAATCGCCAAATGGAAGTGATCGTGAATGAAGATCAGCTTTCACTCGCAATAGGTAAGCGAGGACAGAATGTCCGTCTCGCGACGAAGCTGGTGGGTTGGAATATCGACATCCGCAGCGAAGAAGAGATCAAACGCGAAGTAACCGAGCAAATGGGCGCTTTGATTGCTTCCGGCGAGTCGGTACCACTGTCCGCCATAGAAGGCGTGACGGCACAACAGGCGGATCTACTGGCAGAACACAACATCAACGACATCGATGCGCTGGCACAAACTTCAGTCGATGATCTGGTCGAGTTTCTTGACCTGAGCTTAGATGAGGCCGAGACGATCTTGAATGCGGCTAAAGCCGTAATTGCTATACGCGAACGCAGCATGCAGGGTGCAACTGAAGGATCCGATGAATCGGAGTCTTTATCCGAGGCGCCGGCTGAACAACATGCTGTGTCCGCCGAGCTTGATGAGTCCGAGGGCGGTGAAGCAGAGCCTTCTGATGACCTGACCGCTGAAGGCTACGACGAAGCGGTCGAGACTCGCAGGCCGTTCTCCGCCGAGCCCGAGATTTTGGCGGAGTATTCCGCGGATCCCGTGGCTCTTACCGAGATAGAACCGCTCACTGAGGGAGATCTCATATTGCAGCAGCCGGGCCGCGATCTGCGTCCCGATACCATCACTCCCGCTCCCGACATCACCTCGACCGGAGCAGCTGCCGTCGAATACGTTAATGAGATCAATGAGAATGGGCTTTCGCTCGAAGAAATTGCTTTGATCGAGGACGGCGAGGCTGAAGCCATTACCGCGGAGACCAGTCCATCCGCACAAACATCTGCTCCCGAGCCTACGGAAAATGCTGCATCGGGCGGGGGCAATGATGAAGAGAAGCAAGATGCTTCCCCAGATGCAGACCAGTAAACTTAGCGCGCTCACTGGCTTGTCCAGTGCATTGCGCTGCCCGCTCGACCACCCCGCGTTGCACTTCTGATTGTGTGCTTCAAGTGGTTGAGAGCGGGAGTTCTTAATCACTATTGAAGAAGGGCCGGACCTCAACCTACATGAGTGTCCGAGAAGGAGTGCATGACAGTTTCCTCCAAGATTCGTATTTATGACCTGGCCAAGGAACTGAAGCTCGACACTAAGCGACTGATCGAAGAGGTTCGTCGCGAAGGTGTCGATGTCAGCGTGCCGTCCAACTCTGTTTCAAAGGAGTTGGCGGAGAAGATCCGCAACAAGTACTTCCCTAAGAAGGAAGCAGCGGCAAAACGAACCGTCAAGGTTGTTAAGCGAGCTGCGCGTCCAGTGGAAGAGGCTCCTGCGGCTGAGGTCGAAGCGCCTGTCAAAGCTTCCGAACCCCAACCCGTCGAAGCCCAGGAGGCGCCCCCGGATATACCCCCCACCGTTTCCGGCGCGGCAAAGCCCCGTCCCGCTGCAAAGCTAATGAAAAAGCTGCCTCCTGCAGTGCGGGCCGAACAACCAGCCGCAACGGGTGTTGAGGTTGCTCAGCTGCCAGAGTTCGCACCTGAGATCGAGGATCTTGAGACACAGGTCGTACCGACTGGCCCTTTGAGCGCCGATGCTCCAGGCGTAGCTGTTGAATCCGCAAAGACAGCGCTGCCGGCATCACATCAGATCAGAGTCATGCGTCCCACCGCGGCCGCTCTCAACGCCGGGATTCGCCCCGGTGAACGCGCTCCCAGCCCCATTGTGCCCCCAATCTCTCCCAAGGAACGAGCCGAGCGGAGTGGGCGCGTTAGAGATCGCAACGCATTATCAAGAACCGAACGCCTGGGCACACCGGGCGAGACCGCAACACCTCAGACTACCTACATCCCGCCTCCTGATTCCGGACGGCGACGCTCGCGTCGCACGCCCGCGCGCGGCGGCCGGAAGGTGGAAGGCAAGGCGAGCCGGTTTGATAAAGGTGATTTCATTCCGCCGCCAAAAGCTCTGTCGCTCGAGGACCGCATCGCCGGGAGAATGGAGCCGTCAACTGGCGAGTTGAAGTCTGCTCGCCTGATTGAGGGTTCCACCGTAAAAGAGTTTGCCGAGAAACTGGGAATCAAGCCCAAGGATGTTGTAACACTACTTTTGCAACGCGGTGTTTTTGCCACTATCAATCAGGCTTTGAACGATGATGTTGCTTCCGACCTGGGGAAGCGCTTTGGCTATGACGTGACCTTTGTGCCATTTGAGGAAATGGTTGCCGAAGAAGAGTTTGAGGAACTGATAGCCGCGGACGCAGACGATGTCGAACTGCCTCGCGCCCCTGTGGTCACGGTAATGGGTCACGTCGATCACGGCAAGACTTCGCTACTTGACGGCATTCGCGCCACTGATGTGGCCGGCGGAGAGGCCGGAGGTATTACTCAGCATATCGGCGCCTACAGTGTGCAGGTGCCGAGTCCGGATGCTCCGGGCGAAACGCGCCGGGTAGTCTTTCTCGACACGCCGGGTCACGAGGCTTTCACCTTGATGCGCGCGCGGGGAGCCAAAGCCACAGATATAGTCGTGCTGGTTGTGGCGGCTGACGACGGCGTTATGCCTCAGACCATTGAAGCCATCGAACACTCGCGCGCCGCCAAGGTGCCCATCGTTGTAGCCATCAATAAGATCGACAAGCCAGATTCCAATCCTGATCGAGTGAAACAGGAACTGACTCAGCATGGACTCTCACCGGTTGAATGGGGCGGAGATACCGAGATGGTGCTGGTGTCAGCCAAGAAACGTCAAAACCTGGACGGACTTCTGGAAACCATTTTGCTGAGTTCCGACATTCTCAATCTGCGCGCAAGCCCGACGCGTCTTGCCTCAGGCGTCGTGCTCGAAGCAAAACTGGATCGCGGTCGTGGTCCGGTCGCTACCGTGCTGCTGCAACAGGGAACGCTCCGCAATCACGACCCCTTCATTGTCGGTCAGATCTCGGGCAAAGTGAGGGCCATGTTCAATGACCGGGGCGAGGCTATAACCGAGGCTGGTCCGGCCACACCTATAGAGGTGCTCGGACTGCAAGGTGTACCGCAGGCCGGCGACACTCTGCAGGTGGTTGCCGACATGAGTCGTGCGCAGACGATTTCTCAGCACCGCCAAATGGTCAGTCGCCAGGCAACTCTGTTGCAAACCACCAAACGTGGTATCGAGGCCCTGGGTGAGAGTGAGGTCAAGGAACTGCTGGTCTTAATCAAGGCCGATGTTCAGGGGTCGGTTGAAGTTTTGAAATCGACCTTGCAGAAACTCTCGACCGAGCGGGTCAAGGTTAAAGTGATTCGTTCCGGCGTCGGCGCGATCACGGAATCGGATGTTCTGCTCGCCTCGGCTACCCAGGCCGGCTCGTCCTCGTCGGCTGTAGTAATCATTGGCTTCAACGTGAGGCCGGAGTCTCGCGCGGGCGACCTGGCGAAGCAAGAGGCCGTAGACATTCGGTTGCATTCCATTATTTACAAGGTTGAGGAAGAGATCCGCGCCGCGATGATCGGCATGCTCGAAGCAATCGAGAAAGAGAAGATCATTGGCAAAGCCGATGTGCGCGAAGTGTTCCGCGTGCCACGCGCCGGCGTCGTGGCCGGCTCCATGGTTGTCGATGGAATTATCCGTCGCAACGCCAGGGCCCGCCTGATCCGCGATGGTGTGGTCAGTTGGGAAGGCAACATAATCTCCCTGCGACGGTTTAAGGATGATGTCTCGGAAGTGCGCGAGGGCTTTGAGTGCGGCATTGGTCTGGAAAACTTCAACGATATCAAGGTTGGCGACCAGATTGAGGCGTATATCGTGGAGAAAGTCGCCGCCACCGAACTTTAGGAGGCAGACGGCAGGAGCAGGAGGCAGACAGTAGGTTTTCCTGCGGTCTGCTTCCTGCTCCTGCCAACTGGGTTTTATGCGTCGCTCGGAAAGAGTTGCCGACATACTTCGTGATGAAATCTCCCAGATTGTCGGTTATGAACTGGAAGATCCTCGAATCACCATGGTAACGGTGACTGACGTTCGTCTATCAGAGAACCTCAAAGCCGCACGCGTTTATGTCACAGTCGCAGGAAACGAAGAGGAACATAAGTCCGCGCTTGCGGCCCTTCGTAAAGCCGCGCCCTACGTACGCAAGCAGGTTGGTCTCTCGCTCAATCTACCTCGCACCCCTGAAATTCTTTTTGTGAGAGACCGGATCGAGGAAGAGGGCGAGCGTGTCGATAAGTTGCTCGACAAGATTAAACGAGACTGGGAAAGAGAAGAAAGGATAGAGGATGAAGGCTGAGAGAACAGACTGGAGAAGGGGCGAAGCGGAGACACGGAGAAATGTTATATCTCCGCAAGGTCGCTTCACCGTTTCCCCCTTCGCTGTTCTTTAGTCTTCATCCTTACTTACGATGCTTAGTCAAGTCGTTGAATTGATCGAAGAGAAAAGCCGTTTTGCCATCACCTCTCACATACGTCCCGACGGCGACAGCTTGGGTTCCTCATTAGGTCTTTCCTGGCTGTTGCGCGCGCTTGATAAGGAAGTAGAAGTGATCATGCGAGATCCCGTACCGCAGGCCTACCGGCAACTGCCTGGCGCCGACAGCGTTCGCGTAACTCCGGCAGTCGACAAACCTTATCATGCGGTGTTCGTCATTGAATGCTCTGATATTACCCGGCCCGGGTTGATAGATCTGGAAAACCAGTTTGTCGTCAATATCGATCACCATTCCACCACTGCGCTTTTTGGAAAAATTAACTGGATCGACTCCACCGCATCTGCTGTCGGCGAGATGATCTACAACCTTTGCAAGGCCACCGGCGTTCGGGTCACCAAGGACATCGCCGAATGCGTGTATACGGCACTCATCACCGACACCGGTTCTTTCCATTATTCCAACACCACCGAGCGGACGTTCAAAGTCGCTTCTGAACTTGTGCGCTCCGGCGTGAGACCTGCGAAAACGGCTGAAGCTGTTTTTGCGAGTTATCCCTGGGGCCGTATTCAACTGCTGGGAGCAGTGCTTTCAACTGCCAGGAGGGACCCTACTGGACGTGTGGCCTGCATGCGCCAGACACTGGAGATGCAGGATCTTGCCCAGGCGTCTGACGAAGCCACTGATGGATTTGTTAACTACCCGTTAACCGTAGGCGAGGTTGAAGCTGTGGCTTTGCTTAAAGAAAACGAACCGGGAGTCTACCGTACGAGTTTGCGATCGAAGGGCGAGGTCAACGTGGCGCGTGTGGCCGGTCTTTTTGGCGGCGGCGGACATCGAAACGCTGCCGGGTGCACTCTCAGGGGTAACTGGGATGAACTCGAAGAGATAATAATGGATCTGCTACACGAAGCCGTCGAGCGAGCGAACGGATTGAAGGACATGACCGTAAGCCAGACAGGAGTCAGGAGTCAGGAGTCAGAAGTCGGAAGTCAGAAGTAAAAGGAACTCACTTCCGATTCGTCGTCACCTATCTTCGGTCTCCAGAGGTCAGCAGTCAGTCATTATCCTAGCTCCTGACTTCTGACTCGGAACTCCTGACTCCTGACTTCTGGCTCCTGGCTTCTCCCCAAAGATGGCCTCCAAAGAAAAACAATACATATGGCGCCGCGAAGACTATCAGGAAAACACTAAGGGTCTCCTGATGGTCCACACGGGCCACGGCAAAGGTAAAACGACGTGTGCTCTGGGACTTATGATGCGCGCGGCCGGACGCGGCTTGAATTGCTGCATGATTCAGTTCATGAAGTCGCGTAACGATCGTTACGGAGAACACGAATCAGCTGAAAAGCTCGGTATCGAAGTTCATACCATGGGTGATGGCTTTACCTGGGACACCAAGAATCCGGAACAGGATCGTCTCACCGCCCGCGCCACCTGGAGTCTCTGCATCGAGAAGATGCGCAGCGGAGATTACGACATGATTGTCTTTGACGAGCTGGTTTATGTCTTGAGCTACAATATGCTTCCCCTGGATGAAGTTATTTCAGAGTTGAGCGCGGTACGGGCCGCCCAACCGGCTTTGCACATTGTAGTAACTGGTCGTGACGCCCCGCCGGAGTTGATTCAAGCCGCAGACCTCGTTACGGAGATGCGAGACATCAAGCACCCTTTTAATGTGGGAATTCGCGCGCAACAGGGGATAGAGTTCTAACTCCTCGCCACGCGAGACCCCCACTTTGGTGGCCCTTAGATATAATTGTCCAATTCCTGAGCGGTTCGCACGTAACCCAACCCAGTGAAGAAGGAACGAAAGATCATCGTTTACATCGCGACCAGCGCCGATGGTTACATCGCGCGTCCCGACGGCAACGTCGACTGGCTCAATCGGCCCCAGCCGCCAGACCACTATGGTATGGAGGCGTTCTATAAATCCATCGACGCAGTTATCTGGGGACGAAAAACGTACGAGCCCGTACTTCAACAATTCGCAGCCCGCAAGACTAAACCGACGGCTCGATCGAAGAAGCGTTCGGCACAAACGTCGCGCCCACGGATAAAGAATTACATCTTTTCCCATCATCCGCCTGAAACATTTCCCTCTAGCGCGGAGTTTGTGAGAGAACCCATCAAGGAGTTCGCCAAACGGCTTCGGTCCGAAGCCGGCAAGGACATCTGGATGATGGGTGGCGCCGGCATCATCGCGTCATTCCTGGACGATGGCGAGATTGATGAGTTCATGATCCACGTTATGCCGATCTTTATCGGCGAGGGCATTCCTCTCGTGCAGCCAAGACACCGCGCGATTCCGTTGGAGCTGCTGTCCACGAAGTCCTGGCCCGACGGCGTCGTGCGCTTACACTATCGAGTTTCTCCACAATCTGCACAAGGCCCTTCGCACAAGAAGGCTCCCCGTGCGAAGAATAACAAGAAACCGCAACACTAAGAGAAAGTATCCAGAGCGATTTCGTGGCAGAGTTGCTTGTCTCTTACATGAATTTTCTTGGTACTTTGTGTGCTCAAGTAGATAGGCAGTTTTCTTATTATTACGAGGTAATCAAAACCAAGAGAACGATCCACGAAACTACACGAACCAACCCGAAATCTTGTTCGTGACATTTAGGTCGAGTAGACGGGGTGCTCTTTGGGGTCTAGTGACAACCAATTGCCGCCCCGTCCCTCACAGAACCGGACAAGCGGATTTCCCAGCATCCGGCTCTTCAGCCTGCCTTCAGGGCCGGTAAGCAGCGGAACGGGTT
>JBGTHZ010000123.1:0-10077 GCA_041745915.1 Pyrinomonadaceae bacterium | reverse complement strand
CCGTTGCGAGAGACTCAAACTGGCGTTCTAGCACCTTTAATTGAGTCTCTCGCAACGGCCAGGTCGCTACCGCTTCCTGTTCTGTAGTTGAGCGTACAATTCGCATTGAGTGAGGCAAGTCCCGGTCGCTACTGCTCGCGGTTCGTTGAGTGACAGCGTCGACCTTGTGTAACCGAATCAGTTACGCGGACAACAAAGCTCCATGACTCGTTACGTTTCGCGGTTTTCAGGTCCCTCAGACAGTTAACTATGATCTCGGCAAACATTTAACAAACCGCGGGAAGTGCCTTCGTTGCGTTCCCCTCAGCCGATGTTATAATCCGGCTCGAATAGGAATCGAGTCTTAGTTTCGCCGTCTTGGTCCGCAATCGTTAATGCCTCCTGATAATTCCAGCAAACAACTTAGCCCCACAGTCAATAACAAAGACGAGGGTCTGGCTACGGAAGTGTGCAGCGGTTGCTTCGGCACTGGCGTAAGAATTGTTCCCGGTAAGGGCGCGAAGATATGCGATCAATGCCAGCCGCGACGCGGCGACCAGTTACTCGAGGCCGCGCGTATCCCGCGTCGCCATGCTGCCTCCAGCTTTGATAACTACCGTGTCCCCGCAGGTTCATCGTCACTTCACTGGGCTCTCATGAAGGCTAAAACGCTCGTGAATGATTACCCGGCAGTAGAAAGAGGTCTGCTCTTAACTGGCTCCGTCGGAGTCGGAAAGACACATCTGGCCGTAGCGATTCTGCAAGGTCTGATTGCGAAGGGTGTTTCCTGTTTGTTCTGCGAGTTTGGGTCTCTGCTTAAACAGATTCAGGATTCATACAATCCGATATCTAAAACGTCTGAGTTGCGGGTGCTGGCGCCGGTTTACCAGGCTGAGGTTTTAGTGCTTGACGAACTAGGCTCCACAATTCCCACGGATTGGGTTCGGGACACGATGTACCAGATCATTAACAAGCGTTACAACGATAAGAAGCTTACGATCTTTACTACAAATTACCTGGATGCGCCGCGCATCGAGGGGACCAAGGAGCCTGAGATCGCCAGCCGAACGTTCAGCAAAAAGGGATCGTCTGAACGTATTCAGGAAATGACGACGCTGGAAGAGCGCATTGGGACACGCTTGCGGAGTCGTCTCTACGAGATGTGCAATGCGGTGGTAATCGAAGGCGAAGACTATCGCAAGAACCACGAGCGGCGTCGCTAAATCCGCGCAGATATGACCTCGCCTCTGAGTTTCTTGACTTGTTCTTCTAAGGTGTCTTCCTGTCCAGTCTATTTTCAATGAAACTCTTGAAGGTTGCCTTTAGGCTTGGGTCCATGAGAAAAGCACGTTCGAAGTCCTGCCTGGCTTCTTCTTTTTTGCCCTGCAAAGTCTCAATCACACCCCGGTTGGCGTATGCTTGAGCCAAACGCGGATTGAGTTCAATGGCTTTTGAGTAGTCGGCCAGCGCACCGCTCAAGTCTTCTTTCGCCTGCCGCGCGGTTGCGCGGGCGTAATAGACGCCGGCATCAGGCTTCAACTCAACGGCCTGGTTGTAGTCGGCCATCGCCCCCTCAAGGTCTCGTTGAGACTGTCGAGCCTGCGCTCGATTGATGTACGCCTCAACGAAACTGGGCGCCATTTCCAGAGCCACGGTAAAGTCTTTGATCGCAGCAGTCCCGTCTCCCTTGGTCTGATACGCGGTGCCGCGGTTGTAGTACGCCGCGACATACTTCGGATGAAGACCGATTGCCTTGTCGTAATCGTTAATTGCGCCGTCAATGTCGCCTTTTGCTTTTTTGATATTGCCTCTGTTGTTAAAAGCCATGGCGAACTTAGGAAATATCTCCAGCGATTTTGAAAAATCTGCGAGGGCGCCGTCGAGATCGTCTTTGGACATAAAGGCCACTCCGCGATTGTAATAGTTCTCATAGTTGTTAGGCTCAATCTCAATCGCTTTACTGTAGTCCGCGATGGCTCCGTCAATCTCGTTCCTACTCAGCAGGGCGTTTGCGCGATTATTGTAGGCAGTTGCAATCGTCCCTGGCTTTGCCTTCAGGGAGATCGCTTTGCTGTAATCCTCGATTGCCCCGTCGAGATCACCCTTACTCTGTCGTTCAAGTCCACGATTGTTGTAGTCCTCTGCGGTGCGCGGCGTTTGTGCCAGAGCAAGATGAACGTTGAAAGTCAGCAGGAGAGTTGCTAAGAAACGAAAGGTCTTCATAGGTCTTTTGCTCTGGGGCGATTCGTGTATGCCCCAATAGTTATGTAGAATGTTTTCACTTTCTGCAAGCCCAGTCAGATGACCCATAGTCTAGCTTCGGATGCCTAAACGCACTGATATCCACAAAATACTAGTCATCGGGTCGGGTCCCATCGTTATCGGCCAGGGTTGCGAGTTTGACTATTCAGGCACGCAAGCTTGCAAAGCACTCCGTCAGGAGGGCTACAAGACTGTTCTGGTTAACTCCAATCCAGCGACCATCATGACCGATCCCGAGATCGCCGACGCCACCTACATTGAGCCGCTTACAGTTGAAACGGTTGCCGAAATTATCAAGCGCGAGAGACCGGATGCGTTGTTGCCCACGGTAGGCGGGCAGACCGCATTGAACCTGGCAATCGCCCTTTCAGATGCCGGGGTGCTTGATGAATATGGCGTCGAAATGATTGGGGCGAAGCGCGAAGCGGTCAAAGTCGCTGAGGATCGTCGACTCTTCAAACAAGCAATGGATGAAGCCGGCCTGCCGATGCCGCGAGGAGGTTTCGCGCGTTCGTGGGACGACGCCCAGGAAATCGTAACGGACACCGGCTATCCGGCAATCATCCGACCTTCTTTCACACTCGGCGGTACTGGCGGAGGCATAGCTTATAACCCGGAGGAGTTTGAAGAGATTGTGCGCGCCGGTTTGGCTGCCTCGCCGATGCACGAGGTCCTGATCGAGGAGTCGATTCTGGGTTGGAAAGAGTTTGAGCTCGAAGTGATGCGCGACCTGGCAGATAACGTGGTAATTATCTGCTCAATCGAAAACTTCGATCCGATGGGTGTGCATACCGGAGATTCAATTACAGTCGCGCCGGCGCAGACTCTCACTGACGTTGAATATCAGAAGCTCCGCGACATGGCCATCACCGTGATTCGCAAAGTCGGCGTGGAAACAGGCGGATCGAACATTCAATTCGCCGTCAACCCTGAGAACGGCGAGATCCGAATCATTGAGATGAACCCACGCGTGTCGCGTTCGTCGGCACTCGCTTCAAAAGCAACCGGATTTCCGATCGCGAAGATCGCCGCCAAGCTGGCTGTTGGTTACAGGCTGGATGAGATTCCCAACGACATTACCAGAAAGACACCCGCATCGTTCGAACCTACCATCGACTACGTGGTAGCCAAGATACCTAAGTGGGAGTTTGAGAAGTTTCGCGAGGCGGAAGACGTACTGGGTACGCAAATGAAGTCGGTTGGTGAGGTGATGGCCATCGGCCGGACCTTCAAAGAGGCATTGTTCAAAGGGTTGCGTTCGCTCGAGGCCGTGAAGCCTCTGCGTCTTGAGGACGTGTCAGACGATGAGCTGCAACGCAAGCTTGCGCGTCCAAACTCCCAGCGTTTTTCCTACATTACTTATGCACTTCAACATGATTGGTCGATAGCCGAGATCTATCGCTTGTCCCGAATTGATCCCTGGTTTCTGGAACAGCTGCAAGAGGTAATGGAGATACAACGGTCGGTTGAAGGAAAGAAACTGGAGGAAATTCCGGCGGCACTTTTGCGCACATTTAAAGAAGCTGCGCTCTCTGATCGGCGGCTAGCGTACTTGACCGGAGTTTCGGAAGACACGGTACGTGCCTATCGTAAGCGACTGGGTGTAGTTCCAGTTTACAAACGGGTCGACACCTGTGGCGCCGAATTTGAATCTTTCACTCCCTACCTGTATTCAACCTACGAATCAGAAGACGAGGCGGCGCCCACGCAACGTCGCAAAATAATGATCCTGGGCTCGGGACCTAATCGCATTGGGCAGGGAATCGAGTTTGACTACTGTTGTTGTCACGCGTCCTTTGCCTTACGCGACGCCGGCTTCGAAACAATCATGGTCAACTGCAATCCCGAGACAGTATCCACGGATTACGATACCTCTGATCGTCTCTACTTCGAACCGCTTACCTTCGAAGATGTAATGAATATCGTTGACGTGGAGAAACCCGAGGGCGTCATAGTCCAGTTTGGAGGTCAAACTCCGCTGAATTTAGCTATGCGCTTGCACCGGGCCGGCGTACCGATAATCGGTACCGACGCTGAATCGATTGATCTCGCCGAGGACCGCAAGCGGTTTGGAGCATTGATGCAGGAGTTAGGCATTCCGCAACCGGCAAACGGAATGGCGGCGACGGTTGATGAGGCGAAGCAGGTTGCCGAGACGATTGGCTATCCGGTGTTAGTGCGACCGAGTTACGTGCTGGGCGGCCGGGCCATGGCCATTGTTTACGACGAAGAGAGTCTGGATCAGTACGTGCGCACTGCAGTCGGTTTTACCCCTGATCGTCCTGTTTTGATCGATAAATTTCTCGAGCAGGCCGCGGAGTTTGATGTCGACGCGCTGGCTGATGAAAAGGCCTGTGTGATTGCCGGAATCCAGGAGCACATCGAAGAGGCGGGAATTCATTCCGGAGATTCATCATGCGTGCTGCCGCCGGTTCGTATCGATCCTGAGCACATAGAAACGATGCGTCACTACACCCGCACGCTGGCGACGGCGCTCAACGTACGCGGGCTCATGAACATCCAGTTTGCTATCAAAGATCACCGGGTGTATGTGCTTGAGGTAAATCCGCGCGCGTCGCGCACCGTGCCCTTTGTATCCAAGGCAACCGGAGTTCAGATTGCTCGAGTTGCAGCGTTGGTTATGGCCGGCAAGCCTCTGGCAGACTTTGGTTTGCCTGAGGATCTGACTGTCAGTCGTTTCTTCATCAAGTCTCCGGTTTTCCCATTTGTGAAGTTTCCCGGGGTAGATCCCATTCTGGGACCGGAGATGCATTCAACCGGCGAAGTGATGGGCATCGGCGAGACGTTCGGAGAGGCATACGGTAAGGCCATGATGGCAGCGGGATTGTCACTTCCGCGCAGTGGCACGGCGTTTCTCAGTGTGAATGACACTGATAAGGGACAGTCAGTCATTATTGCCCGCAGGCTGGCCCGTCTTGGTTTTGACATTATGGCCACGCTGGGAACCGCGGCTAGATTGAAGGAAGTGGGGCTGAAAGTCGAAACGGTTTTTAAAGTCAATGAGGGTCGACCCAACATCGTGGATCATATCAAGCGAGGAGATGTGGCATTAGTTATCAACACCCCGTTGGGCCGCTCTTCTCATTTTGACGAGCAGTCGATTCGGCGGGCAGCGCTGCAATACAACGTTCCGTGTGTGACGACCATGACTGGCGCCCAGGCAATTGTTGAAGCGCTGGGAGCATTTGGGCGCGATGAGCCTGTAAGGGTTCGCTCGCTGCAGGAGTTGCACGCGGTTGGTAGTCCGGTAGGGCGTTGAGAATCCGGAGAGTTCAGAACCGCGATCGAGATACCACTCAAGGGATAGAAATTCGCAGGTTGGGAAGGGCGGTTTACCCCCGCTCAAGATTCCCAGCATTCCCCCTTGAATTGTCGATTCAAAGTTGAGTGGCCGCGAATCTTGAGCGGGGGTAAACCGCCCTTCCCAACCTGCGAATTTCCGACCCTCGAGTGGGCCAAGGGAGATAGATCAATGAAGAGAATTTCAGTATTTGCGTTTGTCCTCGTAATGGTTGCGGGGCCGCTACCTTTGTTTGCGGACGACGGCATGTGGACTTTTGATAATCCGCCGCGGAAGCAGTGGAAAGAGCGCTACAACTTTGAACCATCCGATGCCTGGCTGGAGCACATTAGGTTAGCGTCTGTCCGCATTGAAGGCTCATCGGGCTCGTTCGTGTCACCCAACGGCATGGTGATGACAAATCAGCACGTTGGCAGTGGCCAGTTGCAAAAGCTCTCCACGGCGGAGCGCAATCTCCGGCGGGATGGGTTTCATGCGCCGACGCCGGCTGAGGAACTCCGGTGTCCCGATCTGGAAGTCAGAGTGCTCTTCTCATACGAAGATGTGACCGCTCGCGTGCAAGGAGCTGCAAAAGCGGATGCGTCTGGCAAGGAGGCCAACGAAGCCCGCAATGCGCAGAGAGCGGCGATAGAAAAGGAGTCAACTGAAAAGACCGGATTGCTTAGCGAAGTAGTTGAGCTTTACCGAGGTGGCGAATATTGGCTTTATCGTTTCAAGAAGTATACGGATGTCAGGCTGGTGTTTGCTCCGGAGGAACAGATAGCTTTCTTTGGTGGTGATTACGACAACTTCACGTATCCCCGCTACTGCCTGGACGTCGCCTTCTTTCGCGTCTATGAGAATGGTCAGCCGCTAAAGACGCAGAATTATCTTAAATGGTCCGAGAAGGGTCCGGCCGATGGCGAGTTCGTGCTGGCGATCGGCAACCCGGGATCTACGAACCGGTTACTTACCCTGGCGCAAGTTCAATATCAACGCGACGTGGGTAATCCATTACAGATGCAGGTGTGGAATGCACGCCGCGACGCGCTCCTGCGCTACAGCGCGACTGGCGCTGAGCCGGAGCGACGTGCCTTGAACACTGTTCGCGGTCTTTCGAATTCCATCAAGCGACTTGTTGGTCAGCAAGAGGGCTTGAGCAACCAGCGCATGATGACTAAGAAAGAGCAGGACGAAAAGGCGCTGCGCGCAGCCGTGTCGGGACGACCGGAGTTTCAACAGGCTTACGGCAACGCCTGGGATGAGATTGCCAACGCCTACAAAGAGCTGCCGGCCTACGCCAAGCGAACTGCGTTTTCGACCATTGGTTATTCCCGCCTCGGCCTGATTGCATCGACGCTGGTCCGTTATTCTGAAGAAGTCGGAAAACCAAACGAAGCGCGCTATGAAGAGTTTCGTGACTCGAAGTTGGAGTCGCTAAAGTTCAGCCTCTTTTCGCCAGCTCCGATTTATGCAGATATGGAGGAGGCCATACTTGCGTCCTGGTTGGCAGATGCGCAGCAGACTCTGGGAGCAGACGATCCTTTCGTTCGTGCAGCGCTGCAGGGCTCAACTCCGGCCGCGCTGGCTAAGAGCGTGGTTTCCGGCACAAAGCTGGGTGACGTTGCTATTCGCAAGGCCCTGTTTGAAGGTGGGGCGGAGGCCATCAAGAAAAGCGACGATCCGCTGATCGCGCTGGCCCGTCGCGTAGAGCCGACTATTCGCGAGCTGCGGGCCTGGAATGAGGAGAAGATTCAGAGCGTCGAAACTGCTGCCGGTCAGAAGATTGCTGCTGCACGCTTTGCAGTACTTGGGCGCAACGTTTATCCCGATGCTACCTCGAGTCTCCGCATAAGTTACGGCCGAGTGTTGGGCTATGAAGAAGACACGACCCTGGTGCCGTACAAGACGACTTTCAACGGCATCTACGAAAGGGCAGCCAGCTTTGACGAGAAACCACCTTTTGATTTGACTGCGCGTTGGAGGGAGGGGAAGTCGAAACTGGACCTGACGACTCCAATGAACTTCGTGTACACCGCGGATACGATCGGCGGCAACTCCGGTAGCCCCATAATCAATCGGAATGCGGAGGTTGTCGGACTAAACTTCGACAGTAACATTCAGAAACTCCCAAACCGTTACTGGTATGTAGATGAAGCCGAAGGTGGTCGCGCCGTTGCGGTTCACAGCTCGGCGATCATCGAGGCCCTGCGAAAGCTCTATGGCGCCGAAAAGCTGGCGGCAGAAATCACTGGTCGTTAACGTCAATACCTCTCAACTCTCCTCACCTCGCAGTCAGGAAGGCGGACCCTGTCCCCGCCTCAACCTTGAATGTCACTAACCAGCAGATCATTCTCAACCGACAAAGGAGCGGGGACAGGGTCCACCTTCCTGACTGCGAGGTGAGGAGAGTTGAGAGGTTGATTTGAAGCGAACCACGAGGTTGTCGTGAACCGTTGCTGGCTGCAGGAACGCGTGCGAAGATAGGGTCTCCTAAGGAGTCTAGTATGGCTACTCTTCACGAACCGCCAAGAATAATGGAAGTCCTCACAGACGGCGTCCTCCTTCACAACATTAGCTGGTCTACCTACGAGAGCCTGCTGCGAGATCACCCAGACGCAGCGAGCCCGCGATTCACGTACGACCGCGGAGATCTATTGATCATGGTCACCTCACCTGAACACGAAAGAATCAACCGGACTCTCAATCTTCTCGTGGAAATGTTAGCTGAAGAGTTCGAGGTAGAGAGCTGCGCATTTGGCTCGACCACTTACAAACGAAAGGATCTCAAGCGTGGCTTTGAACCCGACTCGTGCTTCTACTTCAAAAACGAAGCGCGGATGCGAGGTAAGAAACGGCTCAATCTCTCGGTGGACCCGCCGCCGGAATTGGTGGTCGAGATCGACATCACACGTCCTAGTCTTAGAAAGCTTCCGTTGTTCGCTGCCTTTGGCATTTCCGAAGTGTGGCGCTTCGATGGGAAGGACGTGGAGATTCTCATTCTTCAGAGCGGCGAATACTTCAGGACCGAGAGTAGTTTGGCCTTGCCGAAGGTTACCTCAGAAGCTGTTTCCCATTTTGTTCACGAGATCTTTAAGACGGGACGGCTGGAATGGATCAAGAACGTCCGCGCCTGGGCTCGGCAACAGAAAGCACCCGAACAACCGTCGTAATAGATGTTTTCTTGTTAACGATTCACGATTCACGATTTACGAGCGGTCAACACGTGCGAATATGAGGGAGGAGTAACGATATGACGTCAGTACTGAACCCGGCAAAAACAGCCGAGGCGAGAGTCGTATTATTACCCCATGTTAGTTGGGGGACTTACGAACGCCTCCTCACAGACCTTTCTGACTATAGCGTCCCTCACCTCACCTACGACCAGGGAAAGTTGGAAATCATGAGCCCCACCGCTAAACATGAGAAAGTAAACCGCAGCATTGAACTTCTGGTGCGAAATACTGCACTGGAGATGAACATCGAGGTCGCCAGCCTTGGTTCTACGACCTTTAGACGTGAGGACATCGCGCGCGGCTTCGAGCCCGATTCGTGCTTTTATGTGCAGAATGAGCCGGCCATCCGAGGGAAGTTAGCGCTTGATCTCTTAGTAGATCCTCCCCCTGACATTGTTTTCGAAGACATCACCAGTTCATCAATTAATAAGCGCGCGCTCTTAGCTCACTTTGCGGTCCCGGAGGTCTGGTGTTACGACGACGAGAGCATAGAGATCCTCAATCTTGTCAATGGCGCTTACGTTAAATCTGAAAGGAGTTCGGTCCTGCCATGTCTCACAGCCAAAGCCCTGACTGATTTCATAGCTGAGAGCCTTACGCTCAGCGGCCTTGAATGGATGAAGAAGGTTCGCGATTGGGCGCGGCAACAGAAAGCAGCAGAATAACTTCGATGGCTTCCGGCATCCACGCAGTTGTGATAACGGTCAGCGATGCCTGCTCGCGGGGCGAAAGGGAGGACGAGTCGGGCGAAGTTCTAAAGCTACTGTTGAAAGAGATTGGCGCGGAGATCGTCGCCACAAAGATAATATCCGATGATCTGGAACCCCTCACTCAAACCCTGGGTGAGTTCGCTGATCGGCCCGATGTGAATTTGATCGTTACCACTGGCGGTACAGGCTTCGCGCCCCGAGACAACACTCCCGAGGCAACCTTAGCAGTCATCGAACGTGCGGCGCCGGGCATTGCGGAAGCGATGCGCATGGAGACTTTGAAGCACACACCCATGGCGATGATCTCGCGCGGCGTCTGCGGGATCTGCTCAGGGACGCTGATCATCAACCTGCCTGGCTCGCCAAAAGCCGTGCGCGAGAGTTTTGCCGTCATCAAACCTGTCTTAGGTCATGCTGTTGCATTACTTGCAGGTGACACCCACCACGCGGCGCAGTAACGCCGCAGGTACAAACTCAAGGAACTGAAATTCGCAGGTCGGGAAGGGCGGTTTACCCCCGCTTGCGTTACGGGCTGACAATCTGCGGTTGAGTGTTCCTAACGCAAGGGGGGGTAAACCGCCCTTCCCGA
>JBGTHZ010000122.1:0-9826 GCA_041745915.1 Pyrinomonadaceae bacterium | reverse complement strand
TTTTCACAGATTAGAAGAAACGGACGGCTACAAAAGGTTTGGACTTCGTCTTACTGCCTAAGTGTTTCTGCGTAATCGGTGTAATCTGCGGATAGCATTTGGCTGGCCAGCTGAGGCCCTACAATCAAATCTCCACCTGCGCACCCAACTCCACTACGCGATCCGGTGGTAGACAAAAGTAGGCGGTCGCGCTCGTGGCATTGCGCGAGATGAGGGCGAAGATTTTTTCACGCCAAATCGCCATCCCGGGTCGCTTCCCGGCCATGATCGTCTCCCGCCCAAGGAAGTAGGTCGTATCCTTCGGGTCGAATTTGAATCCCGGCGCCTTGATGTTTTCCAGCACTCGCGGAATCTCCGGGTCTTCCATGTATCCATAGAAAACTCTCAGGCGGTAGAACCCGTGACCCACAGGTTCTATTTCAACTCTCTCCCCATCATCGACGTAAGGAATCAGCCGCGTCTTCACCGTGAGAAACAGCACCCGCTCGTGCAGCACTTTATTGTGCTCGAGGTTATGGATCAGCGCCGGCGGAGTCCGCGTGGCGTTCCCGTTCATGAAAATCGCCGTGCCCGGCACTCTTATCGGTGGACGACGTTCAATCCCCTGCAGAAAGTCTTCCAGCAGTTGTGAATCCGCCTGGATCCGCTCGGAAAGAATCTTACGTCCTTTCTTCCACGTCATCATCACCGTGAAGATCGCTGCCGCCAGTACCAGCGGAAACCAACCGCCATGCGCTACCTTGATGATATTCGCTCCGAAGAATGAAAGATCAATAACTAGAAAGAAAAGGCAGAGGGAACCTGCCGTCAACCGGCTCCAACCCCAGCGGTCCCGCGCTACAACGTAAAGCAGAATCGTGGTGATGACCATCGTCGATGTCACGGCGATTCCGTAAGCCGCGGCCAGGTTACTGGAACTGCGGAAGCCCACCACGATCGCGATGCAACCGAACATCAGGGCCCAGTTAATTGTGGGTATGTAAATCTGCCCAAACTCTCTGGTCGACGTGTGCGTGATCCTCAGACGCGGAATAAAACCGAGCTGGACCGCCTGCATGGCAAGCGAGAACGCTCCGGTGATTACAGCTTGCGAGGCAATCACCGCCGCAGATGTAGCCAGAACAACCATAGGGTAGAGGCCCCACAAAGGTACCAGGCGATAAAAAGGGTTTGCGGCCGCGGCCGGGTTTTCCAAAAGCAGCGCGCCCTGACCGAAATAGTTCAGAAGCAGTGCTGGCAGCACAATAGTGAACCAGGCGAGACGGATGGGCCGCATTCCAAAGTGGCCCATATCTGCATAGAGAGCCTCGCCTCCGGTGATGACCAGAACCACCGCACCTAGAATCAGGAACCCATGCCAGCCGTTGCGAAGAAAGAAATCCACTCCATGAACAGGATTGACGGCCGCCAGGACTTCCGGATAACGAAAGATCTGCAGTATTCCGAGCCCGGCCAGTACTGCAAACCAAATCAACGTGACTGGCCCAAACACCCTGCCGATGCCTGCGGTTCCGCGGCTCTGAACCAGGAACAGGGCCACGATAATCGCAATCGTGATTGGTACAACGTAAGGGTTGAAAAGAGGCGTCGCGACTGTCAAACCTTCCATCGCACTAAGTATGGAGATGGCCGGCGTGATTACTCCCTCGCCGCAAAGCAGGGCGGCGCCGAAAATGCCCATCGCGATCAGCAGCCATCGTTCGCTTTTCCCCGAAGGCTTGATCGGGGTCGCCAGCGCCGTCAGTGAGAGGATGCCGCCTTCCCCGTGATTGTCTGCCCGCAGAACAAAGACCAGGTACTTAACCGAAATCACAATGACGAGCGCCCAGAAAATCAGCGAAAGCACGCCCAGGATGTTTGCCGGGGTAGGAAAGATGGAGTGGGGGCCGTGAAAGCATTCGCGCAACGCGTAGAGCGGGCTGGTTCCGATATCGCCGTAGACAACGCCGACCGCGGCAAGCGAGAGAATAACGAGGTATCGACCGCGCGGCGTCTCGCGCTCGATGTGCCCGCCGGTGGTCGTAGCATGGATGTCCGTCGCTGTCTGTGCCATTCCCCTGCGTGACCTTAACGGTCCTTGCGGAACACCGGGCCGAAGAGATCTGGGTGCCTTCGATTTAAGTTATTAGAATGGAACAAAAGTTATAAAGTTTTCTCAAATATGGCAAGGCCGCGCTCACCGGCGCGGCCTTGGAAATAGTTACAATGTTTTAAACCTCTCAAGGCGCCAAACAAAACCGATTCACGAAACCACACGAGCCAGCACGAAATTCTTCTCATGCAGATTGGTCTAACTTCGGGGGATCGTTCTTTAATCTCGCGACAGCATGAATGAGAGGGAATGGCCCCGAGCTGTCCACCCGTCATTCGAATAGTCGATCGGTAAGTCAACAACGGCTGTCGCGTCGCTTCCTTCAGTCCAGATCGAGCCTGAGATTTCCTCACACTTGAGCTGGTAGTGTTCAATGCCCGTGAATACGCTGCGCCAGTAAGCGCCATAGAGTGTTTTGTAAACCACTCCTCCAACTTCAATATAAACTCTATTTCCGCGCAGGATTTTGTAATTTATGCGGCCCAGCAATTCCAGGACCAGGCTGCGATCGTGCACATCAGGATCTGAATGGGATCGACGTACTCGAGTAAACGCCTGATCCTCTCGAGAGAAACTGTCCTCGTCGCTCCGCCATCCTTCGGGTTGGTACTGAAGCATCTGCCGCCAATGTCTTTCGTGGTCCATCTGGCACCCCTGACATGCACTTACTTCGAGAATGGGTGGGAGCGTTAGTCTATTCTCAAGAGCGGCGGAAAGCTAGAACTATTCTAAGGGGCACTAAATTATTAGTGTTGTTTCTTTGACTTCGTAGATCGTCTCTAAGATTCTGAATATCCGCCCCATCGGCGGCAGCTTGAGTCTGACTCAGTAACGAGTTAACCTGCCTTACCCCGTTCGAAATCCCCCGTATCCCCCAAACCCCCTGTTCACACTTAAGGCTTGCCAAATGCGATTATGAAACATTCACACTTCATCCGGTCTTTCGGCACTTTGATGATTGTTGGGTTGCTCGCCGCTCCCGTAATGATGCAGACCACGGCGCAGGAGAGGGCAGCCAGCCTTCGACAGCAGCTAGCTGAGGTTCAGGCCAGGCAAACAGAATTCGAAACCCGCCTGCAGCAACTCGAGGAAGATCTGAAACCCGAGAACATCGAAAAAGAACTGGCGGGAATTGGGAGCACGCGCCCGGAAGAAATTCGCGAGCAGCGGCGGCGCCAGTTGGAGATCGAAAGAAGAAGCGTACAAACACGACTCGACCAACTTGCAGCCAGCCGGACCCGTTTGGAAACCGCGATCGTGCAAGCAGATAACTCTGCCTACCACAGCAGTGCCAATCCCAAAGCAGGAGAGGCCGACAAGGAAACCCCCACCAGGCAACCCACCAGCGCACAACCAGCCTCGGTTACCTCACCAACTGTTCGACGACGCGCACGGCGGGGAAACAAAAAGAAACCACCTCCGCGGCGCAGTCGTCGCCGACCCGGATCAGCCGAATGAGGTTTAAGCAGGAAGTTTAATTCCGGAAGTTCTGCGTCACCATCAAGCCGCGCATACCGCCGTCCATAATGCCTATGCCAACGCGCCCGAATTCCGGTCGCAGGATGTTGGCGCGGTGTCCCGGCGAGTTCATCAGGCCGGTGTGGGCTATCAGCACGGAGCGGGCAAGGGCGAGATTTTCTCCGGCCGTGAGAAAATTGACGCCGCCTGCGCGTATGCGGTCAAACGGGTCGCGACCTTCCGGTGTGTCATGCGCGAAATACCCGCGTGCAAACATATCAGAGGAGTGTCGTCGCGCAACTTCAGTGAGTTCCGGGTCGGGCGCAAGGGGTCGAAGTCCGGCGGCGACTCGTTCCTTGTTTACCAGTCTCAACATCTCCGCCTCCAGATCAGCTCTGGGACGCGAAAGCGGGACTGTAAAGGGCAGGGTGACGCGTTCGTCCGAATTAGGTTGAACTGTCAGCAGGTTGAGGGTTTGGGCGATGGCGTCGCCGAACACCGGCTGGAGTGCAGTTTCCAAACGTTCGGTGTAGACGGAGAGTCGATTCGCCAACTGGCTCGAGCGCACGCGTTCGCTCAAGCCTTCATTAAGAGGTATGACGAGCAGCAGCGCGGCGACGATGGCCGCGGTAATCAAACCGTTGGCCACGCCTGGTATCAGACCGAACAGTTGGTTCAAAGAGCGCTCGTGAACATCTTCCGGCAACCGCCGCACGAGCGCGTAACTGAGGAGATGTACTGCCACGCCCGTGGAGACCGCTATCAAAATAAAAGCGAGCGGCTGGTCCCAAACATCCGACCACAAGTCAATGTGTGCTCCTAGCCAACGCGCCACCGGCTGATAAAAGCGCAGGGCGGCAACGAGACTCAGGATCCATCCGAAAAGGTCGAGCAGACCCAGAATGAAGCCGCGCCGCCAGCCGTTAAGCGCGCTCGCCAGCACCACCACCACAAGCACGATGTCAATCACATTGAAAGTCATTTTAAGAAATCACCCGGACCAGGGCGTGGGCTTGCGTACCCAACGGTGTTTCTTGAGCTCTGTGTGTAACTCCGCTGGCAGCGGGCCGGCATCGCTCGCAGCAATGTTTGATTCAACGTGAGACGGCTTACGCATTCCCGGAATGATCGTGCTCACTATAGGATTAGTAAGAATGAACCGCAGGGCCATTTCCGGCAACGTCATCTCCTGCGAATGTTCCCTATTCCAATCGCGCAGAAGTTTTTTCAACTCATCGGCTCGTTCCACACTGGGTAAGAGGTTTTCGGAAACGAAGTAGATGTTACGCCAGTCACCTTCGGGCCATTTGCTTTCCCTGCTGAGCGTGCCCGTGAGCGTTCCTTCATCAAACGGCACCCGCGCAATAACCGCGACATTCATCTCCTCGCAGGCGGGAAACAATTCATCCTCCGGATTCTGATCGAAGATGTTGTAAATGACCTGTACCGAATCAATCTGGCCGGTTTTGACGGCGCGCACGCCGTTCCAGGGCTCCCACCGGTTAAGGCTGATACCGATCGCACTGATGAGCCGCTGGCTGCGTAGATCATCAAGCCTATAGAGCCAACGATCATCTCGCAACCACTCGTCGTCCCAGGTGTGAAACTGCATCAGGTCGAAACTCTCCAGACGAGCATTCTCCAGGCTGCGATGAACAAACTCTTCGACATGATCCGGCGGGTAAGAGTCCTGAAGCGTGTAATCCGGACGAGCAGGCCACTGTTTGTTTTTAGGCGGAACCTTCGTGGCAGTGTAGAGACGTTTGTCGCGATTGGCCCGGACGGTCTGGCCCAAAAGGTTCTCGCTGCGGCCATCGCCGTAGACGTATGCAGTGTCGAAAAAGTTACAGCCACGATTTACGGCATCCTGCAGAGACCGGAACGACTCATGATCGTCGGAGTTTGACCAGCCGCCCATGCCCCACATCCCGTAACCAATCTCACTAACTTGCCAGCCCGTGCGGCCGAATTGTCTGTAGCGCATATTGTCTCCGTCTGTGCGATAGCCCTCGAGGACCCGAGTAACGGTCTCGACTGTGTCAAAACTCTGCAAGACGTTAATACAGAACCGGGAGCGATAGCGACCGCACTCAACTGACGAATTGATTATTCGGTGCGATAATCTTCGGCAAGCACTACGGCAAAGAGACCTTCATCCAACCTGATCTGTAGGGCAGCTGCTTTGTTGCGAGCAGAGTGACCTCGTTGGTTGAGTGCGGTCGCTACCGCTCCCGGTTCTGTATTGAGTCTTCCCACTAATTAATGATGATCTCGTCGACGAAGATCCAGGCATCACCGCCGGCGCCCGCATGCCAGGATGGGATCTTTCCGTAATTGCGGGCACGGATTCGAAGGTAACGGGTCTCCTGTGGTTCGATAGTTTTCACAAAGTCTTTTATAACGACGTTGTAGTTATTCTCGGGAACGTCGCTCGGAATCGTGACAACTCGGGTGAAACCACGGCCGTCGACGAAAACCTCAAAATCGACCTAATGCGGCATCCAGATCCATGAACCAATGTCCTGTAAAAAGCCGGCGCCGACTCTGGTTATCGTCTCAGGCTTTCCCAGATCGATCACCGCAACGAAATCCTGACCCTGATAGCCTTGCCACGCGCCGCCACTCCAGTTATTCGTGCCTCTTATTCCATCGATCAAAGCTAGGTCTCCGCCACCGGGATACTGAGAGCTGTACTTTGAAATCAGCCTAATGCTCCAGTCGTGAGGGATCTTGTGAAACCTCGCGGTCGCAACCAGGCTGCTCCTACGTGTTCCGTCAATGGCGATTGCTTTAACAGTGCTGGAGCGATCGATAATGAAAGGCTTTGTAAATCGTTGCGACTGCGGTGTCGGAGTGGAGCCGTCGGTCGTGTAATAGATGTTTGGACGTCCGGATCGGGCCCGCCGAGCAGCCGCGCCCTTCTTAACAGGCGAGCGACGGCCTCGGAGAGTCTGGCCATTGTCAGCGCCAATTTCCTGCATGCTGATTTCCAGGCGGTCTCTGAATGTCTTGCCTGCTGCTTGGATCACCGGCACGGCTACGATTTGCTGCTCTGTGATTCGTGAGACGGGTACGTCATGCTCGCCGGCGCCCCACTTCTGGTTGGGTTCCGCACCCATTTCAAAAACCAAGTCGCCACCTGCCATGAGATCCTCATGCATTAAGTAAGACTTGTTGTAACTCTTGCCGTTCAATCTTGCCGACTGAATGTAGATATTGGTTTCCGAAACTGCGCGCGCCGTAATGACAAACGACTTTCCATTTTCGAGATTGAATCGCACTTCGGGAAACAACGGACTCCCGATAGCGTAGACAGTTGAGCCTGGGGTTACAGGATAAAACCCGGCAGCGCTCAATACATACCATGCTGACAATTGACCGCAGTCTTCATTACCAATCAGTCCATCGGGCTCGGGTTTATAGAAGGTGTCCAGGATCTGCCGCACTCGAAATTGGGTCTTCCAGGGTTGATTCACATAGTTGTAGAGGTAGGCCATGTGGTGGCTGGGCTCGTTTCCGTGAGCGTACTGTCCAATCAGGCCAGTAATGTCGGCCTGCTCACGGCCGGTGGTTTTGCTGTCGGCCGCAAACATCTGGTCGAGTTTATCCGCAAACTCTTGCCTGCCCCCCATCAAGTCAACCAGGCCCGTGATGTCCTGGGGCGCAAAAAATGTGTACTGCCAGGAGTTGGCTTCAGTGAAACCGAAATTAACTTCGCGAGGATCGAATGGAGCGAGCCAACCGGCGTTAGTTCGCGGGCGCATGAACCCGGATTCGGGATCGAAGACATTCTTGTAAAACTGCGCCCGAGTGATGAACCGATTGTAATCGGATCGGTGACCGAGCAAACGCGCCATCTCTGCTATGCACCAGTCGTCGTAGGCATATTCCAGCGTTTTCGAAACCGATTCCCGTTCCTCTTCCATACTGATGTAGCCATGATCCGTGTAAGCGTCGAGGCCGAAGTGTTTCATGTCGGCGCTATGTTTCATGGCCGCGAGGGCTTGTTCACGATCGAAACCTTCGATGCCCTTCACTGCGGCATCGGCGATGACCGAAGCAGCGTGGTAGCCAATCATCGTGTCGGTTTCATTGGCCGCCAGTTCCCAGACGGGCAGACGTCCACCTTGTTCGTATTGCGCCAGAAAAGTTTTGATGAAATCGACGGTCCGCTTTTGATCGATGATGGTGTAAAGCGGATGTGCAGCGCGAAAGGTGTCCCAGAGCGAGAAGACTGTGTAGTTGTCAAAACCTTTTGCCTGATGAACTTTGAAATCACGCCCAAGGTACATTCCGTTAACGTCCATGAAGAGATTAGGCGCAATCATGGCGTGGTAAAGAGCTGTGTAGAAGTTCTTGAGCTGTGCCTCGCTTCCCCCTTTCACGTTGATCTTATTCAGCTCGCGGTTCCAGGCTGCGGACGCTGCAGTTCGTACTTTCTCAAAATTCCAGTCGGGGTTTTCGGCCGCCAGGTTGCCACGCGCGCCGGCTACGCTGACGGCCGATAGAGCTACCTTAACTATGATGGGTGTGCCACCGCCCGCGTCGAAACGAAAGAAAGCTTTGACGTTTGGCCGTCTCACTTCTTTAAGGTCAGGGATAATCTGATCATCGACTGCTATGCCGTAGGACGTGAATGGCTGGGAGAACTCCATTGCGAAATAGACAATTTGGTTCCTGGCCCAGGCTTCGGAACGCCTCCACCCCACGACATTGCGGCCGCCGGTGACTCTTAGTTCTGAGTTAATCACCTTGTCGCGATGCGCGAGGTCAATGATGATGTTGGCTTCATCGCTGCGTGGGTAGGTGTAGCGGTGCACACCGGCGCGTTTCGTGGTCGTGAGTTCGGCAAGGACCTGGTCATCATCCAACTTAACTGAATAGTACCCAGGTTGGGCGGTTTCATTCAGGTGACTGAAGCGCGACGCATATCCCTTATCGGTTTGTTCGCCGTTCTTGGCTGTGAGGTAGACATCTCCCACGGTGGGCATCAGGAGAATGTCGCCGTAATCGGAAATGCCTGTTCCACTGAGGTGTGTGTGACTGAATCCGTAGATGACGTCATCGGAATAATGGTAGCCGGAGCACCCGTCCCAACCAGTCAGGCGAGTATCCGGGCTAAGCTGGACCATACCAAAGGGCATGGTGGCGCCGGGAAAAGTATGTCCGTGTCCGGCGGTGCCGATAAAGGGATCGACGTAGCGAGTTGGATCTCGCTGGGTAGTTGCCCACGGGCTCTGCGATGGCAGAAGCAATAGAATCAAAAGGGCATGGAAGGTTCTCACTGGTGGTGCTTAAGGAGTCGAAGTCAGTGGTCAGTGGTCAGTTGTCAGTTGTCAGTGGTCAGTTGTCAGTGGTCAGTCGCCAGTGGTCAGTTGTCCGCTCGATTTTGTCATTAAGTCGAATCTCTAATGCCGGAACTTTTTCCCGAAGCTTCCCCGATCGATTTCAGATAAGCATTTAGTGTCGGAGCTAGCTCCTCAATGAGGGGCTTGAGGCTATCTATCTGCCGTTTCGTTAGTAGACTGCGTTTGTAAGCTCTTCGGAGCCAATGCTGCGTTTCGTTGAATGAGCCTCTGGCAATTCTTACAAAACGCTTGTTGTCCAGAAAACGTCCCCGTCCGGCGCCTTCAGAGATGTTTGCTCCGACACTGTCCGCAGCACAGACGAGTTGCTTTCCAACTGTAATGCGGGCGAAGAAGCTCCAACCAAGAACAATCTCCCATACTTGGTCCGCCAGCTTCTCTGACAATTGATAGACACGTAACTTTTCAAAATTTGTCCTTGCCATTTTGCCCTCCTGTGGTGAGGTCACGGAGTGACCAAGAGTAAAATTAACTACGAACTACTGAACCTGACTACTACTGAACCTGACTACTACTGAAACTGACTACTGACAACTGACTACTGACAACTGACTACTGACTACTGACAACCGGTTACTTCATCATCGCATCCGTAACCTTAATCTCCCCAGAGATAATCTTCTGCCTTGCTTCCTCGGTTTGCTTGATCGCCTCTTCCGAGATTAGGTCCTTATTGTTGTCATCCATCGCATAGGCGACTCCGTCCTTGTCCAGTCCATACACATGGAAGCCGGCTTTGAATTGACCGTTCACGACGTCCTTTACAATTTCATAGACAGCATTATCGACGCGTTTCACCATGCTCGTCAGAACAAATCCTGGCTTAACCATGTTTTGATTTGCGTCTACGCCGATGACGAAGTGTGTCGCACGTCCGTTTTGCATTCCCTGCTGCTCGACGGCGTCAAAA
>JBGTHZ010000121.1:0-17686 GCA_041745915.1 Pyrinomonadaceae bacterium | reverse complement strand
TCTGTACGAGGCGTGGAGTCGCTGCCAAGCACGGCTTGTTTCTCGTCCCGAGTCAAAGCCGTGGAAGTTGCATGAGTTCACGGTCGCAGACCTGGATGGCAACCTGCTTCGCGTTTTCTACGATTTTTCGTGGGAGACTCGCGGAGTGTGAACTGCGGGAGGACTGCGTTTGTAGCATCTAACGAATTAAAACAAAGCCTTGAAGCTGACGGCGCGATAGCATGGTTCTCAAGTAACTCTTTACCTCAGTTCGGATGCTGGTCGCGCGCCGCAGCTGAAGGCCCGCGTTGGGCCTCATTAGAAACGACGAAATGAACCTCAAGCGTGTTGTCCTAATACTCGTGGCTGTCACTGCCATGGTAGGTGCGCTCGCGGCAGCCTCCCATGTCGGCACTACATTTGAAGAGAAGAGCCTCTTCTCGTACATGCTGAAGACACGAGACACAAATCCTCAGAGTGCGTCGGCGCTTTCCCACATCCATGGCGCACGCCTGTACGGACTGACAGTCGCGTTCCAGGTAGCGCTGTGCTCGGCAGTCCTAGGGGTATTGGGTGGGCTTGCATGGGCACGTCGGAGGAGAAGGGACGTATGAGACCCAACTGATATATGAAAGGGCGCCCCTGAAGTGGTAGCTTGGAGTTGTTCCGACTCTAAGTTTTCCACTGATAAGGAGAGCCCTATGCGAGAGTACTACGTCCTTTCATAAAACAACGGCATGCACCCGACCGCGAATAGCGCTGCTTTAATCGAGAACTTGCGTATAATCACGGTTCGTTGCGGCGGGTGATGCCGGGCGTCATGTTACTGCTGTATGTTAATACCTCTGCTGGATGTGATTGTGGAAATTCAACGTGAGTCCGGTGTCGATTGGATAGGCGCGGGGGCGGCAAAGTCGATAGCCGAGCTTTATCCGTTGAGTGCGGGCTTGATCATCGGCTATTCAACGTTCGTTGCTGTTCCGAAATCTTAGACCGACACGACCGGATCAGCCATGGGATCGAAAAATCAGATGGTGCGGTCGTGGTAAAGCCATCACCCAACTCGTCCGATTCACCTTACCGGAGTATTTTTGTCGTTCCCGCATAAGCCCCGTCGGCGTTACGGAGAATGAATCTTGAATAAGAGATAGGGAAAGCGTTGACTCGATGTGCGTTCTTCAATCAACGCTTCCCTTCAGGTCTATTCAAACCGCGTCCCGGCGGCGGTGGCGCAGAAATTGCCCGTTTGGCTGTCGGCGGCATCGAGAACTAGGACTGAAGAGCTCGTGGTAAAGTCATCGCCGCTTGCTCCGAGTTCCAGGGTGGCAGTAATTTTCTGCGATCCGATGAACAGGCCGTTCACGTCATAGCGGTAGAACGTGAAAGCGAGCGAGTAATCTTGCCAGCCGTGTGCGCGCTCATTGCCGTCCTCGATGCGCACGGCAAACTCATAACTCGCACGGTGATCGAGACCTCGACCGAGGCGGTGAGAGAATTCTTCCGGAACCTGGGCGGAGAAATCCGGAGTACGAGTTGAATGAAGTTCGAGAAGTAATTGAAGGGTCATATCGCATTATTTGGTTCTCAAGTGATCTTATTCATTCAGCTTAAATGCCGATCGCGCGCCGCAGCTGAAGGCCATCAGCGTTCGGCCGTTCCGAGAGTCTGCCGGTCAGCGGAGAGACGGAGCGATGAGACGCGAGATACTGGCGTGAGTGGTAATATCGACTCTTCTTTTAGCGTTCGCATGACGCCCTGCGAACGTTAACGAAGAGCCGATTGCGTTAGATGCAGCTTGAGGGAGAAAGTAAAATGACCGCCAAAGACATCGTCGCCGAGCTCAAGAAGCTCGGCAACGCACAAACCAAGAAAACCTGGATGACCCACGGCGCCCAGGAGCCGTGCCTCGGCGTCAAGATCGAGGACATGAAGAAGATCCAGAAACGCGTCAAGATGGACTACCAGCTCGCTCTGGATCTCTACGACACCGGCATCGCCGACGCGATGTACCTCGCCGGACTGATCGCGGACGACGCGAAGATGACCAGGAAGGACTTGCAAAAGTGGATCGACGGCGCCAGCTCGGTCTGGGTCTCCGAATTTACGGTCCCGTGGGTGGCGTCCGCGAGCCCGCATGGTCGAGAGCTTGCCTTGAAGTGGATCGAATCCAAGGACGAAGCCATCGCCTCGGCCGGCTGGCAGACTTACAGCAGCATGGTCGCCATCAAGGACGACGCGGACCTCGACCTCGCCGAGATCAAGTCGCTCCTGCAGCGCGTGGCGAAGTCGATCCACCAGCAGCCCAACCGCGTCAAATACGTGATGAACAGTTTCGTCATCGCCGTCGCCTGCTACGTCAAACCGCTCCACAAGCTCGCGGTCGATACGGCCAACGGCATCGGCAAGGTCGCCGTCGACCTGGTCGGGGCGTGCAAGATTCCGTTCGCGCCCGATCAAATCAAGAAATTCGAAGCACGCAGAGCGATCGGCAAGAAGCGCAAGTCGCCGAAGTGTTGATCGTACTGTCGAGGCCCCCCGGAGGAGGATTCACTTTGACCGCGCACAAAGTGTCTCGCGTACGGGTTCAGCGCAATCGGTAGAAGCGAGGCGGCAATCCTCGGAAAGTCAAAAGGGGCACCGTCGATGTCATGACCGAACCAGGTGCCGCGGCAGAAGGCGGCCGCGATGCTGGTTTCCCTGGTCTTTCTCTCGGCGCGCGGCCGCCGCTGCTGAGCTTTAGCGTTCGGTGCTTACTCTTCTGAATCGGTTCTATGGTAAATTGCTAGTCATCATGAGTACCGCAAAGCAGGAAGTTGAATCATTGCTAAGTAAGCTGCCCGATGATTGCTCGCTTGAAGACATTCAGTATCATCTCTATGTGATCGAGAAGGTGCGCAATGGTTTGGAGGCTGCCGATTCTCAGGGCCTAGTCTCGCAAGAAGAGGTTGAGCGACGGTTTGGGAAATGGCTTACCGAGTAGCGTGGTCTCCACGGGCTGTCCAAGATCTGGACGCGATAGCGCAGTACCTTTCCGCTGCTCTGCCGCCTATGCTGCCGCAGTAGTAAAGACGATTCTCAACACCGCACGCAACCTCTCACATTTCCACGCTCGGGTCGTATGGTTCCTGAAATAGCCGATGAAAGCATTCGAGAGTGCTTTGCTTACAGCTATCGAGTAATTTATCGCATTGAAGAAGAGAGCATCACAATCGCGGCAGTAGTGCATGGCCGGCGGCTTTTAGATTTGTGATTGAAATGTCCTGGCCAGGGACGCGCCGAACAAACCCTTGCAGCTGACGGCGCGATAGCATGTGTCTCAAGTAATCCTTTTCCATCAGCTTGAATGCTGGTCGCGCCGCAGCTGAAGGCCATCAGCGTTAGGCCGACCACGGGCGTCATCGAGAAACCGGAGGCGAATGAGTCATGCAGATCCACTATCTTGAAATCGTAACTAAGGAAGTCGACGCGGTGTGCGCCGCGTACGCCGCAACGAACGGGGTCCAGTTTGGCGAGCCGGACGCCGGGCTCGGCAACGCACGGACCGTCGTCCTGCCCGGAGGCGGGCTGGCGGGGGTGCGGGCGCCGATGCACGAGGCAGAGGAGCCGGTGGTGCGACCCTATTGGCTCGTGGACGACATCGAAGCGGCCGTCACCGCAGCGGTGAAGGCTGGCGGCGAGGTCGCCCACGCGCCGATGGAGATCCCCGGCCATGGTACGTTCGCCATCTACATCCAGGGCGGCATCCACCACGGCCTCTGGCAGCGGTAGGCGCGTGCCGGCCCGTGAAGCCGCGAGCCTAACAACCTATAAGCGCTTGCAGCTGAGCTCCAGGCAGTGGGCTCAAATCGTATCCGAGTTGCGGGCGATTGATTTCTTAATGGCAGGATACGTTAGGCTGAGATTCATAGAGCGCTTCCGGTTCTTCTGACGCAGCTCGCTGGCTTACGATGCCGGATGGCAAAGGCGTGAAATTTACCTTCGGTTGAATTCCACAGTTGTGAGAGATTAATTAAGACGCTATGAAGTTTCTTACTACTCAACTCACCTACTTTTTCAGCCAGACGCAAATCCGCCAGAATGTCCGCGCGCTTGTCAAGTATCTGCTGTTTCTGGTCCTGGTAATCGTCGTTTTCACAGTACTCTTTCACTTCATCATGCGCTACTTCGAAGGGCGCGAGCACTCCTGGATTACCGGACTCTATTGGACGCTGACGGTGATGAGCACGCTCGGTTTCGGAGACATAACCTTTCACAGCGACATCGGGCGCGTGTTCAGCATCGTGGTTCTCCTCTCCGGCATCATTTTGTTGTTGATCATGTTGCCATTCGCGTTCATACGGTTCTTTTATGCTCCGTGGCTCGAAGCGCAAATCCATTTTCGATCTCCACGAGGAACGCCACCATACACGAAGGGTCATGTTGTAATCTGCGAGTATGATTCCATTTCGGAGAATCTCATTAAAGCGTTGGAGCTCAACCGCATCCCTTATTTTGTCATCGAACCTGATCCAATCGTGGCGGCGCGATTGTTGGACGAAGGCATTTCGGTTGTAACCGGCGAGCTTGACAGCCGCGAGACATACGAGCGTCTTGGCGTAGCGCAGGCGCGGATGGTCTTTGCCAACGCGGGAGACACCACCAACACAAATATCACGCTTACTATCCGCGAAGTTGACCGCGATGTCCCGATCGCCGCCCTCGCCACAGCCGAAGATTCTATTGACATCCTTGAATTGAGCGGTGCGTCGCATGTTTTACCGCTCAAGCAGGAGTTGGGCGAACATCTGGCGAGTCGAATCAACGTCGGGCCCGAACGCGCGCACGTCATCGGCACCTTTAGAGAGTGGCTGGTCGCCGAGTTTACAGTGCATAAGACGCCGCTGGCGGGATTAACGGTTCGGGAGACACGTTTGCGCGAGCGGACGGGCGTCAACATTGTTGGTGTATGGGATCGCGGGAGACTCTTAGCTGCCGACCCGGAGAGTTCGTTGACAGATTCAAGTGTGGCCGTCGGCATCGGAAGTAAAGAGCAGGTTGACCGTCTCAACGAGTTGTTGGGTGTAAACGAAAGGAAATCCAATCCCGTGCTGATTATCGGTGGCGGGAGGGTCGGCCTCGCAGCGGCGGTCGCGCTGAAGGGAAAAGGCGTGCGGGTGACTATGGTCGAATGCAAACCCGAGTTGCGAGAGCGAATCGACGACATTCCTGATCGGCTGGTGATCGGCGACGCGGCAGATCGAGACACACTGATGCAATCGGGACTACGCGAAACGCCCCTCGTCATTCTCACGACGAATGACGACGCGATCAATATCTATCTTTCCATCTACTGCCGCCGTCTCAACCCGAATGTCCGCATCGTGAGCCGCATCACTCACGAGCGGAACTTCGAAGCCATCCACCGCGCCGGAGCCGACTTTGTTCTGAGTTACGCCCAGCTCGGCGCCGAATCCGTACTCTCGCTGCTGCAAGGTCGGGAACTTTTAATGATGGGAGAAGGAGTCGAATTCTTCCAAACAGAGTTGCCGCATGCGCTCATTGGAAAGACCCTTCAAGAGAGTCAAATCGGCGCCCGCACGGGGTTGATTGTTCTGGCTCTGCAAGAGGGCGAGCGGACCATCACCAATCTGAGTCCCACGACGGTCCTCTTGAAAAACAGTCAACTCACGATGCTCGGCACTACAGCACAGCGACAGGCTTTCATCAACGCCTTTTGATAATGCAATTCATTAAAACCTTGATAAAGAATGGCGCGGGCATTAAGCCCCTGCGTTCAGTTTGCGATGATGTCGAGCGTCTTTGGGCCCTTCTCAAAGCTCGGCACATCTTCCGCTTTCGGAACGTGACGGCAGACAGTTACAGTTTATCCTGAATGCCTGACTAGTTTTGCAGTTGACCGAGAGGAGATCATGTCTATCATCTTTTTTGAATCGCTGCTTATCATTTTACTCGTTGTTGCGAATGGCGTTTTCTCCATGTCCGAAATGGCTGTTGTCTCATCGCGGAAAGCGCGGCTGCAACAGTTAGCTAATGCTGGTAATGCACGAGCGCGCGCCGCGTTAGATCTCACCAATAATCCCGACCGTTTTCTGTCAACAGTTCAAATTGGTATTACTCTTGTCGGCATTTTGGCTGGCGCATTTGGTGGCGCGACCATTGCCGAGCAAATTGGATTCCATCTAAGGGACGTTCCCAGGCTCGCTCCGTACGGCGAAGCTATCGGGGTGGGTATTGTGGTACTTGCTATTACCTATCTGTCGCTAGTTTTTGGTGAATTAGTTCCCAAGCGTCTGGCACTGAACAATCCCGAACGCATCGCTTCTTTTATTGCGCGTCCGATGAGCGTGTTATCAAGGTTGGCTGCACCGTTCGTCCGGCTTTTGACTTTCTCGACGGGGACAGTGTTCAAGCTGCTGCGTATGCGGCCATCAACGGAGCAGCTTGTGACAGAGGAAGAAATTAAGTTCCTGATTAAACAGGGGACGCAAGCGGGCGTCTTTGAAGTGACCGAACAGGATATGGTGGAAAGTGTTTTCCGTCTCGGCGACCGACGAGTGAGTGCGTTGATGACTCCGCGTCTCGATATTGTTTGGCTCGATGCCGATGCTCTTGATGAAGTAAGTCTCCGAAAGATAACCGAAAGCCATTTCTCTCGCTTTCCAGTGGGTCGTGGCCACATTGATAATGTTATGGGTGTCATCAAAGCCAAAGAGTATCTGGCAGGTAAATTGTTGAATCCGGCGGCGCCTTTGAAAGACTTTGTGAGGCAGCCGTTGTTTGTGCCTGAAACCAGTCCCGCCTTGAAGGTTTTGGAATTGTTCAAAAGATCGAATATGCACATGGCTCTCGTCACTGACGAATACGGCTCATTGGCAGGACTCATTACAACTAACGACGTTCTCGAAGCGATTGTGGGAGATGTGCTCTTAGCTTCCAAACAGAGTGAGCCCTATGCTGTCCAGCGCGAAGATGGCTCCTGGTTGTTGGACGGGGCCTTGCCGATTGACGAGTTTAAAAACATGTTTTCTATCGTTAGGGTAGCCGGAGAAGAGAGAGGAGTTTTTCAAACATTAGCCGGTTTTATTTTTATGTATTTGGGGCGTGTTCCTTCTGCCGCGGAGAGTTTTGAGTGGAATGGGTTGCGCTTTGAAATTTTGGACATGGATGGGAAAAGAATAGATAAGGTAATGGTTGCGCCTGTGGCGGAACGCGATGTCTAACAAGGTATTGCGGCTGACGCCCTGGCACGATGTGTCTTACGTGCGTTGAGTGTTGCGCGCGTGTTACGCGCGGTGTTCGGCGTCAGTTTGAGCACTCCGTGGAGAGTTGTGATGCAATCTGCACTTGACCAGCGAAATATGCTGCTTGCCGCGTGGAGAACCAATAACCGCGTCACAGCCTTCCTCGTCGAGCACTTACCCAACGAGCTATGGGGAGCCACGGTGCCGGGTGCTCCACGACGAACCGTCCGGATGATCGCCGGCCACATTCACAATGCGCGGTGTATGTGGATCAAGACCTTAGGAAAGGACCACGGCATCTCGGCGCCGCGAGGCGTCAATCGACACAAGGTTGGACCGCAAGAGCTGATTCCAGCACTAGCCCAAAGTAGCAGCGGCATTATCAGTTTGCTAACGCTCGGTTTTGACCGAGGCGGCACAATCCCTGTCTCCTCGTCGTACACCTGGCGTAATCTTCCCCTCGACGTGGGGCATGTCCTTACGTATTTTGTCGCGCATGAAGGTCATCATCGCGGCCAGATAGTCATGCTGGCCCGCCAATTGGGCTATCGTTTGCCTGCTGAGATTACGGATGGTCTCTGGCAATGGTCGAAGCGCTCCAGGGAGGCTCGGAGCTAGATTTCGCTGACGCCGAACAAATCGCTGAACCGGAGCGCGGGGAGGCGTGTTTCTCAACTAGATTGATTGGATCGAAGGTTGAGTGTAATCGCCGCGCCCGGTAACTCTGATGTTGGGGCGGCATGCGCTGGCTATCGAAACCGAACCTCTCGTTAAAGCCAGGATGACCTCAACGAACCGTGAACCGCGCCGACTATGTTCTCCTGCGGATCGAGTAAAGCCGTTGCTCCGTTCGTATCAACAAGCGGTCACCCACCAGCGCTGGCGATGCCTGCGCAAAATCGTCGAGTTCGTTCACGTGCAATAACCGGAACTCCTCGCCCGTTGCGATCACGAACGTCTGGCCCTCCTCGCTCAGACAGAACAGCTTGCCGTTATAAGCCCATGGAGAGGTCGTGAAAGCCGTTGCCGCCGGGTCAATTCGTGTTTTGTAAGTCTGCTTTCCAGTCTTGGCGTCAAAGCGATTCAAAATTCCTGTTTCGGTCAGCGTGTACACAGCTCCGTCATAAGCCACGGGCGACGGCAGATAAGTCCCACCGCGCGCTTGCGACCAGACGACATACTCGTTCGAGGTCTGATCTTTTCCTGGAGAAATGTCGCCTGCGGCGCCGGGGCGAATCGCGAACAACGGCCGTCCTCGACCGCCGTTAACATAGAGTAATCCGTCGTAAGCGAATGGCGTTGGGATCGGCGTCGCTGTCATTCCTGACATGCGCCACAATTCTTTACCTGCCAGGTCGTAACTAACGGCCTCTCCTGGTCCAACCGCCACGATCTCCGTGCGCAGCGCGTGCCGCCAAACAAATGGTGTGGCCCATCCTGACCGCTGCACTGGTTGTCCTTTCCCGCCGAGGTCCCGATTCGTGCGCCAGGACTGCTTGCCGGTTTGCTTGTCGAAGGCGGCGATGTATTGTTGTTTCTCGTTGTCGCTCACGATAACCAGCAGGTCCCCAACCAGCGCCGGCGAACTCCCCGTTCCGAACTCGAGATAAATCGGATTCGCTTCAAGTCGCGTGGTCCAGGCGAGCTTGCCCTTCAGGTCAAACGCCCATAACCCGAGATTCGCCACATAGACGTAAACGTGCCGTCCGTCAGTCACAGGACTCTCTGAAACGAAGCTGTTTTTCCGATGACGCCCGCCGGGTGGATGCCCTGTGTGGAACTCCTTCTCCCATTCCACTTTGCCGCTCTTCAGGTTCAGACAATAGATGAAGTAATGCAGCGTCACTTCATGCGGGAGCTCGATGTCGCGCTCCGTCACGCGCTTGATCACCTCTGGCATTGGGAGTCCCTGTTTTTGCAACTCCGCGACGTACTCGTTGCTGTACTCGGTGCCGATCTGCGGTGGCTTCGACTTGCCCTCAGTGGTTACGGTGGTTAAGTACACCCTCCCGCCGGTCACGATTGGCGATGACCACCCGCGCCCAGGGATCTCCTGCGACCACTCCACGTTCTCGGTCTTTGACCAACGTTCGGCCAGCCGCGCATGCGTTCCCACAGGATTTGATTCCGGCCCGCGGAACTGCGGCCAGGCCATATCCTGCAAGCGTTGATTTTTCTGCTGACCGTGAACCGGGATTGACACTAACAACAGCGCACAGGCCAGGCCACACATCGGACACCACAGGCTTCTGCCGGCCAGGCGCAAAAGAATGTAAAGGTTTTGTAGTGTGCGATTAGTTTCCAGCTTGGACCAAAGTGTATTCATCATCATCTCGTTTTTTGCTAAAGGTTGAGTTGTCTGTTTATATCACGAATCTACCCTTATCCACCCAACGACAAGGTTCAAGAAATGAGGAGCAGCTCAACGCACAGAACCGCTTGCGGTAGCCAGCGGATGCTAAACTCAATCAACGCGTCGTAGATGGTTTTGTGCGTACAAATGCTTAGCTGATCGACGTTAACCATTGGTCTTGAACTCAGCATCCGCTTGCGGTAGCCAGCGGATGCTAAGCTCAATCAACGCGTCGTAGATGGTTTTGTGCGTACAAATGCTTAGCTGATCGACGTTAACCATTGGTCTTGAACTCAGCATCCGCTTGCGGTAGCCCAGCGGATGCTAACCTCAAACAACGCGTCGTAGATGGTTTTGTGCGTACAAATGCTTAGCTGATCGACGTTAACCATTGGTCTTGAACTCAGCATCCGCTGGCTACCGCAAGCGGTTCTGTGCATTGACTGATTTCTTCGAACATGTGCTGCGATACCATCCAGATGGCGTCCGCAGGACTATTGATGCTGGGTGTTAGCCTCTGTTGGCGCTGTCGGTGAAGCCACTAAAAAACCTGCGAACCTAACTTATGCTCTGTTCGTAACCTTTCAGTATTGCTGAAACCAACGGGTCTCTCTTTTTCTGCGAGTGCTTAATGTATTGTCCGAAGTGTAGCCAGCAACAAGTTTCCGATGAAATGCGCTTCTGCTCGCGCTGCGGGTTTTCACTCACCGCCGTCCGGGAGTTGATCGCCAGCGACAGTGCGCTCGTAGAACGGGTAGCGGAAGCGCAGGCGGGGCAACCTTCTCGAAGTCAGAGAGGTGTGCGCAAAGGCGCATGCATGATGCTGGCGAGCCTGGTGCTAGCGCTTGTGGTGGGCTTGCTTACAGCCGTAGAGGACGTTTTCGCCGTACTTCTGCTCCTGCCCATCCTCTGTTTTGTTATTGGCTTTGTGCGTGTGCTGTATGGCGTCTTCTTCGCAGAGAAGGGAACTCCGCTGGTAAAAGGAACTGCCTCACAATCGCACTCCGTAATCCCTGGACAACTCGGCACCCCGACTCGCAGCCCTGAATTGTCGGCGCCCCGGGTCGCGCCCATCGAGAGTTTCACTGCACAGAGGGTAGAGACTGCGGAGATGGTTCAGCCAAGGAGCGTGACGGAGAACACTACGAGATTGCTCGACGAGGAATCCGACCCAGCCCGCCGGTAAGTGGGCAACATAATTGGCGATCATCATTTGAGAAGAACATTCTCACGTTCAACCCCGGTTGGGACAGCAACGCGCAGAGTCTCGACTCTTTCACCGATTTGCGCGAGCTGCAGCGCCAGCTGAAGGCAGAAGGAGTGCAGTTCCAACAAGCTACGTAGGGAGGTGAAATGAGATTACCTACAATACAAGGCACCATCCGCAGACGTATCCTCGCCAACTTTCGAGTTGATCCCCAGGTGATGCAAAGGCAGATTCCGTCGCGCTTCAGACCCAAGCTATATGGCGGATTTGCAGTCGCGGGCCTCTGTATGATCCGCCTGGATCATATCCGCCCAAAGTTAATGCCGGAAATCATAGGTGTTAGCAGCGAAAACGCAGCCCATCGCGTGGCAGTCTTGTGGGACGAAGACGGCAGCACGCGTGAGGGGGTGTTCATCTGTCGCCGAGATTCAGACTCCCGGCTAAACGTCCTCCTGGGCGGGCGCATCTTTCCGGGCGAGCATCATGAGTCAACTTTTAGCGTCCACGAGTCTGAGACATCGATAAATATAACAATGAGGTCATTAGATCAGTTGATTACCGTGGAGATCGAGGGAAGCGTCGCGAAAGAGTTGCCCTCAACCTCAATCTTTTCTTCTTTGGCGGACGTTTCTGCTTTCTTTGAAGGTGGAGCTGTAGGTTATTCAGTAACCAGTGATCGGGATCGATTGGATGGTTTGAAGCTGAAAACAAAAGAGTGGCGAGTTGAGCCGCTCGATATCAGGAAAGTAAATTCGAATTATTTTTCTGACCAGGTGAAATTTCCAAAGGGGAGTATTGAATTTGATAACGCTCTAATCATGAGAAACGTGGGCCATGAATGGCGGAGCGTTGATGACCTGTATCTTTAACATTTATTCGAAGCGTTAGATCGAACCCACACCGGCCAGGCGCTCGCAGCTGACCGGAATCAGTGTCCCCGTCGTAGAAACCTGGGTGGCTGAAATGTTATCGGCGAGGGCGCAGTGGCACTGGTAAAAGCGGCCGCCGATCAATTCAGCGAGATGACACGGTTCCAGGCGATCGAGGGCAAGACCTGGAATCACCCGGTGTTGGCTGGTGACATCCTGCTGGTGCGCAACGACCATGAGATGGTGGCGTTCCGGCTGTCCGTCGCGAGTTAGGTAAAGCGATTTGAAACTGATCGTTAAGAGGGAAGGTTAGCAAGAGCCAAAAGCCATTCCGCTAGTTCAAAAGGAGAAAACCGTGACGTCACGATTGTTAGCTATAAGCGCAGCGCTTTGTTTGGTCTACTCGGCCTTGTTTTTTACGAGGTCTGCCGACATGGCTGCTTCCACTTCCGACTGGCCTCAGTGGCGAGGTCCGGAACGTGACGGAATATCGAAGGAGAGCGGTCTCCTTAAACAATGGCCGGCGGGTGGACCGAAGCTGCTCTGGCAAGTAAACGACTTAGGAGACGGCTATTCAACGCCCTCAGTGGTCGGAAAGCGGATCTACTTGATGAGCAACCGTGGCATGGAGAATGAGTTTGTTCAGGCTCTCTCAACTGGAGATGGAAAACCCATCTGGACCACACGAGTCGGCAACGTAGGCAATCCGAATCAGAATCCGCCTTACCCAAAGGCCCGGTCCACTCCGACGGTTGACGGAAACTTCATCTACGCGCTGGGCTCCGATGGTGACCTCGCCTGCCTCGAAGCCAAGAGCGGCAAGATTCGTTGGCAGAAGAACATTCGTAAAGAGTTCGCCGGCCAGCCTGGCGAATGGGCTTATGCAGAGTCTCCTTTGGTTGATGGTGACGTCGTTGTTGTAACTCCCGGCGGCGCAGAGGCCACGCTAGTGGCGCTCAACAAAAAGACGGGCGCGGTCATATGGAAATCTGCGATTCCGGATGGCGATCCCGCGGCGTATGCATCGGCGATCGTCGTACAAGGTGGGGGGCGAAAACAATACGTGCAGTCTTTGACTAAGGGATTCGTCGGGGTTGATGCGAAGACCGGCCAGTTCCTCTGGCGTTACAAAGAAGTTGCCAAAGGTCCAGCGCAGTATTTCACCCCGGTCGCGCGTGACGGGCACGTGTACGGCGGAGCTCTGGGGGTCGGAGGCGGGCTAGTCCGCTTAAAGTTGGTCGAGGGCGGAGTTGCCGCGGAGCAGGTTTACTTCGAGCGCGGACTTCCGAACGGCATAGGCGGGGCGGTGCTGGTTGGTGACTATCTTTACGGCACGGAAGTGGGGCAGAATCTGGTCGCGGCAGAGTTCACTACCGGTAAGGTGAAATGGCAGGACAAGAGTTTCGGCTGGGCGTCGTTAGCCTACGCCGATGGGAATTTATATCTTCACGGTGTCAATGGAGATGTCGCGTTGGTGGAGGCGACCCCGGAAGCGTATCGCGAAAAGGGGCGATTCACTCCGCCGGCTCAGCCGAAGAAGAAACAGGCGGGGCCGTTTCCGGAGGGGGCGTTTGCCTATCCGGTGATTGCCAATGGTAGGCTTTACATTCGTGATCTGGGGACATTGTGGGCCTACGACATCAAGGCCAGCCGCTAAAGCACTTATATTGAATTATATGGACCATACAGGAAACCGATCAGCGGATGTTACTGCCGTCCCGTCACTCCTGCGCTCCTTACTGACAGGCAGTGTTGGATTCGGCGCCGCGAGTCTATGTGTGTTCGCCACAGTCGCCTACGCCGAAAGGTGGATGTACTTGAATCTGGGATTGCTTGGCGCTTACCTTGCCTGGACCGTTCTCTTTATCTTGTTGGGTGGTGGAGTTTTGGGTTCGCTGGTCGTGAGGCGCTGGGAGATGCCGAAATTCTTCCTGCTCTTCGCGGCGGCTTTCTTCGCGTACGCCGCCGGCTGGACTGTTGCTTACTTCATCCTCGGAGGTTTAGTGGGCGAATGGATCGGCTCGCTCGCGGGCTCTCTTCTAATGGGCCTGGTCTTTGCTGCCGGCTTCGGTGTAGCAAGCTCCGTTTATAGATTGTCGGCCATACTGTTTGTAGCAAACTCACTCGGATACTTTTTCGGCTCGGCGGTTAACGACTCGATCGCAGGGAAACCCGGGATGCTCCTATGGGGCATCATCTACGGCCTGTGTTTGGGTGCCGGACTCGGGACAGTCCTACACTTCGCCCAGGCCGCCGGCGCGCGAACGTCCTCCCATCCCATTAAGCAGCTGGTTGCGATCATAGCGGTTGTTCTTTGTTCCGGAGCTGCCGCTGCAGCTCCGCAGCCGAAGGTGATTAGCATCGCCAGCCCGGATGGCAGGCTTGTGGTTAAGTTCCATCTCGATGTGGCCGGCGCACCGCATTACGCGATCCAACTTGATGGGCGGAGCGTGCTGCGGGATTCGCGCCTCGGTCTGGTCCGCGACGACGCCGATTTTACCCACGGCATGCGGCTGGTGTCGGCATCCCGAGTGCAGGCGGTGGTTGATCGTTACGAGATTCTCACGGCCAAACGGCGTATCAATACCTATCGAGCCAATAAGAGGGTGTTCCATTTGCAGACCGCCGCAAGTCAGAAGATGGACATCATCTTCCAGGTCTCTAACGACGGCGTAGCGTTTCGTTATTTCTTCGCGACAAATGCTGCGACGAGTGCCGCGACGAACGCCAGGTTGTACCGGCTGACCGAGGAGGTCTCTTCGTTCCATTTCCTTCCGGGCACGCGGGCCTGGTTGCAGCCGATGTCGGTTGCCAAAACTGGATGGAAGGAGTCGAATCCCTCCTACGAAGAGTCTTATGAAAAGGACATCCCCGCCGGCACGCCATCACCGACGGGCGCGGGCTGGGTTTATCCCGCGTTGTTCCGTTCCGGCGACACCTGGCTGTTAGTAAGCGAGACCGGGTTAACGCGGAGTTATTGCGGCACGAGGCTGCGGTCCGAGTCGACGGCCGGCGAGTACGCGGTCGGCTTTCCCGATCCGCGTGAGGGCTTTCAGGGCGGCGCAGTCAATCCAGAATCGAAGCTGCCATGGCTCACGCCGTGGCGCATCATCGCGGTAGGCAGTCTCAAGACCATCGTCGAGTCGACGCTGGGAGTAGATCTAGCCGATAAACCACTGCGTCCAGCTAACTCGTCGATCAAGCCCGGCAAGGCATCGTGGAGTTGGCCGCTGCTCGGCGATGATCAGACGACCTATGAGGTGCAGAAGCGTTTCATAGACTACGCCGCCGAGATGGGTTGGCGCTACTGCCTTATTGATGCGCTTTGGGACAAGCAGATCGGTTACGAGAAGGTTAAGGAGTTGGTCGACTACGCCCGCGGCAAGGGCGTAGGAATTTTGCTTTGGTATAACTCGGCGGGGGATTGGAATTCGACTCCGCAAACGCCGCGCGACCTTATGCTCACACATGAGAGCCGCGTGCGTGAGTTCGAGAGACTGAAGGCGATGGGCGTCGCCGGGCTCAAGATTGATTTCTTCGGCGGCGACGGACAGTCGACGATTGGTTACTACCTGGACATCATTGAAGACGCCGCGGCGTATGGCTTCCTGCTCAACTTCCACGGCTCGACTTTGCCACGCGGATGGCAGCGAACCTATCCGCACTTGATGACGATGGAAGCGATTAAGGGTCTCGAATTCGTCACCTTCGAACAGAAGAATGCCGACGAGGAGCCTGCGCACGGAGCGATGCTGCCGTTCACGCGAAACGTATTCGATCCGATGGATTTTACTCCCATGGTGCTCGACCGCATCAACCGTATTCAGCGGCGCACGACGAGTTCGTATGAACTAGCGCTCGCGGTCCTGTTCACGTCGGGCATTCAGCATTACGCGGAGATTCCGGACGGCATGGCGAAGGCTCCGGCTTACGTCCGCGAGTTCCTGAAGGGCGTGCCGAGCGTATGGGATGACACGAAATTTATCGACGGTTATCCCGGCAAGTTCGTGATCCTGGCGCGCCGAGGCGAAGGCCGCTGGTATGTTGCCGGTATCAATGGTGAGACGACCGAGAAGAAACTCCAGGTGAAGATGGATGAACTCGGCATCCGAGGCTCCGGGAAGCTCATCACCGATGGCGCAGAGGGGAACCTTTCATTTCGCCAAACGATGGTCCACCTTGCCTCCGACAAAAGATTGGAAGTCACGCTACCGCCACAGAGCGGTTTCGTATTCGTCGTTGAATGACGGCCAACAGTTGAGAACGGCAACTGTCAAAATCGCCTCGCGTGTAACCTGACTGGCTCTTCAAATTGCTCGGGCACGATTCGTTCGCACCCGAGTCCTTTGGGAAAGCCTCATCAAAACATTTACGATCAACCGCGAACGAACTTCTGGCCATGGAGGAACGTCGTTCGAGTTGGGCATCGTGTACTTAACGCGATGAGCTGTTAGGATGGTCCCAGCGTTTTGACACCTATTTCTACCTCCCCAGGTGTCATATAAGATCACGATTCCCGTAGTTATGCTGCGGATCCCACATATAATACGTGCCTCTCGATAGCGGACAACATTTTCCTTTAATGGACGAGTTAACGAAATACAATATGGCGAGATGGAAAGCCTTGGTTGAAGCCGATGCCTTATTCACGCGTTCTGCGTTGAGTCTCGACCCAATCTCTGCTCGAGACACGCTCGATCCCGAAGGGAGGTTTGGAGACGTTGCTGCTAAAGATGTGCTTTGCCTGGCTTGTGGTGGTGGACAGCAGTCGATTGCTTTCGCTTTGCTTAAGGCGAATGTGACAGTATTTGATCTGTCTGACGCTCAGTTAAGCCGAGATCGAGAAGCAGCAGCCCATCTCGGTGTTGACATTAATATCCTTCAGGGCGACATGCGGGATCTTTCTCACTTTGAGGATGCAGCCTTCGACATCGTCTATCACAGCTATTCTTTGGGTTTTGTACCAAACGTCCGCGTAGTATTTCAGCAGGTGGCGCGTGTCTTACGCCCCGGTGGTGTATACCATTTTATGTGCGCGAATCCATTCTCTATGGGGATGCAGGAAAAGGATTGGAATGGGGAAGGGTACACGATTAAGCATCCGTACGTGAATGGGGCCGAAATAACCTATGAAGATCAGGAATGGGTTTACGACCGCCGCAAGTCAGTCGGAGCGATTCCGGCCCCGCGTGAGTTCCGCCACACGTTGAGCGCGCTAATTAGTGGCTTAGTCGAGCAAGGCTTCATAATTCAACACGTCTCAGATTATTCCAGCTTCAACCCAGACCCCAGTGCTGAACCTGGCACGTGGAGTCACTTTGTTTCCATCGCACCACCTTGGTTAAGCTTTTGGGCCAGTTATTGTCCCATGGAGTGAACTTGAAATCACTACCTGGCTAATTCCTGAGCAGAGCAAGAATGCCTTATTATCTGTCAAGCGGACTCTTTACACCCTTGCCACCTCGGTTCAGAACGTGTGTGTAAATCATCGTGGTCCGGACGTCCTTGTGACCTAACAACTCCTGAACGGTACGAATGTCATAGCCGTCCTCCAGCAAGTGGGTGGCAAAACTGTGACGCAGAGTGTGGCAACTTGCAGGCTTGTCAATTTGTGCTGTCCGCAGAGCATCCTTAATAGCTTTTTGCAAGACCCATTCTCCGACGTGGTGTCGTCTAGTTGTGCCCGAGAGAGGATCTCGGCTTCGCGTCGCGGCGGGAAAGACGTATTGCCATCCCCATTCACGATCTGCGTGCGGGTATTTCCGCGCCAGCGCAAAGGGCAAATAGACTCTGCCAAACCCATCAGCGAGGTCTCGCAGGTGCAGTCCTTTGGCATTGGCAAGTTGTGTCTTTAAAGCTTCGGCAGCATTGACGGGCAGCATTGTAACGCGGTCTTTGTGCCCCTTTGCGTCGCGCACAGCGATTTGCTGATAATCGAAGTCCAGATCCTTTACTCGCAAACTTAGACATTCCCTGAGGCGCAGTCCTGCTCCGTAAAGCAGACTCGCTTGGAGCCAGTTCTGTTGCCCCAATTGTG
>JBGTHZ010000120.1:0-142412 GCA_041745915.1 Pyrinomonadaceae bacterium | reverse complement strand
TGAAATCTATTCCATGAACGCCAGCGGGACAGAACTGACGAGACTGACGCAAAACTCCCGATGGGACGTTTCTCCTAACTGGTAGTTTTGTGACGCGGAGACGCGGGGACGCGGGGACGCGGAGACACGGAGACACGGAGACACGGAGACCCGGAGCCACGGAGACACGGAAAAGCGGTGCCGCGGAGATCAAGTATAGTTCTCCGCGTCACCGCTTTTCCGCCTCTCCGCGCTCCCGCTTCAGCCGCTTCTCAGCGTCCCCGTGTCCCCGCGTCCCCGTGTCCCGTGTCCCCGCGTCCCCGTGTCTCCGTGTCCCCGTGTCCCCCTGTCTCCGTGTCTCCGTGTCTCCGTGTCCCCGTGTCCCCTCCACCCACCGATTATTAAGCTTTCAAACAGTCGCACCTCAAGGGCAATGTTCCGTTGCAGCCTTGGATCGCGTATCCTTCTCCCGCTGGAACCTTACTCTAGAGGGAGTTTTTATGAGCGAAGAATTCAAGCCAAAACCTGTCAACCGAACCGCGTCGGTGCATCGGGTACTCATTTATGCTGCTGTGCTGCTCATCGGCGTCTTGCTCGGCTTTGTGCCTATGTGGCTCAAGGCCAGTGGTTGTGCCAATGAACTCGAAATAGCCAAACGTGAACTGAACCTCGCCACGATGCGGAACACTCTGGCCTCCGCAGCAATCGACGCCCGGCGAGGCGAGTATGAGCCGGCCCGTCAGGCCGCCAGCAATTTCTTTACTTCATTAAAGGCGGAAGCTGATAAGGCCACGGGCTCAGTTCTCACCGACTCACAGAAACAGAACCTCCAACCGTTGTTCGCTGGACGCGATGAGGTCATTACTCTTCTTGCGCGCTCTGATCCTGCCGCCGCCGATCGACTGGCGGATCTCTATGCGTCTTATCGCCAGGCCATGGGCGGTTGAGGTCGTGAAGACCGACTCAGTGCGGAGTTATTTGCGCAAGCACTTAGGAAGAATAGTGTCGCACATTGGACCAGGAGCACTGGTGTATCGCTTCTGCGTCGCCATTGCCATAGTTCTATTCGCAGCGGGGTTGAGTTACCCACAAGGCGCCGGGTCTGTTAGCGGGCGATGGGTCTGGAAGGGGCCGGCACGAACAAATAAGCCGCAGGTGCAATTCACACTCACCATTGATCGTATGGGTGATGTCGTTCGTGGCATCTATAGCATCGATGAATTCATCAATGGCAGGTGGCAGGGTGAAGATGGAAACCAGACACCATTCCGCGGCCGTGTGAAGGGCAACACGATTCAGATCGAATTCGACCCCTTGGCCACTGTTCCCGGTTACCAGGAAAATGTCACCTATTCGCCTCCCTCAGATGGTCGAAAGCCCAGCGCTGCGGTCCTGATCTTACGTGGTCAAACATTGCTCTGGCGGTTGAGCAGAAGACCTGGAATTGAAGGAGTTCGGACGCAGTTTGCACTCCGCCGCGAGCGCCGGAAGTGATCGATTCTTGTTTGTAGGTTCTTCACTCCGCAGGAGTGAGATGTTCATAGGCCGGGAACAATACCTAGATCTCAACGGGTTCTGAACTTCAAACTTTAGCTTTATATAACTCTGGCGCATTACCATTCACAGGGTTAGAATACGCCGGTCTTACGTCCTGTCCGTCATCTCATCCGAACATTCCGAGGAGAGTTAAATAGTATGACCCACTCCCTGTCCGCGGTGCGTCGCTACCACCCGCTTTTACTTATCTGCGCGCTGCTATTGATTCCCTTTACTCTAACCGCTCAAACAAGCACAGGCCAGGGCGTGCATCCGCTTGATCCTTTGAGCTCCGATGAGATCAAAGCAGCCGCAGCCGTGATCACCGCCTTGCCACAGTTCCCAGAGGGTTCACTTTTTTCCACCATAGTTTTGAAGGAACCAAACAAAAGAGAAGTGCTGAGTCACAAACCTGGCGCTCAGGTCTTTCGACAGGCTTTTGCGGTAATCCTCGATCGCAAAGGCAACCGCACCTTTGAAGCGCTCGTTGATCTAAAAGCGGGCCGGCTGATTTCGTGGGCGCACATTAAAGGCGTGCAACCGCTGGTGATGGAGAGCGAATTCGGGGCCCTTCCGGATATTGTGAAGGCTGATGCACGGTGGCAGGAAGCCATGCGCAAACGGGGGATAACTGATTTCGATAAAGTGCAAATCGACGGCTGGGCTGTGGGGCAGGTGGCCAGGACTCACGAAGGGATACGTCTGCTGCGGGCTCTCTCGTACTTCAAAGGCGATGCTGTCAACTTTTACGGACAGCCGATTGAAGGAGTTGTGGCGCTCGTTAACATGAACACTAACAAGGTAATCGAGCTGGTGGATACAGGCGTGGTGCCGCTCCCGCCGCCGAGCCAGCAGTTAGACGAGCAATCGACAGGAACGCGAACGGCCCCGAAGCCACTCAACATCACTCAGCCCGCAGGAGCGAGTTTCGAGATTAACGGCCATGAAGTTCAGTGGCAGAAATGGCGTTTCCGTTTCACGATGCATCCGCGAGAGGGTCTGGTACTGCACACAGTCGGCTATGAGGATGAAGGACGGATTCGTTCGATACTCCATCGTGCATCCCTCTCCGAAATGGTCGTGCCTTACGGCGACACTGAAACAAACTGGCGCTGGCGGAGCGCGTTTGATGTGGGCGAGTACAGCGTTGGCCGGCTAGCCAGTTCGATCGAACCAAATACTGATGCACCGGAAAACGCTCTACTCCTCGACGCCACTTTCGCGGGCGATGATGGACAGCCCTACGTCTTGCCACAGGCAGTAGGAATCTACGAGCGGGACGGCGGCATGCTGTGGAAACACTACGAGAGTTATTCTGAAAAGAACGAATCGCGACGCGCCCGCCAGCTGATCATTTTCTTTATCGCCACTATCGGCAATTACGACTACGCGCTTAACTGGATTTTTCACCAGGATGGCGTTTTGGAAGCCGATGCCGCCCTTAGCGGAATCATGCTTCCCAAAGGAGTGCGCGAAACCAAAGCCAGCGCTCATGGTCCGGGCTTTAAATCGGGCCATCTCGTGGCCGCAAATGTTGTCGCGCCGCATCACCAGCACTTCTTTAGTTTCCGGCTGGATCTGGATGTGGATGGTCCGAACAACTCGGTACATGAGATGAACACACGCGCATTACCCCCAGGGCCCACTAATCCGTTCCTTAATGGAATATTAATGGAAGAGACAATTCTCAAAACTGAACGCCTGGCACAACGCAAGATGAGTTTCCCGATGGCTCGAACCTGGATGGTTGTGAATCCCAATGCTCAAAATGCGCTCGGCCAACACACCAGCTACATCCTGGTGCCCGGGCAGAACTCCCTGCCCTATATCGCTCCAACCTCCCAGGTACGGCGGCGCGCGGCCTTCATCAACAACCATTTCTGGGCCACGCGTTACAAGCCCGACGAGATGAGTGCGGCCGGGGTCTATCCGAATCAAAGTCGAGGTGGCGACGGCCTTCCGCGCTGGATCGCCAACAACGAAAACCTGGTTAATCAGGATCTCGTCGTCTGGTACACACTGGGGGTGACTCACATTCCCAGACCGGAAGAGTGGCCGGTCATGCCGGTCACACACGTGGGATTCAAGATAATTCCCGGCGGCTTCTTCTCGAGGAACCCGGCGCTCGATGTGCCGAGGTGAAGCTATAGAGTGTGAGAACTCAAACCTTAAGATAGCGGGAGTGAGCGGGTAAACCGCCCTTCCCGACCTGCAAATTAACTCTAGTCGAGTAGTCCTACTCAGGTCCGCGAATTTGCAGGTCGGGAAGGTCGGTTTACCCCCGCTCAACTCTCCCTAGTTTCATGGCTCGAGTCTTACAGAGAATTTTCACAGAAGAATAATGAGCGGTGACCGAATACAGTCATGGTTGCTGCGGCTGGAGGGATCAGTCGAGATACTCGCCTTCGTAGCAGTAGTAATGCCGCGGGTGTGGATGGAAACGGGCCATGCCTGGTTGGGCCTCGGCGAAATGCCGGACGGCCCGATCATCATGTTCATGATTCGCCAGGCATCGTACGCCTACGGTATGCACGGCGTGTCGATGTGGATCCTGGCTGCGGACGTAAATCGCTTCCGACCGATAATCGTGTTCAACGGCATCTCGTTTCTGCTGGCGGCGCCGGTGTTTTTTCTAATTGACTATCACTCGGGAATGCCCTGGTTCTGGACGATCTCGGATGCGCTGGGATGCGGGTTCTTCGGTGCAGCGCTGTTGTGGCTCAACCGAGGCAAAAAACTCAGAACGCGGAGCGGTGACGACCCTGTCTCAACACGATCAAATAACTAGCTCGCTATAGCTCGCGGTTGTGACCAAGGTTACCCGGTCGCTACCGTTCTCGGTTCCGACCCCAAACAGAAAACTATTAGACCGGAAAAGACGTACCATCCAGAAGGGAGGCCGCCGACATGTATTGCCAATCTTGCGGAACTGCTTTGGCGACGCAGATGAAGTACTGCAATCGCTGCGGAGCCCAGTTGGTTACCTCCCGGGAAGACGACAGGGTCAGCTTGTTTGAGAAGCGGATGGATAGCGAGATGGAGGGACTTTTCTGGAGTACTGTGTTCGGTCTCGCCCTCATTCTCGGCGGGATGGCTTTGCTGAAGAAAGTTCAGTTCAGCGAATCAATAATCATTGCCTACATGATCCTGAGCTCGCTGGCATTCATAGCCTATTTCAGTTTAGGAGTTTGGCAAATTCGTCGGTTGAATCGAAGTTCCAAAGAGGCAGGCGATAGTGTTCCGCTGGAAGGACAGGATACAAGCGAACTTGGTCCCGCAAACCCCTGGCCCACGCTGGAGGCGGGTTCGAGCGTTACTGAACAAACTACACGCGGACTGGAGCGAGTGCCCCGGAACCGCGTCACTTAACTCAGCTAAAAGTGGTGCGACGACCCAGGAAGGACCTAAGCTAATCTGGCCAGGAAGTGGCCATTTTTCCATTTCTCATTTCTCATTGAAAACAAAGGAAACAAGTGGTTCGTCATAAGTAGCCCACGCTTTAGTCTGGGTTTCCGATTGAGGTGCTTAGGTCGGTGCTCTAACCATTCTTCCAGGGAAATCACAGACTTTGTTTGATGTCCCGGCCTCCCCATCTCCCCATCTCCCCTTCTCAGCGTTTCCCTCCCCCTCTTCGCATTGACAGCACACCAGGCGATTTACATACTGCTTTTGAACAAAACTGTATGAAGCAAATCTTGTTGATTACTGCGTCAGTGTTTCTCCTCCTAACAAGCGGGGCAAACAGCATGGCGATGCCTGCCCACGGCCGGAGCTCCCAAACTGAGCCATCTATTCCTTCCATTCGACAACGATACGCGTCAATTAATAGAGGCATTCGCAAATATAGAAGGGTCAAGAAAGAGTTATCAGGCTACTCTCTTGAAGGCGGCGAACTGATTGCTTACTTCCATGGTCCACGGATTGTAAAAATGACAGCAGTGTATTTCGGCGAATCCGGCAAGGCCGCGGAGGAGTACTACTATTGGAACGAGAAGTTGTTTTTTGTGTTCCGGCGAGAGTATACCTACGACCAACCAATGTCCGGGAAAATAGTCAACACCCAGGCTAACCGCTTCTACTTCAGCAATGATCGATTAATTCGCTGGATCGATGAAAACGGGAAAACAAAACCGTCGGGCGCTGGTGATTACCAGGAGAAGCAGCAGGAGTTACTCGATACTTCGAAGAACTTTTTGAAGGCTGCACGCTCACCAGAACCGATGATTGAAGCGCGTAAAATATCTCATTGATCCCGACCCTTCTAAAAGGCTAACTTCTCCCGGTCTCGTGTCTATGCTAACCTCCCCTTTTCAAAAGGGGTCACCTTAGGAGGTCTGTAGCGCTCAAGCCATCATGCCCTGGTTTAGCAAGAAGAGTAAAAGAATTGAAACGGTGCGCCCTGAGGAGCGAGTGGTGAAGACGGAGAACGTCTTCGTCAAGTGCGACGGCTGTGAAGCGCACCTTTATAAGGGCGAACTTGACGAGGCGCACCAGGTTTGCAAGCACTGCGGCTACCACTTTCGCATGGGCGCCCGGGAGCGACTCGCCTTGCTGTTTGAGGAGGGCAAGTTTGAAGAACTGGATGCGGAAGTGATATCGATTGACCCGCTCGAGTTTGTTGACACCAAGCCCTATCCGGCGCGGCTCAAGCAGGCGAAAAAATCTTCTGGCCTTCCCGAAGCTATTATCAACGCGCGTGGCAAAGTCGGGAACCATCTAGTTTTTGCCGGAGCCATGGACATGTCCTTCATTGGTGGGTCTATGGGCTCGGCGGTTGGGGAAAAGGTAACTCGCCTAATCGAGCGCGCGATCAAAGAACATGGCGCAGTAATTATCTTCTCCGCCTCAGGTGGCGCCCGGATGCAGGAGGGCACTCTTTCCCTAATGCAGATGGCGAAGATATCTTCGGCGCTTGCGGCGCTCGACGAGGCCCATCTTCCCTTTTTCTCGGTCCTGACTGATCCCACGACAGGTGGGGTTACTGCGAGCTTTGCGATGCTCGGCGACTTCATCATTGCTGAGCCTAAAGCATTAATTGGTTTCGCGGGACCGCGTGTGATTGAGCAAACCATTCGCCAGAAACTCCCAAAGGACTTTCAAAAGTCGGAGTTTCTTTTGGAACACGGGATGCTTGACGCCATCGTCGACCGTCGAGAAATGCGTGACTACATAATTAAGCTGCTCAACTTTACGATGAATCCCGAGATCTACGAGCCCGTAATCGAGAATGCGCGAAGCGGCACGGTTTCGGGACAATGAGATGTCTCCAGTCTGGCAACATGAGAAATGTTCATGCAGTTTGACGAGACGCTCCGATATCTCCTGAGTCTTGGGGTCGAAACCCTCACCATCAAGCTCGGTCTGAGGAACACTCAATTGCTCCTCGCGGCACTCGGCGATCCTCAGAACTCCTTTCCAGCCGTACAAATCGCCGGGACAAATGGCAAAGGCTCAACCGCCGTCATCCTTGATTCAATCTGCCGGGCTGCCGGGGTCAAGACCGGGCTCTACACCTCGCCCCATCTGATCTCGATCACCGAGCGCATTAAAGTGGCCACGCGAAAAATCTCAACCGGGGATTTCGCCCGGCACGCAACCAGGGTACGCAGCGCTGCTGAGAAGCTCGTCGACGAGGGCCAGCTTGAGGCACTCCCGACCTTCTTTGAGCATTTGACCGCCATCGCTTTGCTCGCTTTCCGTGAAGATCAGGTGAATTTGGCAATACTCGAAACCGGACTGGGCGGGCGACTTGATGCTACCAGCGTGGCGGGAGCCCGGTTAATCGCTATAACTCCAATCGAAAAGGACCATGAAGAATATCTCGGCGAAACGATCGAGAGCATAGCAACTGAGAAAGCGGCAATCATTCGCCCCGGCAGCATGGCGATAATCGCGCCCCAGTCAGCTCCGGCACTGGACGTAATTTTGCGACAGTGTAAGCTTGTTAACGTTGACCCGAGCGTTGATCAGTGCCACGCCACAGTTGAAAGCGTTACCCAAGATGGTCGTGCGCGCGTGACCATCGAGACGGAAGATGACCGTTATGACCATGTTTTAATTGGTTTGCGAGGACGCCATCAGATCACAAACGTGTCTGTGGCGATTCGTCTAGCGGAATCCCTGCGCGCGCTCGGCTTCGCCATTTCGCGTTCGGAAATTATTGCAGGGATAGAAACTGCCAGCCACCCGGGAAGACTGGAACTATGGGAAGGACATCCGGCTTTTCTGTTCGACGGTGCGCATAACCCTTCTGGAACGCGGGTTCTCCGTGAATTTCTTGACGAGTTCGTTGAAGCGCCAGTGACACTCGTGTTCGGCGCGATGCGGGACAAGAATCTCGAGCAGATGGCAGAAAGTCTTTTCCCTGTGGCTAACAGATTGGTGCTTACCCAGCCGGACACACCGCGTGCTGCCAGCCTTGACGAACTACAGAAATTTGCATCGCGTACGCTTGAGCCACAAAACATCTTCGCAGCCAGTTCGGTGTGCAACGCTATCCGGGAAGCTATCAGGGCCACCCCGCCGGATGGGCTGGTATGTTTCAGTGGCTCTCTTTACTTGATTGGCGAGGCCCAGGCACTGATTAAGGAGAGGTCAGCGGCATCTGTCAGGAATTGAGAAGCGCAGTGCTTAGATCGGGAAGCGTAGGGCCAGCGTCCGCCACAGAACCGGGAGCGGTAGCGACCGCATTCAAGCTAGGCAGTATTCGCCAAGTCGTGCATAGGTGGTTCGGAAAAACTAGCCGGTGGCGGAGTATGCACAGGCGGTTGCTGCTAGGGAATCAACTTCTTGGGGGTTGAGTGCGGTCGCTACCGCTCCCGGTTCTGTGAATAAGTGCTGATCCCAATTGCGAATTGGAAGAGATTACACCAATCGTTTCCGAGCAATATCTTCGGTTACACAACCTTGTACTAACATGTCACTCTAACGTTGGGACGGCAGCGAGAGACAGCATGGCAACACCACAGAAACAAATTCCTCAACTTCTGGAAAGCATCGAAATTTTTCACGGACGCATTTTTGACGTCACTGTTGACACGGTGCGCGAAGGCGAAACGACCTACACCCGCGAGGTGGTGCACCATCCCGGCAGCGCGGTGATTGTTCCCGTTTTTGAAGACGGTAGCGTCGCCCTGGTGCGACAGTATCGTCATCCCGCCGTGCGTTATCTTCTGGAAGCCCCGGCAGGGACCTTGAACCGGGGTGAGCGCCCTGAGGAGGGGGCAGCGAGGGAGTTGGAGGAAGAACTGGGCTTCGTTGCCGGCAAGCTGGAAAAGTTGTCCGAGTTTTTCGTGTCGCCCGGGTTCTGTGAAGAGAAGATGTGGGTTTATCTGGCCACCGAAATGACAGAGACCAAACAACAACTGGAGGACGACGAGATCGTGGATGTCGTGCGCCTCCCCTTCGCGCAAGCATTGGAAATGATCACGGCTGGCGAGATAGAAGACGCCAAGACCATAATCGGTTTGATGTTGGCCGCACCTCGTATTGGCCCTTCGATGCTGGAAATCGAATACCCGGCGGTTTGAGGTATATACTTCGCCGTTCTAATCATCTGCGGAAGCGCCATGCTTTCATGTTTGACCCCTCGGGATCATCTCCCATACACTCGTCGCTACAGTGCCCACTGATACTCAGTCAACGTTTCTAATAGCGAGCGAGCTTACCCCAAGTGGGCCGGCGAGGTTCGTCAGCCCAACTGATCCCGAACCAATCGATCCTGATAATCCGCGCTGGGGACTTGGGGGTGCGCTTCTGGTTTGGATTACCAGCATTCTCTTGCTCGCGATCATTCCTTTGTTTTTCCTGATTCCTTTTTCCTTGTATCGAGGTCTGGATCCCGGTTCGCCAGAATATGTAAACCAACTGGCTACACTCGCCCTGACTGACAAGACCGCCATTTTTCTGCAAGTTTTGGCCCTCTTGCCAACTCACTTGCTCTCATTCGGTTTGGTATGGGCTTTGGTTACGCGTTTCGGAAAGCGTCCTCTTCTGGCTTCTTTGGGTTGGGGCTGGTCAGGTCGACTGCGTCTTTGGGGAAGCGTGGGACTGGGAGTCGCACTCTTTCTTGCGGGCACGGGGATTGCAAAGTTGCTGGGCGCCGACCAGCCCACGCAATTGGAGCAGATAATCAATAGCTCACCCGCGGCCCGGTACCTGATTGCCGCCCTCGCGGTATTAACCGCACCAGTAGTTGAAGAGTTTATTTACCGCGGTGTGCTCTATGCAGCATTACAAAGACTTGTGGGCGTGTACGGAGCCGTTGTTTTTGTCCTGGGATTATTTACGCTTATTCATGTACCACAATACTTGCCCAATTACGGAGTCATTGCTGCAGTGGGAATGCTTAGCGTTTCTCTCACCATCATTCGGGCTTACACTGGCCGGTTGCTACCCTGCGTCGTAATTCACCTCGTCTTCAATGGAATCACCTCCATTCTTTTACTCATCGAACCTCATCTACCTAAACTTGGGCCGGCAAGCGAACAAACGGCAAATGCTGTTCTGCTAGTTGCTAATCTTTGGTTGTCAGTGTCTGGTTTATGACGCACGAGGTAGTCGTAGTGGGTGCGGGCATCGGGGGACTAACCGTGTCGGCTTTGCTCGCCGCTCGGGGACTCGACGTTTGTTTAATCGAGAGGCAATCGCGGCCGGGAGGCTGTGTAGCAGGTTTTGAAAAGTTTGGTTACACCTTTGATCCAGGCGTCGGACTCTATCCATTGTGGCAATCTGGCGAGATTCACGATCAAGTTTTTTCAGAGCTTCCGGTTGCAGCCCCCGAAGTCTTCCCTGCGGATCCAGCTTTCGTTGTGCGGCTGCCGGACCAATCTGAAGTTCCAGTAACATCAAACCCGGAACAGTTCGAAGCAGCCCTGGTGGCAACTTTTCCTGAATGCGCAGACAAGGCGGTGGCCTTTTATCAAGAAAGTGCTCTAGCTAGCGATGCCCTATGTGGTGCTCTGAGGAGGGAGCCGAACCTGCACGCCGCCAGCCGACTCAAACAGATCTATGCATTGCTTCCGGACATTGGTAATGCAGGGCGAATTATTAAGACAAGAAACCACACCACTCTGGACCATCTGGCAGGCACGTCATTTCGTTTTCGCAGCTTCATCGACGCTCAATTGCAGCTCCTGGCCCAGACAACCAGCCAAGAGTGTGGATACCTGTATTCGAGCCTCGCACTTAACATCCTGAGGCGCGGCAATTTCTCGATTCTGGGTGGCGCTCCGGCACTGGCCGAAAGGCTTGCTGAGTCCATCCGAACGAGCGGTGGCAGAATCCGATTCGATGCGACGGTCCTGCGACTTGCATATGATGCGACCGGGCGGGCGATCGGTGTTGATCTCCTAAGCGGCGAGAGAGTGAACGCCTCGAAGGCCATCGTTAGCAATCTCACTCTGTGGGACACCTACGGAAAGTTGATTGGGCTCGACCACACTCCTTCTGAGATTAGAAAGAAGTTGAAGACCTTGCGAACCTGGGGGGTGTACCTGCTCTACTTAAGTATGAGCGCGGCTGCCGCGTCCCGGACTCCCAACAATCGTATTTTGGCCGTCACGGATTGGCCGCAGGAGGATGAAAGTTATAATCCTGAAGCGCCTCAGTTCATGTTTTCAGCGGCGCCTGAGGAGGACCGAAGGGCTCCGGAAGGAAAGCGCGCAGTTACGGTGCTTACCTTCTCCGACGTCGATCAGTGGTTTAGCTTCCAGGAAAACGAAGAGGAGAATGAAGAGAAGGACCAGTCAGTGCTGGAACGATGGTGGCAAAGCCTTCACCAGGCTATGCCTGAGCTTGGCGGCGACATCGAGGTGATTGAGACGGCCACCCCACGAACTATTTATGACCTGACCCGTCGCAAATTAGGCATGGTCGGCGGTCTTGCGGCGACAGCTAAGGCTCTCGACCCCCATATGATTAACTGTCGGACCTCCGTCGCCAACGTCTTCCGGGTCGGCGACACTGTTGCTCTCGGTGGCAGTATTGCAGCAGTAACCGACTCAGCCAGATTACTCGCCAATCGACTCAGCTCATGATTCTCTCGTTTCAGCCGGTCCTCGCGGGTTATTGCTGGTTGAGATGAAGCATCGTGACAGCGCAAGACCAAGAGATGATCAGATTCACGTGGCCCTAGTGACGGCGGCCAAAGCTATTCTCTACCAGAGGTGTCAAAAACTGATCCGCGCTCCTAACTGAAAAGCCCTTGGGCCACCTGAGCCGAAGACTTGGGTAAAGCGCGCGCCGGGCTGACCAAAGGAGGCCGTGGCGGCGATGTTGCCGCTGTACTGAATCAGGTTGGCAGTGTTGAGAAGATTGAAGACCTCGCCGAACAGGACAAAGCGCACGCGCTCGCTGCCTAGCGAGAACGTGTGGCTCAGGCGCAGGTCTTGGGCGAAGAAACTGTCGTTGAAGGAATAGTTGGCGGGCAGCGTCACACGCGGTGCGATTTGGCCGCTCGCAGTCAGTTTGCCGGCAAACTCATGGTTATAGTTTTCCACCAACCGCCTCAAGTCGTCTTTGCCGAGCCCGCGATTGAATTGATTCACATTCGTTCCCGGCAACAGATCGTTCTGAGTACCGTCGCCGTTAAAATCGATTCCGCCCACGTAGGCTGAAAACGGCGGCCGGTTGTAAGCGGAGACGCTAAAAGAGACTTGAAACTGCAAGGGCAGGTCAACGAAGCCGGAAAGATTCAGCACGTGTCGCAGGTCGGTCGGCAGTGGTCCATAGCTCTCAGACCAGTTGTCGTTGTTGAATCCGGTGCCGGGGAAGGCAACGCCACCGAGGCCGTTCGTCCCTTTGAAGCTGCCCAAAGCGTAAGACGCCAGGAACTGTGTCCGGCGCGAGAAGCGTTTTTCGAGGCGTATGAGCAGTCCATTGTATTGGGCGATACCGGAGGTGCTGTCAAACGTGATCTGCCCATTAGAACAGACGGCGGTCAAATCGTTTTTCTGCGCCTCGGTGCAGCGGGGGATCACTGGTCCCTGCGGTCGCCTGTTGAAGCGGTTGTAATCTATTCCCGGGAGATACGTATGAAGGAACCGGCGCCAGGCAAAGTCCGCTGACAGAACCAGTCGCGGTTGTCAGGATTGAGTTGACCCGTTAGGTCCGCGCGAATGACGGGGAGGATGGCTAGCAGATCCGCAGCGGTTAATGTTGTAGGTCTCTGCGGGAAGTCCAGCGCGCGACCCTGATAAAAAATCGCAGAACCTGGAACCGTCCTTCGACCAGTGCCTGCCGGAAACAGCGCGACACGCTCGCTGGTTAGATTCACCGAGTTGAAGCTGATTGGATCGAAGTATAATCCTGCGCCGCCGCGAATCACCGTCTTGCCATCGCGGGTCGCCGCCCAGGCGAATCCCACAGCAGGCGCGAGGTTGCCGGTTTGCGCGCGAGGGGGATTTAGATTGTCCGGACCCAGAATTGCCGTTAGGAGTTCTGGTTTCGTAAGGCCTGTGTTAAGGGTGTGCGGTTCGTAGGACCACGCCAGACCGTAGTTCACTGTCAGGCGTGGGCCGATGCGCCACGTGTCCGCGCCATAGAGGCGATAGAGGTCAGTAACGCGGTGCTTGCGAAAGTCCCGTTGGAGCACCGAGCCAGGACCGACGCTAGTCTGGAAGCTCCGCAGTGGGAGCCGGAGAATGTCGTCCAGCCTGAGGAACGACGAGGGTAGAGGAATTTGCGCCGCAGGCGGCACGATCGCATTGAAGTTCCGAACCTGGCGCGGGGAATATAGCTCAATCATGGCCGGCTCCTGCTCCAGCCGTTGCGCCGAGGTTGTAGCGTGTTCCCAATCGAAGCCGAAGCGAAAGCGGTGCTCATCCTTCTGCCACGCCAGGCTCTCAGTCAACTGATAGCGTCGCGCGACGAACGAAAGCCTGCGGGCGTTTCCGAACATCAACCCGACATCCGCAATGTTGATGCGCGGGGCGCCTACACCTAAGCATGTGGGACAGTCTGCAGCGCTGGCCGGTGTTTCTGGCGAGCTGATGAAGAAGTAGGAGAAGCGCAAGTCGTTGACGAGGCTGGAGGACAGGATGCTCGTCAGCCCGGTCATGCTCTGGTCCACCCAGTTCTTGACGCGAGACCACCCGGATGGAAGTGAGTTATTCCGGCCGTCGATGGGGCCGAAGAGACTGTTTCCGTCGTGAGTGTAGCGGACGAAGGCGTTGTGTTTTTGGCTGAAGCGCACGTCGAAGCGCAAGTTGAACTGATTTCCGAGAAACGGGCTTGGGAAGATGCCCCCGAGCGGGGCGAACTCTGGAGTGCGCGGCTGAATCGAGACAACGCCGCGCTGGTCGTTGCGCTCGTAGCTGGTGAAGAAGAAAGCGCGATCCTTCCGAATTGGGCCGCCAAGCCGATAGCCGAACTGTTGCCTTTGGAAGAATGGTTTCGGGTTACTTTGATCGCGCTGCAGGCCCGGATAGGCGGCCAGGTTGTGGTCTCGATAAAAGTAGAAGAGGCTGCCGTGAAAGTCGTTGCCGCCGGAGCGCGTCACGATATTGATCGCGGCATTGCTCGTCACGCTGGTCGATTGATCGAAGTTGACGGTTGAGATTTGAAACTCGTGCACGGCCTCCTGGGATACTTGCAGGGCGGCGCCGATTGAATCAACAAAGTTAATGTCAGCGCCATCCACGGTAACGCGGGTGTAACCAATGCGCGGGTTGGTTTGCGTGCCCGAACCAAGTGTCGGCACAGACACCCGATTGTTCGTGCCCCGAACAGGGTTGGTCACTCCCGGCTCCAGCTTGGCAAGTTCGAGAAAGTCTCTTCCGTTGAGCGGCAGGTTTTCGATTTGGGCCCGGCTGACGACGCCGCTCACTTGATGCTGGTCGTACCCGAGCAGCGGAGCGGCGTCATCCAGCGTCACGTTTTCGCGAATTTTACCGATTTGGAGCGTGAGATTGACGGTGGTGGTTGTACCAACGTTGACCGTGGCTGTACTTTCCAGCAGCGGAAACCCCGTTGCCTGCGCTGTCACGCGGTAGACGCCCGGGGGCAGCGCCGTCGCGCTGTAGTCGCCCTCGTCAGATGTGTTAAGACTGCGTGTTAGCCCGCTGTCGCGATTGATAATACTGATTCGTGCGCCCACCACGGGAGCTCCGGCGGGATCCGTGATAACGCCCGCGATAGTTCCAGTCGGCGCTTGCGCAAGCGAGGAAAAAGAGCACAGAAGACAAAGTGCAAAAGCGGAACCTAGTGTGATTGCTCTTTTGGCGATCATTGGCTTTATTTGAAACAGGAGAAAAGCGCACCTGCAACGATCGGGTCCGATGAATGGCCTCACACTACAGAACCGGGAGCGGTAGCGACCGCACTCATCTCTGGGTTGATTCCACATCAGGAAACAAGTCTGTGTAGCCGTAAGAACTTAACATAAGAGATTTCCTCAGTTGAGTGCGGTCGCTACCGCTTCCGGTTCCGTATTGAATGGCACTGTGAGTAAACCTGTCGCTACCCAGACATTGTTGAGTTTTCATAAGAGTCTCCTACGCCTCCGGGCTTCACGGCGCGAGGTTCACGCGCCGCAACAGATTCGCGAACCTCGGATCAGAACGAAGGCTATCGAACATTGGATTTACTCTGACTTCACCTAATTGGCGACCATTGCCTTCCTCATAGACTTTTTCCAGCCAGGCAAACGCTTGATCCTTTTCGCCCAGACCCGTATAGATGATGGCAAAGCTAATAGGCGGAATGTTACGTTGTTTGGCCAGCTCCTTTAACCCGGCGAGCATTCGCTGCGCTTTGCCTCGCTGGCCCGACACGGCATAAGCATAGGCGAGCCAGGCAAATCTTCCGCTTCTCTCTGGAGCGTTATCTAAAGCCCGGGCCTTTTCCAATTCCCGGATGGCCTCTTCATACATCTTCTTTTGCACATAAGTAACCCCGAGGCGCGCGTGCGCCGGGGCAGACTTTGGATCCATGTCAATTGTCTTCTTGAATTGTTCGATCGCCTGATCGTACCGCCGTGCAAAGTAGAGCTCGTATCCCAAATCCGCGTGCAGCTTCGCCGAGAGGGGATCAAGCTCCTGCGCCCGTTTAATATCTGCGATAGCTTCATCATGCCGACCTGTCCGTCGCAGATAACCGGTATAGAAAGCGTGAGCCAGGACAGAACTTGGATCAAGGTCTAAGGCGCGTTTGGATTCCCTCTCGGCAGCCGCCCAATCCCCATCATCCTGCCTGATACCACCAAGCAAGGCGTGAGCTTCCGCGAGGTCGTTATCGAGTTCTAGCGCCTCCAGCAATTGCGACTCAATTTTTTGCCGGCGCTCTCTGAAGGGCAGCGGGTACGAGACATCAGAGTAAGCCGTGGCCAACCAAACACGAGCCAGTGCGTAGCCAGGGTCTTTTCTAATCGCCTCCTCTAAATACTCAATCCCTTTCTCCGTTCCTACTCTTGTCCGGGTGCGGAGATGTTCGCGGCCCTGTTGATAGAGCAAATAAGCTTTAGCGTTCTCGGTGTAGCGCTTTGCGAGTTGCTTCTTCTCCTGGCCAGCGAGCCGCAGCCGCAACTTCTCCGATATCCTATGCGAGATCTCTTCCTGCAACGATAGGATGTCTGCTAGCTTGCGGTCGTACTGCTGACCCCAGAGACGGCTGTTGTCTCGCACGTCCACTAATTCAATGCTAATCGAAAGAGCTTCTCCCTCCTTGGTCAACCTGCTCATCAGGACCGCTCGGACATTAAGCTCGCGCCCTACCACCTGCGGGTCTACCTGTTGTCCTTTGTAGCGCAGGACCGAGCTGAGAGACATCACTCTCAGATTGGACAGAGGTGAGAGGCTGTTAATGATGCTATCGGTGATCCCATCCGAGAGGTATTCCATGCCGGGATCCGCATTCACATTAACGAAGGGCATCACCGCGACCGAATCTATCGCCTCGCCACCTTTGGCGAAATTCTCGCCCTTCAAGAATAAAGGATAGGCCAGGGCGGCGAGCACCAGGACTATAGCCGCCGTAGCAACTAGAGCGCCGCGCTTGTGGCGTTTGATTTCGCCGATGAGATATTCAGCGCTCGATGTCGATTGTCCCACTGCAACATCAGCGGTGCTTGCAGTAGATCGATAGATAGTTTTGATCGCCCCCGGCCCATCACTCTGGGTCGCAGCGTCCCCTCCCCTTCGGGCCAGGCGGAGAGAACTCTGTAATCTTGCGTCAGCCTCTACGTCTTGCTTCAAACTTTTCAAGTCAAGCGCCAGGTCGCTGGCAGCGTGGTATCGCTCTTTCCTGTCCCCACGTTTGGATTTCGCTTTCAAGGTTTTGTGTCAGGCAATCTCTTTTACGATACGACAGACAATCAACCCATGACGGCCAACATAAGGGCAGTGATTGGCGACAACTCGTTCACGAACAACGGCGAATACGGGCTTACAGTAGAAGGTGCCTTCGCAACGAGGTCCAATCCTCGTGGCTTCACGGCGACTTTTACCGGCTTGTTTCATGACAACGATCTCAGCGGCAATGGCCGAGCAGGGATCTTCGCCGGCTTTATGCTCAATGGGGTGGTAACGAGAAACCCTGGTCTCATCAACACCAACAAATACGTTCGCGATTCTCGTTTCAGTATTTCGGCGGACGAGGCGACCTTGTCTTCTGGGCTTGACTATGACAACCCCCTCCTGGACCCGTTCAATCACGTGACGCCCCTCGACAACCAGCTCCAGGTCAATGAAGACCTGTTCACTGGCAAGCGTCTGACGTGCCCGCCGGGATTCCCCTGCGCCCCGTAGCCTCTGGAAAAATCTCTCGACGCGACGCGATTGGGGAACCGATTTCGAATTAGGCACAAGCGAGCGCCGAGATGAGAAGACCAGAAGTCGACGGCGACGCGCGATCTTTCACAAACTTCCGCGCTGTCAATCGTATTGCGGCGCTTTACTCAGAAAGGATACGAAGATGTTCAACAGAAGCGCTTTCATTCTTGCTGTATTGGTAACTTTGCTTTCCGGCTTGCTTCTAGTGCCTCGCTCATTTCCGCGAGCCGTTCAGCCTTCGACGACAATTGATCCCGACGAACCGGCCGCGTTTTCTGACTGGAGCGCGCCAGTCAACATCGATAACCTTGGCTCAACGGTTAACTCCTCGGTAATTGATCAGCACCCGGCCCTCTCCAGGAAGGGGCGGAGTCTTTACTTCATTTCCAACCGCGCGCCCGGAGTCGGTGGTCTGGACATCTGGGTCTGCCAGCGCTCCAGTGTCAACGATGCCTGGGGGCCGCCGCAAAACCTTGGGCCAATAGTCAACTCCAGCAGCACAGAAAATGCTCCCACGCTCTCGCCCGACGAGCACCTACTCTTTTTCGCAAGCAACCGCCCCGGAGGTTCTGGCGGCACCGACATATGGGTTTCTCGGCGCCAAAACAGACGTGATGATTTCGGCTGGGGAACGCCAGTAAATCTCGGCCCCGCCATCAACACAGCGGCCGATGAAGAGGGTCCAACTTATTTCGATGACGAAGAAACAGGGTCCACCGTCCTTCACTTCACGAGCAATAGGGCGTGGGGCGCTGGCGACTGCAATGGCCCGAAAGTCGGCGACTTCGACATTTATATGAGCACGCTTCAGGACGACGAGACATTCGGCCTCGTCTGCCTGGTGCAGGAACTCTCTAGCCCCTTACGTGATACGCGTACCGCTATCCGTCGCGACGGACTGGAAATATTCATTACGTCTAATCGAGCCATGGGACAGGGCCTGCTTGACCTCTGGGTGGCGACGAGAGAGAGCACAAGCGAGCCGTGGTCAACGCCGGTCAACCTGGGATCGACGGTAAACAGCGCTTTTAATGATGGAGCCCCTGCCCTCTCGTTTGACAGCACGGCTCTATACTTCTACTCGGATCGCCTTGGTGGCCTCGGAGGTAACGATCTTCAAGTGACCACGCGAACGAAACGGCGCCCGTGCCGGTAAACGAGAGCGAGCGAAATCAACGATGCGCCCAACCCCGGTTCCGGCCTTCGCTCAAGCCATCATATCCACGTAGCTGCTAGTTTATCCCCGGCTTCTCGGGGGGATGGAGGCCCAGCGGTGAGCGCACAGCTAGAGGCATTCCAGAAAGAGAACAGTAAAAAACTGGACATCCCTGATTGTCTATTGTATAGGTGCACTAGACACTGTCGGGGAGGTTGTATGTATATCACCATCGATGAGCGGGATCGTCGGCCGATCTACCGACAAGTAGTTGACGAAATCAAGGGGCTAATTGCTCGGCGGGAGCTCGAGGAAGGCTCGTCTCTGCCCCCGGTACGCCAGGTAGCGGCGGATCTGGGGGTCAACCTCAACACAATAGCCTTTGCTTACAGGCAGCTTCAGAAAGAAGGTTTCATCCAGGTAAAGCATGGCTCAGGCGCCATCGTGAGTTCGAGGGTGGTAAGCGGGAAGGCGGAGGAGCAGCTGCGCGTACAGCTGAACACTGTCCTGACGCAGCTCGCTCTAGCCGGATTGAAGCATTCAGAGATAAAGACGATGGTAAATGAGGAGCTCAGTACCTTACCGAGCCCTCCAGGCTAGCTCAAATATCTAGTGTGGTTGCCGTTGCCGCTGAGCGCGAGTTCCCGAACCACCACTCTCGACACGAGGCGACGGGAAACTAGAGGCCGGCGGTGGAGTATAAGCAGGCCGGTTGCCGCCAGTTGATGGAGGAGGCGTTGATGTTCCAGTTGAGCCGCCAGATGACGCTCCATTGGAGGCGCCAGTCCACCCACCTCGGTTCGAGCGGCCGCCGCAACAACCGGAACCGTACCCGTAGCCGTAGAAGGCATTGGAGTAAGAACTTCCGTAGGGCGACCCCCAGGAACCCCAACCATAGTAATAGGGCAGGAACGTGTAGCATTGAAATCTGGGATTGAATACCCAGACTCCGGAAGAACCGCTTGAAAAGCCTCGAGAAAACCAACCATTGTTAAAGCTGGCGAGTGCCATGCTCAGATCTCGGGATGATATCCGGCGATTTGCCTTGGCCACCGTTTCCGCACGCTCTCTGCTCCAGTTTTCCAAGGCGTCTTTCTCTTTATCAGCCTTCTCCAGCTTTGCCATTGAGAAGGTGTGGCTGCTAAAAATCAACTTTCGCCCGCCTTTAACCTTTTGCGAATCAGAGAGCAACACCCGACCTTTCCTGACGATTAGTTCGGTGGCGTCGCCGGGAACCACGTTGACGCGGTACAGCCCTCGTCGGACAATCGCCATTTTCGTATGGGGCGTTGTGATATTGATCATCAACTCGGTGTCTTCGGTGCCAGTGGCTTCCACGATCGCCGTCCCTTTGATCAGGCGCAATTCCAGATTTTCCAGAGAGTTATTAGTCAACTCGAACTCTGAATTCTCGCCCACACGAAGGTAAGCTCCGGGATTGAGAAGCATCTCGACTCTGCCATCAATACCGGTCTTAACCATATCGCCGGCTTCAAGATTGTCCTTGATGGTGAGTTGTTCCCATTCAGTGCTTCCGTGCGGCTGAATCCCGGTTCGCCCACTTACGGCATTGATTCCCCCAGCCTTCGCGGAAATGACAAACTTCTCCCTATTCTGGGCCTCAGACGTGGCGAAACCCGCGCACACCAATAAAGATGCAACCAGGAGGTGTAACGAAGTGGAGGCTTTTCTCATGGAAGGTTTCTCCTTTACCGCAATCAGACTGTATGTCGTGGGGAGTGACCGTGTTCGCATTATAGTCCTCTGAGCGCCATTTACAAGCCCTCACTCAGTTAGGGCTCTGCCTTGGCAAAATACCCGCGTTTCGTGGTTGCGGTAAGGTCCTGCCGACCGATTAGCTGGACACCGACCGAGCGCCATTTTCCATCGCGCTGAGCCTTGCGGGGCTTGTAGCCAAGGCTGTAAACCATCGAAAGATCTCTGATGACCTGATCATAAACCAGATCGAGATCTTTGAGCTTATTTGCGCGGTACATCTTCGTGCCCGAGGTTGCGGCTAGCTGTGCAAGCTGACTTCGAGCCATGGCATAGGCCTCTCTCGGCACGCGACTACGTTTTACGAGTTCGGCTTCTGTGTCCAGATAGATAGGGAAAATGATGGTATCTGAACGGCCTACTCGGTCCAGCACCTCGGAGAATGGAGCGCGAGAGCCATCACCATAAACATCAGGCAGCGCGTTATCGACGCCATCCGTCATTACCACGATCGCGCTTCGTCGCGAGGACTTTTGAGGGTAAAGGACCGTTGCCATCGCGTACAGCAACGAATCCCAAAAGTTCGTGCCACCCAATGGTTTCTGAATGTGCTCAATTGCATCTTTCAGGAGTCCTCGATCCCAGGTTAAGGTAGAAACAATTTCAGGAGTATCCGTGAATGTTACGATTGCGATGCGGTCCATGGGACGCGTAGAGTCGACAAATCGCTTGGCCGAACTCCGAATTAATTTGATCTTGTCTTTACTTGAACCAGACAGGTCCAGCAGTAAGACGAGGTCAAAGGGAGCATCTTCTCCGGCAAAAAATACAATCTCCTGCGGCTGGCCGTCCTCGAACACACGGAAATCTTTTTGCTGCAAAGGGAAAACGGGATCGTCGGGGTTCAATCGAAACACGCTGACTCTAAGGTCGACGAGATCCGAAACGATCCGGATCGTTTCTGTAGGTTCCCCGGTTTGGGCAATGCAGGTCTTGGGATATGAAATGAGGATGACGAGCAGCACGCTTGCGAGCAGCACGCCAAACCCTTTCGCGCCGTTGAAATAAGTTTCAGTTTGCGTAGTAACCATGTTTTCCGCGAGCGACCGCCGACGGCCGGTTCAGCGTTACTCGGACTGAGCGCCACTTGCCATCCCGAGTATTGTTGGTAGGTCGGTATGCCAAACTGTAAACTGTACCCAGGTCGGCCACCACGCGCTCGTAAGCACCGGCAAGATCCTGGAGGCGTTCTACCTTATAGAACACTCCGCCGCCAGCCTCAGCCATTTCTTTCATCCGCTCATATCCCATGTCGAATGCTTCAGGCTGAGTATCGAGAGGATTCAGCGCTTCATATTCCGTGTTGAGCCACAAGGTGTATAGCACGCCATCAAACTCACGAACCCTACTAAGCATCTCGGCATATGGAAGCTTTGAACCATCGCCCTGCACGCCCGAAATGCTCCCGTCAAGCCCATCACTCATCATCACAATTGCCGTTCGACGCTTGTTCTTAGTGCTCTTTAGGAGATGGGTAAGTGAAAAGTCGAGGGCATCGTAGGCCTTTGTATCTCCGGCTGCCGTGTCAATGTCGTTAACCCTTCGACGCAAGACCTGGCGGTCTAACGTGACCGGCGAAATCACAGTCGGATGACCGGCAAACGAAATGATTCCGATGCGATCTGAAGGTCGCGCCGCTTCCACGAAGCGCAGCGCCGCCGCTCGAATCAACTTCACAACGTCACGGGTCGAACCGGAAACATCGATCAGCAAAATCAGGTCAAAAGGAGCAGACGCCGACTCAAACTGGAGTAAGCGCTGTTCGATTCCGTCCTCAAATAATCGGAAGTCTGACTCCGTGAGGCCCAGAACTCCGCGGTTGGTGTTTTGATCAATGACACTCAGGTTTACAGTTGCAAGTTGCGAGTCAACACGAATGACGTCTCCTTCGCTTATTTCATCGGAGTCAACCGGGCCCGCAGGGGTTCCAACTCCTGTCGAGGTGTTTTCATTGCCCAGGAGCCTGGGTGGTACAGGAGAACCGGTCGTACCTTCATTCACAGCGCTGTCTAAAGCGAGTGTGATATCTCCTCTCTCTGTGTTGATTCTGAGAACATAATCGCCAGTGCCTGAGCGTGTCTGTAAAGCGTGACCATCGGCATTTAAGGGTGCCCCAAGCTCTGACTTGATGGTTCCAATCGTTGTCCTGGCGCTGATATCTGCGTTGAGAGGATGTGAAAGCTCTGCTCGTATATCACCCGAAACTGACTTCAAAGAAGCCGATGCCAGTATTCCTCGCATCGAGATTGAACCAACCCCGGTGACGATCTCGGTGTGGGAACCCTCAGGAAGTTTTACAGTGAGAGCAATGTCCGCGCGCGGGTCAACCGGCGTGCGAATGACCGAGATTAGCATCAGCTTCGGTTTGTTTTCTATAACGATGGGGGACCGTGTAAATCGGGTCCCTGTTCCTTCAATGGAGGCCGATATAGAAACGTACTTCTCCTTCCAGACTTCCGCGGCTACCTGTCCGAACTGATTCTCAATTCGAATTCGGGCAGCGGGTGGCACGTCAATACGCACTCCCTCCTCTTGCACCACTTGTGAGGAATGGCGGTGGGGGCCCGGGTCTGAGGCGCTACTGGATTTGGCTTCCAAATACGGCAGGCACAAAACGAGGCCCAGCAACAAAACTCTGAATAGCAAGGCTCGTTGAGCTAGAAACATAGTCGGGGCTCTACGGAACGAAAAGAGGCAACTATGGGAGATTGCTTGAATAATACTTTCGACTCGCGTGTCAGGCAACAAGCAACTTTTCCATTGTAGGGGCGTCCCTCCGTGGCCGCCCCATCGTGGTGTGATTGTGCGGGCGTTAATCGCGCCAAGCCACGATGGGGCGCCCACGGAGGGACGCCCCTACAATTCCAATGAAGGCAGGTTCATCTTTCCAGCATGTCGAGCATCGAATCTTCTTTCCCTTTTGCTGATGCGGATGCTTGCGGTTGACGAGGAGGTGCTCCGTCCATGTCACCCAGTCGTAATAATAGATTATTTGCGTTTGTGGCGTAGGGCATCGCTCCATCTTTCGTCAAGACGCCGTTGCGAATCATCTGTTCTATCACGCCATCGAACGTCTGCATGCCATCCTGATCCCCCTGTTCCATTGCGTCGATCAGGGATTTCCCTTCCGACTCGCCCTTTTCGATGTATTCTCTGGTGCGCATTGTCGACTTCAGAATCTCAATTGCGGCTATGCGACCTGAGCCGTCGGCCCTGGGAATCAGACGCTGAGAAATTATGAGACGAAACGACTGTGCTATGCGCGTGCGTATAACTCGCTCCTCATTCTTGGGAAACACTCCGATAATTCGATCGACGGTCTTGGCCGCGTCGATTGTATGCAAGGTAGAGAGGACGAGGTGTCCCGTCTCAGCCGCTTCGAGGGCCACCTCAATGGTTTCGCGGTCGCGCATCTCTCCGACTAGAATAACTTTAGGAGCTTGACGCAAAGCAGCGCGCAAAGCGACGCTGAAGTTCGGCGTGTCTGAATGCAGCTCTCGCTGATGAATGGTGGAGTTTTTGTGGGGATGCAAAAACTCAATCGGGTCTTCAATGGTGACGATGTGGTAATACTTCAGCTGGTTGATCAAGTCGATAACGGCGGCGAGGGTGGAACTCTTGCCACTGCCAGTGGGTCCGGTAACCAGCACTACCCCGTTCTTAATCTCGGCAATCTCCTTCAATTGTTCTGGGAGGTTGAAGTCGCTGAAGTTAGGGGGGCGCGCCGGGATGACACGCATAACGATTGCGTGAGTGCCCCGTTGCTTGAATATGTTTACGCGAAAGCGCCCTTCCCCCGGAGCGCTAAACGAGAGATCAGCCGAACCGCTTTTTTCCAAACTCTCAATGGCAGATTGTTGATTGGCAATGATTAGCTTGGCGATGCTGGCTGTGTGCGCCGGAGTAAGTTTTTCCAATCCGGGAATTCTCACCGGTTGAAGTTTGCCGGTCAGTTCAATCTGAGGCGGACGTCCAGGCGAGAAGATCAGATCGCTGACTTTGTCTGAAACCCGCAGCATTAGGCGCAGCACGTCGATGAAGTTTGGTAGTGGCGGGTCACTCGGAGGCTGAGGATTGGAAATGTCTGGTTGAGTGCTCATTTTCTAAGGAACCTGTCCATTATTCGGGACGTCAAAACTTGTAAGCGTCCGTGACCGAAAAGAAACCTCTGGCGCGAACAAACGCGAAGTAACTCGCGTACATCAAAGTGGTTGTTGGGGGCTGGCGCTTCGACGAAGGCCATCCCATAAAAAGAAAGGGAGGCGCTGAAACATGGCAACCTACAGAGATCCTGTTCGATGCTTTGCACCACTTGAAGTGATCGAGCGCCTGCTGGAAATTCGTGCTGAAGCGGGTTACGCTCCCGCCATCTATCTCCTTTCGCCCGATGATTTGGCGGACTATCTCGATGCTTACGGCTTTGATGTATATGCTTTTTCTGAGGCCGAATCTGAATTTAATTTCGGGGACTACCGAGCTCCCCTGGCACCGGGTGGGGATCATGCCCACTGCTCGCTAAAGACCCATTAGATTAAAGAGCTGTTGGAATCGCAAGCGGGAGACAAGACGTGGCTTTCTTGTCTCCCGTTTGCTATTTAAGCTAATGCCTTGACTACGAAGAAAGTAATGTCGTCGGTTGCGCCCCGGCCGTCGGTCCAATCGAGTACGTCCTTCTGAACGGCCATTATCAAATCTTTTGCACTCAGGCGTCTGGCTGCCTTGACTGAGTTTGCCAGGCGCTCGCGCCCGAATTCCTCTCCGGTCGGATTCACCGCTTCAGTCACCCCGTCAGTGTACAACACAAGCACTTCATCCGGCTCAATCATCAAGTAATACTCGTGATAGCGGGTGTCTCTGAAAATCCCGAGAGGTACTCCGCCCCGTTCCATGAACTGCGCATTACCTTTCGCGTCTAGCAATAGCGGCGGATTGTGGCCTGCGTTCGTGTAAGACAGCGTCCGGTTGGTACCGTCCAGAATCCCGTAAAAGGCCGTCACGTACTGGTTGCGCTCGATCGACTCCCACAGCAAGTAGTTCACTTTGGCCATGGAGATATGAGGTGCGTAGCCGATATGTGTCGCTGCCCGCAGGCTGGCGCGCAGGAAGGCCATCAACAGGGCCGCCGGTACTCCCTTACCTGAGACGTCGGCGACAACCAGAGAAATCTGGTCGTCATAGATTGGCACCCAGTCGTAATAATCCCCGGAAACCTCCTCGGTGGGGAAGTTGTAAGCGCTAATGTCAAACCCTTCTAACTGCGGATCATTTGGCGGCAACAACTCCAATTGAACTTGCCGGGCAACTTCAAGCTGCCCTTCGAGTCGTTTCTTTTCAATCAACTGCTCGTGAAGCATCACTTTTTCAATGATGATGGCGACCTGTGATGCCAGCATCATGAGCACTTCAAGATCGTCGTCTGAATAGGCATTGAGTTCATCGCTCTCAAGGTCGAACACGCCGATCACTTCATCATTTGAGATGATCGGGGCTACCATTTCCGAGCGAGTTTCTTGTCGGGCGTTGATATAGAGAGGATCGTTGCGAACGTCGGGAGAGATGAGTGGCTCAGTCGTCAGCGCCACATGGCCGATAATCCCTTCACCAAGTTTCAGGTGCAAACCGGAGAGTTCGTCCAGGTCATATCCCCTGACTGCCTCGGCCTCGAACACGCAGGGTTCTTCACCGCGGACCACGGCTGCCTGATCGCACCTCAGGACAAAAATGCCTGCCGCGTCGTAAGGGATCAGAGAATCGAGCGTCCCCATAACAAGATTGAGGACTTCTTGCAGATCGAGCGTGCGGCTAATCTTTTTGGTGATGTCGAGCAGCATGCGCAGTTTATCGGTCGTGGTCAGACCCTGTGCAGGCCCCTCTTTTAACTGTTCATGCATACGCGAATAACTTTTGCGGTTGAGAAACGGACACTACGGCTTCAAGACTCGATTATAGGGGGCTGAGGCTCCGGCATGAAGCCGGGACCATGCTACTTTACGCAGGCGGAACGCTTTGTTCAAGTTGCGCAGATTTGTAGGTTTGCCAGAGACGAGTAACTTTCAGGCGGTATTCAATCAGATCCCGGCTGACTCGGAAATGACGGGCGACGTCTGCTGCTGATTTGCCTGCCAGGACCGCTCGTCGCAAAGTTGCAAACGGTACCAGCGCAGCTGCGCCAATCGCATAAGCTGCTTCTTCATCCAACTTCCGGTAATCGCGGGCCAGGGTCTGGCCTCGATCCTCATCAGCAATTACCGCCAGTCGGTTAGCTTTGTGTCCCAGGAAGACATGGCAAATCTCCTCCATCAAGGTTGCGTTAGTTCGGGCAGGCCCGTGATTGGGATTCAGTACCACGATTCTTCGGCCGTCGGGCAGAGGTCTCGAACAGGCCCCGCCAGACCATTCCTCCGATGCCGAACCAAGCAGGAGTTCTCGGCTCTGCTTGCTGAGGCCCTCGATCCGCTTAATATCAACAACGAAGAGATTGGCAAAGCGGGCTAGGTCAAAAGGGTTTAAAGGGGCATCTCGACGAAGACGCGCAAAATCCCGCAGGCCCATGGCTTTCAGCTCAAAGTGTCGCCACTTTTCGCCGGGAGGTAAATCGGAATGGACCACGCGACCAGTATAGCCTGATTCTGAAGTTGTTAACGAGACGCTTCATTCAGCGGCGCTTACGTGCAGTTCTTTCCGGCTCTGTCCGGCTGAACTGGGCGTAGGCTACTCGAAAGAGTTCAGATAGTGCGGAAGCAGTTTCCGACGTCAGGTTGCGATCCGCTCTAAGATGGGCTTCAACGATTTCCGGTGTTGATTCGCGCGGGTAGTAAACCACGGCTTTGGCATCTTCGCTTTCGCCCGGGCGGCTTCCCATAATCCGCTCCATCGGTACATCCAGCCAGGTGGTAAGTCTCGCTATGTTGTCAGCGTCCGGTTTGCCGGTGCCGTTCTCAATTCGAGAGAGCGTGGAAGCTGAGACTCCGGTTACGTCTGCGACATCTCGCAAGCTGGCGCTCAATTCCTCGCGCTTGCGACGAACGGCCCGACCGAGCTCTTCCGTATTTACCAGCGTCCTATTTGTAGGTCGTTTCATGGGTCCAAAACATAACACACGTTAGTTTTAGACGCAAGACTTCGTGCTATCGCTGAAACGCAAAGATCAGTGCCGTCAAAAAAATGAACCGGAACTCTCCAGTCCCGGTTCGCCGCGATTTAACTGACGTTTCTCGATTAGAGGTTTACGGCTGGACGCGCTGCTGCATTGCCGACATTGCTAAATCGCGGGCCCGTGGCAGGACCTCTATAGCTCTGGCGACTTGCAAGTCGTCGGTGGCTACAAAGACGCGATCAGCTGCAACCCGGCCATAGGCGGCAGTCACGATATTGAATCGCAGTTGCAGCTCGATAAAGGACCGATTTGAGTCCAACAGAGGCGCCGATGCCCTCAGAGACGGATCGTTGGCCACGAAGGTTTTAAAAGACTGGAATAGGGACTCGGTGATCGGAAAATCGGAAGGCTGAAGGTCGTGACTGAAATCGATGGCCTTCTGAACTTTGTAAGCCTCGAAATCACGGATCCGGCCATTAACTAATTCCCTCGTAAAGGCAAAGATTGGATTCACCAGTCGCCGCTGCACCGGGGTGATTGTCCTGGCATTTACACTTTCGTCAGGCGAAATCCCCCCTCCACCGTAGACCGCGCGACCAATGTCTGTTTTCTTCTCCGGTCCGGCCGGCTTCTCAGGCGCGTCCTGACGATCCAGGCGAATTGAACCGCCGTGGGTGTAGTAATCGTAGAACCCTCCGTTGGAGTAATCCCGCTGAATCAATCGACCCGAAGGAGTGAAGTATTTTGCCGAAGTCAGAGTTAAACCCGCGCCATACTCCAGCGGAATAATGCTTTGAACCAAACCCTTCCCAAAGCTGGTTTTTCCCACTATCAATGCGCGATCGTGGTCTTGCATTGCGCCGGCCACGATTTCCGAAGCCGATGCTGTGTTCTCATTAATCAGGATGACCAATGGCGTCAGATCTGGTGAGCCATTTCTGGATTTGTAATCGTTGTCTCTGAGACCGTTTCGTCCTCTTTGCGTAAGTATCAATTGGCCGCTGGGTAAAAACACTTGCGCAACCTGGATTGCCTGATCCAGAAATCCGCCCGGGTTGTTTCGCAAATCGAGCACCAGCGAGTTCATACCCCTTGACCGAAGGCCTTCAATAGCTTCCTGAAGTTCATCGGTTGTCGTGTAATTAAATCCCCGAGTCATGTCAACGTATCCGACGCCGGGTTTGATTATGTAAGCATCGGGAATGGACGGTTGAGGAACCGAGTCACGTGTAATCTCGACTGTTTGCACGCGCTTATCGGCAGCACGTTCGACTGTAATTTTCACCACCGAACCGCGGGGACCGCGAATCTTGTCGCGCACGTCGATGGAGGGCTTACCCGCCATCTTGACACCATCAACTTCAAGAATTCGATCGCCAAATCGCAGGCCGGCCCGGTTTGCAGGCGCCTTGTCGAAAGTGGCGGCGATATAGGTGTCGGTATCGCTGGCAACCGTGTAGTTTTGAATCAAGGCGCCGATCCCGAAATATTCCGAGCGTTGATCGGTTTTCAGCTCATCAAACTCTTGCCTATCGTAATAATTCGAGTGCGGATCCAGCGAGCGCAGCATGCCGATAATGGAGGACTTAAAAACCGAGTTGTAATCGAGCTTCTTGCCTTCAATATACCTTTGCCGGATGAGCTCGAGCGCCTCGTCCAAATCTCTTTCGATCAGCGGAATGTGACTAGCGTTTACACGTGGGCCACGTCTGCCTGGCGCCGGGGAGCCTACGGGCGGCTTTCCAGCTGCGCGACCTACCGGAGGCTGGGACTGCTGCTTAGGCTGCGAAAAAACAAAACCAGGAATTGTGAGTGTGAACAAAAAGAGGGCAATTGTCGTCCGTGAGAAAATCGTTTTCAAGACCGTACCTCTGAAAATTCAGTTAGCGAATCTATTTACTGAGTCCACCATGGGACTCAATACTAAAGGATGCCGTCTGAGTGGGCAAGGTTGTGCCCGCCGCAGTGTTCTCCCACGAAGAGACTTACTCCCTCGGCTCAGGAATATAAAAGTGCTAAACCGCGGGAATGTCCATTCCCACGAATCTGGAAGTTTATCTGCCTTTGTGTGAGCTTGACGCGCCTTCGGATGCGTCCGTAGAATGAACTTACTAACGATCATCGACGTAAGTATCACATCAAGTCGATCTGCGGATCGTTTTTAAGGAGCTTAAAAGAATGAGCAGTCCATACCAGAGAGAACAGCACCGCGAGTCTGAAACAGTTGATGATTTAATGCTTCGCGAAGACGGTGGTGATGAGGATGAGGCGCGAACTGCCTCATCCGTGCGCGACATTGCCTCCCGTATACCCGAATCGCTGAGTGCAATCGGGCGCGACATCAGCCGAACGATTGAGCGGGCTATGTCAGCAAAGGACGATTATGTGGTTGCCGTTAAGGTCTCGCCCGAGTCTCAGGACAAACTAGAACAGTTAGTTCAAGCCGGTGTTTTTCGCAACCGAGCTGAAGCTGCTGGTTTTCTGATCGACGAAGGTATTCGGACCCAGGCTGCCCTGTTCGGCCGCGTGGAACAGAAGCTTGCTGAAATTGAACGCTTGCGCGCCGAGTTGCGCGGCATGATTAACGAAAAGCCGGTCTAATCCGAAGCTTACGAGCGGTCCCCTCATAGTTCCACAAAAGAACCCTTTCCCACCCCGGGGAAGAGCACGCCCAAATCAAGGTTACGGGAATCGAGAGAAACGTGGCAGAAACTTTTCAGCTCCCACCAACAACGATCCAACAATTCAGGCTGCCAAATGGTCTTCGCGTCATGCTGAGCAAGGATCAGTCTACTCCCGTAGTCTCGGTCGCCGTTTATTACGATGTAGGATCTCGCAACGAGAAAGAGGGCCGTACCGGGTTCGCCCACCTTTTCGAACACATGATGTTTCAAGGATCGGAAAATGTACCTAAGGCGGCCCACTTTCAGCACATCTTTAATGCCGGCGGAACCATGAACGGCACAACGTCGACCGAGCGCACGAACTACTTTGAAACGCTGCCAGCCAATTATCTTCCGCTGGCTCTGTGGCTCGAGAGCGATCGCATGCGCTCATTAAAAGTCACCCAGGAGAACCTGGACAACCAGCGCAACGCCGTTCAGGAAGAGAAAAGACTACGTTACGACAATCAGCCTTACATCAACGCCTTTCTGCGCATTAATGAACTGATCTTCAAGAATCCCGCCAACGCACATTCGACCATAGGTTCGATGGAGGACTTGGATGCCGCTACAATCGACGACGTACGAGAGTTTTTCCGAGTTTTCTATGCTCCGAACAATGCGGTGCTGACCATTGTCGGAGATTTCGACGAACAAGAGGCTCGTTCGTTGGTGGAGAAGTACTTCGATGAGATTCCCAGCCAACCCGATCCGCCTCCAGTTGATGTGAGCGAACCTGGTGAGGTCGCACGAACTCAGGAAACTTTTTATGACAAGCTTGCACCGGCCCCTGCGTTCGTCCTGGGTTGGAAGATTCCAGCCCGCAGGACGCCGGACTATTACGCCCTTACCCTAGCTGGCGAACTGCTTTTCGAAGGAGATAGCTCGCGGCTCTATCAGAAGCTGGTTAAGGGTGATGAGTCAGTAGTCTCAATTCAAGGGGGGGTGGATGAGCGGCGCGGGCCATCGGCCTGGTACATTTTCGCACTGCCTAAACCCGGCGAAGAAGTAGCCGTGATCCGCGACCAAATCTTTGATGAGATACAGCGCCTGGGAGCGTCTGGTCCATCCAAGGCGGAAATGGAAAAGCTTCGTAACTCATTGTGCAATGACGCTGTTCGTGGCAGGCAATCGACGATGTATCGCGCGCAACGTATCGCTGAGTATGCACTCTATGACGGCGATCCCCATCTAATTGATTCCGAGCTCGACCAGTATTTACGAATCACTGCAAATGACATCAAGGGCGCGGTGAAGCGCTTTCTCGATGTCGAGAATCGAGTGGTTCTTGACATCATCCCGGCAGCGATGGTTGATGACGAAGCACATATGCCCAGGGCCGCGTCTCCTCAGCCCCCAGGCGACTCGAAACAACCCACGTCACCAGCTTCTCAAATACCCACTCCAGCACCGGGTCCCGGTGCGGTTTCCGGGGCGGACAAAAACACACTAACTCCTGCTCCGGCACAGCCCGCAGACACTACTAACCAAACCGACACCGGCTCGGACCTCTTGCATCAGTAAAAATGACTCCACAGCAATCCTTTCGCCACCAGGCCCCTGCGCCGTCCCCCCCCCGACCGATTCACATTCCGCGAGCGTCAGAGACAACGCTGCCGAACGGTCTAGCTGTCGTCATAGTTGAAGATTCCCGGTTGCCGCTGGTCAGTTACCGTCTGGCGTTCCGGGCAGGCGACGCGCACGATCCTCCAGAACTGCCCGGGTTAACAGACTTGGTGACGGGACTCTTAACTGAGGGCACCGAGTCATTGACGAGTCTGCAGATTGCGGACGAAGTCGGAAGAATGGGGGCGACCTTGAGTTCCGGAGCAAACTCCGATTACACCACTGTCGGAGCTTCATCGCTGGCAACTTTTAGTGACAACATCCTCGATCTCGTCGCAGACGTAACTCGCAATCCTTCTTTTCCCGAAAACGAGGTCGAACTGATCAAGCAAAACACAAAGGAGAGCCTCAGACAGCAGAGAGCTCAGCCGTCCTTTCTGGCGACCGAGATGGTCTCGAGGATAGTTTTTGGCAAACATCCCTACTCGGTGATTGCGCCTACCCTGGAATCGCTCGATGCCACCACGCGAGAACGCCTCGTCAAGTTTCACCGCTCAAAGTTCTTGCCCAACAATGCTGTGTTCGTGATAGCAGGCGACGTTCGATCCGATGCCCTCCTCAAAAGGATCGAGAGCTTGTTTGGCGACTGGCAGCCGGGAGAGCTTCCCAGGGACGATTTCCCTGCCCCTCCATCTCACGTGTCACGCTCGGCGTACCTTGTAGACCGGCCAGGTTCAGCTCAGTCAAACATCGTGATTGCGAATACAGGTATCACGCGAACCAGTGGAGACTATTTTCCGATGCTGCTCATGCACACGGTGTTGGGGGCTAATGCTTCCTCACGGCTTTTCATGAACCTGCGCGAGGAGAAGGGCTACACTTACGGCGCTTATTCAAGTCTTGATGCGCGCCGCACTGCTGGGACTTTTCGCGCCAGCGCTGAAGTTCGAACACCGGTGACCGGCGATTCCCTGAAGGAGTTCTTCTACGAGTTGGATAGGATTCGCGCCGAGCCAGTGTCAGAGAGGGAGATTGTGGACGCTAAGTCGTTTCTCACCGGAGTGTTTCCTCTTCGTCTGGAAACGCAGGAAGGTCTGATTGACCAATTGGTCCAGATAAAAATGTTCGGCTTGCCTGACGATTATCTGGAAACCTATCGGCAACAAATCCAAGCTGTGACTATTGAAGAAGTTCAAGCAGTAGCAGCGAAGTATGTGAGGCCCGCCGAAGCGGCTATTGTTATTGTTGGAGATGGCGCCGAAATTCTACAACAAGTAAAGCCTTATACCGATGCTGTCGAACTCTATAATACCGCCGGCAAGCGCAAGGGAAAACCTTCCTCGAATTCAGATTCCAAAGGCGAAGGCGATCTTGCGCTCATCGTCGGCGACTGGACGTTAGACATTCAAACACCGTTTGGACAAAACATTCCCGCCGCCCTCAAAATCTGGCAAACAGAAGCTGGGCTGGGCGGAAGTGTCGCATCCGAGATGGGTGATGCGAATATAGTTTCAGCGGCACTAATCGGCAATTCGTTCACCGCCTCATTATCGTTCGAAATGGGAGGCCAGGCGTTGGACGCTAAGATTGCCGGTGAAGTTGACGGAACGCAGATGGACGGAAGCATTAGCCTGCAAGATTCCCCTCAGTTGCCATTCACTGGCGCCAAAGCATCCTAGCAGTGTCTCTCAGTTTTCTGAGATCAACACAAAAAACCGCCCGGCACATTGTGTATGCCGGGCGAAATCACAGGAGGAACCGAGTGTTATGGTGGTCGCTATATTTTGCGGCCATCCTGATAACCTCGAACACTCAGATGTGACCGGGCGGGGAACCGTTGCTTGGCTAGTTCAACACTGAACCGAGAGTGGTACCTACCGAATCATTTTCCATTTGTCACTTAACATTACTTAACATTGGTCATTTGGCAATTTCTGGTGTTCTCACCTTTCATAACGCAGAATCATTCCCTGATCGCCCACAGCCCAGCCAATCTTCTTATTAAAGTGGAGTGCATAAATGTTGCGTTTAACAGTGGCCTCCTGCTCGACCCAGGACACACCGGCGTCGTCGCTCCGCAGAATTGTGCCGGCGCGTCCTACAGCCCACCCTTCGTCGTCATTCACAAACTCAACGCTGAGCAAGGTCGAACCTATGCCGGTGGTTACCGGCGTCCAGGTGATACCACCGTCGGTGGTCCTCAAAATGGTGCCTCGCTCGCCCACAGCCCAGCCTCTTTTGTCGTTGCGAAACTCCGTGTGGAAGAGGGTCGCAGTAGTTCCTGACGTTTGCCGGTTCCAGGTTTGGCCACCATCGACGGTGTTCATGATCGTGCCCCCTGCCCCCACTATCCAGCCGCGGCGGTCATTGTCGAAATCGATGTGGATTAACTCTGAACGCGTTGGAGCGCGCTGACGTTGCCACGTTTCCCCTTCGTTATCGGTATAGACGAGAATACTGTCGATTACTCGATCTCGCTTGCTTACTGAACCTACCACCCAGCCTTTCTTCTTGCTGGAGAAACGAACGCTGTAGAGTTCAACGGTGGCGCCGTCAAAATCGCTCGGCAGAAAACGGCGCGACTCGGTCCACCGCATCCCGTTGTCGCGGGTTACGAATATCGTGTTGCCGGCAATCAGAAATCCGTCCTCCTTGTCACGGAAATAGATATCGTTGATTGCGTCGGTGGTTCCAATGCTCTGGCGCACCCACGTCCGCCCGCCATCATCCGTCTGACCAAGAAACCCGTTATCCCCACCTACCCAGCCTCGTTTGCTATCCAGAAAAAATACCGTATTCAGGTCCCCGGTCGCCCCGGGGACACTGCTCGCGATCCAACCCTGCTGTGCCAGCGTGGTGAACGCGGTAGCTAGCACAATGAGGAGAGCCACTGAGCATTGTGTTAGGCCATGATGGTTTTGAAATGTCATGCTTACTCACCCAGGGTGCGAAAGAACCGTTGCCAGACGGCGCCGCCCGGGACTAATCATCCCTTAATCGAGTCGCCGGCCAGCTCGTTTGATGTTGGACTTTGTACATTAGTTGGGGCTCGTAATACAAATTGGGCCACCGCATTCGGAACTTGTGAATGCGTGGCCCTCTGGTAAGTCAGGAAGCAGGAGCAGCAGGCAGACAGCAGGAAACACCCTGCTCCTATGGACAAGAGATATACCGGGCAAAAGGCAGTGAAAGAAATTCCACTGCCCTTTGAGTTTATGGTTCTTCTACTGACTCGTTTCAGTGATACGGTAAACCTTTCCCTCGAAGACCACTACAATACGTTCGCCCAGGGCGAAAAAGTCTGCCAGACGTGGTTTCTGTTTCAGCAAAGCAAAGTACTCGTCGCTACCGAATTTCATAGTAGTCTCCGGCAGACGGGCTTCAGGCTTAAACTCTGCGTCAGTCCAAACGCCTTCCCGCAGATAGAAAGTCTTCCCCCCAACTGTCCTGACTGCGGACGAGAGCGAGTTTTGGTCGAATCGGTAGGCCTCCTGCTGTTCACGCGCGCGCTTGCTTTGCTGCACACCGATAAGGCCGGTTGTGGCCTGCGCATCGGCAGCTTTCATGGCCGACGTCGGCGTTGGAGCTTTCGCCGGTATCCGTGCCCGCCCGAAAATGCTCCCGGTAGAAGTCCGCGTAACCTCCTGCCTCTGGGCATTGGGTTCAAGCGCCAGATATGAAGTGTATGGCGTCACGATGCCGTAGCGGGTTCCCAAATCCACTATCTCATCACGGAGCTCTCGTTGCTCGCCGTTCGTGCGAACCTGCTCCATTAACCACCCCACGCGCCGGGTGGCCCAAAGACGCGGCAGAAAGTCGTTCGACTCTGAGGCTCGCAGGGGAAAACGAAGATTGTTGTAGAGGTAGCTCTTGTTGGCGCCACCGGACCTGCCATTCAACTGCAGTCGCACAAAATCCATGTCGATCGGATTGCTGTAACGGCCGATAAGGGTAATCTGCGAACCACGAAAAAGATCGGGAAGTTCTCGAGGGTAAACCAGATCCGTTTGAACTGCGGACATGTCGAGCCGCAGATCGGTAAGCACGGGGTGATTCACCTTGGCGAAAAAGTTTGAGACTTTTACTTCGATATCCTCTTGCGGCTCGATGTAATCTGCAACACCGCCGTTTTCCGCCGCCAGTTTGTCGAGCAAAGCCGTGTTGACGTCGTAGCCGACGCCAAAAGTGAAAAGACGCAGGCCCGCTATACGCGCGGTCCGCGCGTTCTCCACAATCCGCGTAGCGTTGGTCTCCCCGACGGTCGGTAATCCATCAGTCATAAAGATTAAAGTTCTGGGACGATTATTCGCTTCAAACTGCCGCATTCCGACGAGTATTGCCTGATTGATATTCGTGCCGCCCACCGGTCGTAGCGATTGCACAAAAGTCTCGCCCCGCTTGCGTCCCTGTTCGTCGGCTGAAATCATTCTCGTTTCCATCAGTCGTTCTTCACCGGCGAACGAAACTACGTTGAAACGGTCCTGAGGCCGCAGAATTCTGATTCCATAAAGCAAAGCCGCCCGGGCTTTTTCCATTTTCCCTGCTTCAGCCATTGAGCCGGACGTATCCAGAACAAAGACAATGTCCTTGGCTGAGAATTCTTGTTCCGACCAATCGTCTTTCGGAGAAATCATTAACAGGAAGTAACCATCCTTGCCTGCGTCCCGATGAGTCAGCAGCGTTACGCCAAAGTCTTCGTCCGAGCGCGTGTAGAAGAGTTGAAAATCCTGCGGCTCTTTGCCGGCCTGGGATTCAAACGAAACCACGGAACGGCGCTCTCCATTGCGCTTAACCTCGACTGCATGCGTGGGCGAATAGATATTACGCAGCGGTTCTTTGCTGTCCAGCTCGATGCGTCCAGAGACGGAGCCAATCTGGGTCGTCTGGCGACCGCTGCCGAGGGGATAGCGATAAGCGACTGTTCCCGAGTCAGCTTTGAGCACCTGAGTGTAGGTAAGTTCGAGCTTCTTGTCTGAACGTGGAAGGATCGGAAAGATGCTGGCTTGAAAAAGATCTTTGCCGGCGTATTCCAGCAGTCCGGGATCGCGCTGTCGTCTGACGATCTCGTCGTAGATACGTCGAGCTTCTTCGCGAGAGCGAACCTCACCCACCAGTCGCCGGTCGCCATCCCAGATAGCAAACTCGACGATTGAAGCCGACTCAGGTATCGGGAACAGGTAGGTGCCTTCGAGCGTCGCGTCCGTATCGTTGCGGAAGACCTGTTCGAGATGGGTGGTCGCCACTTGCGAAAGGATCTTTGTCTCAATCTTGATTGATTTAATCGGCAGCGTCCGCGGCATTGTAACGTGCGGGATAGGACGGGGTGGTCGAGGGCAGCGCTCGCAAGGCCCCGGCACAATTACGCCCTGGCCGTTGGCCGTCAAAGCTGTCACAAAAAGGAATAGCAGGCTGAAAAGCACTGATTTTCTGGTTTGCATGTTTGTCCTCAACTCAAAGAAGCTATTGCGGTAAACCGCTGCCTTACGTGAGGTAGAACGTAATAAACGGGCTTTCTTGCGTCAGTACAGTTCCCGCAACCGCTCGTTAGTGATGGCCACAATAGTTACGTACACGATGATTGCCAGCCCGCCTGCCGCCAAAGTGACAGGCGCTCCAAAACGATGGGAAACAACTCCCGCGATCAGATTGCCAATTGGCATGGTACCGACGAACGAAAGAATGAACATGCTCATGACGCGACCGCGCATCTGATCGGTCACAAGTTTTTGCAGCAACGTGTTAGCTACGGCAACCGAGGTTACGATAGAAAAACCCACCCCGAAGAGAAAGATGAGCGAAACTTTCAGGTTGGACGCGAGTGCAAAACAGATCAAACAAACCCCGAAAGAGAATGCGCCACCTAACACTGACCAGCCTTTCCGGCGAAAGTCACCCAGGTAAGCCAGCAGTAGCGCGGCGAAAAAAGCCCCCGCTCCCGCGATACCCATCATCAATGCAAGTCCGGACTCTCCAAGCTGGAAAATGTCGCGAGCGAAGATGGGCACCAGAGTCAAATAAGGGGCACCGAACAGGCTGGTTACCGCAGAGATCGAGAGCAATGAAGACACGCGCGGACGATTGCGCACATAGCGGAAGCCCTCGATTAAATCGCGCCAAAGCGCGCGGCGGTCCTTGACGGAGTGAGTAGAAGGTTTCTTCTTGCTTCTGTCTAAGTGGACCAGACTGAGAGCAATCACCACTGCGATAAACGAAACCCCGTTGGCATAGAAACACCCCGCCAAACCGAAGAACTTGAATCCCAAACCTGCAAAGACTGGCCCGACCACGCGCGAGAGCTGAAACTGCGAGGAGTTGAGCGCTACCGCGTTGGCCAGATCCTCACGGCCGACCATGTCGAATGTCATTGCCTGATAGGACGGACCGGCGATAGCCATGCAACATCCGGTTATAAAGGAGAACCCGAGTACCATCCAGACGTTCACCGAGTTCATCCCAACCAGTATTGCCAGAGCGAAGGCGGCCAGACCAGCAACAACCTGAGTGTAGAGAAGTACCCGCCGGCGATCGACAAGATCCGCGAATACTCCGCCCGCAAGCGTAAGGAAGAATCCGGGCGCCGTGGCCATAAAAGCGTCAAGGCCGAGCCAGAATGCAGAATTTGTGAGTTGCAACACGAGCCATCCCTGAGCGACGGCCTGCATCCACGTGCCTACATTGGAAAGAAAAGCCCCTACCCAGAACCGGCGATAGTTGCGATGCGAGAGCGCACGGAACATACCACTGTTCGGACGAACGGGTGGCGAAATGGTCTCTGCCTGCACCGGGATTTCAGACATGCCACATTCTTCTTACCATGCGAATCGAGAAGCTTCAACACCTCAAACTTAGTCACCTCACAGTCAGGAAGGCGGACCCTGTCCCCGCCTCATGCTTGAAAGCCACTCAGCGTAAGAGCGGGGACAGAGTCCGCCTTCCTGACTGAAAATCATCGCGACCAGATCATTCCATTTCAGACTTTGTGATGCGATTACGTCTCATGCTCTAATCTGCTTAATCAAACTAGAACAGGAGCCTTCATCATGAAATTTAGAGCGACGCGACTTTCACAATCTGTCTTAACTTGTTTGATTTCTCTCTTCCTACTTTGCATCAACACTCTCGCACAGACTGGGACACCAACTGCGCAGTCATCGCCTGTGCCCACTCAACAGTCAACGCCTATGCCAACTCAGTCGACACCAGTGGCTAATCTCGCCGATGTCGGATCGATAGACGCGATCCTGGCCGCTGTTTATGACGTGATCTCCGGACCTGCCGGAAAGAAACGCGATTGGGATCGAATGCGTTCACTATTCATTCCCGGCGCACGCCTTATTCCGACTGGACCTCGTCCAGGCGGCGTTTACGGTTCTCGTGTCTTAACGGTTGAAGATTATGTTACGAGAGGCAACGCTCTGTTCGAGAAGGAGGGATTCTTTGAAAACGAGATAGCTCGCAAAACGGAGTCCTTCGGGCAGATTGTGCACGTGTTCAGCACTTACGAAGCGCGCCACCGTCCGGACGATGCGAAGCCATTTATTCGCGGCATCAATAGCATTCAGTTGATGAACGATGGAAAGCGCTGGTGGATCGTCACGATTTTCTGGCAAGCCGAGGATGTACAGAATCCTCTGCCTGAGAAGTATCTAATAAGGTGAGGCTGAGAATAGGGGTTACAGGGCAGTAATACTTGACTGACCACTGGAACGAAGGGTTAGGCGCCTCGTTAATGGTTCGAAGGAGTGGCCCATCGACTCCGAACCGCGGCGAGGGAGAGTAGCCCGATGGCTGTGAAAAGCACGGCGCGTATGGCATTCGACCACATGAGGCGGGCATAAAGGCTCTCGGAGAAGCCGTGGGCATGCATTTGCTCCTGCGCTATAGCGGCGACCGGCGTGATGGCGACGAAGGCCACGAAAAGACCCACAATCACCCACCCGGTGCGCCGCGTCACGTTGCGACAGGGGAACCACAACAACAACACCCATGCCAGGCACATCACGCCCACAGGAAGAAGGACGATAGCAATTCGTGACAAGTATCCACGGCTGAAGACCTGGAACGCTTCGGCTCCGAGTGGTGCGAAGTCGGCATAAATCGGATAGACCGTGAAAACTGAGCGCCCCAACCCCCAGCCACGCTGTACCAGGCCGTTGCCACCCCAACGAGCAGGAGAACGTCGCCGACCCTGGATGGCTGATTCTGTTTGGTGACTCTTGCTGTGGTCGTCGGCACTGACGGACGGAATATATGCCACACCGAGCGCACGGCAGCAGCAATGGTTAGCAGCAGGAACGCTGCCAGCATGATTAGAAACGCGAGGAAGGTTTTTGACATTGACTCCTCCATTGAACTTGAGTTATCGCTCCGCGACCCAAATCAGACGCCGAACGTCAGAGTTGACCGGGGCGCTTTAACATTTTTGATTCTCGACGCCACGACGAAAGCGAACCACCTGTGCCGCCCCGCCTTACGGCAACCATCTCGGCCAGAATCGACAGCGCCACCTCCTCAGGGGTGACCGCGCCGATGTCCAGACCAACCGGGGCATGCACCTTCTGCAACTTCTCTGAATCAGCGCCGGCCTCGCGCAACCGATCAAGGACGATATTCGTCCGACGCTTACTGCCGATAAGTCCCACGTAATCCGCGTCAGTAGTGATCATGGCCCGCAGGCACTCCTCGTCCTCATTGTGACCGCGGGTAACTATTGCTACTGAGACGCCATGGCCGTTTCCAATCGCCTGACACACAGCATCATTCCAGTTCTCGGCCGCTATCAACTCAATGCGTTCGTCTGGAAAACGATCGCGCACCACAAAGTCCGCACGGTCATCAATCAACGTCGCTTTGTAGCCGGTCAGACTTGCCAGTCGAGCGAGCGCGGCGCCAACGTGGCCGGCGCCGCAAATCACCAGGCGCGCTTCTGGTTGTAAACGCTCGAACAAAATACTCGCCTCTGCCCATTCGATCAGGTCGGGAGCAAACTCGCGAATGAAAAATAGATGAGCTTCGTCTCGGGCTTCCAGGAATTTGGTCGCCCTTTGGGTAACGGAGTTATCGAGGGCTACATCACCGAAACTGCCAACCACAGAGCCCGATTCTGGAACAAGGATCTTGCCGCCGACACTTTTGTGAGCGCTGGTTAGGGTGGCGAGCGCCGCTATCGAGCCTACGTCCAGCACGTGCTCAATCGCGTTGATGAGAAGCGCGGTTAAGGGTTCGTTAGGATCCGGCATTTCGGATGGTTAGAACTACTTAGCGGGTGTCGCAGGGGGCGTTCGCGTCTTGGCGAGGCCAATTGCTGCGGCAGCTCGTCGAAGAAGCCACAATGGCCCAACCAGCAGGTACACAGGGTTCTTGAAGAACGCTGGTTGATTGCCTTCGATCGCATGGCCCAGAAATTGGAGAATCCAGCCGACGACGAATAGTGCTAGGGCCCAACGCCAATTGAAAAAGAAAAGCGGGAGGGAAAGCACGATCATCGGAATTCCGACGCTGTGGCAGAGCTTATTCAGCGGATGCTTATGCTTTGCTTTGTAGTTGTCGAGAAAAGACTCTGACATTTTAGTTGTCGGAAGCGATTATTGAATCAAAAGAACCATTTTTCATATCTCATTTGACATTTCTCATTTGTCATCTAAAGAGCCCGAGCGTTTAATCGTTTGAGCGATGACAAATGAGAAATGTCAAATGAGATATGAAAAATATTCTTGTTCTTATCGCGAATCACCGATCACGTCAACAAAGATATCCATCGTTCCCCCGCAGACCATTCCTTCTTCGCTTGCCTCTTCGGCGGTTAGCGAGAAATGATGCAGCGCTGATTTGCCCGATCTCATCGCCTCTCGCGCTTCCGACCAGACCTCTGCCTCTATGCAGCCGCCACCAACCGTTCCGGCAACTTCGCCGCTTTCGAGAAACACCATCTTGGCGCCGCGCTGCTGCGGAGTTGAACCTCGAGTGTTGGCCACAGTCGCAACCACCACGCGCTCACCTCGCTGGTTGGCATCACTGATCATTCGGTAGAGGTCTCGCTGTGCAATCGTTCCCATGAGGTAACTATTCCGGCTTTCGACGATTGTCGGCAGGGCCCGTTTTGGTTGGCTCCAACGAGGTACTCTCCTGCGCTCGTCGCAACTCTAAACGACGGCGCAGGAGATCACATTCCGCATCCGACGTTGCCACTGCCGACTCCAGCCGTACACGGCTGTTTTCCAGTATTTTTATTTGTGCGAGGATTCGGTTTCTATCGCTCTCAAGTTTCCGCCGTCGGGTGTCTCGCGCTACTTCGGGACGGGTGGAGCCATAGGTCGCCATTTCTCGCTCAATATTCTCCGGTTTCATCAGATACTCGGTGTCCTCCAACCTCGACTGCAAGTCGGCCAGCTTACTCTCCACCTCGACTTGCTGCGATCTCAAAGCCTCCGCACGCTGTTCGGCCCGAGAAAGCCGCTCCATATCCATCAGAGCCTGGTCGGTTTCCTGCATCTGACCCAGTTTGTCGTTTAGCCTGTTAACCTGGTTGGAGAGGCTGTTGATAGTCTGCTTGATATCCTCATCATCGTCCGCAGTCTTGCGTCTTGTTGGCTTAGTCTCTGCGGTTTGAGTTTCGTCGGCCTCAGGATCGGGAGTTTCGTCAGCGGTACTGATGATTTTGTCGCCGCTGTCAGTGGCTTTTTGATCCTCGGCAGGGGTTATTGCCGGATTGGTAATAACCGGTCGGGCGGCGCGACGCGGGCGCCTTCTGCGCGTCTGGGCATCCGCATCTATCAAACAAAAGCTGATAGCCACTAAAACAGCAACTAGAAATGCGGCCTTACAAATAAACTGATTTTTCATCACAAACTCCTCAGTGTCTCTATCGCATCCTAAGATACGCCGTCTGAGGCGATGGGTTCAAGCTCAATAGGATGCGCAGTTTACACGTCGGGATAGCCCTATCAGTTCCACAGCAAGTTGCTGAAAAAGTAACCAACCAGTAAAACGATCCACGAAATGACACGAAGTAACTCGAAATAGGACATCTATTTCGTGCCGTTTCGTGTGATTTCGTGGATCGTGTTTGTTTTTGCGCGGCTGGCCAGAACTAACGATGAGGAAGCCGAGACATCAAAATGGCTGGATCTGAAAAGTAACCTTCATCGCCCGGGCCGAGCTCGTGAGGGCGCCGACGCTGATTGTGTTTGCACCTGCCTCAGCGTAAACGCGCACATTTTGCAGGGTAATGTTGCCTGAACACTCAATTTCTACTGCTGATGAGAGGTTCCTTGCCAGCGATCCCAGGCGCGCTACTTCTTCGGCGGGCAGGCCTTCCAGCAAGAGAATATCGGCTCCATTGATGATTGCCTCGCGCAGATCGATCTCAGTCGAAACCTGAACCTTAATCTTGTGTAGATGACCAAGTCTCTCCTTGGCGCTTTTAACCACATCGGCCACCCGGCCGGCAATCGCAAGGTGGTTAGACGTGATCAGCACACCGTCATCCAGTCCGAGGCGATTGCAACGCCCGCCACCGAGAAGCACGGCATACCTCTCCAACATTCGCATCCCCGGCGTGGAGTCACGGGAATCGACGATCGCGGCGCCGGTGCCTTCAACTGCGCGGACAAACTCATTAGTCAGAGTGGCCACTGCAGAAAGTCGCTGCATCAGGTTTAAAGCAACCTGCTCACCTGCAAGCAGCACGTCGGCGAAGCCTACCATGCGAGCGATCACTTTTCCTGCTTCTATTTCTTCGCCATCGGCGACGAATGCTTCGAGCTGAGGCTGGGAGTCCAGGGAAATAAAGACTTCTTCGGCCGCCTCGAGTCCCGCAACAATCATTTTTTCACCGGCGACGAAGCGACCGCGGGCGCGCGTGTTACGCGCCACTATCGCCTGGCTGGTAACGTCACCTCGTCCCAGGTCTTCGCGCAGGAAGACGGAAATCTGAGAATAGAGCGCGCCTTCGTCAAGCCAGTTCATTGCAGGTTCTCGATTGTTTGTTTGAGTTGTGCCAAACGCTGGGCAATATCCGCGAGGCGGGTCCGAAGTTCGTTAACTTTCTCTTCCGGCGCTCGTTCGACGAATTTTGCATTCCCCAGCTGAGCTTCAAGCTTACTTGCCTCAGCCTGGAGTTTGTCCAGTTCCTTCCGCAGTCTCTGCCGCTCTTGTTCAAAGTCAATGAGACCTTCCAGGGGAATAGCCACCTCCGCCCCGCCCACCAGCACATGCCGGGCAGAAGCTCGCGGTGCATTCAGTTCATCGCTGATCGAGACTTCTGACGCCCGCGCTAACCTTGAGATCTGATCCACGCTCGCGGAAAACACTTTTCTTACTCTCTCATCGGGAGAGCCAATCAAGATCGGGATGCGTTCGCCGGCCTTGATATTCATTTCGGAACGGATATTGCGCACTCTCGAAATCAGGTCGATTACCGCTTGCATCTCCCATTCGACTTCCTCGTCAATTAACTCGGTTGCGCTCTGCGGATAAGCGGTGAGCATGATCGTCGGCGAAGCGCCGGCGTAGGCCTGGTGAAGCAGCTTTGTACCGGCACCCGGCAAACGCTGCCATAGCTCCTCGGTAATGTACGGCATGAACGGATGCAGCAGCCGCAACGCTTGCTCAAGAACGCTTAAGAGTCGCGTCCGAGCATCAGTCCGGCGCGTTGTTGCCTCGTCAGCCGTTACGTCCGACTTCGTCAGCTCGATGTACCAGTCGCAGAAGTCGTCCCAGAAGAAGTGATACAGCGTTTGCACCGCTTCGTGAAACTGATAACCGGAAAGCGCCGCATGCATATCGCGCGCAGTCTTGTTCAAGCGAGACAGTATCCAACGATCGTGCAGGGCCAGCTCTTGTCCTTCGGCCCGCAGACTCTCTGGATCAACAGCTGCTCCTTCTGAATTCATCAGACAGAAGCGTGCGGCATTCCAGATCTTGTTGGCAAAGTTGCGATACGATTCGACCTGCTTCTCGTTCCAGCGAATGTCAGTACTGCCCACGGAAGCCAGCATGATCCGGGTGGCGTCGACCCCGTACTTATCAAAAACTTCGAGCGGGTCAACCCCATTCATCTTCGTCTTCGACATGCGTTGACCTTCTTTGTCGAGAATGGTCCCCGTGACGAACACGTCGTCAAACGGACGCTCCCCCATGAACTTCATTCCCATCATCACCATCCGCGAGACCCATAGAAATATGATGTCGCGGGCTGTGACCAGGACCGAGGTGGGATAGAACGTCTTCAGGTTCTCAGTTTCTTCCGGCCACCCCAGCGTTGAGAAAGGCCAGAGCGCGGATGAAAACCAGGTATCCAGCACATCCTGGTCCTGGGTTAACTCCTCGGTCACGGCTCTAGCACAGGCTTCCTCATAAGAACGAGCGACGACTAGCTTTCCGTCTTTCGTGTACCACGCGGGGATCTGATGTCCCCACCACAGTTGGCGCGAGATAGTCCAGTCGCGCAGGTTCTCCAGCCAGTTGGTGTAAACCTTCTCGTAGGGTACCTCGGGAACGAATTGAGGCTTCTTCTCCCTGGCCATCAAGTCGAGAGCCAGGTCGCGCAACTTGTCCATCCGACAAAACCATTGCAGCGAAACCAAAGGCTCAATCACGGTTTTACATCGTTCGCACTTGGAGATCGAGAACTCGTAATCGTCCACCTTCACGAGCAGTCCCAGTTCCTCAAATTCCGCGACCACCTTCTGCCGGGCCTTATATCGATCCAGTCCCGCAAAGCCTGGGCCGGCCGCTTCAGTCATCTTCGCGTGCGGGTCGATCACCACAACTTGCGCGAGATTGTGACGCAGGCCCATCTCGTAGTCGTTGGGATCGTGAGCGGGCGTAACCTTGACTGCGCCGGTTCCAAATTGGGGATCGACAAACTCGTCCGCCACCACCTGAATCTCGCGGCCGGTGAGCGGAAGTAACAGTGTCGCGCCAATGAGGGTCCGATAGCGTTCATCCTTCGGGTTAACAGCCACAGCCGTATCACCCAACATTGTCTCCGGTCGAGTGGTCGCTACTGTGACACCACCGGCGCCGTTTTTCGCAGGGTAACGGAGGTAGTAGAGCTTCCCCGCTTGTGGATCCTTTTGCACCTCAAGGTCGGAAAGCACGGTCTGGTCGTTGGGACACCAATTAACAATGCGATTCCCACGATAGATCAGTCCTTCTTCGTAGAGACTCACAAACACTTCCCGAACAGCCCGCGACAAATCCTCATCCATCGTGAACTTTTCTCGCGACCAATCGACTGACGCGCCTTCGCGCCGCATCTGCTTCGTGATTTGTCCCCCCGACTCGCTCTTCCATTTCCAGACACGCTCAACAAATTTTTCGCGGCCGAGATCGTGACGTGACACGCTTTCCTTTTTTAGCTCGCGAGAAACCATCAACTGGGTCGAGATGCCGGCATGATCCATTCCCGGAAGCCACAAAGTGCGGAATCCACACATTCGCTTGTAACGAGTGAGCACGTCCATCATCGTGTGTTGAAGTGCGTGGCCCATGTGCAGCGAACCGGTGACATTGGGCGGAGGAATCACAATCGAGAAGACTTTCGCCTTCGGATCGCGATTGATTTCTGGAGTAAAGTAGCCTTCCTGCTCCCAACGCGCATAGTGATGTTGTTCAGCTGCCCCGGGGTCGTATTGTTTAGGGATGTCCATTTTGGTCAATTGTCCATTGTCAGTTGTCAGTTGCTCGTTGGCAGTTTTACCTGTTGCAGTAGTAAATCTATTAACAAAGAGGATTGTAGTGGAATAAGCAACCCTTTTCATCTCAGCATTACGTGTTCAGGCGTGGTCAGTCGTCATTTGTAAGTGGTCAGTGGTCAGTTGTCAGTTGTCAGTTGTTATTGGAGGATTCAATTAGAAGACCAAAGGCCCAGCGACCAGTAACGCCCAACCAATAACAACTGACCACTGACCACTGACTACTGACTACTGACAGCCAGAAACAAATCGAGCAGGCCGTTGCCGCCAACGCCTGCTCAATCGTTTAGTCGTTCTTCGGTCAGCTACTTGGGTTGCGACTCGCTCTCTTCCAGCTTACGTTTGATCATGAGTTCCGCAAGCTGCGGCACAACTTCCCACGCAATTGCCTCGACGACCCGGGCCGAAAGCTGTTCCACCGCACGACGCGCTATTGCATCGATCACGTCCGGTGACAACTGATCGAGGCTGACCGAACCGCTCGATCCCGGGGTGGGTGCAACACCGCCCGCTACATCTGTGTCCCGTTCGGGCGAGCCTTTTACTTTTTTGGATCGCAAATCACTCGACGTTGAAAGCGGACTTTTAGGCTTCCATTTCTTGGCAAGCTCCGACGTGTCCATCCATGCATCTGAAGCCGGCGGCTCGGTCTGGGCATCTCCCATGGATGCATCACTCCGAGAGAGCCGAGGCTCAACGAACGAGTGCGTTCCTGATACTGCCGTGGCCTCCACAGCCAGAGCCGACTGCGGCTCATCAAAATCGAGATCCAAAACGAAGTCATCGGAAGCGGCGTCAGAGGTCGGGCTGATGTCACCAAGGTCCAGGAACACATCGCCCGGATCCGGTGTGCTCTCATTTCGGAGTTCATTACTCGGACTATCCATAATATGACTTTCTCGGAAATTCTGGTTGAGATCCTTTGGAAGCTGCATCTCCTCAACCGGCTCAGATGAGCTGAATTCTGACTCATGCACTGCCGCCGCCAGATCATTTGCCGGGTCGTCCGGCAAACGCAGGGTGTCGGCGGTGGTAATCTCCAGATCCTCAGTGCTCAGCTGCTCTGGCTCGGGAGCTTCCTTTTCAACATGAGGTAATTCCGCCGTTGTCGCTTCTGCGGCTGGCTTACTACCTACCAGTCCGCCAACCTTATCTATCAAGCGTCGAATGGATTGAAAGGGCTTGGTCAAAATATCGTCCGCGCCAGCTCTGCGCGCCTCCGCTTCGTCGAACGGCTCAAACGAGCCTACCAGAAGCATAACAGGAATGTGCTTTAGCTCTGCATTTTGTTTGATATACCTACAAACCTCATAACCGTTGACTTGCGGCATGAACACGTCTGCAAGCACAATGTCGGGCGTAAATACCTTGAGTTGTTCAATCGCTTCCTGACCATCACTCACAGTCACGACTTCGACGCCTTCGTCGGCAAACGTGAGTGCTACAACTTTCTGGATTGTGATTGAATCGTCGGCAAGTAGTAGTTTGCGCCCAGCTAACAAAGCCAAATTCCTTAGCTAAAGTCAGCGCCCACTGGTGGCGTCAGGAGCAACTTCACAGTTGACGCAAGGCATGTTGCTATGTTGCGTAGCGGCCCTTGAAGCGGGCCCAGTCTGAACCTAACACCCCACGGGAAGCCCAGTCAAGTGTTTTAGTTTCAAGGCCTTCGGCCCGACCCTGGAATAGGTGTCGCATCGAGGACCCGGTCCATGTACCCGGGAGAGCGCACTAACCTTCGTCTAACGGAGGCTTGCCAGGAAACAAAACTATTAAACCGGCTGAAGGGAATGCCGAGCAGGGAAAAAATCAACATGCCTAAAGACTGTTTTAGCTTTTTTCCCTCGAAAAACCTGGGTGGCTTCGGAGATGGTGGAATGGTCACGGCTCAGGACGCGCAGCTTGCCGATCGCATTAAGTTGCTCCGCAACCATGGCTATAGTCCGAAGTACTACAATAAAGTGGTGGGCGGAAATTTTCGACTCGATGCGCTTCAGGCCGCAGTGCTAAGGGTGAAGTTGAAATACCTGGATGAGTGGACTGGCACTCGCCAGCGCAACGCAGCCCGATATCGTGACCTCTTCCGCGCTGCGGGGCTGAGCATAACACCACAATTACTTGACTCGATGAGGAGGGAGGGCAGCACCATAGTCGCCGGCGATGGACGGGCTAAGAATCTTTCAGAGGTGGCCAGGAGTTATTCTGCCGAGTGAGACGAATGTGAGACACATTTACAATCAGTTCGTAGTTCGATCCGGGCGGCGCGATGAACTTATGGCCCACCTTAAGAGACACAAAATTGGAACGGAGATTTACTACCCTGTGCCGATGCACTTGCAGGAGTGTTTCGCGGATTTGGGCCATCACGCAGGCGATTTCCCGGCCAGCGAGTGTGCTGCAAAGGAGACGCTCGCCCTTCCTATTTATCCGGAAATGACCGAAGAGCAGCAGTGTTCGGTTGTCAACGGCGTCGCAGATTTTTTCCGGAGCGCGCGTTAAGCCAGCGGTAACGAACGGGCTTTGTGCTATCGAGCGGGTCCGGTGATGACGATGTCGTCGGCAGTATCTTCCTGGCGATCGGCGCCGAGGGAACGCAAAGTGAAGTTATCGCGCTCACCGAGGTATCGGTAGGGCTCCTGCCATGGGTCAAGGCGGATTACCCGAGGAAGGAAACGGGGGCTGAGATAATCGATGAGAACTGCGTGTGAGTCTGAAGCAACATAGGATTGGCGCTCAGCCCGAAACTTAATCAGCGCCCGGGCCATCGCCTCCATTTCCTCGCGAGCCTGCTTCCTTTTAGTCTCATTTGCGGCCACGACCAGGGTTTCAGGACTGATCCAGTCGTAATTGCCGGTGCGTAGTCCCGCGACCACCCAGCCACTCTTGTCCCGCTCGAAACGAAACTCTGCGGTAATTAAGGACTCCACAATTGCCGATGGACGCGAGGCCAGGGGCAATTCAAAAGGAGATACATTCTTAATTCGAACGGCACCGGATGGAAGTTGCACGCCTAAAACAGCGGCTATGAGACACCGGGCGCGTCTGGTGCTGGGTTCAGTACCGGTATCTATGCTTCGGAGGTCTGGACCATCACACGCGCTCGATGACGTTTCAGTGTGTAGTGGGGCGACGGGTCCTAGCCCTTCCCACCTGTCCTGGCCAATGCGCAACTCTGCAACGCGCCAGAGCCCCTGCGGATTTGTTGCGATCCGGAACGCAGCATGGATCTCCGCTGTGGCTTCTGCAGCGGAGCTGGTCGAGGAGATTTTTTTGACCCGAACGGCACTATTCGGAAGCTCAATGCCTGCCACGCGGGTAATCAGCTTTCTGGCCTGACTCGTGCTCAGATCTGCTCTCACCTCAACTGTGAAGGTGGCCAGTACTAGTAACAGACCAAATCGTAGAAAAACAACAGTGCGCATTTCAACTTGCCAAAAAGTCACGTAGTCCTAAGTTCATTTTCTTCAAGAGCCTGTTCGTGTGAGGGTAAGAAATCAAGAACGATCCACGAAACATCACGAAATATCACTAAATTTTTCGTGTTCGTTCGTGTAATTTCGTGGATCGTTGGTTTTTGATTAAACCGACTCTCAAATTAGGAGACCACCGAAGTCACTCTCCGCTTTTACCGACAAGCATCTGCAGCATGATTTGCAGTTGCGACGTAGTAAAAGGTTTGGGTAAAAAGACGACGGCGCCCGCGGAAAAACTTTCTGCCGATAATTTGGGATCCTGCTCGGCCGTCATCATCATCACCGGGATTTTCATCAGGCTTTTTTCCGTCTTCATGAAGCGCACCAGTTCAGGTCCGGAGATGTGCGGCATCACCACGTCGAATACTCCGGCCGTAAAGTTCTGATCGTTTTGCAGTATCTTGTAAGCCTCGCGCCCATCGCGGGCAGTTACTACCGTATAGTTCTCCTTCTCGAGAATTGTCTTAACGAGACGAAGGATTGCCGGATCGTCATCGGCAACGATAACCCGGCGCCCTTTGCTGTCTGACCCTGAAACTGTTTTTTCTTCACTAGCCATTTTGTTTAGACTTCCACCGCGCGGCTACTCTCGCCCGCCCTGGTTGATAATTCGGCCGCCAGCTTAATTGCAGCAACCATACTTGAGTGTTCAGCCATACCCTTGCCGGCTATGTCGAACGCGGTTCCATGATCGACTGAGGTGCGAATGAATGGCAAGCCCAGAGTAACGTTCACAGCCTCTCCAAAAGAAAGACATTTCACTGGAATCATGGCTTGATCGTGATAACAGGCAATAACCGCGTCAAATTCACCCCGCGAAGCGCGTAAAAAAACCGTGTCTGCAGGAAACGGCCCGCGCACATTGACGTCATCAACTCCGTGGCATGCCTCGATAGCGGGAACGATCTCTGAAGCCTCCTCCATACCAAACAGGCCGCCCTCGGCGCCGTGCGGGTTCAATGCCGCTACCGCTAGTCGCGGGCGTTCAATGCCCCAGCGTCGGAGTTCCCGATTTGCAAGATTTATGGTTCGGATAATGCGGTCCCGCTCCACCATTCCGATAGCTTCCGACAGCGGGACATGAGTGGACAACAAGACGATTCGGAGGTTCGCCGCTACGAAAGCCATCGCCGAGTCTTCGGTCCCGGTGAGATGGGCGAGAAACTCTGTATGCCCAGGAAAGCTATAACCTCCAAGGAATAACGCCCGCTTGTTGATGGGGGCCGTAGCGATCGCATCAACACTACCCGCCGCACAGAGCTCGACGGCGGCTTCTATATAACCGGCGGCCGCCCTTCCAGCCGCTCCGGATTCGATTCCAGGTTCAACAAATCCGCCGATGTTATCGAGATGAAAGATAATGGGCTCAGCGAGGATTTCGGGCAAAGGCTCCCCCTGGCGGACGATGTCGTAGCCACACTGCAAGTCGAGGGTCCGGGCCGTATGGGCCAGCAATTGTGCATCTCCGATAATTACCGGAGCGCAAACGCGGCTGATCTCTTCCTCGGCAACGGCCTTCAGAACAACCTCGGGACCGATCCCGGCTGGATCACCCATCGTGATGCCGATGCGTGGCAATGGTCGCCTCGGTCGATAGCCGAGGTGAGATGAGCTATTGGCGAACTGTCTCATTTGTTGAGACGACCCGCGTAGGGGCTGGGGACGAAAGATGAGTAAGGGGTCAAACCGGTAAGTTCAACTTACTTATTCCGCCGCTGGCTCTTCGCGTTCGTCGGCCTTGAACATGTACTTAACGTTCCGCTTAAGGACAAGGAGGTTGGGCGCCGACTGGCGGTTAACCTTTAGCGCACCTCGATCATACCACTCGATTGTGCCTTCGATCTCTTCACCGTCAAGTAAGACGATGACCATGAGAGTATGCGCATCGATTTGCTTCTTGTAGTAGAAGATCTCCGCGTTGGTTTCGAGCGGGGGCGGGACCCGCTTACGTACCTGGACTGCAGCCTGTTGGGCGCTGCGTTGCGAGGCTTCCCTACCACCATCACCACTGGGACCGCGGTGGGGACTGCCATTTGTCCGCTCTCTAGGCTGCGGCGTCTCGCGTGCTTTCCCTTTTACCTCCGCGAGTGTAGTTCTAATAAGTTTACGATTCACCTTATTCTCCTCCAACAATCTAAGACGGGGTTTAAACCGATCGCGCCAGGCACATCAGTGGAAGGGTTGAGCTGACTCGGATCGGCAATCAATACTCTCGCAGGCTGCGGCCACTCAAGGAGAGGGATAAAACTACCCGTAATGGAAAGTCCTGCAAGGAATGTCGCCATGCTACACAACCATAAAAGAAAAAGCAAAGCGGAAAAACAAAACTTTATCGAGGAATGGCTAAGCAGAGTAAAAGGAAGGCCACCAGCCGGCCTTCCTTGCGGAGTAATATGCTGAGCGTCTCCAGTTAGTCGGCTTTTTTTCGTATGAAGGTGGGGACGTCAAGGTCATCGGCTCGGACATGACTCATCATCGGACGGGGCAAATCATCTGTGGGTCGCGAAGTGTAGCGCGGTGCGTTAGCCGGTAACCCTGCTGCAGATCCAGCGGAGGCAGCCGCAATTGATTCTCTATCAAAGCCTGTCGCAATCACAGTGATCTTCATCTCATCGCGCATGTGCTCGTCGATCACAGCACCGAAGATGATGTTGGCATCTTCGTCCGCAGCCTCTCGAATGATGGACGAGGCCGCGTTAACCTCATAGAGCGTAAGATCCGGCCCACCGGTGATGTTGATGAGCACGCCCTTAGCACCCTGAATCGACGCTTCCTCGAGCAGCGGCGAGGAAATGGCTTGCTGAGTCGCTTCGATGGCGCGGTTTTCGCCCGTGGCGCGACCTGCGCCCATCAAAGCCATGCCCATGCCCGACATGATCGATTTGACGTCAGCAAAGTCGAGATTGATTAAGCCTGGAACCGTTATTAAATCGCTGATGCCTTGCACTGCCTGGCGCAAAACATCGTCGGCAATTCTAAATGAGTCAGGCAGCGAGGCCCCCTTCTCGACCGTGTGCAGCAGCCGTTCATTGGGGATCGTGATGACCGTGTCAACGCATTCGCGCAGCTCGCGCAGGCCGTGTTCAGCCTGCTGCATTCTGCGTCGACCTTCAAAATGAAATGGTTTTGTTACGACGGCTACCGTGAGGCAATTCAGCTCGGTAGCGAGCGAGGCAATAATTGGAGCGCCTCCAGTTCCGGTACCGCCGCCCAGGCCCGTGGTCACAAATACCATATCGGCGCCTTCGAGCACTTCAATTATCTTGTCTGTGTCTTCCAGGGCTGCTTCCCGGCCAACGCCCGGGTCGGCTCCCGCACCCAGACCCTTGGTTAGCCGGCTGCCCAACTGGATCTTTATGGGAGCGCGCGAACGCTTAAGCGCCTGCAGATCGGTATTGGCAACGAGAAACTCGATTCCTTCGATGCCGGCCTCGATCATGCGGTTAACGGCATTACCTCCGCCGCCACCTATACCAATGACCTTTATCCGCGCACCGGTGATCGGAGGATCATCATCGATGAAAATATTAATGCCTGTTCCGGGTTCACGAGCGTCCGCTGCCATAGTGGTTTCCTCTCTCCCAAAGCGGGAGGGCTTCCAGGGCCCTTTTCTTCTATATTGGGTAGCTCGCGCCATTGGCATCGATATGTTGCGGACAACATCTTGTGCAGCCGAAGCGCGAGCATACAACAACTTGTCAAAAAATACTACTGAAACGATTTCGAAATCTTGAAACAAAGTGTGTCAGCTTGCCGGTCGAGCCTCTGCGGCTGATGCCCGCGCGCATCTCATTAGCCTGTGCGCGATATGCTACTAACGACAACCCGGCGGCAGCAGCCCACGCGGGACTCTGCACATCTTCAACCAAACCGCCGAAGCGATCTCTTTCGGGGAACCCCAAACGTACCGGAGCATCAAAGACTTGTTCGGCAATCTCTGTCATGCCACTCAACAACGCGCCTCCGCCTGTCAACACTACACCGCTAGAGAGCTGCCGTTCCCAACCGGAGTCTTTAATCTCATCGGCAACGTGCATGAGAACTTCTTCCGCACGTGGTTGGAGAATATCGCAAAGAATCTGACGTGAAAGCTGTCGCGGAGCGCGTCCGCCGACCGAAGGCACGTCGACCAGCTCGCTCCGCTCCATCTCGCTCAGCGACGTGCTGCACGCACATCCTACTGTGCGTTTGATCTTTTCCGCCTCGGGAATCGGAGTGCGCAGTCCGAACGCGATGTCATTCGTGAAATGGGAACCGCCCAGAGGAAACACGGCTGTATGTTGGACAGCCCCACGCTGATAGATCACCAACCCGGTCGTTTCCGCTCCGATATCCACAAGTGCTGCTCCAAACTCCTTGTCGTCCTCCGTAAGCGAGGCTTCGGCGGCCGCCAGCTGCTCGAGCACCATATCTGCGACCACCAAACCTGCCCGGTTGACGGCGTTGATGGCATTTTGCCGCGCGGTCACTGGACTGGTCACAATGTGGACCTTGACAGCTAGCCGGGCGCCAATCATTCCCACTGGATCGTTAATTCCATCCTGGTCATCAACGATGAACTCCTGGGGTAAGCGGTCAACTATCTCGCGGCCGGCCGGAAGTTGAATGGCACAGGCCGAGTCAATTGCGCGGCGCACGTCTTCATGGGTGATTTCGCGGTCGCGACCGGAAACCGCCACGATCGCCTGACCATTGAAACCCAGAATGTGGGAGCCGGCGAGATTTATGGTTACCTCTTCGGCTTCAATGCCACTCATTCGTTCGGCTTCTTCGACAGCCTTCTTGATCGCGTCCACCGCCGCATCGGGATTTACAATCACACCCTTGCGAAGCCCGCGCGCTTCCGCCTCACCGATACCCAGGATATCCAGCAGCCCACCGTCACCAGGTTCAGCGGCGATACACGTCACCCTGCTCGTTCCTATGTCCAGGCCGATCGTGTGTTGGGTGCGCTTAGCCATCTAACTTTTGCTCCCTTAAGTGAACCGGTGCACCAATCATTGGGTAGGACGGGCTCGCCGTGGTCGCTCTCCGCCATTCGCTTCATCCGGACTCGGTTTAGCATCGCGTTTCTTTTCAGCGCTGTGCTGTTGGCCCGCATTTGCCGCGGCCCCCTGCTTACGCTGGGGCCTGACGGCCGTCTCGGCGGTCACAACGGAAGGATTGCTAGCGGTATCAGCGCTATCGCTGATGGCTTGGGCTCCAGACATGAACCCAACGATCGCTCGCCTGCCTTGAGTTATATCTACATAACTTATGAATTGACCTCGAGGTGTTTGGCGGTGCGCGTCGAGGACACTCAGTGCATCCTTCAACCGTTTACCAAAGTCCTGGGAACCAAGTCGCACCTCAATCTTTGCATCGTCGCCGGCGAGTTGTGCTCTAACATCGCGAATGTCAATGACATTCACCTCACTCACCCGCTCCGAGAGTCCAGCTGCGCTAAAATCACGTTGCAGTTCCAGAAACCGTTTCAAACGATCCATGTTCTCTTTTTGTATCGTGCCTCCCGTGTCTTCGTTCCAACCGCGAAGGAAAAATGACGGCATCTGATCTGTAGGCAACATCTCCCCCAGCAGCACTGCGTCATCATCAACCCAAAGAAAACGACCCGCGGCGTTGCGTACTACCGCGCGTGGTTGGCGTTCTTGAAGCCGAACCCGGATGCCGTCGGGCAACACGCGGGAAACCATCGCCACGCGAATCCAGGGAAGGCGCTCCAGGCGGTTGCTGATTTCCTCGAGGTCGGCCCGCCAAACTCCCGTTCCAGCAGCCTCGCGCACAACCAGCGTCTGAACATCTGCTGCCGACGCGCGGAAATTACCCTGTATCTCTACTTTGCGAATCTGAAAAAAACTCGCCGCAGAGGCAGCGCGATATCCGGCAAAGATTAGTCCGCCGATGACTATCGCGAGGGTGACCTTTAGAAGGAAGGGGACGTAACTAAGAATTGCCCGCAACCGATGGCCCAGGGATTGGCCCAATCCGTCGCGGTCACGTCGCTGCGGTCGCTGCGCAACTCCACCTGCTCGCCGTTTAGCCATTCCGCTGCGATTGCCAACCTTCTGGGAGATCACATGTTCTCTCACGATTACTGCTCCTTATTCCGCAGCGTCAGGGCCCTGTTTCCGGGGTTCATTTGCCCGCCACAGTTCCACTTCATACTCCAGCTCAATTCCCTGTTCGCGCTTAACGCGTTCCCGGATTTCTTCAGCAAGCCCGAGTGCATCTTCAGCCCGTGCGTTCTCGCCCTCGGTGACGATGAAATTTGCATGAATCGGAGAGACCACTGCCGTTCCTCGTCGGGCACCCTTCATTCCCATCTCATCGATAATCTTGCCGGTGCCCACAATGCTTTCCGGCGGATTCTTGAAGAAGCAACCGGCCGATCGGCCGCCGTGCGGCTGGGTTGCCATCCTCCGGCTTTTGGCTTCTTCCATGCGTGCCTGGATTTTTTCCGGATCGTCGGGCTGCAGGCCCAACGTGGCGCCCAGGAGCAATTCTCCTTCTGGAAATGAAGTGTGACGATAGTTCCATTGAACCGCGCTTCCCGGGATTTCAACCACCTGGCCCTCACGAGCCACTCTCACAGTCTCGGTTACTTTCCCGATCTCGTGTTCGTAAGCTCCTGCATTCATCCAGAGAGCGCCGCCAACCGTTCCGGGGATTCCTCCCAAACCCTCGATGCCGGCAAGGCCTTGGCGTGCAACGTCAACGCACAGACGCGGCAAGGAATATCCCGCGCTGACCTGGACCAACTGACCGTCGAACTTAACTTCACCCTTCAGATCCTTCAAACTCAAAACTACGTAATGATGCTCGCCATCATCAGCCAACACATTGCTGCCCGATCCGAGCGCCCGCCAGCCGATGCCTGCTTGGTCCAGGGCGTGAACTACCGCTGCTGCTTGTGCTTCAGTTTGTGGAGAGACTACCCAATCGATAGATCCGCCCACTCGCAGGCTGGTCAATTCAGCGAAGCGCCGTCCTCGTTCGGCGCGCACTCCGAGCCGGGCCGCAATTTCTTCAATTGCCGCGTCCCGCTGCTGGATCTTGGATTCGTCCGTTGGTTCTGACATCAAATTCAAACCGCCCTGGCGTCAGCTCGTTCACGTAAAAGTTCCAGCAGTTGGTCACTTACACGGCTTACGGTGCCCGCTCCGAGTGTGAGCACGAGATCTCCGGGCTGAACGTGATCTCGCAGAGTCATCGGTGCATTCTCGAGAGCTCCGATGTGCCGGGCGTCCTTGTGCCCGAAACGCTTGATCGCTTCCGTCAACGTCTCAGCAGTGACCCCCTCGATTGGTTCCTCGCTGGCCGCATAAATGTCGGTGATGAACAAAGAATCAGCGTTATTAAATGAGCGCGCAAACTCTTCCATTAGATCGTGGGTGCGGCTGTAGCGGTGTGGTTGAAAAAGCACAATGATGCGGCGCCCGCCGGATCCAATCTTCGCTGCCGCCAGGGTTGCTTTAATTTCGGTTGGGTGGTGGCCGTAGTCATCAATGACCAGCACTCCACCAACCTCGCCCTTATACTGAAAACGTCTCCCCGCGCCTCCGAAGCTGCGCAGCGCCTCCGCAATCTGCTCGAACGGAACATCTAGTTCAAAGCCAACCGCAATCGCTGCCAACGAGTTGTAAATGTTGTGTAAACCGGGCACGCGCAGATTAATGACGCCGATGGGATTACCGCTTCGCCAGACAGTAAAACTCGATCCAAAACTCTGATCGTAACGAATGCCATGGGCTGAGATATCCGCCTGGGCGCTTAAGCCGTAGGTCATCCGGCGCCGCTCGACGTGAGGAATGATTGCTTGTACGTTAGGATCGTCAAGGCAAAGCACCGAAGCTCCATAGAAAGGCACTTTGTTTACGAAACTAGTAAAGCAGCTGCGCACGTCGTCCATGTCGTGGTAGTAATCCATGTGTTCGCGGTCAATGTTTGTGACCACGGCAATTGTCGGCGTGAGCATGAGAAACGAGCGATCGCTCTCATCGGCTTCAACCACCATCAGGTCGCTTTTACCCAGATGTGCATTCGATCCAAACGCACCAACCACCCCGCCCACGACGATTGTGGGATCAAGTCCCGCATGTCCGAGCACGGTGGCGACCATGGACGTGGTAGTGGTTTTCCCATGCGAGCCAGCCACGGCCACTGAATGCGGTTTTAGCCGCATTAACTCGGCGAGCATCTCCGCTCGGGGGATCACCGGTATGGAGCGACGATGAGCATCTATGATTTCAGGATTATCATCGCGCACCGCCGTCGATCGCACCACGACTTGCGCGTCACCTATATTCTCCCCGCTGTGGCCCTCGGCAAAGGTCACGCCCATCTGCTGTAAGCGATCGGTCACGATGGATCTCTTCTGGTCGGATCCGGACACGCGGAACCCGAGATTAACCAGCACCTCTGCAATTCCGGACATACCTATGCCACCGATGCCCACGAAATGTACGTGCTGAATTTGTCTGAACATTCGTTAGTCAGTGGTCCGTAGTCAGTTGTCAGTAGTTCAGTAGTACAAACTGCAACTGACAACTGACTACTAACCCCTTCTGCTTTCAATCAACTGCTCAATCAAATCAACCACGGCGGCAGCGGCGTCACCGCGCGCCAGTTTGCGACTGGCATCTTCCATCTTTCCGATCTCAGCGGGAGATCGAACAAGTTTTTCTATCTCCTGGGCCAGTTGGGCCCCATTTAAGTCCTGCTGCAAGATCATTCTGGCTGCTCCCTCCGCTTCCAGCGCCTCTGCGTTTTTCCTCTGGTGGTCATCGGCTGCCAAAGGAAAGGGAATCATGATAGCCGCTTTGCCCGCCGCGATAAGTTCAGATGTAGTGGTCGCTCCGGCCCGGCAAATCACCAGATCTGCGTCGCCAAACGAGACCACTATGTCGTCGATGTAGCGCTTCACTTCCGCTTTCCCGGACCAACCGGCATCAACATACGCCGCAAGTACCGGTTCAAAATCGGCGTCGCCAGTCTGATGTGTAATTCGCAAGTTGCCGCGCAAGCCTTCCAGTTGCGGCAGAGCAGCAACCATCGCTTCGTTGATTGCATGCGCCCCCTGCGATCCACCAAACACCAGCACCGAGAAGCTCCCTTCTTTTCGCTCTTTTCTCGGAATCTCAAAGAACTCTCTTCTGACCGGGTTGCCGGTAACCACCCCCCTGCCGCGAAACAAACTGAGTGACTTTTCAAATGAAACGGCGGCCTTGTCAACAAACCGGGCCAGCGTGCGATTGGTCCAGCCGGGTAAAGCGTTTGACTCCATGACCAGCGTGGGCACATTCACGATTGCCGCGGTCAACACCACCGGACCAGAAACATAGCCGCCGGCGCCTATCACGATGTCGGGGCGAAAGTCCCTGATGATCCGTTTCGCTGCCAGGAAACTGCGCGGTAACATCATTACCCCACGCAGCCGGGCTATCGGGCCCACACTCTTTAATCCGGCACTCTCAATGAGCGAAAGTTCAAAACCCGCTTTCGGCACCAGTTTCGTTTCGAGCCCGCGGGCTGTGCCTACAAATCTGACTTCTGACTGCGGGTCGCGGCGAATAATCTCCTTCGCCACGGCAATACCCGGATAAATATGGCCGCCTGTTCCCGCCGCGGCAATCAATGCGCGCATCGTGTTCTACCCGAAGCGCGACGAAGCGATTCGCCTGCCAGAGGCGACCCGGGGTTGTCTTAGTTCACGGCCCGCGCGGGTCACTAATGATTTGAACAGGCCGCTCTCGAACGAACCGGTGGCCTGTTGGGAAATATTGAGCAATACGCCCACCGCCGCGAGTGTGAGCACTAAAGAGGATCCGCCGTACGAAATGAACGGCAGCGGAATACCTTTTGTCGGGACCATCGATAAGACCACGCTGATATTGAAGAGCGCTTGCATAACGATTGCGGTTACCAAACCTAATGCCAACAGCATTCCGAATCGGTCCGGAGCCAGCAGTGACGTGCGTATGCCCCGCCAGAGAAAAAGGGCGAAGACTGCAATTACTGCCAACGCTCCAACCAACCCCAATTCTTCGCCCACTACTGCGTAGATGAAATCAGAGTGAGCGAAAGGGAGGAACAGCATCTTTTGCTTGCCCTGGGCGAATCCCAAACCATTTGGTCCGCCTGAGCCTACCGCAATGAGTGACTGCACCACCTGGAATCCCCTACCCTGTGGATCCGCCCATGGATCGAGAAAAGTGATCAGACGCTGAACTCGAAACGGAACAAAGACGAGCAGCCCGGCGACCACTAACAGAGCCGGCGCCGCCACTGTTGCCAGGTGCTTTAGCCGGGCGCCGGCCGTGTATATCACGACGACAAAAATTACGCCGAGCATCATTGCCGTACCGAGGTCGGGCTCAAGTACGATCAGACCGGCCAACGCGCCTGTGACAATCGCGCATGGCATAAACGTGGTCCAGAACTGCCCTTCCTCGCCGGCTCGCCTCTCTAGAAAATAAGCGAGGAAGATCACGAGGGCCGGCTTGGCGAGTTCTGAAGGTTGCATCGAAAACTTGGGAAGCTTGATCCAGCGATGGGCGCCATTGGTGGCCGGGAATCCGAACACCGCCAGCAACATGATCGTCGTCAGTGCCAGCAAACCGTAGACAACCCGACGGTTTTTCAAGTGCTTATAGTCGACCTGCATCGCCGCCAGCATCACCACAAAACCTATTCCCGTCCAAATTCCCTGCTTGACGACGTAATAGAACTGATTGCCGTTTTCACGCTGGGCCATCACCGCCGACGCGCTATAGACCATCACCACACCGAAAAGGGCGAGGCCTACCGTCGCGGCAAACAACCATTTATCTGGATATAGCTTTCTGGCCATTGCTAATTCGATGTTTCGAGTTTCGAGTTTCGAGTATCGAGTTCTGCATTTCGGTCCTGCTCATGACCCGAAACTCGAAACTCCAAACTCGAAACTTCGCTTTTAAATGCTTTCCCGCGGTGCTCGAAGGTCTCAAACATATCGAAGCTTGCACACGCCGGTGCGAGTAAGACGATATCCCCAGGCTGCGCTGATTGAAACGAGAGTTGGACGGCTTCCTGCATATCGACGGCTCGTTGGCTGGGCGCGTACTCGCCGAGCTCTTTGGCAATCGTTTCCGCGTCTTCACCAATCAAAACAAGTTGCCGCACGTTCTCACGAATGAGCTCCGCGAGCGGAGCGTACGGCGCTTTCTTACCGCGGCCACCGAGAATCAGAACAACCTTGCCGGCATCATCCTGGAAAGCTTCCAGAGCTTTCAACGTCGCATCGACGCTGGTGGCCTTTGAGTCGTTATAAAACTTAACCTGCTTAATCTCAGCAACGAATTCCAGACGATGCTCCACCGGCTCGAAGCGAGTCACCGTTTCGCGCATCGATTCAGGACTGGCGCCGCACGCCAGCCCAGCTGACAGGGCCGCCAGCACGTTCTCAACATTGTGAAGGCCACGGAGTTTCATCTTGTCGCTCTTCATTAAGATCCGTTCACCATCAAGGGTGCGGGAAATCAGGTCCCGCCCACGCAGGAAGAGCCCTTCCCGGAGCTCGTGTTGCACGCTGAAGGTCACGACATGAGCACGCAAACCACTTGCCCAGGACGAAACCACTTCGTCATCACTATTGAGTACAGCCACATCGCCTGGTTCCTGGTTCATAAAAATCCGGTGCTTGGCAGCAGCGTAGTCGGTAAATTCCTCGTAGCGATCCATATGATTCGGCGTAACGTTTAGCGCTACTGCAACCGAGGGATGGAATTCCCTGATTGTCTCCAACTGATAGCTCGATAGTTCCACGACCGTCCAGCCATCATCCCTTGAGCTTTCTACCAGCGTTATCAGCGGCGTGCCGATGTTTCCTCCCACCTGCACCGGCAAACCTGCATCTTTCAGCAATTCTCCAATCAGCGCCGTGGTAGTGGTCTTGCCGTTGCTCCCGGTAATCGCCACCATGCGGCCCTTCAAAAACCGCGAAGCCAGCTCCACTTCACCGATGATTTCAGCGCCGGCTCGCTCCGCGTACCTGATCGGAATACTCTTGACCGGCACACCGGGACTAACCACCACGAAGTCGATATTGTCGAGCAGCCAACTCGGCGTCTCGCCGGAAAGACAACCTACTCCACGGTCTTGCAGGGCGACTGCTTCCGCGCTCCACTCTGCTAACGGCTTCCCATCGTTGAGGGCGACGGTCGCGCCCCGCGCGGCCAAAAACTTCGCGCACGCAATTCCGCTGCGCGCTGCGCCTATCACCAAGACTTTCTTGCCCTCCAGCTTCAAAGGATTGCCAATTGCCGTTGCCGATTGCCGATTGGCAATCTATATACTGCTCACCTCAGCTTTAACGTCGAGAGACTCAAAAGCGCAAAGAGTATTGCCAGGATCAGAAATCTAAAGACGATTTTCGACTCCTTCCAGTCCTGCATCTCGAAATGATGGTGCAGCGGTGTCATCTTAAAGAGTCGTCTGCCGGTGCCGGTGGTCCTCCTGGTCATTTTAAAAACACCTACCTGAAGCATCACCGAGAGGGCTTCAAGGACAAAAACCCCGCCCACCATGACCAACATGAACTCCTGTTTCGTCAGGATACTGACTGTACCAAGCGCACCGCCGATGGCCAGGCTCCCCACATCTCCCATGAAGACTTCAGCCGGCGGCGCGTTGTACCAGAGGAAGCCGAGGCTGGCTCCGGCCATCGCGCCACAAAACACAGTCAACTCCGCAGCTTCCGGCCGGTGTGTTAGTTCCAGGTACCTTGCCCAACGCGCATCGCTGCTAAAGTATGTGAAGCCAGTCATCGCCGCCATCGCAATAAAGGTGACGCTGATCGCGAGCCCGTCCAGGCCATCGGTTAGGTTCACTGCGTTGGACCAACCCAGCAACACAATCACAATCAATATCAGATAGAGATAAGGACCGATGTAGCTGATTCCGAACGGTTCTGACGTAGCTTTCAGGAAAGGGATGCTGACATTCCAGGAATAGTCGCTGGCCCGGTACTTCGTGGAAACAAAAAGAACCACCCACACACCCAGTGCAATCAGGAGTTGGGCCATCAGCTTCTGCTTGCCGGTGAGACCTAAGCTTCGCTGTTTTGCCATCTTGGCATAATCATCAAGAAAGCCAATCGTAGCGAATAAGAGAGTCGCGATTATGATCGTCCAGATGTAAATGTTTGTTAGACGTGCCCAAAGCAGAGTTGAGATAAGCACGGAACCAACTATCAGCACTCCTCCCATGGTGGGCGTGCCTCGCTTCACCTTGTGCCCTTGCGGTCCTTCCTCGCGAATCTGTTGTCCGACGTTCCATCTCCGTAGGGCTCTAATGAACCTGCCGCCGAACAAGAGTGAAAGCATCAGGGCCGTGATCGTGGCGTACGCAGTGCGGAAAGTGACGTACTGAAAAACGTTAAGCGCCTTGATCACAAACCAATCCTTCTCCCTGAAATGGTTGAAGAGCAGTTCGTAAAAGAAGTAGTAGATCATCTTCGGCGTTCTATCCCGGATTAGGCATCAGAGTCTCGAGGCATAATCAGATATTGAGTGCTTCAGGCGATTTTACCTTGTCCGCCAGTTCAAACCGTCCCCTAAGCGCGCTCACTATTTTGTCAGTAGCCACTCCCCGCGAACCTTTGACTAAGATCAGATCGCCTTCCTTCACTTCGTCCAAAAGAGCGACCGCGGCCTCTTGAGAGCTATCGAAAAACCTGGTTGCCGTTAAGCCTGCTGCTCTTGCTCCGGCGATGATTTCTGCGGCCAGACCGCGAATTCCCCACAGCAGATCTATGCCGGCGCGGGCAATCTCATGTCCGGCTTCCCGATGCAGCCGAGCTTCTTCCGGCCCGAGCTCCAACATCTCGCCGGCTATAACGATACGTCGTTTCCTGACCTCCCCCGCTTCGGCTATGGTCCGAACCATGCTTATCAAAGAACGTGGATTCGAGTTGTAGGAATCGTCCACAACGGTAAACCCAGCGTCGAAGTCGAGCGTTTCGCCCCGCATGCCCGGCGGTTTCACCTCTCGCAGAGCGTCCGCGATTTGTTGCGGCTGAATCTGGAGGCATGTCGCCACCGCGGCAGCGGCGAGCGCGTTCATCAAGTTATGACGGCCGCTCATTGGCAAGACGGCCGGCGCCTCACCCAGTGGTGTCTTCAATCGAAACTTCACCTGACCCAGGAGCTCGGTCTTAATCGCCGTGGCGGTGACGTCTGACTCGTGATCGACGCCAAAGGTAATCGTGGGGCCTCGGTGCTTGTCGCGCATTTTGATCACCCACTCATCGTCAGCATTCAAAACAGCGGTTCCATCAGGCTTGAGACCCTCGATTAGCTCTGCCTTGGCTGCCGCAATGTTCTCCATACTTCCCAGGTATTCAAGGTGAACCGGAGCTACCATAAGCTCTACTCCGATGTCCGGAGGGGTAATTTCACACAGCCGTCGGATTTCATGCGTCGGAGAAGACATCCCCATCTCCAGCACTGCTACATCGAACTGCTCCGGCGATCTGCCGTGCCGTACCATTTGTAACACTGAGAGCGGAAGACCCAGGCCGTTGTTGTAATTTCGCTCGCTCTTCATAATGCGCAGTCCCGAGCTGGCGAGAACCTGAGCCGTCAACTCTTTCGCCGTTGTTTTCCCCACACTACCGGTGATCCCTACGACTGTCTTGCCCCAGGATTCATAGACCCGACGAGCCAGCATCTGCAGCGCCGCAATTGCATCGTCAACTAAAAGCAGCTGCCCTGCCATTGCCCGGAGACGCTCATCGTCACGGACCCGGTCGGCACGGGCGACGGCAGCAATGGCGCCGCGACCCAGAGCGTCCGCTATGAATTCATGCGCATCGGCAAACGTTCCATTAAAGCCAGCGCGGGCGTAGTCTTCCTGCGATAAAGCAAAGAAGAGTTCGCCCGCGCTAACCGAACGCGAATCAATAGAAAAGTCTGTAATTTCTTTGTCAAACAACTCAGCGCTTACCTGTGCGGCATCGGCGCCCATCAGTATCGACGCTTCCCGGACATTCACGTTATTCCAGCCTCGTCCAGCCTTTCCGATCTCGCCTCGATCACACTCTGGCTTCGAGACACGTCGGTGCCAGGCTTAAGATTGCAAGCGATTGAAATTCCGGTGGGGTCAACCGTTTCGATCGGGGCTTTTTGATTGGCACGGATCATTCGCAATCGCTTCCTACACGCTTCCACTCTAGAGCTTACTCCATTTTCACAACTGTCTCTGCTTAAGCTGGAGAGCGGATCAACTGCGGCTCCCTGAAGGTCCTGATTTGTTAAAGGAATCTTCATAATCAGACAGGCTTATCAATACGACCAAGTCAGTTGTCCCGGGCGAAGTCCACAGAGACTATCTGTCCTGATCCAACCTCGGTACCAGGCGCCGGACTCTGACGTATGACGTGCCCATCACCTCGGGCCTCCACTTGCAATCCAAGTTGCGCACATGCGCGAGCTACGTCCCGAACACTTTGACCGCGCAAATCCGGCATCAATACCCCTTTGCTGCTGGCCACCGCGTAAACGATCTCTCCGCCCTTTTCATCGCGGCGGGCGACGCTCGGTAAAGTAGCCTTGCGCGCGGCTTCCGTTCGTGTCCGCTCTTCCTGAGTTTTGGCCGCTTTGTGACTCTGCACTGCCGACTCTGCGTAAGCCACTTGATCCGAATCTGAGTTGAGCTTCGTATCGGGAGCGATGCCCAGATCCGGCAAAATCTGTTCGGCTATTTCCCGGAAGACTGGCGCCGCCACGTCGCCACCGTGATAAGCCCCAATTGGTTCGTCAATCACAACGATGATCACGACCGCCGGGTTTTCCACCGGAGCGAAACCAACAAACGATGCGACGTGCTTCGTTCTCGAATACGTCTTCGTCTTCGGATCGATCTTCTGCGCGGTGCCAGTCTTGCCAGCGGCGCTGTAGCCGTCCAGTTGGGCCAGTTTGGCGGTCCCATGCAGGGTTACTTCCTCGAGCATCCCTCGCAAAGCGCGCGCTGCTTCCAAAGTGATCACACGTCGCTCTTCGGGATTTGAGCGATACACACTAGTTCCCTGGGACGTACGGATTTCGCGCACCAGATGAGGCGCTACCCGAACCCCGTCGTTGGCCAGAACACCGAACGCAGCCGCCATCTGAAGCGGGGTCACGCCAATCTCCTGACCGATAGCAATGGATCCAATCGACGAAGCCTGCCAGCGTTTCACCGGCCGCAGCAACCCCGGTGTCTCGCCCGGTAGCTCAATACCGGTGCGCGAACCAAAGCCAAAGCGAGTGATGAATTCATGCATGGTGGCATCGCCGACACGCAGTCCAAGTTTTATGGCCGCTACATTGCTCGACTTTGCAAGCGCATCGGAGATCGTCAAAGTGCCAAACGACTTATGATCACGAATGGTTCTCCCGGCAATGGTAATCGCGCCCATCTGGCAATCAATGCGATCCTCAGGCTTGACCAAGCCTTTTTCGATGGCTGCAGAAAAAGAAACGATTTTGAATGTAGACCCCGGCTCGTAGATATTCTGCAGGGCCCAGTTGGAGCGCGCTTCTGGCCAGACAGCTCCAACATCGTTAGGGTCGAAGGTGGGCGCATTGGCGAGCGCCAGGATCTCTCCCGAATGGGGATCGAGAACGATTGCCGTTCCCGACTTTGCGCGGCTCTTCCTAACCGCGGCCACGAGTGCCTGCTCGGCCCGATACTGAACCGATTGATCAATCGTTAGAACAATCGATTGCCCGGGCTTTGACGGGAATTCGAAACTCTCATAAGCATTCCCTCTTGAATCCCTCTCGACGAAGAGTTTTCCGGGTTCACCGCTAATCTTCTCGTTATAAATCTGTTCGACTCCACCCAATCCGGCGCCATCAAGCCCGACAAAGCCCAGCACGTGTGCCGCCAGTGAACCGTTGGGATAGAAACGTTTCGGCTCACTCCGGAAGTGAACACCAGGCAATCCAAAGCCGCGTATCTCTGCTGCTTGATCGGCAGACAACCGCCGCGCCAACCATAGAAATCTGCGACCACCGACCTTCGCCTGCGCCAGCTGACTAATCAAACTTTTCTCGTCCAGCTTGAGCACTGAAGCCACCCGGGTTGCGACACAGGCGATGTCGCCGGGCGTTTCAAGTTCTGCCGGGTCAACAAAGATCGATGTAGTTTGAATGCTTCGTGCAAGCTCACGATGGTGCCGGTCGAGAAGTTGTCCACGTTCAGGTCCCGTTTCCAGGGCAAATTGCTGCTGTCTTTGCGCGCGTGCGATCAGTCTGTCGTGATCGGAAATCTGCAGATAAACCAGACGAACACTGATCGCCAACATCCAACAGACAATAAACGCCGCGACAAAAAGCGCGCGGCGTATTGAAGCGTCAGGCCGAGTTTTAGATTCAGCGGAAAGGTGTGCCAACATTGCCGAAATGGATCCCTTCTAACAATACCGCCGGGGAACAGTGCCAACCTTGATCGACGTCGCCCATGGTGACGTAGTTTAAGCAACTGCTAACGCTTGAACGAAGCGGTAGGGTTTATAAGGGCCGTAGCCAGGGGAAGCCGGCTCTGTTCCTTGGTTCTGTGAGTACCAACCTGACCTGCCTTCAATGGCTTCAGGCCCAACTGACGTGCCGCAGATTCCAACCGGGCCGGGGCCGATGCCTGTTCCTTTTCGAGTAGTAATCTCTGTTGCTCCGCAAGTAGCTGTTGTCGTTCCCGGCGCAGACTCTCGCTCTCGTACCCGAATTCAACCGCCGCGAAGTGCTGCCGCGCCGCAAATACAAAACCAACCGCCAACCCGAGGCCGCAGCAGAGCAGGACTACCAGACGGGAAAGCGCGCGAAAGTCACGTTCGCGGCGAACCTTAGTATTTCGCTGCATTGAAGGAAGTCTTTGCATTTGTAGCTCCTGCTTTCGGGGGGGCCAGCAATTAATCGAACGAGTTTGAGAACTCCCTGGATACTCGTCACGTTAAAGAGAGTTTCCGGCAAGCCCGCAACTTTGCGCTACGCGCACGCGGATTCTGCTCTACCTCAGTATCATCAGGAACAACCGGACGCCTTGTTAGGATTTCAACTGACCGCCGGGCGCCACAAGAGCAAACAGGAACTCGTGGCGGGCACTGGCAGTACCCGGAAAGCCGGCGAAGTTCCTGCTTGATAATTCGATCTTCGAGCGAATGAAAACTAATCGCTACGAATCGTCCGTCCAATTGTAAAAGATCTGTCGCCGCGGCAACGAAATGATCCAGTCTCGCGAGCTCGTGGTTGACTGCTATGCGCAGAGCCTGGAACGTTCGCGTCGCCGGATGAATAGGTCTGGTCTTGCTGTAGCCAATAGCGCGCTGTACCAACTCAGCCAGAGCTTTGGTTGTTAGAATCGGTTCCCCTCGCTCCCGACTTTCGACGATCCACTTGGCAATGCGGCGTGAGCGCCGCTCTTCGCCATACTCAAAAAGGATTCTCGCTATCTCTGCTTCCGACAGCTGAAGCAGTAACTCGGCGGCGGTATTGGTTTCGCTCGCTGGATTCATTCGCATATCCAACGGAGCATCGAAGCGAAAACTAAATCCCCTGGTGGCGGAATCAAACTGCAATGAAGAAACGCCCAGATCAGCCAGCACTCCCTGCACGTGCTTCTCGCCGGCCTCGTCTACAATCGCGCTGATCTTCCGGAAGTTTGCCTGAACGGGACGAAATCGATCTCCAAACCGCTCTAGGCGTTTACTCGCATAATCGAGGGCCTCCATGTCGAGGTCTATTCCGATGACCCGAGCCTCACTGAAACATTCCAGAATCGCTTCGCTGTGCCCGCCGAGTCCTACCGTACAATCGATGAAGAGACCTCCCCGCTCGGGAGTAAGAAATTTCATCGTCTCTTCTAGCAGCACGGGGCGATGGGGCGCGCCTTTGCCCCCCAAAGGCGCGGCCATCACCACCGCCCCGTGATCTTGTTCAAAGAACTATCTGAGAGTGAATCGTAAATCGGGAAACGTGTTTCGCTGGTTCTTTCCATTTACGATTTACTATTTACGTTTCTAGATTCCCAATCTCGCGATGGCCGCTTCGTCTTCTTCCGTGTATGGGTCTGAAAGCATGCGCAACTTAAACTTATCGAGCTCCCAAACCTCGAGGTATGTCAGGTATCCCAGGACTGCCACGTCACCTAGAACCTCTGCACTCTTACGTAGCAGCGGATGGATTAATAATCGACCCTGTCCATCGATGGCAGCCTGCTGACCGTAGTAGTTCGTTCTGTCAAGGAACTTGCGTCGCGCGGGATCCATCGTGGGTAGAAGCGAAAGGCGCTGCTCGATGGATTCCCATTCTTTTAATGGATATATGCGAACGTTTTCGCCCGTAAGGCTCGTGATATAGAATTCGCCACCATGTTTCTCCTCAATCAGGCGACGGAACGGCGTCGGCACCTTGAGCCGACCCTTCGGGTCTATCCGGGCCGTGTAGTTTCCCCGCAGCATAGCGTTGAACGTTCAGAGATTTTGCGGGTGGCCGTTAGGAAAAGTTTCTAAATGATCGGTCGTAACGAGGTTGGACCCACTTCCGACCACTTTCGACCACCCGGATCGGATACTACGCTTCACTTATGGACGTGTCAATACCAAACCTCAGAAATACTTAGGTTTATCAGCCTCATGATCGGGGCTGACCAAATTTGCTGTTCGCCTGTTGTCAGCCCCCGGGGGTAGGAGAAATGAGGCAGACGGCAGGGAACCAACTGACAGGAAGGAAAAGTCAATTCCCAGGCAATTAAACGTGCTTCCTTCCTGCCGTCTGCCGTCTGCCGTCTGCTCCCGACCTATTCCAACTGACCTGATAGGCGGGTCCAGAGCCATGATGTATATTTGGCCCGCCGTGTTAAGGTCCAACAATTCTTGACCGAGTAGCATCTGGATGGAGTCAACCCTGGGACGACTGCCCGAACTTCTCCTCTTCGGCATGATTGCCGCGGGAGCAAACCTAGTTGGCGGTCTCGTATTAATTAAAGCCGGTGCTCACCGATTTGGGGAGCGCTTTCTGAAGTATCTCGTTGCGCTCGGCGCCGGTTTCATGCTGGCCGCGATCTTTATCGAGATCCTCCCGGAGACTGTCAGCCTCTGGACGAATAGCCGTTCCGGCGAAAACGCCGCGGAGTCGGTGGTTGGCGCCATGACGCTCCTCCTCGCGGGCTATCTGGTCATACAACTCTTCGAACACACGATCGCTCCGCACTTTCACTTTGGTGCGGAAACGCATCCCGAGTCCTTCATGCGACCGTCAGCAGCCTACACGGCAGTAGGCGGACTATGGATTCACACGTTCTTCGACGGGGTCTCGATCGCGGCGGCTTTCCTGGTTAACTTCCGAGTGGGACTACTAGTCTTTATCGCGATTCTCTTGCACAAGATGCCCGAAGGTTTCACGGTGGCTTCCATTATGTTGGCATCAGGACGCTCTGAGAAAAAGGCCCTGCTGGCTACTGCGGCGATCGGGGCGGCCACACTGGCGGGTGTCGTCAGCGTAGCGCTGCTTCAGGCCAGGATTGAATCTGCGGTTGCGTATGCCCTGCCCTTCTCCGCCGGCGTCACCCTCTACGTTGCCGCCAGCGACTTGATTCCTGAGGTGAATCATAACGAAGAACGAAACCCCACGGTATCGATCGTCGTTTTCGTGGGGGTGGCGATGTTCTATCTGTTACATAAACTGATTGGATTATTGGACGGACTAATGGCTGCTCGGCTTGGTTAAGTAGAATGCTTTTCACACCAGGGTTGAATCTAAAGCTCCGCTTTGCTTTTCTGGCCGTAGCATTCGCGACTCTGGTTTGGTTCACCGGCCCCAACATCCACGCTCAGCCCACCACCAAATCGCCCATTCCCCTTCCTGAACCATTCACTCCGATCGTTGACTATGCCAACGTCATCAATCCTGATACTCGAAAACGTCTGGAAGCTATTTATAGAAATCTTAAGGAGCGAGCTGATATAGAGTTTGCGGTCGTAACCGTGCCTACCACTGGCGACCGCGACATCTTCGAATACTCGTTGGACATTGCCCGAGGCTGGGCAATTGGATCAAAGGAAGGTGAGAAGAATGGTTTGCTGTTGGTGGTGGCCGTCAATGACCGCAAATACTTTACACAGGTTAGCCGGCACCTCGAGGGCGACCTGAACGACGGGTTAGTTGGACAAATCCAGCGAGAACGTCTGGTACCGCAGTTCCGACGTGGGAACTATAGTCAGGGAATCTACGATACGATTCAGTCCTACGTCGCCACCCTGGCTGAAAAACGTGGGTTCACCATTGAAGGTATAGACCAGAGTTACGCTGCTCGCGCGCGGCGTGAACCACCGACGCGTGAACGGCCAATCGGCCAACCCTCAACCGGAATATCTTCCTCGTGCTTTGCCCTCGGGGTCGTTATTATTGTCATTATTATCCTTCTTTCCCTGCGGGGTGGCGGAGGAAGCGGCTGCCTGAACCTTTTTCTACTTGGCTCGTTACTCAATAGCGGTCGCCGAGGAGGTTGGGGTGGTTCCAGCAGCGGTTGGAGTGGTGGCGGATTTGGCGGTGGCGGCGGATTTGGCGGTGGTTTCGGTGGGGGAGGTGATTTTGGCGGTGGGGGTGCAGGCGGCAGTTGGTAGTGGCAGTTTCTTGTCTGGATCACAATGCCTCGGACGTGGTCGCCGCTTGAGTCTGGATTCTGCTACTATCCGCGGCATACTTAAAAGAGATGGTTAAGACATTAGTTAAGGAAGCGCTGAATGGCCTGGTTACCGATTTGCGCGCAACGCATGGGGATAATCTCGCCTCAGTAGTGCTTTACGGTTCGGCAGCGGCAGGGGACCAGGTAGAGTTGCGCTCAGATTACAATCTGCTGATCGCACTGAACAGGATAACTCCTGAAGATCTTCGCCTGGCCCAGGCGCCAATGCGCGAATGGCGCCGGTTGGGACACCCGATCCCTGTCTACTTCACGGTCGAGGAACTCTCCGATGCTGCGGACGTATTCCCGATCGAGTTTCATCAGATGGCAAATGCCCGCGTCGTACTTTTTGGAAGAGATCCGTTCGAGTTCGTCCAGCTTTCTGACGGTCACTTACGACACCAGGCCGAATATGAGCTTCGAAGTAAGTTGATTCAGCTCCGTCGTCTTTACATTCCCGCCTCTATCTCAGTCGAAAAGCTTTGCGATCTTATGTGCGACAGTCTGGCTAGTTTCGCTTCCCTGTTTCGCGCGGTGTTGCTGCTGCGCGGTAAGGAGGCGCCGGTTGCGAAACCCGACTGTGTGCGTGCCACGGCGGAACTGCTGAAGCTTGACCCTGAACCCTTTGAAAAAATATTTGCCATACGAGCCACGGGCGAGCGGCCTGCCACGGATGAGGATGCCAACGAACTTTTCGGGGCCTATATGGTCCAGATCGAACACGTTGTTGAGGCGGTTGACGAAACTGAGCTCGCGGAAGTGCACTAATCTGTGTCCCTGGCTGCATAACCGCGCCTGGGTGGTAGTGAATCGAGTTTTTAAAACCATCGGGAGATCAAACATGAACTACAAGCGGACATTGTTACTTACCTTAGCCATCTTCGTATCGCTAACAGCGAGCGGTTGCGGGTACAACACGCTTACGACCAAGCAACAAAACGTGAAGGGCAAATGGGCCAACGTCGAAACTCAACTTCAACGGCGTGCCGACCTGATTAATAACCTCGTCGAGTCTGCGAAACTTGCCGGGATACAGGAACAGGAAGTGTTCGGCAGGATCGCTGAAGCGCGATCCCGGCTTTTGAACACGACGAGCCAGGCGCCCCAGGGTGAGGGCGGCGATAAGTCGCCGGAGCAAAAGCAGGCAGTGATCGACGCGGCCAATAGTTTTGGCGGAACGATTGGGCGTTTGCTGGTGTTGCAGGAGGCGTATCCCGATTTGCAGTCCAACCAGAACTTCATGAAACTGCAGGACGAAGTCGCGGGTACAGAGAACCGCATAGCAACTGCGCGCACGGATTACAACACGGCCACCCAAGACTACAATACGACTCGCGCGAGGTTCCCTACCGTCATTTCGGCAAAGCTGTTTGGCTTTAAGGAAGAGCCCTACTTCAAAGCCGAGGAAGGAGCGACGCAGGTGGACAGGATCGACTCAAACACCCTGCGTCCCGGCGCCACCCCAACGAAATAGCGCCTTGTTGGCGTCGTAGAACAAAAGGCCGCCTGCGAAGGCGGCCTCTTTAGTTTGAGAGTAGTTGGAAAATAAAAAGGCGTTCTATTGGGTTGCCCGTATTCTGGCACGAAGCTCTTTCGCCGCAGTCTCTAGTTTCTGTCGCACGAATGAGTCCTTCTCCTCGCAGCTGTGGCGTTCCAATGCCTTGAGAACTTGACGGTCTCGGGTCGTTGCGAGAGCTTCGGCAGCTTCGACTCTGACGCCGAAGTAGTCGGACTTATTCGCTAGAGCCTTTAGCAGAGACTGCTTACTCCTCTCAGGATCAATCTGGCCCAGCGACCTTGCTGCATAAGCGCGAACACCCTTATTAATGTGCTGGTCAAATAGGATTTGGGTTAGCAATTCTATTGCTCGCTTCTCTTTTAGCTCTCCTAACATCCTTATCGCTCCAGCAAAATAGAGGTATTCCTCTGTCCCAGGTTCAGATTGCTTATACTTTCCAACGATCTCGAGCAGAATAGATTTCACGTTCTCTATTTGTCCAAGTTGTGCAATTTTCGCTTTGGCGTTGTAGTTCTCTCCTTCAATGGGTTGGTACAGGAGAATCATCTGGATTCTCTTTTCTATATCTGTTTGACATTGAGTAGGCACGCAAACCGCCAGCACCAAAAATAAGGCAATGCTCGATACGAAGATGTTTTTCATCGGATGGCGACGAGTGTTGAAAGGCAGGTCTGTCCTTTGATTAGCTAAAAGCCCCTGGAGCTACACGTCAAGCAGTGGTCACATGGCTTGCCGCCGGGCTCCAAGCTGCAGGCCTTCTCCTTTTCAAAGAAGTCTACCAGTTCGGATACTGTGGCTTCCTCGACCCCAAACCTCTCCTGACTGGGATGTGCTACAGAGGCATTGACGCCGGCAAGCCAGGGCGAATGGGTCAGAGGGATCGGTCTTTCGCTCGTGCCGGTACTCGAGGATGTGAATCCCATCTCGGGCGTGGTTATGTCTCGGGGGTGGGAACGAACTTTCGATTCAATCTGCGCCAGCCGTTTCTGTAGTTCGCTCAGTCCGGCGCGCATGGCTGCCAATTCAGCGCTCAAGTCGGAAGGTGAGCTCAGGGCGCCACTCATAGACGGTTGGCTTCCTGAACCACCAGATACACGTCTGGCGATTCGTTCCGCAATCAACCGCGCCTGTTCAGGTTCCGTGCTCATACTTTACTCGTCTTCCAGTAAATCAATGCGATCGACAACCCCTACAATCGCCGAGTCGATGGCGGCGCCGCTTTTTCCGGTTGCGGCAGTTGAAGCGCTCCATCCCTCCTGCACAATCAACACCGTGTCGCCCACTCCAGCATCAACGGCGTTGAGAGCCAGCACCGTGTAGGCCGTTTCTTCGCCCTCCGGTGTGATCTGCTGGCAGAGCATCACGCTCGCGTTCTGGTAACGATGATTCTTCTGTGTAGCGACAATGTTTCCCAGGACCTTGGCGAGAAGCATAGCTAGCCTCGAGTGACATGCGCGTTCGAGTCAACGATGGCGATTATCGTACAGTCTGTCGGAGTATCTTCTCTCTTGAAAGGAAAGCTGGCTTCTTTACCGCGACACCAGAAAACCAGCTCGCCCACTCCTGCGCCAACCGAGTCAACCGCTACCATCGGCTTTCCAGAGGGTTCGAGGTCTTTGTTCAAAGTTTGCACGACTAGCAGCTTGCGCCCTTCGAGGGATTCGTTCTTGACGGTCGCCACTACCGTCCCAATGACACGAGCAAGCTGCATAAGTCGTAAATCGTGAATCGTGAATCGTGAATCGTAAATCGTGAATCGTGAATCGTGAATCGTAAATCGTGAATCGTAAATCGTGAATCGTGAATCGTGAATCGTGAATCGTGAATCGTAAATCGTGAATCGTAAATCGTAAATCGTGAATCGTAAATCGTGAATCGTAAATCGTAAATCGTAAATCGTGAATCGTGAATCGTGAATCGTGAATCGTGAATCCGTAAATCGGAAACTGTGAATTGGAAACTGTAAATGGGAAACTGTGAATGGGAAACGTGACTAAGTTACGAACCTTCCTAACGATTTACGATTTACGATTTACGATTCACGATTTACGATTCACGATTCCCTGGGCGTGATATCCACGGTATCGATAACGCCGACGATAGCAGCGTCAACAGGTATATCTTTCATGCCCTGTGCCAGGCGAGCGCTTGAGCCGGCAACTACCAGCACCCGCTCGTGAAATCCAGCGCCAACTGTATCGACGGCGACCACGTAGCCCGTGGTGTCGGTTCCATCGACATTGATGGGACGAACGATGAGCAGCTTCTTGCCGAGTAGCCGTTCATCCTTTTGCGTTGACACGACAGTGCCGAGGATGCGCGCGATGATCATGCCTAGCCGCGACTGAGACCGATGGGAAGTGTCTCGTCGACGCTGCCGTGCGGTCGCGGGATCACGTGGACACTAACCAGCTCGCCGACGCGGCGTGCTGCTGCGGCCCCGGCATCTGTCGCCGCTTTAACCGCGGCGACATCGCCACGGACGATGGCGGTCACAAAACCGGCGCCAATTTTTTCGTAGCCGATGAGCGTGACGTTTGCAGCTTTGACCATCGCGTCCGCTGCCTCAATCATCGCCACTAGTCCTTTCGTTTCGACCATGCCCAATGCTTCTTGTGGCATCTGCTATGCTCCTCTAGTCGGGTAAATGGTAAATCGTAAATGGTAAATCGTCTCAACCTTACTACTCATCGCAACCTTTTGCTATTTACCATTTACCATTTACGATTCCCCTCGACTAACTGCCTGCGATAAAAGTTCAACCAATTCTTCTCGCGTTAGTGCGATCTTCCCCGCACCGTTTTCAGAGACTCCCCGATAACCTGTTGCCTCAGGTCGATCGCCGGACGAACACGCTAACTGAGTTTCATGCAGGTAGCCACAGGCCTGGCAGCGAGCTCCTTCACCCAGATAACCTGCGGCTTCGCGCACATTGATTAGCTTCTCGATTGCGTCAACTGGAAGGTTTTTTGAGCCACCGAGTATTCGCGAAAGGATGGCGATTCGTGCGGTATGCTCGAGCGTCTCCAAACGATCGAATGCTTGCCACAAATCCGCACCATAGGCAACGGCGCCGTGGTTAGCCATCAGCAACGCGTTATGGTGTCTAACAAGCGGACGCATCGCCTCGGTCAGCTCGTCGGTCGAAGGAGTTCCATAGGACGCGAGGGGTACGCATCCCAGCGTTAAAATCACTTCGGAGAGTATCGGCTGATCGATTGCCAACCCAGCTACCGCAAAAGCCGTCCCGTGAGGTGGATGTGCATGGCAAACCGCTTTTACGTCACTGCGCTCCCGGTAGATTAGCAGGTGCATTGCCAGCTCACTGGACGCCTTCCGATCAGTCAGCGACCTGCCGTCGGCGTCGGTCAGCGCCAGGGAATCCTCCGTCATCCGGCCTTTGCACGTCATGGTTGGAGTCGCGACAATGCGCCCGTCGTCCAAACGCACGCTGATGTTGCCGTCAGAGGAGACGACGTAACTTCGTTCGTACATCAGATTGCCGATTTGAACTATTTCTCGTCGAGCGCTTTTCTCATCCATTGATTGGCAGTGCCCTGTTAGAGTTCTTGTTCCTGAGATTCAAAAGCCTCTTCAAAACTGTTGCTGCGGCGCCCATTGGTGACCACCCGACCCTGCGGGCGCGCCAGGAAATACGATAATGATTCCAGCGAAGTTGTCAGGTCAACGGTTTTGACTTTTACACCCAGACGGGCGCTGAGAGATGCGGGAGCGAAGTTGAGTACAGCTTTTACACCTGCAGCCATCACCTGATTCAAGACTCGCTGCGCCGCTCGCGCGGGCACAGCGATAACTGCAACGTCGACGCCCTCCTCTTTAACTATCCGAGCAATCTTCTTGACGTCATGCACCAGAACCGCGCCGTTCCCCAGGTTTTGGCCAATCTTTGCGGCGTCATTATCAAAAAGGGCAACTACCGTAAAATTAGATTTCTCGAATCCGTGGTAGTTGGCTAACGCAGTCCCCAATCTTCCTGCACCAATAATGGCTACCCGATGAGGATTGTCCAGGCCCAGGATCGTGGTAATGTTCGCTTGCAACTCCTCAACGAAGTAACCGACTCCGCGCACGCCAAACTCACCGAAGTAACCTAAGTCCTTGCGTATTTGCGCGGAATTGAGATTGAACTGCTCGGCAAGGTGCTGCGATGAAATAGTTTTAATCCCTGCCGCTGAAAGTGTATTCAAGCAGCGCAGATAAACGCTGAGCCGGTTAGTTGTGAGTTCTGAGATTTTCTCGGACTTCATGAATGGCCTGTGGGGCAAGTATATCCCTAATGCCGGACGAATACTAAGCATGACTCTCGGATATTCTGCAGGTGTGCGTTGCTGGATCGCGGCAGCATCAACTACAATCTCGTGCGTTTAACCAACTTGCGCGCGTCCACATTGTCTTGTTCGTCAATGATTGCACATCTCTCCGGCACACTTCTTTCCAAACAGGCGACTTCGGTAATACTTGATGTCGCCGGCGTTGGTTATGAGGTCACGATACCCATTTCAACTTTCTACGAATTGGAGGAGCCGGGCGCGAGTGTCCAGCTCCGCATCTACACGCACGTGCGCGAGGACGCTTTGCAACTATACGGTTTCAAAACCGCTCGTGAACGCGAGCTCTTTTTGCGTCTTATCTCGGTCAGCGGGATCGGTCCGAAGCTGGGCATCACTCTGCTTTCGGGCATGAGTGCTGATGAGATGATCGCTTCAATCCGCACCAACAACCTGGCTCGGCTGACATTGATTCCCGGGGTTGGCAGAAAGACTGCGGAGCGGCTAGTGATGGAGCTGCGGGACAAGGTCGCTTCGCTTTCGTCACCGCAGTTGGAAGAAGAGTTGGGCGCTCAATCTGAAGTGGCCGCTCCACCGACAGAGGATTCAGTACGCTCCGACGCGCTTTCGGCCCTGTTAAATCTTGGTTATCAACGCAGCGCGGCCGAGAAGGCCGTCAACGGCGCGCTCAGCCAGGGTGGGAATGTGTCGGTGGAGTCAATCCTGCGTCAAAGTCTTCGCAAACTAGCGAAAGGATAAACGATTCGAGAAGCGGAATACCATGTCAACAGAGCAACCTGCCCAGGTGCATGACGAAACTCCAAACGACGAGGAGCGCCAGTTTGAACTGACCGTGCGCCCCACGCGGCTCTCTGAGTACATCGGGCAGCGTCAAGTCAAAGAGAACCTCCGCGTTTACATGAAGGCCGCCCTGGGTCGCAAAGAGGCTCTCGACCACGTGCTGTTAACCGGGCCCCCCGGTCTCGGCAAAACAACCCTCGCCAACATCATCGCGAACGAAATGGGTGCCGAGATGAAGTCGACTGCCGGACCCGCAATTGAAAAGGCCGGTGACATTGCCGCCCTCTTAACCAATCTCCAGGAAGGGGACGTGCTCTTCATCGATGAGATTCATCGTCTACTTCCGGCCCTCGAAGAAAAACTGTATCCAGCCATGGAGGACTACAATCTGGATTTACTCATCGGCCAGGGCGCTGGAGCCAGGTCCATCAAATTGGAGTTGCCAAAGTTTACGCTAGTTGGAGCAACAACTCGCGCGGGTTTGATCACCGCTCCTTTACGCGGGCGTTTTGGCATCGTATTTCACCTGGACTTCTACCCGCATGAGGACCTGGAAGTGATTTGCAAACGGTCGGCGGAGATCTTGGGTGTGGAGATAGACGAAGACGGAGCCCGGGAGATTGCCAAACGTTCGAGGGGAACGCCACGTATTGTCAACCGGTTACTGCGGCGCGTTCGCGACTACGCGGAGGTTGATTACGACGGCCGTATCACTAAAGACATCGCCAATGATGCGCTCAACCGTATGGAAGTAGACGCCTTCGGTCTCGACGAAATGGATCGTAAGCTGCTTCTGACAATAATAGAAAAGTTTAATGGCGGACCAGTAGGCCTGGGAACAATTTCCGCTTCCATTCACGAAGAAAAGGATTCGATTGAGGAGATTATCGAACCTTATTTAATTCAAATCGGTTTCCTTGACCGCACTCCCCGCGGACGTATGGCAACCCGACGAGCTTACGATCATTTTGGCATTAGTCCTTCCACCCCCCACAAACCCAGCCTGTTCGATTCTCATTGAAGATTTTGGTAGGGTGTAAAATCATTGTTGGAAATAGCTTCGCGGTTTTGCTCACATGAGAAGACTTTCTTCGTTCTCCCGTCACTCGTTCGGCGTAGTTAATCGAGGGCCATGGCGCTCAATCCTCAGTCACTCTCTCCATCAGTTTCACGAAAACGACTTATTCACCTCCGCCGCAGCGATGAGTTATTTCGGTCTCATGGCACTCTTCCCGGCGCTTTTGTTGCTACTCGCCATAAGCAACCAGATTACTGCGGCGTCGGACCTTCTTAATCGCGCGGTTGAAGTCTATCCCGGATCGGGAGCTTTTTTACGAGAGACTGTTCGGTCACTCAACAGTGTGGGTCCGGGCGTGATCATCACCTGCTTCATAGTTGTTCTGTGGGCCGGTTCCTGGGTGTTTGCCGTGATCGAACGCGCGTTAAACCGCATCTGGAGAGCCACCTCGCGAACTTTCTGGCACGGTCGCGCGATAACCGTTGGCATGATTGGAATGGTCGGACTGTTGTTAGCGCTGTCAGTGCTGGCAACTTCAACCGTAGTGGGGCTACGTGAAATGACCGGCAACCTCTCTCCCAGGCAGTTGGCTCGTTATCCCATTCTCTTGTCTGTCGGTAGTGTTTTCTGGCAAGCCGTTTTCGCGGCGTTAAGCTACCTCGTCACCGTAGTTCTCTTCATCGTGGTCTATCGTTTCCTGCCCAAGGCGGAAGTGAGTTTGCGTGACTCCCTGCCGGGCGCCTTTTTCGCTGGTCTGTTGTGGGAGTTGGCAAAATACATATTTGCCTGGAGCGTGAACTATTTTCATTACGATCAAATCTACGGCTCTGTGGGGGCGGTCGTTGCGGTTTTAACCTGGAGTTATGTCTCGAGTTTGATCCTGTTGTTTGGAGCCCAGCTTACCGCTGTGTTCCATCGGGAGCACCCCAACTATCCTGCCCCTGCTCCCGCCCCGGCTACTGTTCCAGCTTCTACCCCGGACTGAACCGCTCTGGTACTTCCCTTGCCCTATGCATATTTCGGAATTTGACTACGAACTCCCGGAAGAGCGAATCGCGCAGCAGCCTCTGCCCCAACGCGACGCATCGCGGATGATGGTAGTGGACCGGGAAAAGAAAACCTGGGTTGACACCTACTTTTCATCTTTGCCTGACTATATTCGTGAAAATGACGTCCTCGTAATCAACAACACACGCGTTTTTCCGGCACGTTTAGTCGGCCGGAGGGATCCCTCAGGTGGTCGCGTGGAAGTCCTGCTGGTGCGTCAGCGGGGACCTTCAGTCTGGGAAGCGCTGGTGAAGCCTGGGGCTAGATTGAAGCAAGGGACCCGCGTAAGTTTTGGAGATTCGAAATTGCTGGCCGATCTGCTTGATGGGCCGGGAAACAGCCTCCGTCAACTTCGCTTTGCATACAAAGGTCCATGGGATCTAATTCTGGAAGAAGTGGGCGAAGCGCCACTTCCGCCTTATATCAGCCGCCCCGCTGGAGCGTCTACATTAGATCGCGATAGGTATCAAACGATCTTCGCGCGCCAAAAAGGCGCCATAGCCGCGCCAACGGCTGGCCTGCACTTTACTCCCCAAACTTTTGACCATGTGTTGGCCCGCGGCGCTCAAGTTGTTGAAATTACCCTCCATATTGGCTACGGAACATTCGAGCCAGTTCGGGTAAATGATGTGGCTCAGCATCGTGTGGCTTCTGAAGAGTTCGAGCTTGGCGAGAAGGCTGCCAGTACGATAAACGATGCGCGGGCAGGAGGAGGACGTATCATAGCCGTGGGAACAACCACCGCTCGGGCGCTGGAGTCTTCAGTGAATTTCCACGGACTGCTTCAACCTGCGCGAACTAAAGCAGACCTGACTATTCTACCGGGTTACAAGTTTCGTATTATTGATGCGCTACTGACCAATTTCCATCTCCCGCGATCATCCCTGCTGCTTCTGGTGTCCTCATTTGCGGGTCGCGATCTTGTGCTTACGGCTTACCGTCACGCAGTCTCTCAGGATTATCGCTTTTACAGTTACGGCGACTGCATGTTACTAATCTAGTGATTCTGAAAACGATGGTGTTAGACTAAGGCCGGAAACGAACCTTCCTCAAAGATGGCTGTACTTAAAAAAATTCGCACTCGATGGTGGACCCAACCGGCGCCGCCGGATAGCTATCCTCGTCCTCAGCCGGAGCCAGCGCTGGTTCCAAGCGTGGGAACCAGGTATGACGTGCGACCCCTGACCATATCGCAACTCGACGAATGCTGGCATCTTGACCAACGTTGTTTCGTGGACGGCGAAGCATATAGCCGGGAAACGTTTGAATATCTTTTGACGGCACCTGAATCAGTTTCCTACCGCGCGGTAACGCAAGGGGGTGTAATGGTCGGATTTGTGATCGGGCTCGTTGAACCCGACCACACGGGACACGTAACCACTGTCGGGGTGTCGCCCGAACATCGACGTCGCCACTTAGGAAAGCGGCTTATGCTGCAGGTTGAAGAAGGTTTTCGCCGGCGTAATGTGCGGCTCGTGAGACTTGAAGTGCGGTCGTTGAACACCGCTGCGCAGAAGGTTTACGAGAACCTGGGATATACCGTTACGCAGCGGCTGCCTAAATACTACTCGAATGGCGGAGACGGACTGTTGATGCTGAAGTCGCTCGACTGAGGCTACTGTTTAACCTTTCCGCAGTTCTGTCAAGACTTGCTTGGCAACTGCTTTCAAGGTATCGAAAACACCGGCGCCGGAAGCAGCTACCGCTTCGACAACAGGCTCACCTTTGCGCTGCAACTCTGCGGCAAGATCCTCGGCGGAAATGATGTTAGGCAGGTCGCGCTTGTTTAGCTGAAGCACGTAAGGCATTTTCATGAGGTCGTACCCTTGTGTGCGAAGATTCTCTTCAAGGTTGTAGAGCGATTCTATGTTCGCATCCATGCGCTCCTCTTGCGAGTCGGCCACAAACACAACCCCGTCAACGCCCTTGAGAATCAGCTTGCGGGAGGCGTCATAGAAGACCTGGCCGGGTACAGTGTACAAGTGAAAACGCGTTTTGAAGCCTCGAACGGTTCCCAGTTCGAGCGGCATAAAATCGAAAAACAATGTTCGATCCGTCTCTGTGGCGAGACTGATTAGTTTGCCTCGGGCTTGCGGGGCTGTCGAATCAAAGATGTACTGCAGGTTGGTCGTCTTACCACAGAGTCCTGGGCCGTAGTAAACGATTTTGCAGTTGATCTCCCGTGATGCGTAATTGATAAAAGTCATAGTCGTTTTTTCTCTAACTGAAGAGACTATCAATGTCTTCGTCGGTTATTCCGGCAAACGGGGACTCGAGATCCTCATTGCTGGCCTCGGTGATCGCTAGGAACATTGTGGCAATCTGATTTGAGATCTGCTTGCTACGCAGCTTCACGAGCCCGAGACTGGAACGCTCATCAAAGACGACCATGAGCAGAAGCCGACCGATGACACAGATGTGGATACTCTCTCGTTCGCCCTCGTGGGAAAGGGTTGGGAACTCTTTTTCGCCAATCAGCTGCGCCATGCCTCCCGTCGCCGCGACGTTGCCAGCAGCTAGTGAGGCCAGGCTAGTTGTGTCAAGACTCCCAACTTCGCCCTGAGACGCTATTTCCTGCCCATCCTTATCGACCAGGAAGACGACCTTCGCGGAGGAGTCCATACGCAATCGAGCCAGGACAGCTTTGATCTGATGGTACTGCTGTTCACGCAACAGGATTGGAGTGTCTGGCATTAATACAGCTTTCTTAGGGGTAGTATGAGCAAGCCGGTGGTGGGTCTGTTCTAGGTCGGCTCACTGTCGCAAAACATTGATGTCTAAGCGTTTCTCATGGGGCTCCTTCGCGCTTAGACGCTGAAGGTGAGTGCGCCGAAGAGCCTGACGCACTGTAACATAGCAAACAATGACGTTCAAGTGTTTTTCTTTGTTGACCAAAGTGCTTAGGCAGGTGGGTTAGCGAGTTAATTGTGCCCGCAACTCCCCTTATTACGTTGATTTACAAGGGAAGCTGTGTTAAGCTCGCCCCCGTTCCTGCGGCCTTTCAGGTGCCGACCTTGGCCTTCAACTTCTTTCAACTTCTGATGAGTAGCCCCGTGACCAAAAGCATAAGAGGATCAACATCGCGAACGCCAACGCGACGGTCGTCCCCAAAGTCTTCTCCCAAAGGACGCGCGATTCAGACCAAGTCTAATCGGCCCAAAGCAAAAAGGGTGGCTTCAAAACCTGCAAACCGTAAGGCCTCCAAGTCTGCAACATCTAAATCTGCACCATCCAAAGGCCGGGCCAAGAAGCCTTTAGCTAAAGCCACATCACCAGCTTCGCAAAAGAAACCAGCTAAAACTCCTAAGAGCATGACTTCGCGGCCCGTAAAATCCAAAGGAACCGTAAGTCGTCTGAAGAAAACAGTGGTTCCGAGAGTCAAAAAGACTCAGAAGCTTGCAGCGGTCCGTGCCCAGCGACCCACTGCGGTTGCGCCGCCTCCGCGCCGACAACCGACGGTTGATGAAGCGGCTGCGCTGATGGCTTTCGAACGCGCTCATCGAGAGTTTACACACGGCCGATTCGGCGAAGCACGTAACCAGTTTCGCTCGCTGCTGGACAAGTATGCGCAGGTTTCGGAGGTGGCAGCACGTTCCAGAACGTATCTAGCCATCGCAGAGGCCCGTCTCCGTACTGAGAATATGCTTCCGCGAGATGCTGACTCTCTCTACGATCGCGGGGTAATTGAACTCAACCGCGGCGAGTATGTAGCCGCGCAGGAGATGTTTGAACGGGCACTCAAGCGAGAACCCGAGGCTGCTCACATCCATTATGGGTTGGCGGCAACGCGAGCTCGTTTGGGATCGGTGGATCTCGCCTTGCAGTCTCTTCAGCGGGCGCTTGATCTCCAGCCTAACCTTCGCGTTCGAGCGCAACACGATCACGATCTGACCTCATTGCGTAATGACCCGGACTTCGACAAGCTGGTCTTCCAACCCCGGCCATAGCTTCCCCCGCCTCAACTTGTTCGACAGAATCCACCAGGTGGTTTGAAAGCCTTCGCCTTTTAGGTATTATTCCATTCAATATGACGCATCCTTAGTATCAGAGGGAGCACTTAGAACTTGCATTTTTCACCAGAAGTTAAGGGCGGGCTGAAATTCGTTGCCATGGGCGGGGGCACAGGGCTCTCAACTCTCTTGGCGGGTTTGAAGCAACGAGTAGGCAGGCATCCGGACGAGGGTGTTTGGATTGAGAACCTCGCGGCAATCGTAACCGTCTCTGACGACGGTGGAAGCTCCGGCCGTTTGCGCGATGAACTTCAGATGCTTCCCCCTGGCGACATTCGCAATTGCATGATCGCGCTCTCGGAAGATTCAACTCTGCTATCTCGCTTATTCCGTTATCGGTTTCGCGGCGACGGGGCCCTCGGCGGCCACAGTTTCGGCAATCTCTTCCTGGCGGCTCTAACAGAAGTTACGGGAGACTTTGTCGAGGCCGTTAGGCTCTCATCCGAGGTCCTGGCCAGCAAGGGACACATCTACCCTGCAACAATCAATGACGTGCGCCTGGTGGCGCAGTTGGAAGACGGTACTGTCGTTCGGGGTGAAACGCAGATTACGGCATCACGTTCCGCCATCAGATCATTACGACTGGAACCCGAACAGTGTCTTCCGCTGCCAGAAACGGTTGCGGCCATCCGATCGGCTGATGTAATAACTGTCGGGCCCGGTTCGCTTTACACCAGCATACTGCCAAACCTCCTTGTAGCGCGCGTAGCCCAAGCAATTGGAGACGCCCCAGCGACGAAGATCTTCATTTGCAACCTAATGACACAACCCGGGGAAACGGACGGCTACACTGCCCGTCAGCATCTGGAAGTGGTTAAGAAGTATGCTCCCGAGATTCACTTTGATTTCGTTATCGTAAACAGCCGAGCAGTCAGCGAAGAACAGCGGCTGCGGTACGCCGCCGAAGGAGCAAACCAGATCGGATTGGAAGAGGACGCCATTGACAAGCTCCTCAATGGCGACACTGAGGTTGTTCGTGCTGATCTTCTTGCTGAGGGAGAAAAGGCGCGTCACGATTCCGAAAGACTGGCTTGCGTAGTCATCTCCTGCTGGCAACAAGCTGTCTCACAACCGGCCGTTTCTGCATAACTAAGAAAGAATCTCGATTGATTCCCCAGGAACAACAGCGCCCTCTTGATGTCCTAATCCTTGCCGCTGGATTGGGCACTCGCATGAAATCCCAAAAGGCGAAAGTGCTCCACGAATTGGATGGCCACCCCCTGATTGCACATGTTACCCGCAAGGCCCGCGCGTTAGATCCCCGGAAAATCTGCATAGTTGTTGGACATCAGGCAGACGACGTCGAGGCGGCAGTCCGCCGGGAGCTCGGGACTTATGCTGACGGCGCAGTGTTTGTGACGCAAAAGCAGCAACGGGGTACGGGCGACGCGGTTATATCCGCGGGCGAGGCTCTCAAAGATTCAAACTCGACTTTGCTCGTTTTATCCGGAGATGTCCCCCTGGTACGCGTTGAGACTCTGGAAAAGTTTGTCGACTACCATCGCGCGAACGGAGCGGTTTGTACGATTCTAAGCGTCAAGCTCGAAAACCCGACCGGTTATGGACGAATTGTTCGGCACGCGACTGAGGGTTTCGCTAAAGTCGTCGAGCAGAAAGATGCTACGGGGGAAGAGAGGCTCATTCGCGAGATTAATTCTGGCATTTATTGCTTCGAGACGACGAAGTTATTCAGTGCCCTTAATGAGATTAAACCGGCCAACGCGCAAGGCGAATACTATTTGACAGATGTGCCCGCGATTCTTGCGGGACGTGGTGACAAGATTGCCCTCTATCTTCATCAAGATGGGCGCGAAGTCTCAGGCATTAATACCCGCGCCGACCTTGCCGAGTTCGAGAATTTGCTCCGACGCGCAACGATTCGCGGGCTGATGATGGAGGGTGTCACTTTCATCGATCCGTCGCACGCCTATGTCAGCGCGGAGGCACAAATTGGTCACGACTGTGTGATCTATCCGGACGTGTTGATCGAAGGAGACACAGTGGTCGGAGATGGATGTGTGATCCGCTCCGGAAGCCGAATTACAAATTCAAAGATCGGCGCCCAGGTCGTTATTAAAGATCATTGCGTGATAGTGGACTCGGAGATCGAATCAAACTGCACAGTCGGCCCGTTTGCCCACCTGCGCATGAATACGCGATTGGAAGAGGGTTCAGCGATTGGCAATTTTGTCGAAGTCAAGAAGTCACGAGTGGGACGGGGTTCAAAGTCTATGCATCTTACGTATTTAGGCGATGCGACTATTGGTGAGCAAACCAACATCGGCGCCGGCACGATTACTTGTAACTACGACGGCAAGAACAAGCACGAAACGATCATCGGGGACAATGTTAAAATTGGTTCTGATACGATGCTGGTCGCGCCGGTCACTGTGGGCAGTGGTTCGGTGACTGCGGCGGGTTCGGTCGTCACCCGGGATGTTCCCCCCGACTCTCTGGTCGCTGGAGTTCCTGCGGTTGTGAAGAAGAAACTTAAGACCAGTGATAAGTGATGAGTGATAAGAGATAAGCTAAGAAACTTCGTAATCAACAGCGCTTTCTTCCTGGCTATCATTTATCACTCATTACCTATTACTGCACTGGAGAACCTATGTGCGGAATTGTCGGTTATGTTGGTAATAAACAAGTAGTGCCATTAATCATCGATGGGCTGCGCAAACTGGAATATCGCGGCTATGACTCCGCGGGAATTGCCGTAGTCAACGAGGGCCATGGTCTTTCGATTCGTCGCGCCGAGGGTAAATTGCGGAACCTCGAGGAAGTTATCCGCCTGAATCCACTCGACGGCACTTATGGTATTGGTCATACCCGCTGGGCCACTCACGGCCGTCCCACTGAAGAGAATGCGCATCCCCACCGCGACTGTACCGGCCGGGTCGTCGTTGTTCACAACGGGATCATCGAAAATTATCTGCAACTCAAAGAGCGACTACGCCAGAGTGACCACCGGTTCGTAACGGAAACGGACACCGAAGTCATCGCCCATCTGATTGAGGAATGCCTGAAACGCGGCGATAGCTTTGAAAAAGCGGTGCGTGAGGCAACCCTGGAACTGCGCGGGATCTTTGCTCTTGCCATCATCAACTCGGACGAGCCTGACACTATCATTGCTGTCCGTCAGGGCCCTCCCGTGGTGATCGGCCTTGGCGACCGCGAGTACTTCGTCGCTTCAGACATTCCGCCAATTTTGCAGCACACGCGCGATGTTTTTTTCCTCGGTGATGGTGAGATCGCCATTCTTACAAAGGATGCTGTCCGGGTCATAGACTTTGATGGCAACTCCGTTCAGCCGGTCATCCAGAGGATCACCTGGGATCCCATCATGGCCGAAAAAGGTGGTTTCAAGCACTTCATGCTCAAGGAAATCTATGAGCAGCCGCGCGCAGTGCGTGACACAGTTCAAGGCCGCATCTCACTCGACTCCGGGCGGGTTTTTCTCGATGAGATGCAAAACATCACCGAGGCTGACTTCCAGCATTTCAGCTCGATCAAGATTGCCGCCTGTGGCACTTCGTGGCATGCCGGGCTGGCCGGCAAGTACATGATCGAACAACTGGCGCGCATTCCGGTTGATGTCGATTACGCCTCGGAATTTCGTTACCGCGATCCGGTGATGGATGAAAACACCTTGTTGCTGGTTATCTCTCAATCGGGAGAGACTGCGGACACAATCGCGGCGTTGCGGGAAGCGAAAGAACTGGGCGCGAAGGTGCTGGCGATTTGTAACGTGCAGGGTTCGATGATTGTGCGCGAAGCAGATGGTACGATCCTCACTCACGCCGGACCCGAAATCGGCGTAGCCTCCACCAAGGCATTCACATCGCAGATGATTGCCTTGTACTTGCTCGGGCTATATCTGGGTGAATTGCGTGGAGCACTCTCGCCGGAACAGGCCCGACACCACGCGCAACAGTTGGCGGAGTTGCCGGTGAAACTCGAGCACCTGTTGAACGAATGTGACGAGTTAGAAGATCTCGCGAAGGAATTCTTCCGATCCACGGACTTTCTCTATCTCGGGCGCGGAATCAATTTTCCTGTCGCTCTTGAAGGCGCCCTGAAGTTAAAGGAAATCTCTTACATTCACGCTGAAGGCTATCCTGCCGGCGAGATGAAGCACGGCCCTAATGCTCTTATTGACGAGCGGTTGCCGGTACTCTTCATCAACACTCGCGAAGAGGGCAACCGTGCCTCGGAACTGCGCTATGAAAAAACGCATTCCAACATCGTCGAAGTGAAGGCGCGGGAAGGTATAGTGATTTCGGTGCTAACCGAAGGAGACACGATGTCCGCGTCCCAGTCAGATCATGTAATCGAGATTCCGCCTTCGAGTGACCTGCTCTCGCCAATCCTCTCCATCATTCCTTTGCAACTGTTGGCTTACCACATCGCTGTTCGCCGTGGCTGCGATGTTGACCAGCCTCGCAACCTGGCCAAGTCAGTGACCGTGGAGTAGGGTTATGATCCGCAAGTTAAAAAAGTGTGTCCGGCCACCAGTATCGTCTCTATTCGCGGAAGAAAGATCCTAAGACGGGCAAGCGAAGAAATCTCGGCACTTTCGCCACTCGCGAATTGGCGCAAAAGCATGAACGCGCCGTTAAATTTTTCAAAGAGAAAGTAATAATTTGTAGGGGCGTCCCTCCCAACAACGCTTAGCCCTTGCTGCTCTTCTCTTGTTCCAGCAAAGCGTCCTTTCGTTCCAAGCCCCAGCGATAACCGCCCAGGCTTTGATCTTCGCGTATCACACGATGACAGGGAATAACCAGGGCCACCGGGTTGGTGGCACAGGCGCGGGCGACGGCGCGAACGGCCTTCGGTTGACCCATTGTTTTGGCGACCTCGCCATATGACATGGTTTCGCCATAAGGTATCGCGCGCAGGTTTTCCCAGACCCGCCATTGAAAGGCGGTCGCTTGAATGTCTAACGGCAGTTGAAGATCGGGCTGCTTGCCGGCGAGATAATTCAAAAGCTCATTCACTGCCTCACTCAGCGTTGCGTCAGCGCGATGAATTTCGGCAGCGGGGTATTCCTTTCTTAAATCATCTACCAATGCGGAGTCGGATTCGCCAAGCTTGACCGCGCATAGACCGCGCTTAGTTGCGGCAACGAGTAATAGACCAAGCGAGCAGGGGGCAATTGTGTAGCTGATTTTGGCCCCGCGGCCACCGCGGCCGTAAGTTGCGGGCGTCATGCCCAGCTCGGCCGGAGCGCGTGCGTAAAGTCTGCTGCTGGAACTGAAGCCGGCGTCATACATAGCTCCGGCCACCGAGCCACTTTCGCGAACACGCGTTTTGAACTTCCCAATCCGGCACGCGTCGGCGTATTGCCGCGGCGTGATACCCATGATCTTTTTAAATACTCTCTGCAAATGAAAGGCACTTATACCGATGTGCTCCGCAAGGTCCGCAAGAGTAACCGAGGTTTCATCCTGCGTTTCGATGTAACGACAAGCACGCTGAACCATCTTGACCTGAGGGTCGATGACAGTAGCTCGCTTCGGATGACAACGCAGGCAGGCGCGAAAACCTGCCTGCTCGGCGGCTTCCGGCAAGCGAAAATAGCTAACTCGTTCCCGACGTGGCCGGCGCGAAGGGCATGATGGCCGGCAGTAGATCTTTGTGGAGCTAACCGCAAACACAAAGGCACCGTCAAACTTTGAATCTTTGGCCATAACGGCTTCCCAAAGTTCACCCTGACCGTCTGTCCATATAGTCATTTGCTGATACAGCATCGCACTCATCTTAGCACCTCCGCACTTTCGCATTAAACTCACTCCAACTGCAGGCATGTTAGGAGGTATTGGATGTTGAATCTATCCGATTCTTGCGTTCAAATCCCAAACTGCGGCTCCGCGTCGCTCCACGAGTCGACAGACGCACTGGATCTTCCAACGCCGCGTTAAGTCTTAATTTGGCAGACAACGATCCACTAAATTACACGAACCAACACGAAGTCTTGTTGGTCATCCTTCGTGATATTTCGCGCATCGTTTTGATCTCCCGCACTTCTTGAGACGGCCGTGTGGAGAAGAAATCATCACCAAGCGTTCGACCCACTTTGGCGAGCATCACATTCATATGCTTTAATGAGAACTTCACCTCAAAGTGAAATTTTGATGACTGATTTTCTATCTTCACTCAATCCCGAACAGCGGCTCGCGGTTGAACAAACAGACGGCCCACTCTTAATCCTTGCCGGGGCCGGCTCTGGCAAAACGCGGGTCATCGCTCATCGCATTGCTTATCTGATCGCAGAGAAGAGTGTGCGTCCGTGGAATATTCTCGCCGTCACTTTCACCAACAAGGCGGCCGAGGAAATGCGTTCGCGTGTGCAACGACTACTGCGGGGTCAGGAATTGTCGAGTGTACCCTGGGTCTCGACCTTTCACAGCCTATGTGTTCGCATGTTGCGTCAGGACATTGAGAAGTTAAACGAAGGTTATAGTAAGACCTTTACTATTTACGACCAGGACGACTCTCTCCGTCTCATAAAAAACTGCATCAAGGAACTCGGTTACGACGACAAAAAGCTGGCGCCGCGCCCTGTCCAAGGGGCCATCAGCGGCGCCAAGAACCGAGGTGAAGACGTCGACGCGTATGCAGCACAGGCTGAGTACGTTGACGAACGACGCGCTTCGATAGCGCGAGTCTATGAGCTTTACGAGCAGCGACTACACGCCAATAACGCGCTTGACTTTGATGACCTGCTAATCAAAACCGTGCGGCTGCTGAAAACGAACGCGGAAGTGCGCGAGAAGTACAACAATAAATTTCGCTATATCCTCGTCGATGAATACCAGGACACAAACTCGCTGCAATTTGCTCTGATCCGTTTTCTCACTGAGAAACAACAAAACATCTGCGTGGTGGGGGACGAGGATCAGTCGATCTATAAATGGCGCGGGGCCGACATCACCAACATACTCAATTTTGAGCAGCACTTTCCGAACACCAGAATCATCAGACTGGAACAGAACTATCGCTCGACCCAGACAATTCTCGACGTCGCCGGCGCTGTCGTAAAACACAACATTGAGCGCAAGGGAAAGAAGCTGTGGACATCAAATCCCGCCGGCGAACGTGTACGCTATTATCAGGCTTTCGACGCTGAGTCCGAAGCTCGCTTCGTCGCGTCAAAGATCCTTGAGCAGCGTAGAGAGCAACATGACCTCAGAGCAGCAGTGCTCTATAGAACAAACTCCCAGTCGCGCGTGTTTGAAGAAGCCATGCGCCGTGCTGGACTCGCTTACAACATTGTCGGTGGTTTCTCATTTTATGAACGGATGGAGGTACGCGACGTGATCGCCTACCTCAAGCTGGCGCTTAATCCGCATGACTCGATTGCGCTGGCGCGTGTGATCAACAGCCCGCCGCGCGGTATCGGCAAACAAACCCTCGAAGAGCTTGACCGCAGGGCAAGAGGCAATGGCCTTTCACATTGGGAAGCGATTTCGCAGGTGATTGAGAAACCCGAGAACTTGAGCGCGCGCGCGGTCTCGGCACTTAAGAACTTTCGCAGAATTGTCCTCCGCCTGGGAGAGATGGCAAGCGTCGGAGAGGGGGAGGCAGGGGGAGAGGAAGACACGGAGACACGGAGACTCGGAGACTCGGAGATAGGCCAGGGTTACGTTGCTACGGGAGAAAGCGGGGGCTCCGCGTCCCCACGTCTCCGAGTCGCCGCGTCTCCCACTCCGGGCACGCTCTCTCTTTCGTCCTCCTCTCCCGTTTCAGATATTGTCAAGACCGCAATTCTAGATACAGGCTATGAGAACGCACTCAAGTCTGAGAACACCGACGAGGCGGAAGCGCGGCTTGAGAACCTCCAGGAGCTCGTTAACGCAGCTGTTGACTATGACGAACAAGGCATCGAGGGCCTGCGTGAGTTTCTCGATCATTCAGCCCTCGTATCTGACGCCGATCAGTACAAACGTGATGCCGCGGTTACGCTGATGACCGCCCACTCAGCAAAAGGACTTGAGTTTCCCCTGGTGTTTATTGTGGGACTTGAGGATGGTCTCTTTCCCCATTCGCGTTCGGCCACTGATGAGGCACAGTTAGAAGAGGAGCGACGTCTATGCTACGTCGCCATGACCCGCGCTGAGCGATATCTCTATGTCACCCACGCCATGAAGCGCCGGGTCTATGGCGAGGAGTTGGCGTCGGAACCGTCACAATTCCTGAATGAGATGCCGCTCGATCTATTGGAAGATCTATCACTCGGAAAATCCTGGCTCTCTTTCGCGCGCGGATCATCAACCATTGAGTATGAGCAAGGCGAGTATCGGAAAGAGCGGAAGAAGTTCAGCGGTAAGACCTATGACAGCGTCGACTCAATTGCCGAATTCTTCAAACAACGGAACCAGCAACTGGGTCGGCCGGCCCCTGAGGCTCGGCGCACAACGACGGTGAAACGGCAAACGGTATCCGGTATGCGAGCCCCAGCCTCCGAGTCGCGACCCTCAACTTCGGATACGCAATCAAATACTCCATCAGAATTCATTCCCGGCTCTTACGTCCGTCATGCCAAGTACGGCCGCGGGCTCGTCCTCCACCGCGAAGGCGCCGGCGATTCACTGAAGCTTACCGTGACTTTCCCAGGTTATGGTCAAAAGAAGCTGGTGCAAAAATACGCTGGTCTCGAAAAAGCTTAATGGTTGTACTTATTGCGAAAACAACAAGGCGCTATCCCGAACATTCGGTTATGATCAAACCGTGAATTGAGACTTCCTGCTTTATCGCGCCTTTACTGCCAGCGTGAATGAGCGCGATAGAGCCACCGTCGCTGTGTCCGACGAGAATCGCCTCACGTACTCCAGTTACTTTCAAGACCTTTGGCAGGGTGATCAAGGCCTCGTCATGCATAAACCGAACGGGCCGGGGTAGGTGTGTAGGATCGGACGCTCCGTATCCCGCTCTGCTGTAGACAAGCGCCCCGAAACCTGTCGCGCTGATGACTCGCTCAGGGAACTCGCGCCACATTGCCAGGGAACCGAGTCCCTCATGAAGAAACACCAGGGTTGGCGCCTCGTCCGGCCCTGGTCCATACCACACATACTCGAGACGATGATTGCCAACCGTAAGATGCGGCACGACAGTTCTTTTAGACTTTCACCCAGCTTCTGATTTCTCGGTTCCTCGCAACCCTTACGCTTTCGTAAGCTCGTCTACTATTTCGTTAGCACCGAAAACCCTGCGCAGCACTTCCCACATCCCGCGCACGTCGACCGAGATTGAACGATTAATCGATTCATCATAGTCGAAGTTTCCGACCAGGGATTGGATATTGCCGTCAAAGATCAGACCGACGAGTTCGCCTCTCTTGTTAATGGTCGGCGAGCCGCTGTTGCCCCCGACGATGTCGTTGGTAGAGACGAAGTTAAGTGGTGTCTTCACAGTAACCATCGGCTTCCGCTCCATCCAGCGAGGCGGCAAGACATAGGGAAACTTGTACTTGAACTTCGCAGCCCGGTCATAGAGTCCCCCCATCGTAGTAATCGGCGGCACAAACTTTCCGTTTTCCCAGTAGCCTTTCACTGCTCCGTAAGAAAGTCGCAGGGTGAAGGTTGCATCCGGATAAAGCTTCGTTCCTTCACTCTCAAACAACGCCCGCGCAATTTTTCCGTAACTGCTACGCTCCACGCTGAGTACTTCTTCCTCGTAACGCTTGCGCGCCTCGCGCGCTTCCTTGTCGACACTGCGCGCCAGTTCAATCATTGGATCCTTTGCTTCCTCAATAGCCTTGCTTCCACCGGCTGCGAGTTGTTTGCGATGCTCGGGATCCTTCAGTTTGGTACCTTCGATTAAATCCACGGCACGCGCTTCCGGAGTTTTGCCCTTTAGTACTCTCTGGACCAAAGGATGATTCGGGCCATACACGCTCTGCATGTACTCCAGGGAGTTTGCCAGTTTAAGTTTCTCGAAATCCTCATGAATAGGGGCCGTCGAGTAGAGGGCGAGTTCCAGCGACGCCCTGCGCGAGTCGGTGAACTCCAGCAAACGCTGAGCATTTGGCTTCTCACTCTCCTCAGCCAGGCGCACCAAAGTGCGCGCGTAGCCGAAGAGCACACTGTTAAAAGCAGCGGCAAGATCAAGCATGCGACGTTCGCGCGCGTAACTTGCGTAGTCTTTGTGAGCCTTGGCTATGGCTTCCCAGGCGTCGCCATATTCATGCTTCTTCCTCACGTCGGCATTAACTGAAGCTCGTAGCGCCTGCTCTGCCTTGAGTTTTTTGGCCATCAGAGTCTTGTCTTGAAGTCCACTGATTTGACCCTTGTAAACTTTGATCGAGTTCTCGACGCTATTCAGTTCGTTCTGCGCCAGACGGGTCTGCTCTTCACCCTGGGCCATATACTTCTTCAACATGTTGCGGCGCGTCTCGAGCATCCGCAGCACCAGGGGAATGCTCACGTCACGCAGCGATTCGAGGTGCGCCACGGTATTGAGTCGAGAAGTTGACCCCGGATGTCCGGTTACAAATACCAACTCTCCGCCCTTCGCTCCGGCTTTGGACCATTTGAAATAGTTCGCCACCTTTACTGCCCGGTCGTTTTCGTAGACTCGCACCAGGGCCATGTCGAGATTGAAGCGCGGGAAATTGAAGTTATCGGGATCGCCGCCAAAGAATGCGGCCTGGAACTCCGGCACAAATACCAGCCGCACGTCGGTGTACTTCTTGTATCGATAGAGGTTGTACTGTCCGCCCTGGTAAAGCGTGACCACGTCGCTGCGCAGCCCGGTTGCCTGAGTTGATTCCGACTCAATGGCGCTGATCTGGGCGCGCCGGGCAGCATTCGCTTCAGCGGCGGTCATTTCAGAATTGACTGCTCCATTAATTCGGCTGGTGACGTCTTCAATGCTCTCCAGGACGTTTAACTCCAAGCTTGGCGCCCTTAGTTCGTCAGCTTGAGTACGGGCAACAAACCCTTCCTTGGCGTAGTCTTTTTGGGCGGAGCTGAGTTCGCCCACAATGTCTTCGACGATGTGATAATTGGTCAGCACCAAACCATTCGGCGAAACAAAGGAACCCGACCCCCCGTTATTGAACCGCACCGAGGCAAGTTGCACTTTCTTTAGCCACTCATCCGTAACTTCAAATCCGTACTTGCGTTTGATATCGGCCCGCGGCACGTTGTTGAAGGGCCACATGCCTTCGTCAAGAGCGAGCACGGGCAGGGCCTGCAGCGTAAACAGCGCCAGGATCAGCGCACACAATAATCTTCGAAATGTCATAACTTGCCTCATGAAACCAGTCTGCGGGAGAACGTTTTAGAGCAATTTGATGTCCAATTGGATGCCTGAGATTAGAATGGCTGGGTAGGTGTTGGGTGTCAAGGCTACTATGCTGACCCTGGTTTCGCACTGCCGGGAGTTGACCGTCTGTCGCCAACGTTTGACAATCAACGGAGATGCAGACGAAGCCCACCAAAAGAAAGTCGGTCATCCCGGGAATTTCTTATTTCGCCGGCCGACTCTTTCGCGCATGGCACTCCCTTAAACTCCCCCACAGCCGCACTCGAGTGATTGTTGCTGTTTCGGGAGGGGCGGATTCAACCGCATTGCTTTTGGCGCTGGACGAATTGGTTAAGGCAAAAAAGCTCTCGCTGACCCTCACAGTCGCTCATCTTGACCATAGTCTACGAAAGGCTAGCCGGGAGGATGCGGTCTGGGTTCAAAATCTGGCTGGTGAATTGGGGCATGAGTTCGTAAGACGGCGCACTGACGTTCAAAAACGGGCGGCCAGGAGCGGCGATAATCTTGAACAAGCCGCTCGCCGCGTCCGGTACGAATTTCTCAAGAAGACCGCGAAAGAAAACCATTCGCGTCTGGTCGTTACTGCTCACACGCTGGACGATCAGGCGGAGACCATTCTAATGCGCCTTTTGCGAGGCAGTGCCGCAGAAGGCCTGAGCGGCATTGAGTCTGAGCGCCCGATCGATTCGAAATCCTCCATTCATTTGGCTCGCCCTCTGCTTTCGTGGGCGCGCCGCAGCGACTCCGAAGACTACTGCCGCCTGCGGAAGGTTGAATTTCGCGTCGATGAGATGAATCAGGACGAAAGTTACGCCCGGGTGAGAGTTCGCAAACAGCTTCTACCATTAATGTACTCGTTTAATAACAGGATTGTGGAGACCCTTTCCCGGACAGCTGCCTTACTGCGGGAAGATGCCGGGGCACTCTCGGATGAAGCCAACAAACTTCTGGGGCTCGCAAGCACCCCGCTAATGGACAAAAGGCAGGACAATCCCTCACGCCTTAACGTAGATGTCCTTGCGAGCGCTCCGGCGGCAGTGCGAAGGCGGGCCTTGCGGCAATGGATTTTTCAAGGGCAAGGACACCTGCGCCGGCTGGAAATGGTTCACCTGTTAGCCGTTGATAGATTGATTGCAGGTAATCGTGGCGGTCGTATTGCAGAACTGCCAGACGGCGGCAAGGTCGTAAGGAAGCGAGGATGGCTGGAACTGGATGCCAGGATGAACGGTAAAAAGGGTTGAAAAACCCTGTCGTAATCTCTAGAATTCGAGGTGCACCGCCGGATTTATAGGGACGGCGGTTTCGCTTTTTCGGATGTGCTCGGCCTGAGTGGTGACTTGGTAACACTGAGCTATTCCGCCTCTTGATTCCATTGCCGGACGGTGGAATAGGTTACACAACCTACCACCGCAGAGGGTGCATCCAAGCCTCGCTTGTTTTACCGATAACGTTGAAATTCTCGGCGCAAGCGAGTACTTGAGTTACGGGAAAGACAAAGGACGCCCATCTGGGTTATGATCGGCGCCGGAGGCATTAATGACACTGAGTTCTACTGCTAGACAAATAATCTTCTGGTTGCTAATCGTGGCGGGAGCGTTGCTCCTTTACAAACTAGTAAATCCCAACAGCAAAAACTCTCAGCCGATCGATCTAACTGTGCTGGAGCAGAAGATTTTGACCGTCGGCGAATTGAAATCGCTGACCGTCAAACAGAATGAGGCTATCGCGATTGACAGCCGCGGAAACCAATTCACCGCGCAGCTTACCAACGAGCACACGAAGGCCGAGATTCTGAAGGAAGCGCGCGAAGTCGTAAACGGCCAGAAGCGGGTTGACAAGGTTGAAGACGAGTCAGGGAGCAGCAACTATTTTTGGCCAATGCTGATCACCTGGGCGCCGCTGCTGTTTATTATCGGCATCTGGGTTTTCATGTTGCGGCAAATGCAGTCCGGAGGGAACAAGGCCCTCAGCTTCGGAAAGTCGCGAGCCAAGCTGCTTAACAATCAGCAGAAGCGGGTTACCTTTAAGGACGTCGCGGGAGTTGAAGAAGCTAAGGAAGAACTGCAAGAAATCATCGAATTCCTTAAAGAACCGCAAAAGTTTCAGAAGCTCGGCGGCCGTATTCCCAAAGGCGTTCTGATGATGGGCCCGCCGGGAACCGGAAAGACCCTCCTTGCCCGCGCGATTGCCGGCGAAGCGAACGTGCCCTTTTTCTCAATTTCGGGGTCTGACTTCGTGGAGATGTTTGTAGGCGTCGGCGCCTCACGCGTGCGCGACCTCTTTGAGCAGGGCAAGAAGAATGCGCCGTGCATCATCTTCATAGACGAGATTGACGCAGTGGGCCGTCATCGAGGCGCAGGTCTCGGCGGTGGTCATGATGAGCGCGAACAGACGTTGAACCAGTTGCTCGTCGAGATGGACGGGTTCGAGTCGAACGACGGTGTGATCCTGATTGCCTCGACGAACCGACCCGATGTGCTGGATCCGGCTCTGCTCCGGCCCGGACGCTTTGATCGGCGTGTCGTCGTGTCCCGTCCTGACGTGCGTGGTCGGGAAGGCATCTTGAAAGTTCACACTCGCAAGATTCCCCTCGGTGAGGACGTCGACATCAGCGTGATTGCCCGCGGCACGCCCGGCTTCACTGGCGCCGACCTGGCGAACCTCGTGAATGAAGCGGCACTAAATGCAGCACGTTATAACAAGAAAATGGTCGCCATGTCCGATTTCGAGTTGGCGAAAGATAAAGTCCTGATGGGCGCTGAGCGCAAGAGCATGGTGATCTCGAATGAGGAGAAGCGGGTTACGGCTTATCACGAAGCAGGTCACACCCTCGTCGGGTTGAAGGTTCCCAACGCCGACCCGGTGCACAAAGTGACAATCATCCCGCGCGGCATGGCGCTTGGTCTGACGCAGCAACTCCCTGAGGGAGACCGGCACAATTACAGCGAAGAGTACCTGCTGGGCCAGATTGCGATTCTGATGGGTGGCCGCATCGCCGAAGAGACCTTCCTCGGCAGCATCACCACTGGCGCATCGAATGACATCGAGCGCGCTACGGAACTGGCCCGAGCGATGGTCTGCGAGTATGGCATGTCTGAGATGGGCCCACTCACCTTTGGGAAAAAGGAAGAGCAGATATTCCTGGGCCGCGAAATCGCCCAGCATCGGGACTTCTCAGAAGATACGGCCATTAAGATCGATCAGCAGGTGAAACAAATTGTAACTGCCCAGTATCAGCGCGCGCGCGACATCATTGAAGACAACCGCGACGTCATGGTTCGGCTGTCTGAATGCCTACTCGAACGGGAAACGCTCGATGCTGTCGAAATCCGGCGGATTGTCGCTGGCTTGCCGCTCGATGAACAGCAACCGGTGTCAGTGTCAGACTCTGACAGTGAAAACCGGCCGCAGTTGAAAGAACCAACAGCAAAGCCGCTAAAGCCGATTCTGCCTCCGATTACCGGTGGGAATCCGGCCCCGGCATAGAAACGGGGTAATGGGTTAACAGGGGAAAAGGGGAACGGGAAATACCCGCTCCCCTTTTCTCTTGAATCTCAAAGCTTAGCGGCTCCAAACTCCGCGGCCCAAGTAGTATGGTTTGAGCCTCGCTAACTTGAGGGTTGGGAAGGGTGGCTTGCGCCCGCTCAAGGTGCAACACCACCCAACCCTGAATGGCGTTGAGTTGTTACCTTGAATGCTGTGCGGTGTTGCACTTTGAGCGGGGGCAAGCCACCCTTCACGACCTGCAAAATATCGTAGGTCTCGCTTTGACCCTTTTCTCCTTCTCCCTCTTCCGCTCTATCATGGCTGCATGGCTCAGGAATGGCGCATCGCTGGTGGCATACTGCCAATTGGTACTCGCACTCTCATCATGGGCGTTTTGAATGTCACGCCAGACAGCTTCAGTGACGGGGCACTTTTCCTCTCACCTGATAAAGCGCTGGCACACGCCGAACAGATGATTGCCGATGGGGCGGACATCATCGACGTAGGTGGCGAATCCACACGTCCGGGTGCGGACCTGATTTCTCCCGAAGACGAACTCCATCGAGTCTTGCCAGTCATTGAAGAGTTAACCAAACGCTTCAGTGTTCCGATTTCCATCGATACAACCAAGGCCGTGGTGGCGCGGGCGGCGCTTGATGCCGGGGCCGCAATCATTAACGATATCTCCGCGCTGCGATTTGATTTTCATATCGCCGATGAAGCTAAGAAGTCCGGGGCGGGCCTGGTGCTCATGCATTCGCGCGGCACCCCTGCCACCATGCAAAGGCTGCCGCCGATGGCTGATGTTCTTGAGGAAGTAACCAATAGCCTGCGCAGCAGCGTGGCGATGGCCGAAAGGCGGGGGGTTAAACGTGATTCAATCGTCATCGATCCAGGAATAGGCTTTGGTAAGACCCAGGAACAAAACATAGAGCTGATAGCCAGGCTGGATCGGATCGTCCACGCATTCCCTGACGTTCCTATCCTGATTGGCACCTCGAGAAAGTCCTTCATCGGACGGTTATTGGACGACGCGCCGGCCACAGATCGCCTCCATGGCACCATGGCTTCCATTACCGCCGCCGTTTTGCGTGGTACCCACATCGTTCGCGTACACGACGTAAAAGCTGCAGCAGAAACCGTACGCATTGCCGATGCTATCAAGAGCGCAAGTTAATTTCGTCACGCAGGAGGTACCAGCTTAGGTTGCATTTCACGAACCGAGTTGCCTAATTCTTTACTCTGAGAGAGAATCCAAACTTCATTTTGGCGTTGATAAATCTACTGAGAGAACCTCTGATGCACAAAACTCTTCGCCTTTCGGCCTTTATCGTAATGCTCCTTTGCGTGACCGGTTTTGCCGAGTGTTACAAGCCCGTCACAAAGAACCAGCTCCCCTCACGCATTCGGACCGTCGCCGTGCCCGCCTTCCAAAACAGTGCGCTGCGTTTCAAGATCGAGTCAAGAGTCACGAAGGCCGTGATCGACGAACTGATTCACCGCGGCCGCGGTTTGCGCGTGCAAGGCGATCGCGAAGGCGCAGATGCGGTTATCGAGGGCATCATCAAGAGCTTCAGTTTCGCCGGCGTATTGCTCGATGACAAAGGCCGGGCCAGAATTTTCGAAGTGACTATTGAGGCCGCGGTTACCGTACGCGACCAGGCCGAGAATCGGGTGCTCTACGACAATCAGAATTTTGTCTTTCGTGGCGAGTTTGAGTTTGCTAATGACCCGCGTAACTTCTTCAGCGAAGAAGATCCGGCCGTGCAACGTATGGCCCGCAGCCTGGCTGAAAGTATCGTTTCCACCCTCATCAATGCCGTGCAGACCGAACCAAAGAAATGACCACTCTTTCCCGCGCCCAGCTGGAACGTTCGCTTAGAGAGGGACGGCTGGCTCCCGTCTATCTGCTCCTGGGCTGTGAAGGTTACCTGCGCGACCACACAGCCCGGGCGATTACTGAAGCAGCGTTGAGCAGTACTTTGCTGCGCGAGTTTAATGAGTCAGGCTTCAGCCTCATCAGCGGCGGTGCGCAAGAGGCAATTGCGGCGGCCAACCAACTGCCAATGATGTCGACACGGCGGGTAGTGAAAATTAAGGACTTCGGCAAACTTCGCGAGGCTGACGAAGAGGCGTTGGTTCGATACATAAACAACCCGGCGGAATCGACGGTGATGATCTTCAACACGGAGGATCTCGACAAGCGTAAAAAGCTTTCCAGGGCTTTATTAGAGAAGTGCCAGGTTATCGATTGTCCATCTCTGAAAGATGGCGATGCCAGAGCCTGGGTCAAGTCTCGCTTGAACGAACTAAAGGTAACCTGCGACAACCAGGCTTTAGGCGACATTATCAGGCTGGTCGGCACAGATTTGCAGACTCTCTATTCGGAGTTGGATAAGCTGGCATCCGCCGCGATGCCATCAAGACACATTACGGTTGAGATGGTGGACGACTTGATTGGCCGGTCGCGGGAGCTTTCGAATTGGGACCTTGGTGATCACCTAATTGCCCGGAATCGCAAACAGGCGCTGGAAACACTGTACCTGTTGCTGGAGGGTGGCTCGGAACCTGTCATGCTAATTGGCGCCATTGCGGGAAACTATCACCGTCTCGCGCTCGGGAAAGAGGCGTGGTCGCACGGCTCACGAGACGACGTCTTTCGCGCTGTGTCAGTCCCTTTCTTCAAACGTGACGCTTTTATCGCCAACCTCAAACAGAGTGATGCTGCGAAGATCGCGCAAGGAATTAAACTGATCGCCGCCGCTGATCTAGCGATTAAGACCTCGGTCGGAGGAGGGGGAGCTAAGGGCGCACGTCTCCAGCTCGAGATGCTGGTGTGTGAGCTGTCTGGTTAACGCCGTTCTTTACAGATCCTTCAAGTCCGGAGCGACCCATCCGTTCCTGGTCTCGTCCGCCCACAAGAGCTCCTTACTGTAGTAGTCAAAAACCAAGCGCCAGTCTCCCAATGATTCAACGACTGCGTTGGTCTTCTCAAACAGTGTAAGTGTCTGATCCAAACGCCCGAGCAAAGCCGAAACAGTTCGAATCCAAAACACGGTCAACGTTTCGTGATATTTTGCCCTGCCGACGCCGTGGTAATCGAGAAAGCGACGCAAGCCGGTCCGCATTCTTTCTGTGGCGTCCGGTTCATTCGAGCTGTGGAGGTAATAAGCGGCCACAGTGAGATGACTGCCGTGAGTGAAGTCCTCTTTCGGGGTGGCACAGGACTCGAATCCTTCTACAACGGCTTCGATATCGCGAACGTCTTTGTAATAGCCAGCCACTCTCACCTCCCAGTAAAAAGCGAGGCGGACCAAACTCTCGGTCCGCCTCGCCACATATCGTATTTGTTAAACTTTACTTAGCTGCCGCCTGATTTGCGTTCGTTGTCAACCGGGATTTATAGCGCGCCGCGGTGTTCCTGTGGAGCACACCCTTCTGCACTGCTTTGTCGATAGTCGAAACGGTCGCCGGTAAGAGCGTCGTCAACTCTTTCGCGTCGCCTGACTCGAGTGCTACCCTCAGCTTCCTAATAGAGCCTCTGACTCGGGTACGATTACTCCGATTAATCTGCTTGCGCTTTTCATTCTGGCGCATTCTCTTCTCTGCTGACTTATGATTTGGCATCAAACTCTCCCGCTAATTGCTTCCCGGCCTGCTATTCTTGAGGTTAGTGTTTATGACTCTGACGCGACTCAGGCGTCCTGCGCAAGGGACGGAGTATAGGGCCCACCATCGAGAGTGTCAAGCGACGAACTGGACCAAACGACCTTTGAATCAGCCAATATTTGACAGCTAAGAGACCCTGTAGTAGCGTGCCAGCCATAGCATATGACAACAAGCTTTCCGCACTTTCATCCTGTAGCCCTCCTCATAATCCACCTCGAAATGAAAGCGAGCGTTCTTGAATAAGATTGAGCTTCCGCCAAGGGGCCTGGAAACGCTGTTCGGTGTTCACGACCAGAACATAAAGTACCTGGAGTCGCTTCTGGACGTGCGTATCAACGCCCGCGGGCAAGATGTTTCAATAGACGGAGATCCTAAAGACATCGAGACTGCGGAACGCATTCTCGAGGACTTTGCCGAACTCTTTAAAGAAGGCCGGCAGTTTACCGACAAGGAACTGCGTGAGGCCTTTGCGCAGATCGCCGAGGACCGAGCCTTCAGCCTGCGGGATTATTTCACCATAGCGCGCTTCAATCCGGCCGGTAAAAAGCAGGTCGCTCCGAAATCAGCTAATCAGCGCAAATATATCCAGGCCATACAGGAAAGGGACGTGGTCTTCGGTATCGGTGTAGCCGGCACGGGAAAGACTTATCTGGCAGTAGCGATGGCTGTGCAGGCTTTGATGCAAAAGCAGGTTAACCGGATTGTGCTGGCGCGACCCGCAGTGGAGGCAGGCGAGAAACTTGGTTTCCTCCCTGGTGATCTGCAGGACAAGGTCGATCCGTACCTGCGGCCGCTCTACGATGCGCTCTTCGATTTAATCGACTACGAACGCGTTACCAGGTTGCTGGAGAAACGGGTGATCGAAGTGGCGCCCCTCGCGTTCATGCGTGGTCGCACTCTGGCTGATGCATTTATCATTCTGGATGAAGCTCAGAATACTACCAGCGAACAGATGAAGATGTTCCTAACGCGCATTGGTTTTGGTTCCAAGGCTGTGATTACCGGCGACGTCACCCAGGTCGACCTGCCGGCCGGCAAACGCAGCGGTCTGATTGAGGCCGAGCGCGTACTTTCTAACCTGGAAGGCATCGAGTTCGTCTACTTTACCGAAAAGGACGTGGTGCGCCACAAGCTCGTCCAACTGATCATCAGGGCTTACGAAGATCATTCCAAGAAGGCCAATATCTGATGTTTGAGTGATAGCGTTGTAGGGGTGTCCCTCCGTGGGCACCCCATCGTGGGATTATAACGTCCCAACAACCACGCCACGGTGGGGTGCCCACGGAGGGACACCCCTACAATTCGATATGCTTGAGGTGGTGAGCAGGCAACGCGGAAGGAGGATGGACTGCGAGAGCTGGCGCGGGTTCGGCGAACAAGCACTCAAGGTGATCGGAAAAGCGGGATACCAGGCCACAATTGCTTTCGTGTCGGACCGGCAGATAAAGATTCTGAACAAACGGTTCCGAGGAGTGAATAAACCCACCGATGTGTTGTCGTTTCCGGCAGGTAATGAGGGGTTTACCGAAACATCAGAGCCGAACCTGGGCGACATTGCGATCTCGGTTGAGCGTGCGGAGAGCCAGGCAGTGGAAAACGGTCTAGCCTTTGAAAAAGAAATTGCGCAACTCATCCTTCACGGGCTGCTACACCTCTGCGGCTATGACCATGAAACTGATGAGGGGCAGATGAATCGGTTAGAAGTGCAACTGCGCCGCCAGTTGGGCATATGACAGAGTCAGTGGTCAGTTGTCAGTGGTCACTGGTCAGTTGTCAGTGGTCACTGGTCAGTTGTCAGTGGTCACTGGTCAGTTGTCAGTTGTCAGTGGTCAGTGGTCAGTTGTCAGTTGTCAGTGGTCACTGGTCAGTTGTCAGTGGTCAGTTGTCAGTTGTCAGTGGTCAGTGGTCAGTTGTCAGTTGTCAGTTGTCAGTTGTTAGTGGTCAGTAGTCAGTTGTCCGCGGTTTTCGCGAGCAGGTCAGATTCTAATGGCGATGCAGGATGTATCCAAGGATCACTAACCCACCCACAACTGACCACTGACAACTGACCACTGACCACTGACAACTGACAACTGGCGACAACCGCCCTGCTTCCATTTACCATTTGCCATTTACCATTTACCATCTTGTAACGCATGCAATTTGAAATCGTACTCACTTTTCTACTGCTGCTGGTCCTGTCCTTACTCGCCACTGTCGACATGGCTTTCGGTCAGTTGAGTGATGTCGGCCTGAGGCGCCTCATCAGCGAGGCGGAAGAAGAACTGAAAGGGCGTTCGGCGGGCTTTTTGAAGCAGGTATTGGAAAATCGCCCGCGGTTTAGTTTCGCCATCTCAGCAACAATCCAGATTCTGTTAGTGGTGGTGGCGGTCCTGATCACCTCCATCTCACTCAAACTGTTCTCGGAACGACGCTTCGTATTAGTGGGTCTGCTTGGCGGTCTGATGCTGGCAGGAATGTTTCGTCAGCTGATTCCGCTTTTTATCTCGACGCGCGACCCGGAAGCCACCCTGCTATTCCTGTTGCCGGTCATCCGGCCCTTTCTACCTTTGATGGCCTTTGCTGCAGATCCCTTCCACAAACTCTTCGATCGCACCCGCCGCAAAGAGCAAGTTCCTGAGAACGGCGACGAAGACGACGAGGAAGACATCGGCGACGACATTCAGGCGTTGATCGATGTCGGCGAAGCTGAAGGCATCCTGGAGGAAGAAGAGGGCGAGCTGATTCATTCGATCATCGAGTTCGGTGACACTCGCGTAAGCGAAGCAATGACCCCACGACCGGACATAGTGGCGGTACCGGAAAGCGCGACCGTGCGCGAGGCCCGGGACATCATGATTCAGTCTAAGTATTCCAGGCTACCGGTCTACCGCGAGCAGATCGACAATGTAGAAGGTATTATCTACGTTCGTGACCTCCTCCAGCGCTGGGCCGAAGGCAAGGAAGATGAGCCGATAGCACCGCTGGTGCGCCCGGTTTATTTCGTGCCAGAGACTAAGCCGGTTGCGGAGTTGCTCGAAGAAATGCAAAAGGCCCACGTCCAACTTTCAGTCGTGATCGATGAATACGGCGGCGTCGCGGGGTTGGTGACGGTTGAGGACATTCTCGAAGAGATTGTCGGCGAGATTGAAGATGAGGATATCGGACGCGAAGATGAGGAGATTTTCGAAAGTCGCGACGGCGCCTACGAGGTGCTGGGATCAACCGAAATCGGTAAAATCGAGAGACTGTTTGGAGTGGAGATAGAAGACGACGACTTCACGACCATTGCGGGACTGGTTATCAACGAATCGGGAAAGGTGCCGCGTTCTGGTGAGCACTTAACTTTTCGCGGCATCGATGTCGAAGTTCTGGAAGCCGACGAGCGGCGCATCGGACGCCTGCGACTGAAACGCGCGTCGCCAAAGAATGGGAGCGAAGGTCAAATCAGCTGATGACCACCAGGCTGAAGAGATTCGCGGCGGTTATTTCCCCACGCTGGCGCGAGCCCTCCAAGTGCGAGGCGTGTGGGAACCAGTTCAGCTGCGGCGCCACACTTGCGGGTTGCTGGTGCTCGGAAGTAAAGCTTAGCGCAAGGCAGCGCGCCGAGTTGAAGGATCGCTATCGCAGTTGCCTGTGTAGCGAATGTCTGCGGTCAATAGCTTCGGACTCAGGCGAGAGCGCGAGCGAGAACGCTGTGCTGGTCGCAACGAGCGATAGGGAGTGATTTAGGAACCGCAATGGATAAATTAAGCCGCACTGGTTTGCTCAGCCTCACGATTCTTCTATTCTCATTACCCCTGGCCGCTCAGCACAGATCTCCTCGACCCCGTGCAAGTGAGTTTAGCGAGATCGAGAGATTTGAATAGCAGATGAAACATTCCACTGGAGACGTCGAATTTGGAGTTTATGAAGAAAACGCTGCAAGACCTTGAGCGGATGTTGGGTGCCAATTGAAACGTAATCATGGCAACTAGAAGCAAATTTCTGCGCGGACGGAAAATCGATCCGATCCCGATAACCTCTAAGACGAGCATTGCCAGCCTTGTTGATGAAGCATTTCTGGCCTACAACGCGGCGCGTTTACGTGAAGCCTGTCAGCTTTTCACGCGAAAGATGCTGGAGCCGGAAGTCACCATAGGTCTCTCGCTAACGGGGGCCCTAACCCCTGCGGGCCTTGGTATCTCGGCCCTGATTCCTTTGATCAAGGCCGGCTTCATTGATTGGATTATTTCCACAGGTGCGAACCTCTATCACGATACCCACTTCGGAATCGGCCTCTCCATGCACCAGGGCAATGCGCAGACGTCGGACATCGTGCTGCGAGAGGAAGAGGTAGTGCGTATTTACGACATCTTCTTCGATTACTCCGTTCTGCTTGATACCGATGCTTTCTTTCGGAAGATCATTGAAGCCAAAGAATTTCAAAAGGCGATGTCCACGGCCGAGTTTCACTATCTCTGTGGCGGTTACGTGCATGAGCGCGAGCGAAAACTGGGATTGAAGGAGAAGTCTCTACTGGCGGTCGCTTACGAATATGCCGTACCAATCTACACTTCATCTCCTGGTGATTCGTCCATTGGTATGAACGTGGCAGCCAAGGCTCTGCAGGGGAACAAGCTGGCATTCGATCCGTCGCTTGACGTAAACGAGACAGCTGCGATTGTCCTTGCGGCCAAACGCAATGCTGGCTATCCAGGCAGTAATGGGAAGAAAAAAACCGGGCAGCGCAAGCGCAAACCTGGGCAGTCTGCGGTGTTCATCCTGGGCGGTGGATCTCCAAAAAACTTTTTACTCCAAACGGAACCACAGATTCAGGAAGTACTGGGAATTGACGAGCGTGGACATGACTACTTTCTGCAGATAACCGATGCTCGTCCCGATACCGGTGGACTTTCCGGAGCCACACCCGGCGAAGCCGTCTCGTGGGGCAAGGTTGATCCTGATCGGCTACCAGATGCAGTCGTCTGCTATATTGATTCCACAGTGGCGCTACCGATCATTACAGCTTATGCTTTGGCGCAGCACGCGCCACGTCAGCCTAAGCGACTCTACGAACGTCGTGAGGAATGCATGGCACTGCTGCTTGCTGAATACAAAAAATCGAAGCGGCGTTAAGGCTTCAGACGTAACTTAAGAAAGGCAAGAGGTCTGGGTGTTATGAGTACGACCGCCACGAGTTACCCGGCAAGCTATGATTGCAGCAAATGCCCGGCCTATTGCTGCTCAATCTATGAACGCGTTCAGGTTACTAAACGGGATATCAACCGGCTGGCAAGGCATTTTGGAGTGGATTACGAAACCGCGGTGGTGCGTTTTACTCGCACCTACAACACTACCGAAAGAGTTCTGCGTCGCAAGGCCGACCCGGTGCTGGGACAATCCTGCACTTTCCTGAACCCGGTCACCCGGCAGTGCAGGATTTATAACGCCCGGCCGGCTGTGTGCCGAGAATTTCCTACGACCGACCGCTGCGCTCACTTCGATCTCCTCGAATTCGAACGTACGCAGCAGAACGATCCCGACGTTCTGCCTTTGATTCAGATCACGTTCAGAAACGGAAACGGGCGCTAACGATGGCCTGATGTCCTATCGAGAAACAGGGATGAATTCTAATGACTGATGTTCTTTCAAAACTTGTGGGTAAGAAAGTCGACCTCCGCTGTGAGGGCTCCACCAGTCTCCGGGGCGAGGTTATTAAGGTTGAGGGCGGAGTCGTTCAGCTAAAAGATTCCGAAGATAAGCTCTGCTTCGTCGCGATAGACAAGATCGTGGTGGTCTGGGAGGCGCCTGACGAAGGTCAACGGGCGGGCTTTGTGTCGTAGCCGAAAAACATTGGCCGCGGATTTACCCAGGAAACGAGATCTGACAAGGAACTAATGATTAACTAGCGGGTCCGGTTTATGTTCAGTTCTGATCCGCGTGATCCCGTAAATCCGGGCGGTTCTGCTTTAGCAGAATGGTAAAACGCCGCACTTCAGTCGAAGCGCTGGCGTTTTGGCCTGGGGGGAACAATTGAATCGTTAATCGACCATGGGCTCAACCTGCCCTGGCAAGGGCACGCGACGAAAACCATCGATGCGAGAAACCCAATAGTCATTGAATGTTGAATAGACCACGCCGTGTCGACGCGAGGCATGATAGAAGCCGTGTTCGTCGGCAATAATCCCAATGTGCTTGAGCCCACTGAAGAAGACCAGCGTGCCAAATTTGAACTTCTCTTCGGGGGCCGGAGGGTTAAAGCGTGCCCAAAGGGTACGTGCGCTGGTGCGCTCAAAGTCGATTCCTACCGATTTAAAAGTACTCCAAACGAATCCAGAACAATCGAACCTGGAAGGTCCGGCAGCACCCCATGAATAGCGTGCCCCAATGCGATCATCGATTGCTGAATACATCAATCTCTGGAAATTGAACCCGGTATCCGCGGTGAGTGTCGTTGCCGCTGCCTTGATTTCCTCGGGGGAGGCCTCCGAAATGATGATAGGGTCATCCGCCGAGATAGGGATCAACTCATTTGTTAAGGTGTTTCGTGCGATTTGTCTTTCGCGAGTCTCGATCCGAGGTTCAGTGCTCTGGGCCATCGCCGAACCAAAGCAGACAAGCGTAAGACAAAGGGTCAGCGCATAGGGGAACAGCTTTTGTAAGTGCATAGAAGGGGAACTACCTTCTCCGAATTTTTTTGGTATTTCTTTCCTAAGTGAGGGGGCACCTGAAAGCCAACGAAGAATAGCGGCTGCCTATGAATCGGGCAAGCAGCAATGTGACTGTTTCGTGACGACTCACATTACGTTCCGCAATTCGACCCAAAAGAAGTCACGAAAAGGTTATTGAGTCGGATTGTCGCCGCAGTGCTACACGGGAAACGTCCCATCGCGAAACACAACGGTCAAAGTGATGGACGGCTTCAATCAATAGACGCGTGCTCCGATAGACCATGCAGCTCAATCAAATACCCTCACGTCTGACGTGCCGATAGAGATTGAGCGCGAAAAGCAATGTGAGTGCGAGCATCATTGGGACAGCCTCGCCAGTTGAATTAGGGTCTTGGGTACAAGAACAGAAAATGATCAATTCTCTCCAGATTCCATTCAAGGACCCGTTTGTAGGCTATGTAACCTGACCCGAGCCCTGATAGTTCAAGCCGACTGTGATTATTTTCTGAAGCAATTGGTCGTAGGGAAGTCCGGAGTGGGCTGCCGAATCGGCGAAATCCTCGTCTTGAGCGATTTGAGGGTTAGGGTTTGCCTCGAGCAAGTAAAACTGGCCTTCTTCGGTCATCCGGTAGTCCAGGCGAGCATAACCGCTGAGGAAAAGGTATCTGTAGATTCGCTTCGAGAGGCGTTCCAGGGTCTTGTGCTGCTCCGGGGTAAGCTCTGCCGCCCTGGTTGCCAATCCCACTTTGACCTGGTAGGCCGGGTCCCACTTAACCTTGAGGGTCGCGATATTCTCTGAGCCCTCAGGCAGTTTCTCCATGACTAACTCCCAGGGCGCATACGTTTGAATATTCTGGTTACCAATCAAGCCAACATAAATCTCGCGACCTTTGATGTACTGCTCTGCGATTGCCGCAGTTTTGTTTTGGCGGTGAATGAACTCCACCCGCTGAGTGAGTTTTTCATCGTCATGGACCAGCGAAGCCTGAGCGATACCGACCGAGCCTTCTTCGCTGATCGACTTCACCAGCAGGGGGAACTTCAGACGCTTTGGCCGCCTCACTTTTCGATTTAGTGGGAACACTGCAAAGTTCGGCACTTGCAGGCGATGATAAGCCAGAATCATCTTGGTTAACGCTTTGTCGTGTGCGAGGGTCAAACCGCGCGGATTGCAACCGGTGTAAGCTTGTTTCATCAACTCGAGATAGCTGACGACGTGCTGGTCGTAGAGAGGGTAGCCATGGAACTCTTCCAGTAGATTGAAGGCGATGTGAGGTTTGTGCTCCATTAGAGCGTTACCGATTACATTCAACTGGTTGTAGAGACCAATCGGGTAGACCTCGTGCCCCATCTTTTTCAAGGTCGAGATGACGTCATACTCAGTTTTGACCTCGAGTTTGTCCTTGTCGCTCAGATCGTCGAGCGAATCCGGCGGCACCAGGTCCTGGTGCACCAGGACGATTATGCGCAGCTTCCTTTTGGGTTCGAAGGTCATACGGCTATGCGATGGTAACCGGAATGAAGCACGTTCATTACCTGGACCGTCAATACAATCATCATCCGCCGCCGAGCTTCCCGTGGCGGGGTCACCAGGCGCAGCTTCAACTCTTTGCAGCGATCGATCATGTTTTGCAAGACGTGATCGATAGTGTACTGGTGAACTCCAGTGCCATCGGCGACGATCTCGCGAACTTCGCGACGAACACTGCGAAGGAAGCTGGCAGCACTGGGCCGCAACCGATCCTGCGCGTCGTCTGAAAAAATCCGCTTCAGGTCACGGTCATAAACAGCCGGCCAATCGAAATCATATTTCTCCCGCTTGCGACGGTAGTGCTCGCGCAACGTTATTCTGAGACTCGAAAGCGGCTCCACCTTGGTTCTGGTTCGATTTCGCGGTTTTGTGCCGGCCAATTCCTGCATCACGTCATCGATGTATTCCAGCTTGCGCAGTGCCGGCCATCCTTTGTACCGGCGTCGCCAACGGGAGCGTGGGGTGAGCCAAACCGCAAACGTCTCAGCAAAATCTTCGGCGGGATGGGCCTGCGCATACCAGGCTCGCAAGTGCAGAACGTAGTTGCGACTCTTTGGTTTAGGCTTGTAGAAATCGGGATAAGGTTGCGCAAAGGAACCAAAGAGCTCGCGCCATTGACGTTTGAAGTGAAGCCGGAATGCAGTATCGAGCGCATGACCCGCTTCGTGACGCAAGATGCGCATGCACTCCGTGTCGGTGCCCCCTTCAACCTCGAGCATTTGCCTGCGCTCCAACTTCATCAGACGCGGATGGGCCAGGTAAAAAGGAATCGCAATGCCGGGCACGCCGTCCGGTGAGAACCATTCCTCGGACAACCAGACGTGGGGCTTAAAGCGGATGCCGCGCTCGTTCAGTTCACGGTAGAGACGCTTTATATGCGGCTCGAGGAAGGAATCCTTGATCTTGATGGGCAGCTCAGAAATCCGCATGCTGAGCAAACGCTCGTCAGTCAGACGGTCCCACTGAAACTTGTAACTCAAGCTGCGCCAGCCTCCCTTTCGGGTGTTTGGGAGGGATAGGCGCGCGCTCGGTCGGATGACAAGGTGGTGTGCGCGAGGCAGAAATACTGAATAACCGGCATTCTATGCGGTGAAACGACCAATCGAAATCAGGATGACGGAGCGACGCCCATTGTAGCGGCGTTCCCCCAGGATGCGCTAGGAAGCTATCAATATGTCACAAATGAGGGGGTCTAGCGGCTGCCGGTTAACTTCCCGGCGTCACACCTGTTTTAAGATAAGACGAGGGACAATACTTCTCTATGACACACTCGGCGCAGAGTGGATTCCGGGCTCTACAGATCTTCCGGCCATGGGCGATAAGCAGGTGCGAAAAGATTACCCAGTCTTTTCCAGAGACAATCACTACCAGGTCGTTTTCGATTTTCTCTGGATGCTTTTGTTGAGTCAGAGCCAGCCGTCTCGAGAGCCGCGTCACGTGAGTATCAACTACGATTCCCGATGTCACACCAAAGGCATTGCCCAGCACCACGTTGGCCGTCTTGCGAGCAACACCCGGCAGCTCCAGCAGCTCTTCGATCGTCTCAGGCACGCGTCCGCCGTACTGCTCGGTTAGCACCTTTGCTGTCCCCTGAATCGACTTGGTCTTGTTGCGAAAGAAACCTGTGGTGCGGATATCGCTCTGCAACTCGCTGGCAGAAACCTTCAGATAGTCTTTCGGCTGGCGATACTTTCGAAAAAGATCTGCGGTTACGATGTTTACCCGCTCATCAGTACACTGGGCAGAAAGAATAGTGGCAATGAGCAATTCAAATGCGTTCGAGTGATTCAGACTGCATTTGGCATCAGGATAAGCGCGTTTGAGCAGTTGAACGATCTTCTTCGCTCGGGTTTTTAGACTGCTAAGGTCGTTATGAGAGTTATCCTTCCGTCTGCTCGTGTTAGTGAGTTTAGTGGTCATCTTGGAATCTAGTGCACCGTGCATGGGCGCCACGGGCCCCGCGGGTTATGACGCGTCATCCCGTTCTTTTTAGCTTGCCCGTTCGCTTGGCCCATGTCTCAATCCTTCCGAAGACCCAAAGACCCACGGGCATGAGCACCGCACCCATCAGGGCCAGTACGATCAATTCCCCCATCACGGCTGAAAGCGGCGCTCCCATCAGGTTGCCGGGAACCGACCCCTCGTTTCCGATGCCCACTAGTTTACGGCAGGCCGACAGAGTATACGTTGCCGGCGACAATCCAGACAGCGGCTGCAACCACCTGGGCAAGACCTCGACCGGATAATAAACTCCAGACACCAGTAACAGTGAACCCTGGAAAATATGCGTTGCCTCAGCGCCTCGCTCCGGACTCATCACCGGCAATGCCGCCGCCATCAACCCTAGTCCCACGAAAGCAATAGTGCTCACCCCAAGCACCACCATCACTCCCGGCAGGTTTGCGCCGCGCAGGTCAAGGTCGGTAAACAGCAACAAACCAATCAGCACGATCAGAGTCTGAACGATGCTATTGAGTAAGGAAAACAAACTAACGCCGGTGAGGTGGATTAAACGCGATACCGGCGCCATGAATGTGTACTCGAGAGTGCCCTCCCATCGTTCGTACGCTATCGACATGGCTATTTCGTTGTAGAGGGACGACATGAAATTCCACATCAATGCCCCAACCACGAGTGTGAGCGTCAGTTGATAGTCCTGGGCTGCCACGCCTATGAGTGCGACTGTGGCTGACGTTACCAGCGCGTAGAAGTTGAAAACGATGACCCAGGATATGTACCGCCGGGTCAGGTGATAACCTCTGAACATGAAGGCCCAAGTCTGGCGCATTGTCGTTTCCATTACACACCCTCCAAAACCGCCACCTCTTCCAGTGGCTCTTCCTCCTTCGAAAGCCCTTCGCCGGTTAACTTGATAAAGGCGTCATCCAGCGTTGCCGCGGCGGCCTGATGTTTCAAAGCGTCGGCCGTACCTTCCGCTACGAGTTTGCCGTGCGCCAAGAATCCGATGCGGGCACAGAGTCGCTCGGCTTCCGCCATATCGTGTGTGGTGAGCAGGATCGTCGTCCCGGTCCGTTCACGCAGTTCCTCAAGAAATGACTGCACATCACGACGACTCTTCGGATCGAGTCCGGTTGTGGGCTCGTCCAGAAGTAATAGCGGTGGATTTATTACCAGTGCTCTGGCGATGCTGATCTTCTGCTGCATGCCTCGGCTCATTTCCTCGAGAGGTGTTGAGAACTTCGTTTTTTCCATTCCCAGCTGTTCCAGTATCTCTATTGCCCGGCGCTCCGCCTCGCCTGGCTCCTGGCCATAGAGCAGCGCCGTGTAAAGCAGGTTCTCCCTTGCCGAAAGTTTCTTATAGAAAGCAGCGTCAACGCTCACGCGGCCAATGATCCAGCGCACAATCTCCTGCTCCTCCGGAAGTGAGTGGCCCATTAAGCGTACCTCTCCTCCATCGGCCGTAAGCAGAGTCGAGAGAATACGGATTAAGCTCGATTTGCCTGACCCGTTAGGACCGAGCAACCCGTAGGTCTCGCCTCTGCGAACCTCGAAGGAGACATCTTCCAGAGCCCATAGCCGGGATTTTTTGAAGAGGCCCTCCCGCTTTCGAAAGCTTTTCGTCAAATTGCGAACCTGGATGGCTGGGAATTCCATGAGTCACCTCAATAAAGTGGATCGCCAAAAACGACGCCACGGCAAAAACAAGTTGATTGGATGGGGAAAAGAAAGGTAGGACCGAGTAGTGCAGCAAGCCCCGTCCGCAAGGGCTGCGGACGTTGGCGCACGACCGATTGTCGAGTGACGACAACGGTAAGTGCGGGACTATTACCTTACTCAGTACTTAATGATGGAATCGCATGCTAATCACCTTGGGCGCAAGACTAGCGAAACCTTTTGGATTTTGCAAGACCAGCTTGTGATGTAATCTAGATCCAGTATTAGCACGCGACCAGGATAATTTGCAGTCAGGAAGGTGGACCCAGTCCCCGCTCTTATCGCTGAATAGCTCTCAACCTTGAGGCGGGGACAGGGTCCACCTTCCTGACTGCAAATTAGCAAGGCTTGACGCCATTAGCGGCGCCCCTGTGCAATTTTCACCGCCTCGGGCAGACTGCGCAGTCGCATCATGGCTATCACACCTAACAACGGCCCGGGCGCCAGAATGGCAAAGGCATAATGCCAGCCGACGAGGTCGACCATGCGAGGGATAAGCTCGATTGAGATACTGGTCAGAAGGAAACCAATGCATGTCTGAATCGTCAGGGCGGTGCCAATGTATTGCGGATTCCCCAGCTCAGTAACGCAGGTCGAAAACTGCGCGGAATCGGCCACGACAGTCGCGCCCCATATTGCTGCTACCAATAAGAGCAGTACCGGGTCAGCTTCAAACAGAAATCCAATCAGCAAACAACAGCTGCCGCTAATGGCCATAGCCCAGGAAGTTACCACCGTGCGGCCGACCCGATCTGCTATCAAACCCGCCATCACGCAGCCGATTGCGCCACAACCGATCACCAGAAACGATGCGACTTCGGCAAGATGTTCCGGGCTTCCCTGCGTAGCCAGACTCGCTCGAATCATTACCGGGGTCCAGGCCCACATTGCGTAGAGTTCCCACATGTGCCCAAAGTAACCGAAGTTTGCCAGGCGCACACCGCGATTGCTGAAGACCTTGACTACCTGTTTCCAATCGAAACGCGCCGCGGGTAAGCTGAACGGTCCCTCACCGACGAACAACAGCACGATAACAGCACCCACCGCAGCGAGTAGCGAGCTAAGAAGAATATTATGACGCCAGTTCTGACTGCCTAAGCCGTTGATAAGATACGGCGAGGCCTTCCCCAGCGTAAGCGCTCCCACCAGCACACCCAGCGCAGTCCCACGAGAACTGCGAAACCATGAGGCTAGCATCTTCATGCCCGGAGGATAGACCCCGGCCAGGAAGAGTCCGGTTAGAAAGCGCATGGTGATGCCCAGCCCGGCGCCCTGGGCGAAATAACCAAAAATAACGTTGGTCGTCGCTCCCGCGAGTCCGCACACAGCCACCAAATAACGGGTACTGATTATGTCGGGCAAATTCAGAAAGGCACTCAACAGTGTCCCGCAAACAAAGCCGAGCTGCACGGCAATCGTCAACCAGTTGGCACTTGAAGCAGAGAGAGTCCAATCCGAGCGCAACGCCGGCACGACGGCCGAGCCGCTAAACCAGAGCGACATTGCCAGCAGTTCCGCGATCGAGAGCAACGCGAGGATCCGCCATCGTTGCGGTGGGGCAGTGTCGATGAAGGCGTTCGCGTGGGCGGGGGCGCTCATAATGAGCGCAGAGGATACTACAAAAGATTAGGCCACTGCTTCTTCGAAATGTTCGATGTCCGGCGGCGCAAGTGTCATCTTCCGTTTCCGCTTATTCTCGTACATGGCCTTGTCGGCACGGGCCATCAGTTGTTCAACTGTCTCAGCCGCGGCAGGATTCAAAATTGCCAGACCCACGCTGATGGAGAGGTTGTACGGCGCGGTCTTGGACGCATTGAAGGCAGCAAACTTGCGGTTCAGACGAGCCAGGGCACTGTCGACACCACCGTCAGGGTCGACCGCGGCGAAGACTGTAAACTCATCGCCGCCCAAACGACCAAGGACATCGGAGGAGCGGAAAGTTTCGGTTAAGAGTTCCGCGGTCTTAGTCAGCGCTCGATCGCCTTCCATGTGCCCGAACGAGTCATTGATCTGCTTCAAGCCATCGAGATCCGCATAGACCACCAAGAGACTCTTGTTGGTTCGCTGGATCGAAGTGAGGTGTTGTTCAGAAAAGGCCAGGAAGCCGCGGCGATTATAGAGACCTGTCAACTCATCCACCACGGAAAGAGCTTGAATAGCTGCCTCGGCACGCTTTCTTTCGGTGATGTCCTCTATCTGAAAAATGAAGTGCAGCGGTTCGCCTTGCGCGTCGCGCACCAGTGACGCGCTGGTCAGGGCCCACACTTCGTGACCATGTTTATGAATGTATCTCTTCTCGAGCTGACAAGTGAGAATCTCTCCCGCCAGCATCCGGTAGATGTGAGCTAGATCAGCTCCCAGGTCGTCCCGGTGTGTTAATTCCTGAAAGTCACAACTGAGAAATTCTTCTTCACAGAATCCCAGGATGTCACAAAGGGATCGGTTCACTCTCAACCAGCAACCTTCAGGTGAAGCCAGAGCCATTCCGATCGCCGCATAATCAAAAGCCGTGCGAAAGTGTTCCTCACTCTCCTGTAACGCCTTGCTGATTCGTTCCTGTTCGGCGATGAAGCGATTGAGCTCCTTCACGTGGAGTTTCGCTTGCTCCGCCTGGGCCGCCGACGTTTCAATATTTTGCAGGTAAGTGCGGTAAGTCAGATAAATAATGGCGATAATCGGAGCCGTAGCTACCAGAGCGAAGAAACCCGTCTGTTCAATCACCCGGGCGACGAACCCTGCCGTTGAGGCTCCGGCAAAATAGGTAATGGAGGTCCACAGAAAATTCGTACGCCACGTGAGCCACACCGGCTGGTCAAGTTTAAGGGCAGCGCAGACGGCAACCAGGCCTGAGTTCAAGCCATACTGCATCAAGGCCATCACGCAGAGTGCCATCACCAGGTTATGTAAATGTCCTTCGGGCAAGCTGGTGAGAGATCCGAACGAAACACTCACAACCGTTGCCGTGATCGCTGTCGAACAAGCCATGACCCCAGAGTTGAAAAGGCCCACTAATGTCCGCTTACTGAAGCGGATCGTAGATGTGAACGCTTCCGTCGTAGCCAGTAGTATTGCCGCCTCGCCGCCAAACATCAGCATGGTCAGGAAAATGAATGTGTCGGAGACAGAGATCGTTCCTTTGGCACGCGGAATCTGAACCGTTATTCTCGATCCAATGACGATTGTCACCAGCACCAGGAAAGGATATCTGAGGTCGAGTTGATGTAACGGCAGTCTATAGACACACACGACGGTGACTACCGCGCCAAGCAGCGCGATCGTCCTCATAAACCAATTTCTTATGGTCAGTCGGGTCATCTGTCTTGTGTTTTCCAGAGGTGGGGCTTTGCCAAATGGGGCGGATTGCCCCAGGTATCCGGAGCTACTGAGAGCAATTGGTATTCCCGAACAGGATGGTCTCGCCCGGCGCGGGTTTGGTAGGGTATCTATCACTTTCGGCAGTTTTTGGCATCTTGACTGAAACGCGCGGTCACGCCGGCAGTCAATTTGAGGAGCGTAATTATCAATTTGACGTGAACCGTAGTTTGGACGCGACCCGGCCAATGAGGCGTTTCTGGGCTGACCACCCCGGCATTCAAGTCCAAGGGTCTTTCTGAATCGTGATATTCTGCAGCCAAATTTCCTTAATTGGCCGCGTTGCGCTACACCGAGATCATACCTTGTAGCTCGGCGTCTTTTGGCTTTCACAGCTTCCACGGTTATGGTTGATTTTTTCGCATTGCTGAGAAGAAGAACATCCGACTATGGCGACGAACAGCCGATCCGTGAAGAAATCTATAGCGTCGAACGTCTCGAGCAATACGCGCAGACTCTGGCTGCCGAACATAGAATCATCAGGAAGAAGGGAAGTGCCTACCTGCTGCCCCGGCTCGAGGACAACGGGCGAAAACTGGTGGCTGCCTATCGGGCTCTGGTGGAGGCGCTACGCGGCGGCCGGTCGATCTCTCCGGCGGCAGAATGGCTGGTCGATAACTTCCACATTATCGAAGAACAGCTTCGCGAGATCCGAGAAGACCTCCCCAAGAGCTATTACTACGAACTACCCAAGCTGGCTGATGGCGAGCTTAAAGATTACCCGCGAATCTATGCGGTGGCCATCGCTCTGATTGCCCATACTGACAGCCGTTTAGAGACCAATACACTCCGCAGGTTCATTTCCTCATATCAAACTGTTTCACCGCTTACGATCGGTGAACTGTGGGCAGTAGCAATCAGCCTTCGTTTAGCGCTTGTGGAAAACTTGCGAAGGTTGGCCACCCGGATTGTTGGAGCGCGTGAAGAGCGGGAGCAAGCTGACCAACTGGCCGACAAACTACTGGAACTCGCAGCCCGGCAACCGTCCGCCCTAGTGCCTCTGATTACCGAGCGGCTGGGAAAACGCGACCTTCTGCCCCGGGCATTTGTGGTCCAACTGACGCAGCGCCTGCGTGAACAGGATCCGGCCTTGATGCCGGTGACTGGCTGGCTGGAAAAGCACCTCGCCCGACAAGCTACCAGTATCGAACAAGTTATTCACAGCGAGCATCAACGCCAGGCTGCGACCCAGGTTACGGTCGGGAACATCATCACGAGCATGCGTCTCCTTTCAACGCTCGATTGGCGTGATTTCTTTGAGAGTGTGAGTTTGATCGATCCGTTGCTGGGACAGGATCCGGCAGGCGCATATTTGAAAATGGAATTTGGTTCCAGGGATCGCTATCGCCATGTGGTGGAACGAATAAGCAAGCGAACCTTATTCTCGGAGATGGAGATTGGCGAGGCGGCAGTCAAGATAGCAGCTAAGGCGGCCGAAGAAGGCGAAAACAGCGGTCCGGAAACTCACGTTGGATACTACCTGGTCGACGATGGTTTGGGTCAGTTGGAAGCCGCCTTTGGATATCGACCACGCCTACCCGAGAGCTTCCGTCGAGCGTGTTTGAGACACCCGACGCTCGCTTATTTAGGCACCCTGACATTGTTGACGGCCCTGATCATCGCGGTCCTTCTTTTCTCGATGTACTTCGTCGGAGCGAGTTGGCCATTATTGGCGGCGACTTTCCTACTGGCTGTGATTCCTGCCAGCGACCTCGCCCTCAGCATCCTGAACTGGGACGTAACCCATCTCTTCCCGCCACGCCTGTTGCCCAGGATGAACACTTCCGCAGGTATTGGAGAAACCGCGTGCACGATGGTTGTGATCCCCACACTCTTCTCGAGTGAACAAGGAGTGCGCGAGCTGCTCGAGCGACTAGAGGTACATTTCCTGGCAAACCAGGACAAGCAGATTTATTTTTCCCTGCTGGGAGACTTTGTAGACGCTGACGCGGAAGAGCTGGCCCAAGACGCCGTGCTTCTGGAGGTGGCCCTGAGTGGCATTGATGGCTTGAACCAGCGTTACAACAAGCACCAGCCTCAACGCTTTCATCTGTTTCACAGGCGCCGCCAATGGAATTCAGCTGAAGGGAAATGGATGGGTTGGGAACGGAAGCGTGGAAAGCTCCACGAATTCAACCGCATCCTTCGCGGCAGCCGCGCTACAAGTTTTATCGTTCAAACGGCGGACCAGGAACTGCTCTCGCAGGTACGCTTCGTCATCACGCTCGATTCGGATACCCATCTACCGCGCGAGGTTGCGCGCAAGCTTGTGGGCACCGCCATCCATCCACTCAACCTGCCACGCATTGACCCGGCCACCAATCGGGTGACCTCCGGTTATGGCATTCTGCAGCCCCGCGTCAGCATTTCGCTGGAGAGCGCTTCCCGCTCGAGATTTGCCCGCATTTTTTCGGGAAACACCGGAATCGATCCCTACACAACCGCAGTCTCAGACGTCTATCAAGATCTTTTTGGCGAGGGCAGTTACACCGGCAAGGGTCTCTACGAGGTGGACGCGTTTGAATCGGTGCTGGATGAACGCGTGCCGGAGAATTCGCTGCTCAGTCACGACCTCTTTGAGTCGCTCTACGCGCGCGCTGCTCTGGTGACCGACATCGAGCTTCTAGACGACTATCCTGCCCACTATGATTCTTATGCTAACCGCCAACATCGCTGGACTCGAGGCGATTGGCAGATTATCAGATGGCTTTTTCCGTTCGTGCCTGACGCACACGGACGCAAAGTCCGAAATCTCCTGCCGCTGATCTCGCGCTGGAAGATTCTCGACAATTTACGGCGAAGCCTGGTTGCACCTTCTCTGTTCATCTGGCTAGCGATCGCCTGGACAGCATTTCCCGGCTCGACTCTGACCTGGACTCTGTTCGTCGTGCTGGTGATTGCCTTTCCTGTTTATCTTCACGTCACTACCAGTCTCTTAATACACCCGCGGGGCGTCCCCTGGACAAGTCATTTCTGGAGCGTCTGGGGCGACATTAGAACCAACACAGCGCAGTTAGCTTTGTCGATGATATTTCTCCCGCATCAGGCTTATCTGATGCTGGATGCAATCGTACGCACCCTCTATCGAAAACTAATCTCCCACCGGAACCTGCTTGAGTGGGTAACCGCTGCGCAGGCGGAACGCTCGGCGCGACACGATCTGCCCTCGTTCTTACGGTTCATGCTGCCAGCTGAGATGCTCACGCTGGCTGCCGCCGTGCTTAGCTTTTTGCTGCGGCCTTCGTCGTTGAGGGTGGCGGCTCCATTCCTAATCGGCTGGGCAATATCGCCCTTTGTCGCCTATTGGGTCAGCCAGCGCACAGCACCAGCCCGCAAAGAGCTGGCGGGTCAGGATCTCGGCTTCGCCCGTTTCGTGGCACGCCGGACCTGGCGCTTCTTCGAAACTTTTGTGGGCCCTGAAGACAACTGGCTGCCGCCGGACAATTTCCAGGAAGATCCCAGACCGGTAATCGCGCATCGCACCTCTCCGACTAACATCGGGATGTTGATGCTTTCAACCCTGTCCGCCCACGACTTCGGATATATCAGCACCCTGGAATTCGTCGAGCGCCAGGAGCTGACATTCGGATCGCTTACAAGGTTGGGAAAGCTTCGCGGTCATTGTTTCAATTGGTACGATACCAGAACTCTGGAACCGCTGATCCCGCAGTACATCTCCACCGTCGACAGCGGCAATCTTGCCGGTCATCTCATCGCCCTTAAGCAAGCCTTCATTGAGCTGCCCGAGGTCAAGCTTCTCGACCAACGAGTTATCGACGGACTCAACGACACCATCCTGGCCATCAGCGAAGAAGCGGGAAGGCTTGGGACCGTGCGGCAACGAACTCAGGTGGTAACGGTCAGGCAACTGCGTGGCGAAATTGAGGCGTGCAAGGAGCTACTAGCTTCAGATTCGGACAGATCACCGTGGTCGTGGCTTCTCCTCTTCGACTCAATCGTCAGGCACGGCGCGGAAATTACCGACATTGTGGATGCACTATCAATCGAGCACGGCCCTGAGAGCTTTCAGGACTTGCGTTGGTGGGTCGGAGCATTGCAGCAGCAGGTGCGGTCATACCGACGTGACGTAATGACACTTATGCCATGGGGGCATTTATCCCTATCCGCGATCGAGGCAGCGATCGAACGGTTCGACGAGGAGACAACGGCTCAGTGGCGAGATGTCGCAGACCTCCTCGATGCCGTGCCCACACCGTTGGAAGTACCTGAATTGGCTGATCGGGTGCTCCTCAAACTTGCGGCTTTACAAGCGCGGCTCGCTGAGTCGCCGGCGGTAGGTGACGACGCACAAGGCGCCGGCACCTCGATCTCACACCTCGCGACAGCCATCGAAAATGCATCAGGGGCCGCTAATGACCTGCTGTCACGGCTCAGCCGTCTGGCCCATAAGTGTGAACAGATTGTCGAAGAGATGGATTTTCGCTTTCTCCTCGATCCGGAGCGCAAGGTGTTTACCATCGGCTACAACGTCGGCGAACTTCGCCCCGATAACTCTTTTTACGACCTGCTGGCCTCTGAAGCACGTCTCGCCAGCTTTGTGGCAATCGCCAAGGGTGACGTCCCACAGGAACATTGGTTCCGCATGGGTCGCCAACTCACGTCCGTAAATGGTGGACGCGCTTTGATCTCATGGACCGGCACCATGTTCGAATATCTGATGCCCCTCCTGGTCATGCGGGATTACGAGAGCACGCTACTGAACGAAACCTATCGCTCTGTGGTGGCAAGACAAATCGAGTATGGTCGGGAACGAGGCGTGCCGTGGGGTGTATCTGAATCAGCCTACAACGTACGTGACCTGCAACTAAACTACCAGTACGGACCTTTTGGCGTACCGGGTCTGGGTCTGAAACGAGGACTGATCGAGGATCTGGTGATTGCCCCGTACGCCACCCTGCTGGCGGCGCTGATCAACCCCGCCGAGGCCTTGCGGAATTTGCGCGCTCTGGAACGGGAGGGAGCGCTGGGAAGTTTCGGTTTTTACGAGTCAATCGACTACACCAAGGAACGTCTGCCTCAGAATCAAAGACGTGTCATTATTCGTGCGTTCATGACTCACCACCAGGGCATGAGTCTGGTTGCATTGATCAATGCTCTTGACAACGGTCGCATGGAAAACCGCTTTCATGCCGATCCAGTGGTGCGGGCCACCGAACTACTGTTGCAGGAGCGAGTGCCGGTAGGCATGCCCGCGGCGCACCCCCGGGCCGAAGAGGTGCTGACAGGTCGGGTCACGCAATCGTTGCCCGGCATGGTCACACGCGTTTACCACTCACCCGATCTGGAAACACCACGCACGCAGCTTCTTTCGAATGGCACTTACAACCTGATGATCACTACTGCCGGAGCAGGATATTCCGCTTGTGGCCCAAACGCTGTGACCCGCTGGCGCGAAGATGTCACCAGAGATAACTGGGGCGCCTTTATCTATCTCCGGGACGTGCGTACCGCCACAGTTTGGTCGGCAGGTCACCAGCCAGTTCAACGCCGGCCGCAGTCTTACGAAGTCGCTTTCTCAGAAGACAAAGCAGACTTCTGGCGCACCGATGGCGGCATCGTCACCCACTTGGAAGTCGTAATCTCGGCCGAAGACAATGCCGAGGTAAGGCGGGTGTCCATTACCAACAATTCCGTGCGGACGCGGGAAATTGAGCTCACCAGCTACTCCGAGATCGTTCTGGCTCCTCCTCAGGCGGACGCGGCACATCCGGCCTTCAGCAATCTCTTTATCGAAACTGAATTCTTCGCAGTCGAGAATGCGCTCCTGGCCCATCGACGACGGCGATCCTCGGAGGACAAGCAAGTCTGGGCCGTGCACGCGGTGGTTGCCGAAGGCGACGTCCTCGGGGCCGTGCAGTACGAAACGGACCGTGGTCGTTTTCTGGGACGCGGACACACTCCCGCCGATCCGGTGGCTGTTATGGAAGAGCGTCCCTTGTCCAACACAGTCGGGGCGGTGCTCGATCCAGTGTTCAGTTTACGACGTCGTGTTCGCATCGCCCCCAACGAAACTGCTCGAGTAACGTTTAGCACCGCGATCGCTAACACGCGAGAAGAAGCGATGACTCTGGCCGACAAATATCACGATCCCAGCATCTTCGAGCGCGAATCACGACTGGCATGGACTAAGGCACAGGTGGAAATGAGCCACCTGCAGCTCGATGCTGAGGAGGCGCACTTGTTCCAGCGTCTGGCCGCCCGCATCATCTACTCCGATCCCTCGCTACGGCCGCGACCCCATGTGCTGGCCCTCAATACTAAAGCGCAGTCTAGTCTATGGCCCTACGCTATCAGCGGCGACCTGCCGATTCTGCTGGTGCGCGTCAATCGGCTCGAAGATTTGTTAATGGTTAGAAAGATTTTGCGCGGACATGAATACTTGCACTACAAAGGTCTGAAGATCGATTGCGTGATACTAAACGATCATCCGGCGGGCTACATTCAAGAACTGCAGAGGGAACTGGAAGCGCTGGTGCGGACTAGCGGACTCCAGGGTCTGCAGGACAAACCCGGCGGCGTCTTTCTGAGGCGCGCGGACATAATGCCCGAAGCTGATCGCATTCTGCTTCACGCCGTGGCACGAGTGGTCATCGTCACCGAGCGTGGGGCCCTTGAGGATCAACTGGAGCGTCTCACCATTGAAGAACCACTTCCGGAGCCCTTCATTCCCCGTCTGGCCTCCCAGACCTACCCCGAACCAACGGTAGCCTTGCCGGAACTGACGTTCTTCAACGGTCTGGGTGGTTTCAATCAGGGCGGACGTGAATATGTGATAGTGCTCGGCGCAGATCAGTGGACGCCGGCGCCCTGGGCCAACATCATTGCTAATCAAAGCGCCTTTGGATTTCAAGTCACAGAGACCGGCGCCGGCTATACCTGGTCGGTGAACAGCCGCGAGAATCGCCTGACGCCGTGGTCTAACGACGCCGTCAGCGATCCCCCGGGGGAGATTATCTACCTGCGTGACGAAGACACAGGTACCGTCTGGTCCACCACTCCGGCTCCGGTCCGCGAGCCAGAGCCGTACACTATCCGCCATGGCCAGGGCTATTCAGTCTTCGAACATACCAGTCACGGCATCTCGCAAGAGTTGCTGCTGTTTGTACCACTCGAAGGTTCGGTGAAGATATCGCTGCTGCGCTTGCGCAATCGTACTGAGCGAAAAAGGCGCCTCACGATTACACTCTTTAACGAACTGGTGCTGGGCACGCAGCGTAGTATTTCGGCCCCGTACATCATTACCGAAATCGAGAATCAAACCGGTACCATCTTTGCTCGTAACCCTTTCAACAATGAGTTTGCCCATCGCGTCCTGTTTGTGACGACGAATGAAAAGATCTCCAGTGCGACCTGCGACCGCAAAGAGTTTCTGGGCCGGAACGGTACTGCGTCGATGCCTGCAGCCCTGCGGCGGGTTAGCCTCGCAGGACGTGATGGCGCGGGATTAGATCCTTGCGCATCGATCCAGGTCACCATCGAACTTGCGCCTCGAGAAGCTCGCGAGGTTGTTTTCCTGCTTGGTGAAGCAGACTCAAAACAAGAAGCTGAGGAGCTAATCTCGAGGTTTACCAATCCCTCAGCAATCAATGAGGCCTTTGAAGCCGTTCTCTCTTACTGGGATGAATTGCTGGGCACTGTCGAAATAAAAACCCCTGACCTGGCAATGGATACGATGCTAAACCGCTGGTTGCTTTATCAAGCAGTGGCCTGTCGAGTCTGGGCGCGTTCCGCATTCTACCAGTCCGGAGGGGCCTTCGGTTTTCGCGATCAGTTGCAAGACGTGATGGCTCTGGTCTACAGCAAACCGGAACTATCGCGCGATCAGATCCTGCTCGCCGCTGGCCACCAGTTTAAGGAAGGCGACGTGCAGCACTGGTGGCATCCGCCCACCGGACGTGGCGTGCGTACGCGATTCTCCGACGATCTACTGTGGCTGCCCTTTGTTACTTCGTTCTACATTAATGTCACTGGAGATCTATCCGTTCTGGATGAAGTAGTTCCTTTTCTCGAAGCTCCACTCCTCGGACCGGAAGAGCACGAATTGTACATGCAACCTGTCGTATCGTCGGAGGTGGGCACCATTTTTGAGCATTGTATCCGCGCACTCGATCGCAGTTTGGCAGTCGGCTCTCATGGACTGCCACTCATGGGCGGCGGCGACTGGAACGATGGCATGAACCGCATTGGGCATCAGGGCAAGGGTGAAAGTGTCTGGGTGGGCTGGTTCCTCCACAATACGCTGGCTGATTTCTGGCCTTTCTGCGATCAAAGAAACGAAGCGGCGCGCGGCGACAAGTATCGCGATCACATGCAGAGTTTGAAGCAGGCCCTCGAGGAGCATGGATGGGACGGAGATTGGTATCGACGCGCCTATTTCGACGATGGCACCCCGCTGGGCTCGGTCCAGAATGAAGAGTGCCGCATCGATTCGATTGTGCAGTCGTGGGGTGTTATCTCCGGCGCCGCTGACCATCATCGCGCAGTACGTTCAATGGCTGCCGTTGAAGAATATTTGATCCGGCGGGGTGACGGTCTGGTCATCCTGTTTACCCCACCATTCGACAAAAGCAATCTTGATCCGGGCTACATCAAGGGCTACGTTCCCGGGGTCCGCGAGAACGGCGGACAGTATACTCATGCGGCGCTGTGGACCTTGATTGCCTTCGCGATGCTTGGAGATGGTGAGCGGTCCGGCGAATTGTTTTCCCTCTTGAATCCAATTAATCACGCCTCCACTCGTGCCGGGTTGCACAAATACAAAGTGGAGCCCTACGCCGCCGCCGGCGACATCTACGCCGTCCCTCCTCACACCGGACGTGGCGGGTGGACCTGGTACACGGGCTCTGCGAGCTGGATGTATCGGGCGGGCCTGGAGTCCATTCTCGGTTTCCAACTGCGCGGGGATCGGTTAAAGATAGAACCTTGCGTGCCACGCTGGTGGCGAGAGTTTGAGATTATTTATCGACGCGGGCGAGCAACTTACCGCATCAAAGTCGAGAATCCGCTGGCGGTCCATCGCGGCGTGATCAGTCTGGAGCTCGATGGCGCTTTGCAAACTGATACTGGAATTCCCCTTACCGACGACGGTCAAACCCACTCCGTGCGCGTCGTGCTGGGTGAGAAACCAGCTGAGATGGCGGAAAGTCAGGAAGCTGTGAATGAACTGAAAGGTCGGGCGGGCAGCAATCAATAGTAAACGCAGATCGGGCTGAGTTAAGAATTCATGATAGAGACACGTTCTAGAATTTTACCTTTGTAGCTTCTGGAGGTTCTATGGGTGACGAACGCAGACGTCAGGGACGTGTGCCGGCTTACATTGAGGTGTTGTGGGAGGGTGCTTCTGGCAAATATGAGGCCAGAACGGGAGACATCCATACTCACGGTTGCTTCATTGATTCGATTGGCGAGGTCGCGGTCGGTGAGAGCATTGAATTCAAGTTGCGGCTACCGAGCGAGGAGTGGATAGAGGTGAAGGGTGTGGTTGCTTATAAATACCCCAACGCCGGATTCGGTGTGCGATTTGTCAGTATTTCCTCCGAGGCTGATCGAAAACGTCTTGAATGGCTTGTCAAAGCCGAGGCATATCGAGCACAGGAGAAAGGATAAAGTTACAAACCAATAATCCCACCGTCCAGCATCGATTTAATCATGCGTAAGCTGTCCGCTTCGCGGAACGGGCATATTGAGAGGATCGATTCGATATCCCAATCTCCGTTAATGCGAGAAAGAACAAATCCCTCCTGGGGTCCAATCTCTTTCTTCGCCAACTCTTCGGGCTTGAGAATTATCCTGGGTATGCCCGTAGGTGGAATTTTTGCGTACACCTGCGAAATGAATTTCCTCTCTGCTTCGATCAGAAGGTTTTCGGCAGCGATGTTCTTCGGCTCTCTGCGCAGCACATTGTGGATAATCGATAGCGCTCTGTCCGCCTGGTCGTTATCCAACTCAGAGCGGGCGAGCAAAAGGAGTTCCGCCGCGGCCTCGGGAAGATTCGGCATGTGGTTGACCGGATCAGGAATTTCCGGAAGTTCACCGGCCACATTTGCCAGGCCTTTGTTTACGAGATCGTAAAGCTGCGCGTAAACCGCGAAAGGAGATGTATGCATGTTGTAGCAGATTTCTGATACCGACATGCGCTTTTCGAGAAAATAAAGAAGCTGGCGAGTTTCTTTCCCAATACCCAGCGACGAAGTCCAGCCGGCACCCAACTCCATCACCGCACGATCCGAGGGAATCAACGTTCGGTAACGGGCGAGCTCATCAGCTCGATAGATTCCTTCCATGATGACTTTGGTAGGCTCGACGTCTACTCGCGTAAAGTCCGTTGGGAGTGGATCCTCGATGACAAACTCAAAGTGTGCTTCTTTCCACAGAAACAAATCGTAGATGATTTCCAGGGTACGAATCTTGAGAATCTCTACGACCTCCTCATCTCTGAGAACGCCCTGCTTCACCAGAATCTGCCCCAGCCTTGGACGGCCGTTTCCCTTACGTTGAGCTTCCATCGCAACCTGAAGCTGGGCTTCGTTTATTTTTCCATAATGGATGAGCACTTGCCCGAGGTATTCGGTGGGATCGTTAGTTCTCGAACCGACTATGAAGCCATTCTCGAAATAGATTCCTTTGGCCACTTTCCCATGGGTGATCTTCAGCGCTCCAGTCTTTCTACCTACTGCCAGAAACTGTAGCAGGTCCGAGACACTCATCGTGGTCAAATTGCCAATGATTCCCATTTACTCAGTGATCCTGTTGACTTGACGCTCGGCGGCAACCAGACACCGGTGAGGAAATTCGCATAGTGAGAGGGCAAGCAGTAAACCGTTGGACTTGTCAGTCACGTCTTCAGAGTACATGCGATTCGAATCGGGATTCAAGTATTAAATATTTGAGCTGCTTTAATAACGGTAACGGCGTGCATCATGAGTATAACCCGATGGCTTGGAACTGAAGAACGACCATGCTCGTTACCGATGAAGGGGAAACAATAAAATGAAGAAAAAGATCTGCTGGAGCGGGCGCAAAAAGGCTTGAAAGTTGAACGATTAGGTTCTGGAAAGTAGCCGAAACCTGCGCCTAAGAACAGCTTAAGCCCCGCTAACTTGGAGTTTAGGAAGCTGACCGCCGTCCCGACCTCAAACACCGGGCGTTTCAAGCAGCCCCGACCTCTCCCTGTTGACAGTCTGGTCTTCACTTCCCTATAGTCAACTTAGCAGTTTGGTCGACTTAATAATCACAGACTGTGCTTGCCTCAGCAATCTCACCTCAATTCAACGCCAACAATTACGGTCTGGAAGTGTGTCATGAAACGAATAGTTCTTATCTGCTCCTGTTTGTTGTTGCTGCAGAGTGCCAGTCTGCTGCCCAAGAGCCTTCATCTATCCCTGGCAAAGTCACCTTCAATTTCGAACCCTCCGACCCTAGATCACGGCGGCAAGATTGAAACGAAGTACGACGGCTTTAACCATGAGACCGTGGTGACACTCAAGAAAATGCGAATCAACTGCGAGGGAGCCAAGGGTCTGCGGAGTACTCTTAAACAAGCCTGCGTTAGTTTGGTTGCATCGCTTCACTGTCCGGGGCAACAACTCAATTATGTTCGCTACGCCAAGTTGCAGTTAATCTTCGAGACTAAGGATTGGGACAACCGACACCCCCTCGATGAGCGGGAATTGTTTGTTGTGGCCGACGGGCAGCGGCTGAGGTTGGGCAGGATGGGGCTGGTGACGCAGGATGTTGCAGGCGATCAAGGGGTTGACAGAATGAAGGAAGTGCTGGAAGTTTCGATTCCGTATAAGATTTTCGAAACGATCGTTGGCGCCAAAACGGTTGAGATGAAGGTCGGTAAATCAGTCATCGCGCTGCAAGAGAAAAACCTTGATGCCCTGCGCGATCTGAATATTCGGGTGAGATTCTGACATCTCCGCCCGCAACTCACTCCATATCGAATAACAGTATTTCAGATCGCTTGGGGCCGCTTATGGTCAATTGGGATTCGCCACTGATGGCCGCTCCATCACCCTGATCTAGAGTCTCTCCGTTGACCACAACCCCGCCTCGGGCCACTTGAATCCAGGCATGCCGGTCCGGCGCCATTTGATGGTTCAATGCCTGGCCGTTGTCCAACACTGCACCGTACACGCTCACATCCTGGTGCACTGTGACCGAGCCGTCGCGGCCGTCGGCTGATGCAATCAAACATAAGCTGCCCTGTTTCTGCTCATCGCTGAAGAACTTCTGCTCATAGCCGGGCATCAGTCCCTGCTTCTGCGGCATAATCCAGATCTGCAGCAAATGCACCGAGTCTTCTGGCGAGGGATTCGCTTCGCTGTGGGACACGCCGGTGCCGGCCGTCATTCGCTGGACATCACCGGGACGGATAACCGAACCGTTCCCCATGCTGTCGCGATGTTCCAATGCACCCTCGAGAATGTAGGTGATGATCTCCATGTCCCGATGAGAATGCGTCGGAAATCCGCGGCCGGCGTGCACAAAGTCTTCATTAATCACGCGCAAACCGCGGAAGCCCATGAATGAAGGATCGTAGTAATCGCCAAAAGAGAAAGTGTGATACGTGTCCAGCCAGCCAAAATTGAAGTGGCCGCGGTCCTTTGCTTTTCGTATTTTGATCATGGCCTTTTCTCGCGAATCAACCTCTCAATCCTAGTAACCTCACAGTCAGGAAGGCGGACCCTGTCCCCGCTCTTCCGGTCAGTGGCTTCAAACTTGAGGCGGGGACAGGGTCCGCCTTCCGGACTGCAATTCAGTAGCGCCTTGGTTTTCCACGCAACCACCCTCATTCGAAACCACTAAAAATCTAGACCGGTTGATTCCACAAACACATCGATCAGCTCATTCAGACATCGCGCGTCCACTTCATCGAAGCGTCCAATTGATGGGCTATCGAGATCGAGCACGCCAATCAGGCGATTGTCTTTCATTATGGGAACCACAATCTCTGAATTCGACGCGCTGTCACAGGCAATGTGCCCCGGAAAATCGTGGACATTATCAACGATGATTGTCTGTCGCTGTTGCGCCGCAGTGCCGCAAACGCCTTTGCTGATTTGGATGCGAACACATGCCGGCTGCCCCTGAAATGGGCCCAGTACCAACTCATTATCTCGGTGGAAGTAGAATCCGGCCCAATTCACATCCGGCATTGAGTGATAAAGAAGCGACGACATGTTGGCTGCATTGGCAATGACATCGCGCTCGTCCGCGAGCATGCTTCGCAGTTGCAACAGCAAGTCTGCATACAACTCCGGTTTCGTGCCGCCTTTATTAATAGGTTGCGTGGTAAACATTAAACCACCAGATTAGCAGGCTGCGAAAAACAGAAACGATCCACGAAATCACACGAAAAGTCACGAAATTCAAAACCCTTTCTATCATTGATGAGCCACCCGCCATGGACTCTCATACAGTTAACTCTTGAGACACGCACTAAACATCAGTCATCCCGAGGCGTTATCATAATTAAACTTCTCGCCCACAATGGCTGAGGGCTTGATGGTGATCACCACCGACTTCGATACGGGGGTGTTGCTCTTCTCCGCCACGCTTCTGACCGGCACCAGCACGTTTGTTTCAGGGAAATACGTCGCCGCACAAAGACGTGGGATACTGTAAGGCACCACAGTGAATCGATGCGCAACTCTCTCTTCTCCTTCGAAGTGGCTGGTAAGATCCACCGACTGCCCTTCGCTTAGGGCGGCCTGCAGCATGTCGTCCCGGTTGAGTAGCACCACTCGCCGCCCGTTATAAATCCCGCGATAGCGATCGTTCAGCCCATAGATCGAGGTATTGAACTGATCGTGGCTGCGAATCGTCATCATTAAAAACTGACCCGGCTTCAGATTGTGCTCCGGCAGTTGATGAACCGTGAACACCGCACGATCGCTCGGCGTCTTAAATACTCGCTGGCGCGGAGAACTGGGCAGATAAAAACCTCCCGGTTGTCGCACGCGTTGATTGTAATTCTCGAATCCGGGAATCACTCGGCCGATCAAGTCTCGAATGCGATCGTAGTCCGCGATTAACTCTTCCCAGTCAACCGCGGTGCGGTGTCCCAGGGTTGCACGAGCAAGACGCGAGACGATCGCAGGCTCGCTAAGCAATTCCGATGATGCCGGTGGCAGGAATCCGCGCGACGCCTGTACCACAGCCATCGAATTCTCGGTCGTCACAAACTGTGGGCCAGTGGCTTGCTGATCAATTTCTGTGCGACCAAGACACGGCAGAATGAGCGCCTGTTCGCCGGTTATCAAGTGTGCCCGGTTAAGTTTGGTGGAAACTTGCACGGTCAGGCGGCATCGCCTGAGCGCTTCAGCCGTGTACTCAGTGTCAGGAGTCGCGGAAAGGAAGTTCCCACCCAACGCAAAAAACACTTTGGCGCAGCCGGCATGCATCGCCTGAATTGCCTGGACCGTGTCCAGGCCGCGGGTCCGCGGCGGCTCGAAATTGAGCTCCGCTCCCAACCGATCGAGAAACGTGTCTGAAGGCCGCTCCGAGATTCCCATCGTGCGGTCCCCCTGAACGTTGCTGTGACCGCGAACGGGACACAATCCGGCGCCCGGCTTTCCGATCTGGCCGCGCAGCAACATCAGATTGACGATCTCCTGGATGTTGGCCACGGCGTTCTTATGCTGGGTTAATCCCATAGCCCAGCAGAAGATCGTGCGTTCAGAAGCGATGAAAATCCTGGCAGCTTCCTCGATTTCTGATCTGGGAATCCCGCACTGTTGGACAATGTCCTCCCACTCAGTCATACGAAGAGCATCGGCAAACTCCGCAAAACCAGTGGTGTGTTTCTTGAGGAAGTCCTGATCAAGTACGCGACCGCCGGAAAGTTGATCTGCTGCAAGGACCTCTTTCATGATCCCTTTCAGCAGTGCGACGTCACCATTGATCCGCACCTGCAGAAAAAGATCCGCCAGTTGAGTTCCCCCACCCAGCCAACCAAGCACGTCTTGCGGATGCTTGAACGTCGACATACCGGCTTCCGGCAGCGGATTGACATGCACCAGGGTGCAGCCGTTCTTTTTAGCCTTCTCTAGGGCGGAGAGCATGCGCGGATGGTTTGTGCCGGGGTTTTGTCCGATCACAAAGATTGCCTGGGCCAACTCGAAGTCTTCCAGCGTCACGGTTCCCTTACCGGCTCCGATGGTCTCAGTCAACGCCCAACCACTGGATTCGTGGCACATGTTGGAACAGTCCGGCAGGTTGTTAGTGCCGAACTGCCGGACGAGGAGTTGATATAAAAATGCAGCTTCGTTGCTGGTGCGTCCGGAGGTATAGAAAATTGCCTGGTCCGGATGATTTAATGAATTCAACTCTTGGCCAATTAGATCGAAGGCTTCGTCCCAGGGGATAGGCTCGTAGTGTGTGGCTCCCGCCCGCAGCAACATTGAGTGGGTTATTCGTCCCTGCTTCCCGAGCCAATAATCAGATTTGTGGGAGAGATCGGCGACGCTCCGATGCTTGAAGAATTCTGGAGTAACGCGTTTAGTCGTGGCTTCGTCGGCAACGTGCTTAGCGCCGTTTTCACAAAACTCGGCGTGCGATCGGGCTTCATCGGGTTCTGGCCAGGCGCATCCCGGACAGTCGAATCCTCCCTGCTGATTGAGTTTTAGCAGCGTGCGCAATCCGCGCACAGGCCCCATTTCGTTCCAGGCGCTTTTAACGGCTGAGACAATTGCCGGCACGCCGCCGGCGGATTTGCTCAGCGGTTTGATCTTGACAAGGTCGGTTTCTTCGGGAGTTTGGGCTCGCGGCTGTGCGCTCTTGAACTCGTGATCTGGCATCTTGTCTATCATGGATGCCTAATTCTATTTGCTCGATGTGCAGGTTACAACTAGCTGGGGTCGCTGCCATTTAGCAAGCGCACTGTTTGGCCGACACTGAGTCGCCCTGGCTGCAACACGCGAGCATAGACGCGTGAGTAGCCAGGATGAACCTTCTGTGAGATGCGTTGATATTTCCCGCCGGCAAAAACGTTCTCGATGGAGTTGCAGGGCGAGGTAAAGGTGGTTATCTCGATCAGCACCTCGTCACCCAGGGCCAGCCGCTGGCCAGGTGTGATCCGATCCCAGTCGAGTCCGGAGATCGTTACATTTTCCCCGACAGCTCCGGGGAAGATCGAGTGGCCCTCTCCCTGCAATTCCAGGATCCGATCCAGAGAGAAAAGACACAGCGCGCGTTCGGGCCCCCCGTGGATGTCCGGAAAGTTATGGTCATCGCCGACCAAACCTAACTCGGTTACCACCGCCTCGCCTACCGCCACCTTGGGAAGACCACCGGGAGAAGTGTTCAATTGGAATATTCGAGCCTGCATCGTGTGCTTCTCAGATATAAGGCACGATACCGACGTCACTGATTTGCGTCAACCAGGGCTGGCTGCAGCTTACATTTGGAAGTTGAGCCGGTCTACAACCCTGCTCGTGCTGCGGGTACAGTAAATCAACGAACGATCCACGAAATATCACGAAATACCCTAAACATTTTCGTGTTCGTTCGTGTAGTTTCGTGGATCGTTTGTTTCAGTCGAGCCGACTCTCGATTTAGGTCAGCACCAACAAGTTGACTTACTTAGCGTATTTAGCTTAAAAGTTTTTCTGCTTCTCCGTTAATGGATTCTAACAACCCAAAACTTCGCTTAGAGGTTACCCGGTGCGCTTGCGGCCGAGCGCCATGCGAAATTCTATTCAACAGTTCTGAGGAACCCCGATGAATCGACACCTTCTCCTTCGCGCCACTCTTTTGTTCGTTGTCATTGCTGCTGTCGCACCCATCTTAACAAGTGCCCAGGTGAAGCCTGCCCGTGATCCCAGGCAGCCGGTGGACGAGGAATACTCGAAGAAGATTCGCGAGTATACAACTGAGACTTTTTTCAACTCGCCTTTGACCGATTATCTCCCGGCCTCGCCAAACGTGCCGACGCCGAAGGCCGTCCTGGGAGATGTCGCCGGGGCGCCGGGAAAGTTGCCCTACGCAGCGGAAGTTTATAGCTACATGCGCATGCTGGAGAAAGCCAGCCCGCGCGTAAAGGTTTATTCAATAGGCACTACTGAAGAAGGGCGCGAGATGATCGCGGTGGCAGTGGCCTCAGAAAGTCTGCTGAGCAAGCTTGATGAGAACCGCGCTCGGCTTGCCAAACTTGCCGACCCGCGCACTATCAACACGAACGATGATGAGGCCGATCGGCTCGTCGCGGAGTCGTTTCCCATCTATTACATCACCGGCGCCATTCACTCGACTGAAACTGGTTCGCCGACGGCGCTCATGGAGCTTGCCTACAGGCTAGCCGTGGACGAAAGCCCGTACGTGCGCACCATTCGTGACAACATGGTCACGTTAATCACGCCCGTCGTCGAGGTTGATGGCCGTGATCGCATGGTGGATGTCTACAACTGGCACCTGGCGAACCCCAAGTCAAACTGGCCGCCGCTAGTTTACTGGGGCAAATACGTAGCTCACGACAATAACCGCGACGCCATAGGTCTTTCGTTGAAGCTGACACGCAACGTTTTGAATACCTATTTGGGCTGGAAGGCGCAGGTACTCCACGACCTGCATGAATCAGTTCCCTACCTTTATGACAACACCATTGGCGACGGCCCCTACAACGCCTGGGTCGATCCCATTCTTACCGACGAGTGGCAGATGATTGGCTGGAACAACGTTTCCGAAATGACAAAGTTTGGTATGCCGGGCGTATTCGCGCACGGAAAGTTCGACACGTGGTCACCTGGATATCTAATGTTCATAGCCGCTACGCACAATGGCATCAGCCGGCTTTACGAAACGTTTGGCAATGCCGGCGCGGATACGGTCGAGCGGACACTCTCCGCTTCCGATTATTCGCGCACGTGGTATCGGCAGAATCCGCCGCTGCCGCGAGCGAAATGGTCGCAGCGCAATAACAATAACTATCAACAGACTGCCCTGCTAACCACGCTCCATTATTTCAGCAACAACAACAAGCTCTTCCTGAAAAACTTCTACGTGAAGAGCAAACGGTCGGTAGAAAAGCCGAAGAACGAGGGTCCCGCTGCTTACGTCTTCCCCGGCGATGATCCCCGCCTCGGCAATCAGGCGGAACTGCTCCGTACACTGCAAGCGCAGGGCTGCGAGATTCATCGCGCGACAGCGCCATTTACTGTCACGTTAAAAACGAAAAAGAAGACTTCGGCCCCGGCCAGCGCATCGCCTTCGGCAACGCCGGCCCCTGTCGAGACAACACCTGCAGCGACTGCGACCCCGTCCGATGCAGTGCCGCGTGCGGCGGCAAGTCCATCTCCAGTGGCCGTGCAGGTAGCGACCCCGTCTCCTAAACCAGAGATCGAGAGCCGCACGTTTCCGGCCGGCAGTTACCTGGTGCGCATGGACCAGCCTTACAGCCGCATTGCCGATGCCCTGCTGGACCATCAGTACTGGGCGCCTAACGACCCACAGCAGGACGTTTACGATGACACTGGATGGACCATGGGCGAACTGGGGAATGTGCAGGTCGTGCGCGTGACGGACGTGAACGCGTTGAGTGCGGCCATGGAACGTGTTACCGGTGAAGTGCGCGTGCCGGCAGCAGTAAACGGAAGCGGTTCGGTCTACCTCGTCAATCACAATGCGGATAACAGTCTCGTGACCTTCCGTTACCGTTTGAAGGATGTGGCGATGGACGCAGCGGAAGAGCCGTTTGACGCTGCCGGCCGAAAGTTCAATCGCGGCTCATTTATCATTCGTAAGGCCTCAGCCGCTGAAGTACAAAAGGCAGCGACAGATTTGGGTATGCAAGTCTACGCGGTCGATACAGCTCCATCAGTTAAGTCTCATGCCGTGAAGGCGCCGCGCGTGGCGATGATGCACACATGGCTTAGCACCCAGGATGAAGGCTGGTGGCGTTTAGCTTTGGATCAGTTGGGAGTTCCCTACGCTTACATCAGCACTCAGGATGTGGCTAAAGATGCGGATTTGAGAAACAAATATGACGTAATTATTTTTGGCCCGGTTGGACGCGGCGCCGGCGCCATCATCAGCGGCATGCCTATGTGGGGAAATCCCATTCCCTGGAAAACCACTGCTTTGACTCCCAACATCGGAAAGATCGACTCGACCGATGATATGCGCCCGGGCCTGGGTTACTCCGGTTTGATGAACCTGCAGAAGTTTACGCAGGATGGCGGACTCTTTATCGGCGTGATGGATACTGCCGATCTCGCCGTCACCGCCGGCTTTACACCCGGAGTCTCCATTGCTCGATCTCAGCGCCTGAAAGCGATTGGTGTCATATTGCAATCGAAGGTTGTCGACGCAAACAGCCCGATAGCGTACGGCTATGGCGATACGCTCCCGATCTATTGCTTCAATGGGCCCATATTCAATCTAAGCAATTTTGCCGGCGGCCGGGGCGGACGATTGCGTCCGGGCGCGCGCATGACGGGGCGGGGCACGGCTGATGATCCAGACACGGTACCGGGCAGAGTTCCGGTTGAAGCACCTGAGCTGCCGACAGCGGAAGTGTGGGAGGCGATACCTCTAACCGACGAGCAACGGCGCAACGGAATAAATGTCATTCCCCCGGCGATGCGCCCGCGTGTTGTCTTCCGTTATGCGGACAACAAGGATTTGTTTATCTCAGGTTTGTTGGATGGCGGCGACGAGATTGCACAGCATCCGATGGTCGTGGATGTGCCTTCCGGGCAGGGGCATTTCGTGCTGTTCTCAAACAATCCCATCTGGCGCGGTCAAACCAAGGGCAGTTTTTTTCTCGTGTTCAACGCAATCTTGAATTTTGATAACTTAAACGCCGGCAGGAAACTGGACGAGAAGTAGAGTTGAAAGCCCGACAAGAATTACCCGCGAAGACGTAGAATCTGGTAGTAGTTTTTCTTTGCGTCTTTGCCCCTTTGCGCCTATGCGTGAAAAAGCCGCGGAGTAGATCCACCAAAACGCGACCTCAACCGGGCGGCGGTTCTAAACTCCGCTCATTCGGCATTCTATTTCCCGCTTAGGGATAACCTCTTTACCTCGATGGGCATTCTCGCTTCATCGATTCGGCGCCAACTCCCCTCGCCGAAGGAGTTCGCGAGATTTATGCCTGATTCGGTTTGCATGTAGACAACATCGTACTCTCGATCGTTCTCGGGCACATACAGAACCGCTTTTTGTCCGTTGAGCGTTTCCGGGATCCCAGGAAAAGAAGTGTCCAAAGTCGTCTTGCCGACTACCGCAAGTGAGTGATCGGCCGTGCTAAGCTCTATGGGATACATCAAGTAATTTACCAGGGATGCAAACAAAGAGGGATGAATATCTTCAGGAAAGGTCAGTCGAAAGTAGTTTTCATATTGCTTGTGCATTTCGATTCCGGGAGGTGGGCCGGAATCGGCCTCTGCGATAAAACTATCTAGTATTTTGCAAAGTTCATCTTCGTTCCAGCCGCTAACCATGATGACCTTGTCGTTTCTTAAGTTAGGAGTAAACGGCGAAAGAGTCGCGTCTGCTTGCTCCGCTTTAACCGGCTTGGCTAGAAGTATGATCGGGAGAAACATCAGAATGATCATTATCCACGCTAAGGGTTCCAGCGCTTCCGGAACAATAGAAAGAACCACAAAGATGAAGGAAAGTGTTGCTAGTATCGCAGGTACTACTAACAATTGACGGAGCCCGTCATTGCGGACCAAATTCCCACAATTCTCGCACTCGTTACTATGGAAGTAATCGAGAGTGAACAACTCGAATGCACCAAAAGTGTCTTCGTGGCAGTGAGGGCATTTTTTCATCGTTGCCGTCGTTGCTAGCCAACGCCTAAGTTGTAGGAGGGGGTCGCCCTTTTCTTACTTTCTCGGCAACATTCCTGCCAGCATTTCGAAGGAATCGTGAACGGCGCTATAAGACACTTTGAGTTGATCGTTTGTCCCCCGCCGCGCGTCGGTCCTGAACTTGGCTAACGCCTGGCGAAAACTGTCCAACTCTTTCGCAAACTCTTCTTTCGTGTCCTCACTTGTACCGCTGGGGACACCGAGCTTAACAATCGCATTCCCGCGCTTCACGAGCAGGTTCGCCTGCGACCTGATACGCCGGTAGTCTTTCTTCGGCAATGCGTCGTGTTCCAAAGGGTGCAGCACATCGTGGAATTTCTCGTACTCCTTGTAGCTAAATCCATGTTGAGGAGCCGCGTTGTTTTCTCCAAGGGCGGCAATACTCACTGTTGATAACAAAAATGCTATCAGTACAAGTAAGACCGGTATACGAAGTCGCGTCACTGTTAGTCCCTCCAGATTCGATTAATAGTCAAGGCCGCGGACGATCCACGAAATCACACGAAATTACACTAACAGACTTCGTGATGATTAGTGTAGTTTCGTCGATCGCTGTCGACAGACTGGAAAACGAGGTCGGAGCGATTATAATCCGAAACGCGGTTTGCTGCGATTTTCAAGAAGAGGGTAACTATGATTAATGAGCCGCTCATTCACACGGTCTTTTTAGCGCGGTATCTAGGGCCAGAGACTGAAACCCGTTTAACCGTTTTTAGAACATCAGAAAGCGATTCACCCCTGGCTGAAGCCAGGGATGAATCAAAGTTGACACTTGAGATCAATCTGCACGGCTTTCAACACAACATCCATGAATCTGTTCGACGCAATTTTCAGCAATAACTCGTCATCGAAGCTTGCGGTTTTATACGAACAACGAGAAATCACTTACGGCGATTTACGCGAGCAGACGTTAAGATTGGGTGGAGTCCTCGCTTCACTGAGAATCGCCTCAGGCGATCGCGTGGCACTCCTGCTGAACGATTCACCCGAATTCATAACGTCGTTTATCGCAATCGCCTCGAGTGGAGCAATTGCGGTCCCAATCAACATGGGATTACGACTCGATGAACAACAATTGATTCTCGCCGACAGCGGTGCGAGTGTCGCCCTGGTCGAATCCGATCTCAGCGATGCATTGCTGGGAACCTTACAAAAACTAACCAAACTCAAAAAAGTCATTGTCGTCACCCGCGAGGAGAATCAGCCCCTCAGCAACCGGAAGAGCCTATCGAGCTACGAAACCTGGCCGAGGGTTCAAACGCTGTCCGACCTGTTGAGTGAAACCGAAGGCCGATCCGCGTCAGACTTTCCTTCGGCCGGCAAAGAGACACCGGCATTTATTCTTTACACCTCCGGTAGTACTGGCGAGCCGAAGGGCGCGGTGCACGCCCAGGCCCACATCTTTTACACGAACGACACTTTCTGCCGCGAAGTATTAAATCTGAAACCGAATGATCGGCTCTTCTCGTCTTCGCGACTGCCATTTGCTTACGGCCTGGGAAACAGCCTTTCGTTTCCCTTGCTAAACGGCGCAACAACAATTCTCTGTCGCCAAAAGCCGACCGCTGAAGTTATCAGCGGAATCTTTGTAGATCATAAACCGACCGTCTTCTTCGGCGTTCCCGTTATCTACAATCTGCTGCTGGAACATCATCGACGCGGCCTCCCACTCGATGGCTCAAGTCTGCGTATCTGCATTTCAGCCGGCGAGGCCTTACCGGCGCAGTTGGGTGAGGATTGGGAAAAAACGTTTGGCGTCCCGGTGCTTGACGGTATTGGCTCGACCGAGATGCTGCACATGTTCATGTCGAACCACGAAGGCGAGGTGCGGTATGGCAGCAGCGGCAAGTTGATCGATGGTTATGACGCGCGTTTGCTGGATGAACATGCGAATCCAACGCCTCCCGGGGCGGAGGGCAACCTCTGGGTGAAGGGCGAGAGTGCCGCGCTGGGATACTGGCGGAAACCGGAAGTTACCGCCCGCACCTTTGTCGATGGATGGGTGCGCACGGGCGATCTATACCGTTCGGAAGATGGCTACTGGATTCATATGGGCCGCAGTGACGATTGTTTCAAATCAAGCGGCCAATGGGTCTCGCCGGTGGAAGTTGAGGGAGCGTTGCTGCGGCATGAGCGCGTCAGCCGGGTGGCCGTGGTGGAAGATTTTGATAAAGATGGTTTGCCTTGCGCCTGCGCGTTTGTAGTATCCAGGGACACCTCACAAGATCTTGCGAAACTGGAAAACGAGTTACGTGAGTCCCTTCGTGGCATGCTGCCGCGCTTCAAACAGCCGCGGAGATATGTTTTTGTGGACGAACTACCATACACGGCCACCGGAAAGATCCAGAGATTCAAGTTGCGGGACCGCCTCAAGTCATCGTATGGGACGGCTTATGGTTAGGAAGATGCTTATACCTGACCTCGAGGAACCGCTTCGTAACGGCTTCGCCGCCTGATGTGGGGCGGTGGCTCTGCCCTGCCAAGAAGGAATGATTCTTAATTTCGGGCGCTATGCCCCAAGGTGTGGCGCAGCCTGAGTATTTAGTTGGATGGGCTTGATGGTTCAGCGAGCGCCCTTGGAGAATCCGTGCGATGGACGACGACGAACAACCGGTAGAAGTTGCTGTCGCTGAGAACGGAGACCCTATACTTGATCAGTTTAGTGAGGAGGGGTTCATCGACTGCACGTTTCGAATCACGAATCGAGTGTCGAGCGAACAGCAACACAGGTTTCACCTTACCGCGTCGCACAATGGCGAGACGGTCGGTTTTGATGTGGTTGTTGTAAAGGGCATTCGTGGCGCTTTAGATGGTGACATGGAGTTGATCTCCGACCACGTTTATTACGAGGGAGTTCGGTTCTTGCGAGCAGGCCCGGAAAGCGATCGTCTTATAACCGTCTTGGCCGCGCTTTATGAGTTTCCCGCGAAAGACCGACGGATGGTGGATTCCTTCAGTTTCACGGCAATTGCTCTCCACCAAGACGACGTCGATATGGAATCCGAGCCTATCAAAATCAAACTGTTTGGAAATGACGGCGAAGACATGCCCGAGGATGACTACTTCGAGTCCTTCTTCAACCTGGATCTTTCATCCGGACTCGTTTTCTTGAACGAGAAGGATCCCGACTATCGGGATTCTCTGATCCGCGGATTGTCTTCAGCCGATGTTAGTAAGACGTGAAGACTACCTATGCCTGACAAAAGTATCCAGGAAACGTACGCGCCGAATATGGCCTGCTTCGGCTGTGGTCCGGCGAACCCGAAAGGTATCCATGTTCGGAGCTTTCCGCGCGGTGACGAAGTCGTCGCGGAATTCCAGCCCGAGAAGTATCAGGAAGCTTTCGAGGGAATGCTTAGCGGCGGCATCATCGGCACTCTGCTCGATTGCCACTGTAACTGGACGGCCGCCTGGCATCTCATGAACAAAGCGGGGCTTGATCATCCGCCTTGCACCGTTACTGCGGAATACTCTATCAAGCTCCTGCGTCCCACGCCGACAGACAGACCGGTGAAACTGGTCGCACGGGTAGTTGAATCAACAGGCGACCGTGCCGTAGTCGAAGGCGAGTTGATCGCCCATGACAAAGTCACGGCCACCTGTCGCGGCACATTCGTGGCGGTGAAACCCGGCCATCCGGCTTACCACCGCTGGTAATCAGGTCACGCAAAGACGCAAAAGGGGGCAAAGACGCAAAGTCTGAACCGTATTCTTCTTTGATGTCATGAAACAGGCACCTCCCGCCGAGAGTGGTTACACTCAAGGCGTTTTGGTTTGTGATCGCAAACGGAGGTGCCCAATGACAGTATACGTTGGAGTTGATTTTCATGCGCGGCAACAAACGATTCGTTATT
>JBGTHZ010000119.1:0-46629 GCA_041745915.1 Pyrinomonadaceae bacterium | reverse complement strand
CGATGGGTCTTGGCCGCCTTAAAACTCGTAAATCGCGGCTTCGTAAGACCGCAACTTTCCGTCTTGCGAAGCTGTCGGATAATTGCTGAGCAGCATCTTTCCTTTGCTCAAATCGAGGCCTGTGTTAACTGACGCGGCCTTGTCTCTGAAGTTCAGCAACACGAGGATTCTTTTGCCGTCCAATTCCCGCGTGTAGGCGTAAACGTCCGGGTTGTCTCGATCCAGCAAAGTGTACTTGCCGTAAACCAGAACCGGATTGTCTTTCCGCAGCTTCACTATTTTCCTGAAATAGTTCAGGCAGCTGTGCGGATTATTGTCCTCCGCGGCTACATTGACAGTCGCGTAGTTGGGGTTGACTTTGAGCCACGGTGTCCCGGTCGTAAAACCCGCATGCGAAGTGTTGTCCCACTGGAAAGGCGTTCGGCCATTGTCGCGGGCGGCAATTTTTTGTGCCTCTAAAAACTGCTTTAAATCACCGCCCTTGTTTTTGATCTGCTGATACCAATTGAGGGATTCGATGTCACGGTAATCCTCGATGCGGTCGAACTTGATGTTGTTCATCCCTAGCTCATCGCCGGCATAGTAGTAAGGCGTGGCACGCATGGTGAAGAGGAACGTGGTGAGCATTTTGGAAGACAGCTCGCGCCACTGCGACGAGTCGTTGCCCCAGCGAGTGACCATGCGCGGCTGGTCGTGGTTGCCCAGATAAATCGTCCCCCAACCCTTGTCCGCAAAGACGCCGTCCCACTTGCTATAGATATTCTTAAACTCGACCAAACTAAATCCTTTCGGGTCGGGTATTTTCAGGCTGTCGGGTAGATAGCCCAGGCTTACTCCTTCAAAGTGGTACAGCATGTTTAGTTCGTTTCTGTCCGCATCCACATAATCGAGTGCGTCGGTTGTAGTTACGCCAGCGCCTTCAGCCACCGTCATGACATCGTATTTGCTGAGCGCCTCTTTATTCATCTCCTGCAAATACTGATGGACGTGAGGTCCGTTCGCGTAGAATCGGCCCCAATCGCCCTTATATTCGGGCGGTATCTCCGGGAACGTAGTGTCCTTCGAGATAAACGGGATCACGTCCATGCGGAAGCCGTCCACGCCTTTGTCGAACCAGAAACGCATCATCGCGAAGATTTCTTCTCGCAGCTTGGGGTTTTCCCAGTTCAGGTCGGGCTGCTTCTGAGAGAAGTAGTGGAGGTAATAACTGTTGGTTTGCTCGTCAAGTTTCCAGGCGTCGCCGTTGACATCAAAGAAACTCCGACGCGCCGACGGCTTTCCTTTTTCGGCGGGCCACCAGTGGTAATAGTCGCGGTAGGGATTGTCTCTCGAACTGCGCGATTGTTTGAACCATTCATGCTCATCGCTGCTGTGGTTCACCACCAGATCCATCACCAATTTCAAGTTGCGGTCGTGCATTCCCTTGAGCAGTTCGTCAAAGTCTTGCATGGTGCCGAACTCCTTCATGATGCCCCGGTAATCGCTGATGTCGTAGCCGTTGTCGTCGTTGGGCGAACTGAAAACGGGATTGAGCCAGATAACATCAATACCCAGACTTTTGAGGTAATCCAGCTGCGAGGTGATGCCTTGCAAATCGCCGATGCCGTCGCCGTTCGAATCCTTGAACGAGCGCGGGTAGATTTGATAGACGACGGCCTCCTTCCACCACTTCCTGGCGTTGCCGTGGCCACTTGGCTCTCCCGATACGACGGCGGGCCGGGCCTGTTCATTCGCGGCATTCCGATTCCCTTCACGGCACGCTGCCAGACACAACAGCCCACCCAACGCCGTCATAACAATAAGAAGCTCTCTCATGACAATCCTTTCCCGAATTGCATCGGAGTTTTAAATTTGGGTAGAAGAAGGCAGTGGAGCCGCGGATGAACGCAGATAAACGCGGATCAGAAATTCAGTTGTTCAAATCCGCGACGATTCTGCTTCATCCGCGGCTAAATCTCCTGCCTCGTCGTCTCACATCTCACCCGTATCGACATCAAGACTAGTCTTTCCTCCTTAACATATCGAGCAATACCGCGCCAAGAATGACGAGCCCGAGTACCACCTTTTGGGTGTAGCTCTCCACCCCAGTCAGGTTCATGCCGTTCTGGATGACTCCGATGATCAACGCGCCGATGAGCGTACCGATGACTTTGCCCTGACCGCCTGACAGGCTCGTCCCCCCAAGCACGGCAGCCGCTATCGCGAACAACTCATAGAGCAGACCATACGTGGGCGCGCCGCTCTTGAGCTGCGAAGCCAGCACGACGCCCCCCAGCCCGGCCATCATCCCGCTAGTGCCGAAGACGAACAGCAGAATCGCGACGACGTTCACACCCGACAGCCGCGCGGCCTCGACATTGCCCCCCACGGCGTAGATGTAACGGCCGAGCGTCATCCGCGACATCAGGATGTGCGCGATGACGTAGAGTACAATCATCAGCACCACCGCGTTGGGGATCGAAAGGAACGCGGTCCCGCGCCCCAACCAGACGAACCCGTCTGGGATTTGGTAGATCGACTCCCCACCCGAGATCAGGTATGCAACGCCACTGGCCACCAACATCATACCGAGCGTGGCGATAAAGGGTGGCATCCGGAATACGGAGGCCATAACCCCGGAGATCAGGCCCACCGCGCCACACATCAGGATCGCGGCAAGGGCGCCCACGAGCATCGCGGTCGCAGACGCCTCCGTTCCGCCCATTCTCGCGATCAGCGTGCCCGTGACCACTGCCGACAGCGCAATGAGGCTGCCGACCGAGAGGTCAATGCCGCCCGTAATGATGACCAGTGTCATGCCGATGGCGATGATCGCGATCACGACGATCTGGTTGGCCACGTTGATCAGGTTGTCGGAGCGCAGGAAGACCGGCCATCGATAACTCTCTGGGATGACAACGCTGGTCTGAGTAAGACCGCCGATGCGGGACTTAATATTATTCACCATCCATGCGTTGCGCTCGGTAGTCGCGATGACCTTGACCGGCACACCTGCCTGGGCCTGTCTTTCAAAGGCGAGGCGGACGTCCCGCGGCTCGCCCACAACGCGGCCCACCACCGCCACGCCCTTTGCCTTCAGCAGGTCCTCAAGTTTTGTGGCGAAGGCCGTATCCTGCTCACTCGCGCGCGCCACAATGAGCACGCCCGCGCCCCGCCCGAAGTCGCGAGCGATCCGCTCGGCAACCGATTCCGCAGCTTCAGCCCCACTTGGCCTTCGTTTTTCAATAGTGACGAGGGAGAAAAAGAGGATGAGCAGCAGCAACACGGCCAGCATCCCATAGTCCGAAAAGAACCGAGACGCGAACAGCCGCACTCCGGACAGAACTCGGGACAGATCGGCATGCGGCCAGGCGGGCTTGTTTTCTCTAGTCATATCCGTACTCCTGGAGGCGGTAACGGGCGACGTACCGACTCAGCCACGTACCGCTTGCATAGGCTTCAGGCCGACCGCAAGGGCCAAGATCTGCTCTTGGGTGGCGTGGGCCGCGTCGGCGATTTCGCCGCTGATCCGCCCTTCGTGCATGACCACGATCCGGTCGCTCATACCCAACACCTCGGGCAACTCAGATGAAATCATGATGATCGCCTTGCGCTGAGCGACTAACCTGTTCATCAGCAAATAGATCTCGTACTTCGCTCCGACGTCGATGCCGCGGGTGGGCTCATCAAAGATGATGACGTCGCTGTTCGCCTCGAGCCACTTGGCCAGCACAACTTTCTGCTGGTTACCGCCCGACAGCGTCTTGGCCCGTTGCTCCGGGCTGGCGAGCTTAATCAAGAGGTCTTTAATGTAGCGGGCAAAAGCGCTGCGCTCAGTCTTGTGCCTGACCAATCCAAAATCGGAGAACCGATCGAGATTTGGCAGGCCGAAGTTTTCGCGCGCGGACAGGCCCAGCACCAACCCCTCGGCCTTCCGATCCTCGCTCAGCAGGCAGATGCCCTTCCGGATCGCGTCACGCGGCGAGCGAATCTTGACCGGCTCTCCGCCGATTCTGATTTCGCCCCCGTCGCGCGCATCGGCTCCAAAGATGAGCCTGGCCACCTCGGTCCGGCCAGAGCCGACGAGGCCTGTAAGACCGAGGATTTCGCCACGGCGGACGAAAAGCGACACGTCTTTGACCTCCTCCCCGCGCCTCAAGCCGATGACTTCCAGGTGCTTCTCGCCCATCTCAGCAGACTCTTTGGGAAACTCGTTTTCCAGCTTTCGCCCGACCATCATCTCAATCAGGCTCTCCCGGCTAAACTCGCTCGCGGGCCGGGTGTCGACCGTTTCTCCGTCACGCATCACCGTAATGCGATCTGCAATGCGGAAGATCTCTTCCATGCGGTGGCTGACATAGACGATGCTGATGCCGTGAGCCCTAAGGTCCGCGATGACCTCGAAGAGTTTCTCCACCTCCTGCACGCTCAGAGCGGCTGTGGGCTCGTCCATGACAAGGATGCGCGCGCCGGTGGAAAGTGACTTGGCAATCTCCACGGTTTGCTGTCCGGCAACATTAAGATGACGACACCGCGTTTCGGGGTCGATCGGGACGCCAAGGCGCTCGAAGAGCGCACGCGCTTTCCTTCGCTCCTCTGGCTTGGAGAAGAAGCCCAGCTTCCTCCGCTCCTGCCCCAGGAAGATATTTTCTCTCGCCGTCAGATAGGGGATGAGGTTGAACTCCTGATAGATAACAGCAATGCCGAGGTGCTGCGCATCTCGCGGCGATTCGATCGTGACCTCTCGACCGTCGAGCCGGATTATTCCGGCATCCGGCGTAATGGCTCCGGCGAGCGTCTTGATCAGCGTGCTCTTTCCCGCGCCGTTTTCTCCCATCAAGGCATGCACCTCACCCGGATAGAGGCTCAGCCGGGCGCCTTTGAGCGCGCGGACGCCCGGAAAGGTTTTTTCAATGCCCTCCATCACCACTCCGGGTGCTGCTTGCCCGGGGATCACGGCCATAGTGCTCCGATTCTCGTTGGGGTGTCTGCTTTGGTTAGCGTGTTACCACATCATTGCCGTAACGTCGAATCTTTCATCGCATCTTCCTGGCGATAGAGGTCGGTCGGGATCAAGATTTCCGTGGGAACTTCTTCCCCTCTCATGTAAGCCGCAATCGCCTCGACGGTCTTCTTTCCGATCAGGTCCGGGTGTTGGATCGCATCGGCGTAGATCTTCCCGCCCCTGATCGCCTGTCGGCCTTCCGGCAAACCATCGATACTGATGATACGGATGCGGCCCGCCTTCCCTCCACTCTCGATGGCTGCTACGGCCCCGAGCGCCGAGGGGTCATTGATGGCGAAGATTCCATCCAAATCCGGATGCGCCTGCAACATATCGACTGCCACTTGGAAGGCCTTTTCTTTGGCGCCGCCCGCGGCGAGGCGCGAGACGATCTGGATGTTGATTCCGGATTGTTTGCGCTGCTCCTCGATCTCGTCGAGGAAGCCGCGCGTGCGCAAAATAACAGACTCGACTTCGGGGTGATCAATGACGCCCACTTTGCCGCGCCCGCCGAGCGCCTCGATGAGCGCCCTGGCGGCTGTGCGGCCGGCCTGGTAGTTGTCGGTAGCGATGTGAGAGACCACCCTCGCACCATCCGCCGTTGCTTTAATATCGGCAGTAAAGACCGGAATGCCTGCCTTGTTTGCCTCGGCGATAGACGTACCGATGGACTTGGAATCGATGGGGGTGATAACAATCGCGGCGACATCCTGCACAATGAAGTCAGAAACTTGATTCTTTTGCTTTCCGATATCGAGATCCCCGGCCGTCAGTACGACCTCGTACCCTTGCCGTTCTGCTTCTTGCTTGATCGCATTGCCAAGGTCGCGGAAGAAGGGGTTCGTCAGCGTCAGGAGCGAGACTCCGATTACAGGTTTGTCCGGCTGGGTATCACGGCTCGTGCAGGCAAAGCCGACAAGCAGCGCGCCCACCATTGCGAGAGCTAATAGTCTTGTATGCATCATTTTCGGATTCTCTCCCCGGTTCAGTGGGCGCGGTTTCTAACGCCGAGGCGCTGCCCCCGGGCCACCAGCCGTTTTCCAGCTCGACTGCAATCCCCAGACATCCAACGCGATCAGCTTGGCCGCACCGCCCTTAGCGTAGAGTGAAAGCCCATCGCTATTGGGGCTCGGGAAGATTTGGTCCGTGATCACAGTTCGCCCGTCATTGCCGAACACCTCGATCGATGACCAATCAACGAACAGATGCAGCTTGATGCGGCCCCGCTCAGCGGGCAACGGTCCAACGTGCTTGCCCGGGAACCGCGGATTGAAATCAACCTTGCCAGACCGGCTCCGGTCAACGAAGAGCTCAGCGGCGGCCGGATCGTAGCCGACCACCGTCTCTTCATTCGCACCTTTGCGGACCTTGAGCCCGAACTCTGAAGCCGTGCCGGGCTCGAAGGTTGCGATAATCTCGAGCGTTTTGCCGGTGATCCGATGCTTGGAAAGCGGATCACTCCCCTCTGCGATGACCTTGTTTGAAAGCATGTAATGCGCCTGGCGAAGGCGCTGCAACTCCACCACCGGGGCCTGCACCAGGCGTATGCCATCGCTATATGTTTTCAGACCGATCTCGCGCGGAATACTTTGCGCGCTGCGCCAGGGTGAGGTGGGGATCTCCTGCCCATACTCCCAGTTGTTCATCCAGCCGATCCCGAGCCGTCGTCGGTCGTTGCGCGGGATGTTCGACCAGGAGACGACGGCATAGAAGTCTTTCCCGTAATCAACCCAACGGGCTCTATCCTTCGAAGACATGGCGGGGGCATCGGAAAGCACTATGTGATCGACCAGGATGTGCCCCTCTCGGCCAGTAGCACGATCTATGATCTGGATCTGCGCCTCCTTGCCGGCAAACGGACGAACGTCCCAGGTAACCCAATCGAGCGCCTCGCCGGTAGCTCCGGAGGCCGTTCGCACCACCTCTCCATTGACGATCAGGTTGAGGGCCAGTTCGTCCGGACGGTTACCGCCCCCGATTAAAAAGTTGATGTAATTGCGCGACACACGGAAGGCGGGCGATGTGAGTGTCCCCTGCTCGTCATCACCTCTGACGGCACTATTCACGAAGCCTGATCCTGAAGTGCCGACCACCTGCTGTTTGTTATCCCGCGCTGTAGCGCGAGCCGGCCCGCTCCCGAACGCAGTTCCTGTGTCCGTCCAGCCGCCGTACGATGCCCCGTCGAAATCCGCCACCATGTCCCCCTTCGGGACCGGGAGTAGTTTAACTTGTCCCTCTGCGGAGAAATGGGTCCCGTCGAACGAGCCGATGAAGTATTGAGCCCCTGAGCCGCCGGCCACGCCGCCCGGGTTCAGATTAACTATCAGCCCCCACTTTGTCTGACGGAGCTTGCCGTCTACAGGCAGCTCAAACAGGTCCGGGCATTCCCAAGCACCGCCAATGGCGCCCGCCGGGCCGAAATCGCTGAGGTGCGTCCATCGCTTGAGGTCGGGCGAGGCGTAGAAACGGACCTTGCGCTCGGCGGCGAGCACAACGGCCATGATCCAACGCTTACTCGGCTCGTGCCAGAACACTTTCGGGTCCCGGAAGTCAGTAGACTTGATGTCTATGACAGGGTTGCCGCTGTACTTGGTCCATGTCCGCCCCCGGTCAGTGCTATAGGCGATGCGCTGGTCTTGTCTGCCGTTGGCCGGATGGTATCCGGTATAGATTGCCACCATCGGAGGCTTGCCGCTCAGACCAAATCCGCTTGTATTCTTTTCATCGACAACGGCGCTGCCGGAGAAGATCATAATGCCGTCTTCCTCAGGCAAGGCCACCGGCAGGTTTTGCCAGTGCACCAGGTCTTTGCTTACCGCGTGCCCCCAGCTCATGTGTCCCCACTTGTCGCCGAACGGATTGTATTGGTAGAAAAGGTGGTACTCGCCGTCGAAGTATACAAGGCCGTTGGGATCGTTCATCCAGTTCTTCTCTGGCGTGAAGTGAAACTGCGGTCGATACGTTTCCATGTATGATACGGCGTCTGAAGTTTTACCCTTCTGCTGTGATGGGCGGCCACTCATCGCAGGCCCTGTCCACAGAATCAGAACGAGCATGATCGTATCCAGGGCGACCATACAATGGCGCCTTTTCATGAAACGTTTGAGGTGGATTTCATTCATTTAATTTGCTCCAACGCCGATTGTTCGACCACTGGTGTCGCTCCAACTTGGGAAGCTATCCAGGCTCCTAAAAAGTTGGCTGCTTGACTAATCCTATTCAAGGGCGCGCCGCGAAGATAATGGTGCGTCAGCGCCGCCGTGAATGCATCGCCGGCACCCACAGCATCGGCAATCGTGATCTGCAATCCAGGGTGTTCGACCACTTCCTTGTCTGTCACAAGTAAGCTGCCCTGAGCGCCTCGCGTCACACAGACCAGTTCCATGTTGTAAGCCCGAAGCAACGCCCGCGCGCATTCCTCATCACTGTTTCCGCCCAGTCCAAACATCTCTTTTATTTTAGGCAATTCCTGGTGGTTGAGCTTTACCACTTTCGACAATCTTAGCGATTCATCGATTACCTCCTCCGAGTAAAATGATTGCCTCAGGTTCACATCGAAAACCAGCAAGGCATCCTTTCGAGTCGCTCGGAGAAATCTTCGGACGGTTTCCCTGGACAGATCAGAGCGCTGAGCCATAGATCCAAAACAGAGGGCATCGGCTTTGGACGCCAACCCTTGCCACTGTGAAGTCCACTCCAGGAAGTCCCAGGCTACATCTTCGATGACCGTGAATTCCGGCTGCCCTCTCTCATCTACTTGGACCAGAACTGTTCCCGTCGGATGCACTCCATCAAGCTGAATGTAGACGGTCGTCAAACCTAATTGTTCCATGTGGTGATTAGTTATATGTCCCAGTGGGTCGATCCCGACGCGGCTGGCAACAATACTGTGATTACCCAACAAGTTGGCATAATAGGCGAAATTGGCCGGTGCCCCACCAAGCTGCGGTCCGCCGGGCAGCAAATCCCAGACTATCTCACCTAAACCAACAACGGTGTAGGGGCCGAAATTCATCTCTTCAATAAAGCCCAGAGTTCAATTCAATGGTTCCGTGTGAATTGATCTAGCTCGTTGTGCCCTTATCACACTGCCGCTCCAGTGTCAGGGTCGAAGAGCTTTGCCTGTTCCATGTCGAAGACCAGATCGAGCGGCTGGTCGCTTTGTGTCTGCGTGCGGGGACTGAGGCGCACGATCAATTCACGTTCGCCGAGGGCACAGGTCGCTAAGACTTCGTTGCCGAGCGGCTCCAGGAAATCGACGCGCGCTGTGATGGTATTACCGTCAATTGGACCGTTGTATAGTTGCCGTTCATAGATGTCTTCGGGGCGGATACCGAGGACCAGTTTTCGCCTCCCGACCGCCACATGGCGGAGGTTCACTGACTTAGACTCTGGCAGCTTTAGCTGCAGGTCGGAATCGTTGAGAAACAATGCATCGTCGCGTTCGGCCAGCGTCCCTTCGAGGAAGTTCATCGGCGGGCTGCCAATGAAGCTGGCGACGAATTGATTGGCCGGGTGATTGTAGATTTCCAGGGGCGCGCCGATCTGTTGGACCACTCCGTCTTTCAGCACAATCAGGCGTTCGCCCATGCTCATCGCCTCTACCTGATCATGTGTGACATAGATCATCGTCGCAGCGAGAAGCTTGTGCAGCTTGATCAGCTCAGCACGCATCGACACGCGGAGCTTCGCGTCGAGGTTGCTGAGCGGCTCGTCGAAGAGGAACAACTTCGGTTGCCGGACGATGGCGCGGCCCACGGCGACACGCTGGCGCTGGCCGCCGGAGAGGGCCTTCGGCCTGCGTTCGAGGAAACCTGTGAGGCCGAGCGTCTTCGCCGCCTGACGTACCCGCCGGTCAATCTCCGCCTTGGGATACTTCCTCATCTTCAAGCCAAACGCCATGTTTTCATAGACGGTCATGTGCGGATAAAGCGCGTAGTTCTGGAAAACCATGGCGATGTCGCGGTCTTTCGCCTGGACGTCGTTGACCACTCGCCCGCCGATACTAATCTCGCCTTGGGAGATCGTCTCCAGCCCGGCGATCATTCGAAGTAGGGTCGATTTGCCGCAGCCTGAGGGGCCGACGAGGATCACAAACTCGCCGTCTTCGATATCAACACTTGTGGGAGAAACGGCGCAAATGTTTCCCGGATAAATCTTTGACACGCTGTTAAGTTGGAGATTAGCCATTTTTATCAGGCATGAAGTCGAATTTCCGTAATCGCCTTTACGAGATCCTGTCCGATCTGTGGCGTGGCTCCCACCTGGGATGCTACCCAGGCTCCTAAGCGATTTGCCGCTTCATTCATAAACCTGTAGCAACCGGAGCGCAGAGGCGATCTCACCGCTGCTCCCGAGCTTGACCATTTCTGTCACCCGGGGCAGTTCATCATGATTAAGCTTCACTACGTTGCAACGATCGAGAGAGTCAGAGAGAATTTTGGGTGTTGCCAGTCTCGACGACAAGCTGAAGCATGTCGGACATTGCTCAGATTAGACTTACCTACAGATTCCTGGCGCTCTGATTCAGTGAAACCGCTTCAGAGTATATTGTTCAAAACCTGCAATCTAACTTATGCTTTCACAACGCCAGACTGAAATCACATCTCGCGCCGTTGTACGGTGGATTACAGCTTTCCAACAACGTAGAGCCTAAGGAGGGCCAGTATGACAGAGGTATTGCGAGCCCGGAAATATTTTCTTTCTATGATCGGTATCTTACTGCTGGCCGCTTCGCCGGTAGCCGTAGGCCAAACTTCCGCCGATAGAGCATCGGCGGAGCAACTTCGGGCGATCCGCAAATATATCAAGGACAGCTGGCATACCCTGACCCGCTCGAGCGCGCAGCTTGCCAAAGCGGCACCGGATCCAAAGTTCAAGCCTATGGCTGACGGCCGCTGGCCTGTCTACGTTTCTCGTCGGGAGAATATCAAGCTGATCGAACAGAGGCTACGTGCTCAAATGTCGGCGGAAGATTTTGCCACAATCGATATTCGGCAACTGCCGAATAATGCGAACGAGGTGCGCGAGCAGGGTTTGCTCTATCTGCCTCACCCGTACGTGGTCCCAGGTGGGCGTTTCAATGAGATGTATGGTTGGGACAGTTATTTCACTCAGGTTGGATTGGTGCGGGACAATGAAGTGGTTTTGGCAAAGAACATGGTTGATAACTTTCTTTACCAGATCGACCATTATGGGAAAATCCTGAACGCCAACCGTACCTACTACCTCTCGCGATCACAGCCTCCGTTTTTGACTCAGATGATCCTTAACGTTTACCGCGAGCAGCGAAATCTTTCCTGGCTGCGAGCAACTGTCCCGGCCATTGAGAAATACTATAGTTTTTGGATCGACGAACCCCACCTCACAAAGCAGACCGGTCTTTCACGCTACTATGACCTGGGTGACGGCCCGGCACCGGAAGTTCTGTCGGGCGAACGCGACGACAAAGGACAAGACCATTACGATTACGTTAAAGAGTACTACCGAACACACGATGTCAAGGATTATGATCTCAGCCAGTACTACGACAAAGGCAAGGACCGATTAACGGACCTTTTCTACAAAGGGGACCGCTCCATGCGCGAATCGGGCTTCGATCCTTCGAACCGTTTCGGGCCCTTCAATGTCGATATCATCCACTACGATCCAGTGTGCCTGAACTCTTTGCTCTACCTGATGGAGACGGACACAGCGGAGATTCTAAGAATACTAGGCAGCGCTCGGCAGGCCCGCGTCTGGACGAATCGCGCCGAGGACCGACGCAAAAGCATCAACCGCTTAATGTGGGATGAACAGGACGGTCTTTACTACGACTACAACTTTGCCAGCAAGGAGGTGCGACGCTATCCCTTCGTGACCACCTTTTATCCGCTCTGGGTTGGCGTTGCTGATAAGAGCCAGGCGGCGCGAATTGTGGCAAACCTTCATCTCTTCGAGCGGCCGGGCGGGCTCCTAACCAGTACCCACGTAACGGGCAGCCAATGGGACGCTCCGTTCGGATGGGCGCCCACGGAGATGATCGCCATCCAGGGGCTGCGCCGGTACGGATATAACAAAGAAGCCGACCGCATTACGGCCAATTTTCTTTCCCTAATTCTTAAGGAATTCATCCAGCATAATACAATCGTCGAGAAGTATGACGTCGAGCGCCGCGAATCGGAGGTCAGTGCGGGGCTGAAGTTTGGTTACAAGTCTAATGAGATTGGCTTTGGCTGGACCAACGCGGCATTCATCGAGCTCTATTCTCAGTTGCCGGAGAGAGAGAGACCCAAGGTGCTCAAGCTGGATGGAGTAGCGATGCCTCCGCCAATAGATACCGTAGTTTCTCGGAGAAGTATGAAAATAGAGAGTGCACGAGAATTGTCTGTCTTATTTCACCGTTGATTTTCGTAACGCTTGAATTTCTTCATATCGTCACCTGATGCTGGTCTCAGGCTGATCGCCGCACCGCCGCCACTCGCCAGGGCGATCTTCAATTTGGTTTGGTCGTTTACCAGGAACTGCTGAATCTGGTAGGCCATCGGATTGCTTTGCCAATGAGCATTGGCAGCATCGGTGTAAAGGGTGGCCACATAGGCGAGTTTTGGCGTGAGAGAGATTAGGGGAATGTTTGCGGTACGCGCTTGCTCATCGGTGATGGCCCCGATGTACCATTCGTCTTTGTTCTTGGCCTTGCGAGCGATTGTCAGGTAGTCGCCGGGTTCGGCCTCTAAAATTCTAGTGTCGTCCCAATCAACTGCTACGTCCTTGATAAACTGGAAAGCGTCCATAAAACGCTCGTAATTCTCAGGCAGATCTGCGGCCATCTGTAAGGGGCTATACAGAGTCACGTACAAGGCCAACTGTTTGGCCAGGGTGGTCTGAACCTGCTCTTTCTTGCCAGGCTGGTAAACGTCGAGTTTGATCTGGAAAATTCCCGGCGTGTAGTCCATTGGGCCACCCATCAGGCGAGTAAAAGGTAAAATTGTTTCGTGTTCGGGAGGGTTGCCGGCGCTCCACGCGTTGAACTCATTGCCCCGTGCCGCTTCACAAGCCAACCAGTTCGGGTAAGTACGGTGCAGTCCCGTCGGTCGCACCGGCTCGTGAGCGTTCAGCATGATCTTGTATTGGGCTGTTTTCTCAGCCACACGGACATAGTGATTCACCATCCACTGACCGTCGTGATGTTCGCCTCGAGGAATAATTTTACCGACGTAACCTGTTTTTACCGCGTCATATCCATGTTGCTTCATGAACCGATAGGCCTCGTCCATCCGGCGCTCATAATTTGAAACCGAGGCTGAGGTCTCATGGTGCATGATCAGCTTTACGCCTTTTTCAGACGCGTACTTCTGGAGCTCCGTAACGTTGAAGTCAGGGTAGGGAGTAACAAAGTCGAAGACCTCTTCTTTCCAATTACCGAACCAGTCCTCCCAGCCGACGTTCCAGCCTTCCACCAGGATTCCGCCGAAGCCATGCCTGGCCGCAAAATCAATGTATCTTTTAGTGTTTTCAGTAGTTGCCCCGTGCTTGCCATTGGGTTTTAGACTGGTCCAATCGGTTTCGGCCAGTTTGATATTGCCCACGTCGGCGTAGTTCCAGGACGTTTTGCCGATGTGCATTCCCCACCAGATACCCACGTATTTCTGCGGCTTGATCCAGCTCACATCACGGATTTTGGAAGGTTCATTCAAATTCAAAATCAGTTTAGAGGCTAGAATGTCTGCGGCCTTGTCGCTTACTACGATTGTCCGCCAGGGTAACTTACTGGGAGCTTGCAGATAAGCCTTGGCGCCAACCGCATCAGGCACTAAATGTGAAGACAGACTGAACGTCTGTTTATTTACCATCAAATTCATGGCCGGGTAATCGACCAAAGCGGCCTCGTGGATGTTGATGTATAAGCCGTTAGAAGTTTTCATCATCAACGGAGTCTGTACGGCATTAGCGTCAATGACCCATCTGAAGGCAATCTCCTGGGCGGCCTTGCCCCTGGTGGCGTCTATCTCGCTGAGCTTTGTGGTGGAGTAGGCATACTCGTTGGTGTCGTAGTCGCCGGGAATCCAAAAGGTTTTGTGGTCGCCCGTCAGGTTAAACTCGGTCTTCTCATCCGAAACAACGAAATATTTCAAATCGGTTTGCTCCGGGAATTCATAGCGGAATCCTAAACCGTCATTGAACAGGCGGAATCTGATGATCATCCTGCGGTTTTTGTGGGCCGCCTGTTGGAGGGTTACCGTAAGTTCGTTGTACTGGTTACGGATCTGTTTCAGTTCTCCCCATACGGGCTCCCAGGTTTCGTCTTTCTTCGAGGTGTCCGCGGCCACAATGGTGAAGCCGTTGGTGAAAGCAGGTTGGTCTTTCAGTTCAAGCCCCAGCTTGCTCTTTTGCAGAACCGGCTTTCCAGCGAACGAAAGCTGATGGGTAGGTTCACCGTCGGCGGTCAACCCAAAGGAAAGAGAAAGTTTGCCATCCGGGGATTGAATACTTTGGGCAAACGCATGAATGCTTGAAAGCAAAACGAAGAGGATTAATATTGCCGGTATCGAAATTTTTTCAGTCCTTCTCCGCTTCATGTTTTCGCTCCTTCTCCGCTTCATTGAGCGGTGTCAACGTAACTCCGACGGTGGATGGTTGAGGTTAAGTCCTTTCCCCGATCTGAGACAACATCTCTTTGATCGCCCCGACGCTCCCAAATACTCGAGAGGTCTGCAAGGGCATGAAAATGACCTTTGCGTTCTCTGACTTCGCCATCTCTTTGAGTCCCTCAATATAGCGTGTGGTGATCAGGTATTGCGCGGGGTTGCTTCGGTCGCCCGCTGTTTGCGCCGCTCGCCCCGTCGCTCCGGATTCCGCGTCAGCGTCTCGCAGGTAGGACTGATCCATGCCGTCGGTAATGCGGGTGATGGCTTTCGCTTCAGCTTCGGCCGCAAGCAGGCGCGCCTGGGCTGCCCCTTCCGCCCGCAGGATGGCCGATGTTTTGCTTCCCTCTGCATTTGTGATTGCCGCCTGCTTCTCGCCCTGCGCCCGGGTGATGACGGCCTGGCGCTCGCCTTCGGCCCGGAGGACCAGCGCTCGACGGTTGCGCTCGGCCGTCATCTGCTTCTCCATCGTTACTCGCACCTCTTCCGGTGGGTTGATGTTCTTAACGTCCACACGCAGCACCTTGACGCCCCACTTGTCCGTCGCCTCGTCGAGAATCAACCGGAGCTTGCCGTTAATTTCATCCCGCGAGGAAAGGCACTGGTCCAGGTCCATATCTCCCATCACGTTGCGCATGCCGGTGATGGTAAGTTGGAGAATGCCGCCGATCAGGTCAACGACTTCGTACACTGACCTCAGTGGGTCGGTAATCTGCCAGTAGACCACAGCGTCTACGACTATTTGCACATTGTCCCGCGTGATTGCGGACTGCAGCGGCATGTCGAGAAACTGTTCGCGCAGGTCAATGCTGGAGAGTCCGGGGCGGGCGCCCAACCAATGGACGCCACGCGGCCTGTCGATGAAGGGGATGAGGACGTGCAGGCCGCTGTCCGCCAGCTTGTGGAACCTTCCGAGGCGCTCGACGATTAGTACGGACGCTTGCGGCACGATCCTGATGGTCCGGACGGCGACCGCCAGCATGGCGGCAGTCAGTAATAAGAAAAATAGGAGGAGGAAGGGTTCCATCTTCTCTCAATGTCTTTTCGGCTGTGGCGTCAGCTTACCAAGTTCAACGCTGGGGCTCAACGGCGTCATGGTGGTCGAGATGGCTTCAATCCCCGCCTTATGAATGTCGCACTAAAGTGTGCTTGGCGAGCCTGGCTTACCCCCCCCCGCGAGAACGTTCCGTTAGAAATACTCAGCGCTGGAGGGTTTTGAGACGTTTGGCACAGTGTGGCGGAACCGAGGCCGTGAGGCGGTCTTGGGGGATAACCGGGAGGCTAACCCCCTTTAGTTGTTAATTTGTTGTAAGACGAGTAGATAGCGAAGAGACGATCTGCGGCTTCAGGATCGCTTCTCGCCAACAGCGTGATGACGTCATCGCGCTCCCCAAGTAAGGGCGTAAGCTTTTCACGCTGGGCAGGAGTGAACACTGAGGCACTCCCGGCATCTATCTGGCTGCGCAAGTTTGTATAAAAGTCGCTTGTGATCTGCCGAGCCGGCTCGTACTCGCCGCGCTGGACATCAACCATGGCCGCCCCCAGCGTGTTTTGAAGTTGACCTAAACGCACCTCACGCTGGGCGGCGTCACGCTGTTCGATTGCGCTGTTAACCTTAAACCACATAGGGGCGAATCCGAGCAGAAAGAACCCAAGCGAAAGCGTTACATACAATGCTACCCGCTTCCAGGGAATGGCGAGCCGTGAGAATCTCTCAATCAAAGGGTTGCTCTTACTGGGTGCGGGTTGTTCTACGGCTTTCATAAATTACTCCATTCCAAAATGACATGCAGAGACGGCATCCTGCTGGCGGTCCACTTAGCCTATATTAGGCTCGCCCGAATAAAGTTGAATCAGTGAAATCACAGGGTTTCGTGAGTGTTTACCCTTACGGTAACCGGAGCCATCATTGCTATACTTTCGTGGTTTCTCAGAAGTAGGCCTCAGTGGACTTATTCTGGACCTGAGGTGAGGACAATAGAATGGGAATTCGCGGCAAATTAGTTCTTCTTGCAGTGGGCATAGCTGTGCCGCTTGTCCTCGTGGGTGCTTTGGATCTGAGGAACATGTGGCGACTGAGCCGGACCCAACTGGACGACTCGATCAAACAACAAGTTGAATTTGCCTCGGTTGTACTCGAACGTTGGCTTGAAGATCAGAAAAAGGCGTTGGACGCGATTGCTTCGTTAGCCGGCGACAACGACACCCGCTCACCCGCCATTCGGGAAAACCTCGAAAACGTCGTTCGCACGCGTCCTTTTTGGTTGGATTTGCGGATTACTAACGCCGCCGGCACCACAATAGTGTCCCAGCCGGCCCGCGGAGAGGGTCTCCCGAATGCTCTCAGCGACCATCTGGTTTCAGAGATGCGCGAGCGCAATTCGTGGGCGGTAGTTACCGACCGAACCGTGGATGAGGCGCGGCCCATTGTGGTTGTCGCTGTACCGATTGAGAAAGGCGGCGCGGTTATTGCTCGCATCGATGGTGCTGCGATCAACGAACTTTTCGACCGCATCGAACTTTCGCAGCAAGTGGTGATTTCCGTGCGGGACTCAGATGGTAACGTACTTTACAGGCGGCGTGGATCCGAAGCATCTTCGGAAGAGGATGTGAACTGGGCGCCACTTTCATCCGTGCTCGGTCCCGAGCGCACGAATGTGGCGGAACTGATAAGCCCCATCGACGGAATCAAGCGCGTCTACGGAGTCGCACATATCAGGGACACTGGTCTGATAGCTATGATTGGAATTCCCAGTTCAACGCTTTACGAGCCGGCACGTCGGCGGCTTAACCGTTATGCTTTGATCGGACTATCTGCTCTGTTGCTTGCCGTCGGGGCGGCTTTAGTGATTGAGCGCAGTATCGTGCTGCCTGTACGCCGGTTGCGCTCAACTGCTCAGCGGCTGGGCGCCGGAGTGCTACATGCACGAGCGCCCATAAAGGAAGCAGGAGAAATTGGCGATCTCGCAAAAGCCTTCAACGCCATGGCCGACCGTATCGAAGAACGTGAGGAACGACTCACTGAGTTAGACCGGTTGAAGTCTGAGTTCGTCAGTAGTGTTTCCCACGAGTTAAAGACGCCGCTGACTACTATTAAGGTGTTGGCGCATCTTCTCCAACGGCTTCAGCTTAGCGATGAGGAAAGACTTGATTACTCGAGGACGATCGCCTCCGAATGCGATCGCCAAATCGACTTTGTCGGTAATCTGCTGGATCTGTCGCGAATCGAATCAGGGGCCTACAAGCTTAGCAAAGGGCGAGTGGAAGTTAGCAAGTTGATAGCATCATCCGTAGAAGTTGAAAGACACAGGACCAAATCGCTGGGACTGTTGCTAACGACTGAGGTGCAGCCAGATTTGCCGTGGGTTCAAGGTGATTTCGAAGCCTTACGCCGGGTAGTTCGTGGTTTGATTGACAACGCAATTAAATACACACCTGAGGGTGGCCGAGTGGTTGTTTCCGGATATCTCGTTGATCATAGAGTAGCTATCAGCGTTAAAGATAACGGGCCCGGCATCGTGCCGGCGGATATTTCGCATGTGTTCGAAAAGTTCTATCGCGCCGGCCCGCCGGCCTCAGAAATTGAAGGTGAAGAGGCGTTTTCACCTGGGACTGCTGCTCCCGGAGTGGGCCTCGGTCTTTATTTAGCACGGCATATTATCGAGCAAAGCGCCGGCCAAATCACCGTGGAAAGCAAAGTGGGAGTCGGCACAACCTTTACAGTGATCTTGCCGGTCTTCCCTGGTGGCGGCGACTCGGAAACGATTGAGGATGACGTTGATGTCGAAGCGATTGTTGGTAGTTGATGATGAGCCAAACCTCCTCCGCGCGGTGGCTGCCTGCCTCAAGGCTGGAGGATATGACGTGAGCACTGCTCGTAGTGGTCGAGAAGCTCTCTTGAAATTGGCGGGAGCTGTGCCTGACTTGATAGTGAGTGACATCAGAATGCCCGGCATTGACGGATACCAACTGGCACGACAGCTGCGAGGCTCACCCAGAACGGCCCTGGTACCGGTCGTGTTTCTGACCGCGAAGGATGAAACTGCTGACCGCATTGAAGGTTTTCGGGCGGGCGTTGATGCTTACCTTACGAAACCGTTTGAGCCTGAGGAATTGATCGCCGTCGTTAATGGAATTCTCACCAGAGTTGAACGAACGCATTCTGAAATTGCGCGACTCGTGGGATCAACCGCGGTCGAACAAGAGCCCACATTTCAAGATGAGGAGCTCACCGAGGCCGAGGACCGGGTCGCTTTAGCGGTGTCCCGTGGCTTGAGTAATAAGGAAATTGCCGCGGCACTTGAGATCAGCGTACGTACAGTCGAGAACCACATCAGTCACATTCTCGATAAGAAAGGATTCGGTAACAGGGTGGCGATCGCGCGCTATGTCCTGAAACGACAACACTCTCAATGAGTGAGTTCGTTCGGTCCGTTAACCGTGTGGTTTTAAGGAACTTGCCTGTACGTTCTGAGTTCGTAACAAGAACCAGTAGAAGCCCCGCGGCGCCAGCGCCAGTTGATAATGAGCCGGACCAATTGGCGGAAATTCGGCTTCTCCGAGCATTTCGACCGGTGTGCAGCCCAGGAACTGCCGCAAGTCCAACTCAACCGGCTGCGCGGACTGGGAGAGGTTAAAAACACAGAGCACGGTTTCCTCGAGATAGCTGCGAGCGAAAGCAAATACCTTGCGATTCTCCGGTTTGATTATGCTGAGAGCTCCGCGCCCAAAAACCGGATGCCGTTTTCGCAGATGGGCCATTTCGCGGACCCAGTTGAGCAGAGACGTGCTATAGCGTTGCTGGGCCTCGACATTAACTGCCTGGTAACCGTAAACAGGATCCATGATTATCGGAAAATAGAGACGAGCAAAATCAGCTCGCGAAAAACCCGCATTGCGATCTGCCGACCACTGCATTGGTGTGCGCACACCATCACGATCGCCAAGATAAACATTGTCCCCCATTCCGATTTCATCACCGTAATAAAGAAACGGGCTACCGGGCAGGCTGAATAAGAGAGCGTGCAGTAGTTCGATCCTCCGGCGTCCATTTTCCATAAGTGGCGCAAGCCGGCGGCGGATACCAAGATTGACGCGCATGCGCCGGTCCTTTGCGTACTCGTTGTAGAGATAATCACGCTCCTCATCAGTGACCATTTCCAGCGTCAGCTCATCGTGATTCCTGAGGAACATTCCCCACTGACACCCTTCCGGGATTGCCGGGGTTCGTTCAAGTATTTCGACTATCGGCCGGCGATCTTCCTGGCGCAGTGCCATAAACAATCGTGGCATAATGGGAAAGTGATAGGCCATGTGAAACTCATCACCTTCTCCAAAATACTGGACTACGTCCTCCGGCCACTGGTTAGCTTCAGCAAGCAACAGCGTATTCGGATAGTGGTCGTTGACGTGTTTGCGCAGGGTCTTGAGAAATTCGTGGGTCTGCCTAAGGTTTTCACAACTGGTGCCTTCTTGTTCGAAGAGATATGGCACTGCGTCGACCCGGAAGCCGTCAATTCCGAGGTCGACCCAAAAAGAAACCACGTCAAGCATGGCTTGCCGAACTTCAGGGTTGTCATAGTTCAAGTCTGGCTGATGACTGAAGAAGCGATGCCAGTAGAAAGCTCCGGCCTCTTCATCCCAGGTCCAGTTTGACCGCTCAGTGTCGACAAAAATGATCCGGGCTTCAGCGTATTTTTGATCGGTGTCGCTCCAAACGTACCAGCTACGTTTTGGTGAATCAGGCGAGCGGCGGGCTTCCTGGAACCAGGGATGTCGATCAGAGGTATGGTTTATTACCAGATCCGCGATCACTCGGATCCCTTTAGAATGGGCCGCAGCCAGAAATCGCTTGAGGTCGTCAATTGTTCCGTGCTCTGGCAGTACCGCGTAGTAGTCCGAGATATCGTATCCGCCATCCCGGAGAGGTGATTCGTAGAAAGGCAACAGCCAAATGCAATCAATACCTAACCACTCGAGATAATCCAGTCTTTCGGTGAGACCGCGAAAGTCACCGACACCGTCGCCATCCGAGTCAAAGAAGCCTCTGACGTAGACTTCGTAGAAGATCGCATCCTTATACCATTCGCTAGTCATATCATTTCACTAGTTACGCTTTAGACTCCGACCAACTGGTCAGATCCAAAATGGGTAAAAACACTTACTGTTACTGGGTGATAAGACTGATGCCATCTGATTCCGGTTTAGCTATTATTCACTTGCTGATTAGCAAATTAGCAAAAATGTGGCAAGTTGCGATTGGCTTGAGAGCGCCCGGGCGAAGTCGCAACAGCCGTGTAGATGAGTCACATTGCCCAGTTGTTTGAGGCGCCACGCGGCGCCTCAAACTACATAGGGGTCAGATTTTCCTGGCGCCATAGTATAGACCTATCGCACACCTGGTTAGTTAATAGACTCCGGAATGAATACGATTGGCGCGGTGACCCATCCCTTTTAGACCCATCCAAACTATGCGAGAAGAAAGCAAGAGTCAAAGAGTAGTGGTTGTGTCAAATCGTTTACCCGTCACGCTGAAGCGCGTCGGCGGCGCCTGGCAGACCAAGAAGACAGCTGGAGGTTTAGCTGCCGCCATGAAGCCGGTGTTGCAGCAAAACGACGGAATCTGGATTGGATGGACCGGTGAGACCTCAGGCACTGACGAAGGAAACCGTAGCGCAATAGTCGAAGACTGGGCCAGGCAGCACCGTTACTTCGGGGTTGATTTGGATGCCCAGACCGCTCATGGCTTTTATGAGGGAATCGCGAACCAGGCTTTGTGGCCGCTCTTTCATCATTTTCCTTCGCTGATGCGCTTCGATCCTGAGCATTGGAGCTCCTATGTCAAGGCCAACGAGATGTTTCGCGACGAGATAGTCAAGCATCTACGTCCCAACGATCTGGTTTGGATTCACGATTATCATTTTCTGCTATTGCCGCAAATGCTGCGCGAAGCGGCGCCGGAAGTCTCTATTGGCTTCTTTCTGCACGTGCCATTTCCATCGTCATCGGTGTTCCGCATTCTTCCTAAGCGCGAAGAGTTATTGCGCGGTATGCTGGGAGCAGATTACGTGGCGTTTCACACGCACCGTTATCTTCAAAACTTCCGCACCACCATATTAAGGCTGTTGGCGCTACCCAGCGAGATGGATCGAGTCGAAACCGGCAGGCGCAGCGTCAGACTTGATGCGTTACCTATTGGAATTGCTCCCCGCGAGTTCAGCGAATTGCTGACCAGGAACGAGGGCACAAGGAAGAGGCTGGACGAACTCAAACAGCGCTTCAGTTACCGCAAGATAATCCTGGGTGTGGACAGGTTGGATTATACAAAGGGGCTTCCCGAGCGTCTGCGAGCGTACGGGCGATTTTTGAATGAATTCCCACAATGGCGCGGCAAAGTTGTCTTGATTCAGATAGCCGTTCCTTCACGCGAGCGAGTGCCGAAATACGCTCGCCTGCGTAAAGAAGTCGACGAACTGGTCGGACAAATCAATGGCGATTGGAGTACTGCTGATTGGTCTCCGATTGTTTACCTGCGTCGCAGCGTGCCGCAGTTTGAACTGGCCGCGCTCTATGCTGCCGCAGATGTAGCGCTGGTTACCCCTTTGCGCGATGGACTGAATCTTGTAGCCAAAGAGTATGTTGCCTGTAAGTCATCAGGCAATGGAGTTCTCATACTCAGCGAGTTCGCCGGCGCGGCGGCTGAGATGGGCGAAGCCCTGATGGTCAATCCTTACGATGAGGAAGGTCTAAGTGCCGCGATTGGACGGGCCTTGTCGTTCCCCGAAGCCGAGCGCCGCGATCGCATGATGGCGCTCTACCGCCGCGTTCATAAGAACGACGTCTTTGCCTGGGGGAATCGCTTCATTGAGAACCTGAATGCCGCCGGGCAGATCCGATCTCAGCGCTCACACGATGAGCCCGTGCCATTGCACCCGGAAGCTCTGATGCAAGCGTGCAGGCAAGCGCGGAGTCGGATGATTTTGTTGGATTACGATGGAACACTTGCACCCTATGCAACCCTCCCCCAGAACGCAGTCCCCTCTCCAGACCTGATAAATTTGCTGAAAAGCATGGGTCAGGATGACAAGACAACGACGGCTATAATCTCCGGAAGGTCTCGCGCGGATTTAGAACGATGGTTCGGCGGTATTACGAACATCTGGCTGGCTGCCGAACATGGAGCTGTTTTGCGATCTCCAGTTTCACAAGAATGGGAGCAAGCCCACTCGAGCTGCTCGGACGACTGGAAGCGACGGGTTTATCCAATTCTCGAACATTTCGTGGCCCGGACACCCGGCAGCTTCATCGAGGAAAAAGAGTTTTCACTCGTCTGGCATTATCGGATGGCAGATCCCGAATTCGGTGATTGGCTGGCCAACGATCTGGTGGCGAATCTTGAGCAGATGCTGGCGGAATCAGCTGTGAGAGCTGTTAAAGGACAGAAAACCGTGGAGGTGAAACTGGTCTGGGCAAATAAAGGCGAGGTGTATTTACGCTTGCTTCGCTCTGAGCCTGTACCAGAGTTCATTTTGGCTGCGGGCGATGACGCCACCGACGAAGATCTATTCGCCCAACTACCGCCGAGTGCCTGGAGTATTCATGTGGGCCCCGGGCGCTCGCGGGCCAGATTCTACGTGGCTGGTCCTGATGAGATGGTGGAACTGGTGTCACAGCTATCCGACTCACTTGTCTTAAAGAACTCTTCCTCCCCAGAAGCCGAGCTGCCGCCCGATATTGGTTCCGAGAAGTCCGTGACGGGCGAAATTCCCCTTGTAGCTGGTCATAAGACGCCAGGTGCGATCACTCATCTGGGCTAAGTAATCTCCCTGATTCCAATTGACGTTTTGTTCCCTAACATAAAGCTAGGAGTGGTCTTTCCAGGCTACTCGGCAATTAATTGTCAGCCATCAAGCAGAGGATGAGCGGGAGTTCTCAATAAATTGTGAGGTTCGAAGATCATACACAGAATCTACCGTCACGCTTACATACGGTACAGATCGTCGCGCTGGCGTTGCTCGGCGTGTGCGTGCTCCGCCTTTATAACCTCCAGATCGTCCATGGCGACTACTACCGTGAGCGCGCTGTCAATCAACGGCTGCGCACTTTGCCCATTCCGGCGCCACGCGGCACGATACTCGACCGTCACGGGAGAGTGTTGGTTGATTCAAATCCGATTTACGATGTTGTCTTGCACCGCGAGATTGGCCGGGTGATCGATCTGGATGGACTCACACGAGAACTACCAACTGTGTTGGATATAGATCCAGACTATCTGCAAGAACGCTTCGGCGAAATCAGAACCAATCCTGCCTACGAGTCAATTCTGATCAAAGAAAACGCAACGATGGGCGACATTGCCTGGGTCGAGGCCCATTCCCTGGAGTTCCCATCGTTGCAAATCGAGCAGCGTCCGCAACGTGATTATCCGGCGAATGGTTTATTAGCTCATGTACTCGGCTATGTTGGTGAGATCAACTCACGCCAATTGCAACTACCCGAGTATAAGGAAAACGGATTTAAGCCCGGTGATGTGATCGGGAAAGAGGGCTTGGAAGCAACCTATGATCGGTTTTTGCGAGGCCGCGATGGCAACCGCACGGTAATTGTGGACAGCTTTGGTCGTCTTAGACACGTTGTCAAAATCATCGACCCGACGCCAGGCCAGGACCTGGTAACCACGATCGATTTAGACTTGCAGCAGGCGGCGGAAGAGCAACTGCGAAATTCGCCGTCACGGCGCGGCGTGATCATAGCGATGGATCCCAACAACGGCGAGATTCTAGCTCTGGCTTCATTTCCAACCTTCGATCCGAATCTTTTTACGCAACGGTTAGCAACAAAGCAGGGGCGTGCAGAATACGCTGCGTTGCTACGCAACCCGGAAACTCCTCTCTATAACCGCGCGATTCGGGGCCGCTATCCACCAGGATCCACCTGGAAGATACCAATGGCCATAGGCGCCCTTCAGCAAGGCGTTATTACTCTGGACGACTCGAGGTTAGTCTGCGGTGGAGGCATTCAAATCGGAAACAAGTTCACTCGTTGTATGGGCCAACACGGCAGACCGGACTTGCATACTGCAATCATGAAGTCTTGCGATGGGTATTTTTATCGGCTGGGTCTTAAGATGGGACTGGCCGGAATCATGGAGATGGTCGAGGAGTTCAAACTCAACAAACGCTCCGGCATCGATCTGCCACACGAGCTGGTAAGCTGGACACCATCACGTGAGTTCAAAACTCGCTTCAATCCTAACGCTTCAGAGTGGAGTGATATCGACACCGTTTATGCTTCGTTTGGCCAGGTTTACGAGTTCGTAACGCCGATCTCCCTGTTGCGTTCGGTTGCTGCCGTGGGCGTAGCAGGAAGCTTATACACACCTCATGTTTTGAAGCAGGTGCGACCAGTTGGTCAGCCGGGCGACGATAGCTATCGTCCGGCGACGAAGTACGAACCATCCGTAGAAAGTGTGGTGCAGGTTACAGCGGAGCAAGACCAGGCGGTAGTCAAGGCTATGTGGTCGGTGGTCAATGAAGCCGGTACAGCGGCGGGCATTCGCAAGGTGGGTTTTGATATCGCCGGCAAAACCGGTACTGCTCAAGTGGTGGGACTTGGCAAGGATGTGGGGAAGAATAAAGACCACTCGTGGTTTGTATCTTATGCGCCAGCCTTTGAGCCAGAGATTGCCGTGCTTGCCCTAATTGAGAATTCAGGCTTTGGCTCCCGGCATGCCGCGCCGGCCGCGCGTGCTATCTACGACGTCTATTTCGAGAAGGCGACGCGACCAAACGAAGTGCCGGATCAAATTGCGCACTTCCCAGAGCCTTAAGATGACTTGAGCACACCGGCCCAAAAGGGTTGATGAACACCTGAGCAAGCTTCAAATTTCGACGGCGATCAAAAGCCAGCAAGCTGCGAGGTAACGCCGACTAAAGGGTCTCAGGCGGATGCTGAAGTCGCCTCCTTGACCGGGAGCAGCAGCCGGTCAATTGCATGAATGACACCGTTACGCGCCTTAATGTCCGTCTGGAGCAATCTCGCTCCCTCAATTCTTAATTCGTCGGCGTTCTTAATGGCCAGGTCCTCGCCGTACAAAGTCTTCGCGCTGGCCAGATCTTTTAATTCGGCCATCATGATCTTTCCAGGGACTGCGTGGTAGCTAAGCACGTCTGCCAGGACTCCATTGCGTTCCGCTTGTAGCAGTTGGTTGAGCGTCTCAGCTGGGATGTAAGCGAAGGCTATATCCGCAGGAGCGAAAAGCGTATAAGAAATTCCGCTTCTCAGCTCCCGTTCTAAGTCAGATCCTTCCAGTAATCGCGTAAAGGTCTGAAAAATCCCACTCCGGATTGCCGTGTCGATAATGTTGAGCGCTTCCGCCATGTGTTACCTCCAAAACCTCAACGAGATTCAAATGTTCCCGCAAAGTAGCTCAAACCCTCGGCTAAGCAGATCGCAATTCGATGAGGCGTAGCGATCCGTGATTAATTGCTCTCTCGTTTGACAGCCATCTCGTTACGAGAGAGGAACTCAAGCACCGCTTCATTAAAATCAGCAGGCTTGTCCATCTGAAGCCCATGTGAAGCGCCCGCCAGCGTAATTAGCTCTGAATTGGCTAAACACCTGTCCAGTTCCCGGCCGATTGCCTGGTAGAGAGTTGGACTGAGCTCTCCTCTGACGACGAGCGTCGGCGTCTTAATGCTTCGGGCTCGATGCCGATCAAATCCCGTTGGTTCAAAGACTGTCCGCAGCATTGGTCCGAGCGTGTAAGCATTCTGGGTGATCACCAAGAGGGCTTCAATCGGCAGATCACCAAAGGCATCTTTCCCGGTAACGACATTTACATATTCTCGTATCGCTACTCCTTGCTCACCGTTGTCACTTAATTTCTGGACTATGTTTAAGGCTAAGCGGTGGAGTCTCAAGGAAACCTTGTCCTGGGGATCAGATAAGACTGAGAACAAGTTAGGTTCGGCCAAAATCAGACTACTCACCATTTCCGGACGTTCCATCGCGACCAGCGCGGCAACAGATGCGCCATAGGAATGTCCAACCAGATGGGCCGGGCCAAGCTCGAGCGCGCGTATTAGCGAGATCAGATCGTCAACGTGCCGGCGATATGTATAATCGACTGCGCCGTTAGCCGGGGAGTTTGGTTGGTGATAGCGCCGAGAATAAGAAACTACGCGATACTGCCGCGCGAGTATCGCCTTCTGCTGAGACCATGCGCGATAGTCGCCCAGATCGCCATGTACCAGGATGACCAGCTCGCCATTTCCGTTTTCCGTATAGGTCAACTGGCCGTCGTCAATTACTATTTGTTTTAGTGGAGTCGATGCGGGATTGACGACCTCCCACCCGAGCTCTTTAGCGCGGCGATCCGATGCATTTAACGTGTGCGGCGGTTTAGTCAATCTTGTGTTTGCCAGTATCTGTTTGAAAGCGCCACCCATTCACACCTACTTTTCCAGACCAACAGGGCGCCTCGCTTTCGGTCCTCCTACAAATGAACGCTTGAAGGACACGCCAGGGGAATTCTATAGCGTGACGTGAAGATGTTCGACCGCATTAGTACCTAGCGTGTTAGGTGATTTTACTCATCGAGGAAAGCGAAATTTCAGGCCGGTGGAATCCAGAGCAGGGACCGTGCTCCGACTAGCGGAAAGGGTTAGCATGAGTGTATTCACCTACACCTTTAAGTAATAGCTCGGTTTCCGGGCTTGATCAAATTCTCTATAATGCCAGAGCACTAAACTCTGGGAGGTAAAATCATGTTAAAGGTACAAAAACCATTCATTGATTGTTGTCTGCTTATACTGTTGCTGACCACTCTGCTCCTTTTGCCTTCGTCATCGGTAACTGCACAGGAACCGGCCGACTCTCAATCTACTGATTCTGAATTAGCGAGCGGGAACAACCGCGCCGAAATGATACCGCCGAAACATACGGCGATCGCTCCCGCCCCGGTCTATAAAGACTTTATGGGAGTAACGTTGGGGATGGAGGCTGACGAAGTCCGAGCGAAGCTGGGCCACCTTAAGGACAAAGGCGAACGTCAGGACTTTTTCGTGTTCTCTGAATCACAGACGGCGCAGATCGTGTACGACGCGGAAGGTAAAGTCACTGTCATTTCCGTCGACCATGTTAACAAAGAAGACGGAACACCCTCACCTGAGTCAGTGTTAGGCGAAGCAGTGCAACCTAAACCAGATGGTTCTATTTATCAGTTGAAGCGATACCCGGCTGCAGGTTATTGGGTGGCTTACAGCCGGACTGCGGGAGATAAGCCGATTGTTACCATCACGATGCAAAAAATTTAGCCGTGTTGACGTTTCAGGCAAACTGAGGCGTTTGCGGTCGAGTGGTTAGTCAATTCTTAATGATAGCGGCCCGGGAGGTATTGGATTGGAATCCCGACAATTACTCGATCTAAATAAGCGCAGGCTCCTTTCGACGACCACGTGCCCTAATTGCATGATGGTTTGGCTAGCACCAGGTTTGCAAAACGGTGTCACTTACGAGTGCAGAAGTTGCCGGCTCAGTTTTGTTGTGCGCATTCCTAATAAGATGATTTCACCGCTCTGCGTCGGAATTCTTACGGGAGGCTCGCCAGCTTCCGATCACGAACAGTAGGCAAAAATACACCTAGCGCCGTCCAAAGGTATGTCGGTAACGGGTCTATGTGACCGTTTTTGCTAATCTGATGCCCCGGCTCCGACAGCCACAGTTTTGCCTCCCGCTCTCGCAAGCCCCGTCTCCCGCGAGCTTGATAGTGCCGGAATCCGTAGTCCAACCGAGTCTGTTTGCCCGTTCACGTTTTGAACCCGCTACAGCCAGCAGGCAAACTGCGCGAAACGTTGCATGGTCTCAAGTCAGTATAAATGGAAGCCTTGATTGCATGACTTGCTCTGCCCCGGGGTAGCAAGTCAGAGAGGATGCGCCCATGCGGATCAATAATACAACCGTCGCGCTTGTAATTTCGGTTCTCTTGATTTCACTGCAGACTCCGGCAGCTTCCGCCGTTCAGGTCGACGTCCAACGGCTTGCGGCTGGAGCGGCTGTCGCACGCGAGATTGCTGAGGGTGAAACGCACCCCTACCACATTTCCTTGAAGCCTGGGGAATTCCTAAAGGCAATAATCTTCCAGCGAACTACCGAGGTGCGCGTGAAGCTAAGTGGGCCAGATGGGCAGGATCTGGGGGAGATGAACAACCGGGTCGGTTTTCGGCGCCCGCATCGGGTGGTAGTGATTGCATCTGCAGCTGGTGACTATCGCCTGGACATTTCCGTCGTTAAAAAGGGCGCGCCGCGAGGTTCCTACGAAGTGCAGGTAGCGGAGCTCCGGCCGGCCGGACCTGCTGATGAGAGACTGGTGCTCGCCGAGCGAAGCCTGGCCGAAGGCGGACGGTTGGTAATGCAGCAGACACCCGATTCGATGCTGGGGGCGCTCGAGAAATACCGCGAGTCGCTGGCTCTTTTTCAGTCGCTCGCTAACCCCCACGGCGAGGCTGAGGCGCAAGCAAAGATTTGCGAAGTACACTTTCTGACGGTAAAGCCGGCAGAAGCGTTGGAGTGTCTGAACCGATCAGTGGAACTCTGGCGGTCCCTTGGCGACAAGCGCGAAGAAGCCCAGGCGATCACAGGCCTTGCCTCTCTTCGCCAGATCCGCGGCGATTTGTATGGGGCCATGGCGGAGATGGAAAAAGCTCTGTCGCTGCAGCGTGAAGCTGGAGACCGGTTCGGCGAAGGCCAAAGCTTAAATAATCTGGGTGTGATTAGCTCAAGCCTTGGTGAAATCCAGAAAGCACTTGAATTTTATGAGCAAGGCGTGCATTTGGCCGAAGCGCTTGGGGATCGGCAGATGATAGCTCGCTTTCTGGGCAATCGAGGCACGAGCTATTCAAGACTTGGGGATTCCTACACAGCTACGGCCTATTACGAGAAGGCTGTTGCGATCTTCCGAGATCTCGGTTTGCGTCGCGCGATGGCTGGCGATCTGGACGGATTAGGCGTTGCACACCTGAAGCTCGGCAACGTTGACAAGGCGCTCGCATGTTTCAAGGAATCGCTGGCACTCGCTCGTGAAACAGGTGACCGCCGGACTGAAATGGTGTCTCTCTTAAATACTGGCGGCGCCTATTCGGAAGTCGGAGACTTCCCACGGGCCCTGGAACACTACGACCTGGCATTGGAAACGAACCTGACGGTTGGCGACCGAAGAGGCGAGGCCTTTATTCGGAAGTCAATCGGGGTCACGAATCTGAAGATTGGCGAGCTGGATAAGGCCCGCCAGTACCTGCTCGAAGCACTGGCGATCTTTCGTGAGATTGGCGACCGGCTGGGTGAAGCTTCCGTGCTCACAGACCTGGCCCAGGTGGATCGTGATGCGGGTAAACTGACCGAGGGGCTGAAATCAATAGAAGAGGCGGTCAGGATTGCTGACTCAACTCGCAGAAGCTTCATCAGCCCGCAACTCCGCGCAAGGTTTCGCGCTTCCTCTCAAACCTCTTACGAAACCCACGTCGACTTGCTGATGCGTCTCCATGAAACCAATCCCGGACAGAAGTACGATGCGGCGGCAATGCGCGCCAGCGAGGGGGCTCGCGGTCGCGTGCTCGTAGAGTTGCTGAACGAGGCGCGCGTGGATATACGTCGCGGCATCGATCCGGCTTTGTTGGATCGCGAGCGAACACTCAGGCAGCAATTAAATGCCAAGGAAGTGTTCAAGACCCAGATGAGCGGCCGCCGTCTGCCACCGGAACAACTCGCCGCCCTGGATCGTGAGATTGCTGAGCTGATCGCCAGCTACGACCGCGTTCAGGAGGAAATTCGGACGACCAATCCTCGTTACGCAGCGCTGCGTGATCCCCCGCTGCTCACTACTGAGCAGATTCAGCAACTTCTCGATCCGGGGACGCTTCTTCTCGAATACTCGCTTGGCGAAAAACGAAGTTACCTGTGGGCCGTGACTGACAAAACACTATCGAGCCACGTGCTCCCGCCAGCCAGGGAAATCGATAAGGCAGCTCGGCGGGTTTACGAACTGCTGACCGCGCGCAACCAGCGGCTACCTGATGAAAGCACCGGTCAGAGGCGAGAGCGAATCGCCGCCGCGGACCGCGACTATCGAACGGCATCAACCCAGCTCAGTCGTATGCTGCTGGGTCCGGTCGCAGAGCATCTCGGCGCCAGGCGGCTGGCAATCGCAGGAGAAGGGCCGCTGCAACTCGTGCCCTTCGGCGCCTTGCCACATCCGAAGAGTAGTGGCAGTTCTGACTTCCAACCGCTGGTTGCGGGTCACGAGATAGTGGTGCTTTCCTCGGCGTCGCAGTTGACGACGATAAGCAAGGAATCTCGACCGGACCGGCGCCCTGACAAGGTTGTGGCAGTGCTCGCAGACCCGGTCTTCGACGCCGCAGATTCCCGGGTTGAAGGCGCGCGAGCTCAAGCCCGGCTTAGATCTGAAGAGCCGAAGGGCACTGAAAAGCTGCCGGCTGATTTACTGAGATCCGCCAGAGATTTCGGAAGCGGAGGATTCAGGCGTTTGCGGTCAAGCCGCGTTGAGGCGGACGCAATTGCAGCTCTCTCGCCCGCCGGTCGCACCCTCAAGGCCGTCGATTTCGCCGCAAGCCGATCGACTGCGACGGACGACTTGCTCAGCCAGTATCGCATTGTCCACTTTGCCACCCACGGACTGATCAATACTCAGCACCCGGAGTTGTCGGGCCTGGTGCTCTCGCTGGTAGACGAGAACGGTGCGTCGCGCGATGGGTTCCTGCGGCTCCACGAGATCTACAACATGGACCTCAACGCCGACCTGGTCGTACTCAGCTCGTGCCAGTCCGCCCTCGGGAAAGACATTCAAGGCGAGGGGTTGGTCGGGCTCACTCGAGGATTCATGTACGCGGGAGCGACGCAGGTGGCTGCAAGTCTTTGGAGCGTCGAAGATCAAGCGACCGCCGAACTGATGAAGCGCTTCTACAAGAGGATGTTGGGAGCTGGGATGAAACCAGCGGCAGCTCTGCGTGCCGCACAGCTCGAGCTGCGCAAGGAGAAGCAGTGGTCATCGCCTTATCACTGGGCGGGGTTTGTGATCATGGGCGACTGGCGTTAGCAGTTCTTAACGAGGAACGTCTAATTGAACGACGCAGCCAAGAGCCTGGCCCTGGATAAGCGGAGCTTCGATGCGTTCCTGGCCTCCCTGGATGAGGAGCGCAGACGCGCCGGGGAAAAGTACGAACAGATCCGGGCGAAACTGATCAACTTTTTCGTCTGGCGAGGCGCTCTCTCTCCCGAGGACAACGCCGACGAGACGATCAACCGGGTCATCCGAAAGCTGTCACAGGGAGATCAGATCCGAGACCCGGCAACCTACGTCTACGGAATCGCCCGCATGGTAGCACTCGAGACAGTGAGAAAACGCGACCGTCAAGCCCCGCTTGAGGACGCAATGACCGTAACCGCCCCTGAGCGTGCGGATGAGACGGTTCAATACGAGTTGCGGCTTGGTTGTCTGGATCGTTGCCTCGTTAGGCTCCCTGAAACGGCCCGCGAGATGATCACCGAGTACTACCGTAAGGAGAAATCCGACATGATTGAGCATCGCAAGCGCCTGGCCGAGCGCTTCGGAATACCGCTGAATGCATTGCGGATACGGGCTCTTCGTACAAGGGAGAAACTGAGCGCCTGTATTGAAGGCTGCGTCAGCAAGGGTTTGACGTAGCACAGGCTTCAGCCTGTGTGACGTGTTGAAAGCCGACCTTCAAGATTGAAAGCTATGCAGCCAAGAGGACACATGGAATCAATCAGTAAAGACGAGAGGATGCTGGTCAACTATGTTCTTGGAGATCTGTCCGAGGAAGAGCGGGACACTGTCGAGGAGCGGTTTTTTGGGGATGAGTTGTTCTACCAGAACCTGCTTCTGGTAGAGGACGACCTCATCTATGACTATTTCCGCGGCGCGCTGGGAACAAATGACCGGCGCAGGTTCGAAGCGAGGATGAAGGCGTCTCCTGGATGGAGAAGCAAAGTGAAAGCGGTGACAGCTTTGATGGAGGCAATAGACGCTACGCCCGAAGCTGAACCTGTATTCACAAAGCCGCCCAGTGAGCGCAATTCGTTTTGGACTGCTCTGGTCCTGCCGGTGCTGCGCAGCCCGAGCTTTGGGCTGGCGGCTGCGGCTGGATTGCTGATCTCGATCGCAGGCGCCGCGTACTTTGTGAACCAGAGTCGAGCGTTGCGTAATGAAGTCGCAGCGCTGAAAGAAGAGCGACAACAACAAACGAGGGAAAGCAGCGCCAGTACAGAGCAGTTGCAGGGACGGATCGCCGAGCTGGAAGACAGGGAAACCGCACTTGGGCGAGAACTGGAACGTGAGAAACAACTGAGATCGGAGTCGGCGGAACAGATTCCCACGCCCCGGTCAGGCCGTGACTCAGCGATCGCGACGTTCATGTTGCTGCCCGGTCTAGTTCGGGATCGGGACGAGCCTGAGAGGTTAGCCATACCCGCGGGAATTCGGAGAGTTAGGCTGACTCTGGATCTGGAAGGCGATGATCGCTATCGAACTTTTCGCGCCGAGCTTCGGAGCGCCGGCGGGACACTGCTTTCCAGCCAGCCGGCTCTTTCGACTCCAATCCCTGGCGGCCGCGGTGTCAGACTGGTATTGCCGGCCAGCATCCTAAGCGACGGCGAATACGAGATAACATTGCTTGGTTCAAAGGGAAAGGAACAATTTGAAATTGTCCGTTACTACTACTTCATGGTAGCGAGAAGATAGCGAACCGATCACTGATAGCACTCAAGCGACAGAAATTCGCAGGTTGGGGAGGGCGGTTTACCCCGCTCAAGATTCGAACGCATTCATCCTCATTCGAACGCATTCATCCTCATTCGCAGGCATTCATCCTTGAATTACTCGTGTTCCTGTCTAAAGTTCGAAGAGCAATACGATCCACGAAATCACACGAAATAGCACGAAATAAGGCAACCGTTTCGTGGGGGTTCGTGTGATTTCGTGGATCGTGTTTGTTTTTTTTTCACCAGCCCGCCACTGTCCGGTCCTTAAGTTCGAATCAACATGAAATGTCTTGAGCCCTCCAAACAGTAAAAGTGTAGGAGGAAATAACGAGCAATTCACATGAGGCGGATTATGCGACAAACGATTCTGCTTTTGGCCGTAACGACAACGCTGATGTTTTCTCAAGTCGGAGCGAACACGCGTACTTTCGAGTTTCCCTTCGCGTTGTCGGCAGACCGGAACAGCGAGTTCAGCACCAGGTTCGCCGCATTGAGCCCGGGCCGCATCTCCGTCGAGGCGAACTGGAAGTCTTCGGGTCCCGGGGCGCCGGCAATCTCACTGACCCTGATCCTTATACGTCCTGATGGGACTGAAGCCTCTCGCAAGAGCGGATCAAGCGTACTGCGCGCCGACTACCAGGCGTCCGAGCCCGAGCTGGAGAGCTTCATCAAGGCCCGGAACTTCAAGTGGACCGCGAAGCTCATCAACGGACCGAACAAGAACCAGGAGGTCACCGGCCGGATCAGGATCACGGTTTCCACGACTCCCACGACTCTCGAGGACACCCAGTTCACTCTGGTTGGCCTCGGCAATGCACAAGAGATCGCATTTATTCCTCCAGCCCCGGGTCGGATCCTCGCGGAGGTCTCCTGGCGCGCCGATTTGATCGCAGACGGCTCATCGCCCAGCAGTTCTGTAACGGTGAGCTTGATTCACCCCTCTCAATCACGAACTCACGCTCGAAGGCTTGGGATGAGCCCGATTCGAGTTGAGCATCAGGTGACCGAGCAGGAACTGGACCAGGGAAGCCGCTGGCTGATCAGGCTTCAGAACGATGGTCAGGTGAAAGTCAGAGGCCGCCTGAGAGTGTCCTACACGCCTGGCTTGTAGCGCGATCAGCGAGCTAATCCAAGGAAAGAAGGAGCAACATGTACAAGAGAATGCTATTGGCAATTGCGATCCTCGTGCCATTCATTTCGGCGAGTGAAGCAAAAGCGCAGATCGAAGGTCCCACCTCGATCAAGATTGGCCTTTCACCCGGCACTGTGGCCGGCAGCACAACTGTGAAGGGCAACCTCCTGCTTAACAGCCCGGCCAGGACTTTGATCACATTTGATTTGAGCAGCGACAAGCCCGGAATCGCAAAGCCAGCGACGGAAAGAGTCACAGTGTCACCGGGCCAGGCGAGCATTAAGTTCCAGGTGACCACGTCGAAGGTGACGCAGAACACAGCCGTCAGAATCAAGGCGAGTGCCAGGAGACTCGAAGCAGTCGCGTCGCTTCAGGTCACCGTGGGGCTGGAATCTATCAATATCGTGCCCGGGGCAATTAGCGGCGGCAACCAGGCGGTGGGTACGCTGGTGCTGAGCGGCGCCCCTCCTGCTGGAGCGCAAGCGGTACTTCAAAGCAGCAACCCGCAGGTGTTGCGATTCGGCATCGGCCCATTTGTCAGCTCGGCCGCTAGCACGTCTGTCGCCCTCAACTCCGCCGTCAGCCAGTTCAGCGTGATAACCAGCACAGTCGACACAACAACGAGCGTCACAATAACCGCAACTTACAATGGCGCAACAATCACCAAGACGGCCGCAGTCCTAAAACCGCCCGGGCTGTAGGTATTGCGCTCAACCTCTACACGCCAACCTGAAGCTTGAACTCTGAATTCTACTCAGAACTCAACCCTAACTGAATAAGGAGACCCTGTCATGAAGTCAACCAAAACTCTGATCTTGTTTCTCGTGATTGCCGCGTCGCTCGTGGTCACGCCCCTACTCGCACCGCAGCGCGCCAGCAGTATCGGCCCGAATGCGGTTGCCCAACCCATTGCCGGAGTCAATCAGGACATACCGCCTGCGGTGCAACAAATAATCAACCAGGCCTTCCAGGCCGTATCCGGAACTGTGATCCAGTTCGCAAATAATGTGAACACCTGGAAGACACAGGCCCAACAAGCGGCCAACAAGACAGCCTCCGATTTCACGAGCTGTCCCAGTCCCGCCGCTCAAACGCTCTACAATGATCTAAAAGACAAGCAATCGAAGCTGCAGACAATCATCAATCAGGCGACCGCTGCCGATCAGCAGGCACTGATCGCCAGAGGTAATTGCTTCGCCTCGGTTCCGAACACGCCAGCCTTCAAGGCTGCGTGCTCGGCGGCCTACAACAACTTGCCTTTCCTCGGGATCAAATCGTCGGCCCAGGCCGCAAAGACAGCGGTCGACAATGCGCTCAACGTGTTAAAGGCGCTCAAGTGCATCTCTGGCTGTAGCAAGAACGCCAGGGCCGTTTTTCCAACGGTCGGCGTTCAACCCGGCAAGCCGCAGCCTGGCCCCAGCATCACGGTCTGCACTCAATGGAAAGCGGGCCAGTTCTCTTACAACCTCGATGCCGGCAACGGTGAGCTGGACGCCGGCGTTCACGCCAAGCTGCCAAGCTGCGCCAAGACCCAGACCTACCCGCTGACCGGGTGCGACTGGCAAGTCAGCGTTTTGCTCCCGGAGTTGAAACGGTTGCGATTGGTGCCGCCCGATGTGCAGGTACGTGATGTGACCATCACCATTCCCAACACCACCGTGTCGGTGCTAACCGGATTCAATCAGTCATGCACTCAGCCGCTCGAGGTCTGCAAGACGATTAGCGGAAGCGGAAACTTCACCTTTTCTCTCGGCTCCAATCCGATCGCGAGCCTGAACAGCGCCATGCAGAGCGTTTCAGCGCAGTGCACCCAGAAGGTGACCGTGGGCTGTCTCAACCCCGCGTTTGGACTGAATCCCGTGTTCAGCAATATAGGCATCCCGGATCCCACCAAGGCAAAGATTACCTGGGGCGGGCTAACTGCGAAACCGGGTTCGATCACGGTTGACCTCTCGGCCAGAGAATACAGCATCGCGTGCAGGGCAAAGCCGCTAGCTATTCCGGGCCTGCCCACGGTTACCATCGGCAAACAGGTTGTTGAGTTTCCATTCCTGTGCCTGACGCCGCAATGGAAGAACCTGGTAGCAAGTCAGTGATCTCATCCTGGGCTGCGGATCAGCGTGGCTGGACACTCGTCCTGCCACGCTGATCGCAGCTCTTCCCAAATGCCTTCTCTTTAGGATCCCGTTGAAGGAGAGCATCATGCTGAAGCGATCAACAAAGAGATGCCGCTTCAAGGTCTCTCGATCGGCCTTTTGCGCAGCAGGCGCGTGGCGCCAAATCAGATGCTTCGTAGCTATTGCGGTATTAGCGCTCCTGTCAGGTTCGCACTTCGACTCGTACGCAGTGAGCCAGTCCCAGGAGTTGACCGTTGCCGCTAGCTTCCAAAGCACGGAATCCGTCGAGTCCCAGGAAAGAATAAGTCTGCGGCTCAGCCGGCCTCTGGGTCCCAATGAAGGAACGGTAGCAATCTTCATCGGCGGGACCGATGTGACCGCCTTGTTTGCAGTAGGTGTCACTGATTACGTCTACCAGGTTTCGCTGCCACTACCCCCCGGGGAGAATCCGCTCACCGTATATATGGTGACGCCGGAAAACCAGTGGCGCCAGATCGCCAGCTTTACTCTGCGCGTGGGAAGCGCCGCCCCACCAGAGCCGAGTGCTGACGCAGCCGCTGCCCCGTCCGCTGAGTCAACTCGAAAAGCTTCCATCGTTCCTTCGGTAACCCTTGGCCTAAAGTCGCAGGCTGCACAAGCGCACTTCCCCGATTCAAATGCTCCCCAACGTGAGCGATTCACGGACTTCACCATGCAGGGAAGTCTTCGCATGGAAATGGGAGGAGCTGAGTTCGGTTCGCAACTCCAGTTCGACGTCGCGGGCTCGAGCTACCGCTCGGAGGCTTTGAGGTTCGGCGAGCTTGGCGAGGACGCTCCGTTGATCGATCTGTCGAGCTACTTGATGCAGTTCCAGGTCCGAAGGGCGAAATTTCAGGTGGGTCACATCTCATTCGGAAGCAATCGCCACCTGATAAATAGCTTCTCCAGCCGGGGCATCTCGGTGACGCTGCCCGTCACCAGGCGAACAGACGTCTCGTTGTCGGCATTGAATGGAACCAGCGTCATCGGATGGGACAACTTCATAGGATTGAACAGGAGAAAGCATCAGGTCCTGGCAGGCACGCTGGGATTTGAGATGGCCCCAGAAACACCGGGCCGGCTTCGCATCGAAGGCGGAATCCTGCACGGGTCGCTGCTTCCAATAAGTAATTTCAATCAGGGAAACATTACTGACGCCGAACAGAGCAAGGGATTTAGCTTTCGGGTAATTGCCGCGACTCCCAAAGACCGGTTGCGGCTGGATGCGGGATTCACCCGCAGCCGCTTCAACAATGCCGAAGATCCGGCATTGAATCAGTCGTTCGATGTCGTGAGCGTGAGACCGACGACCCGAAATGCTCGCTACCTCAACGCAAATTTCAATCTTCTGGACAACGTCCCGATCGGCGCCAGCAGGAAAGCGAGTCTCGCATTCACCTTCCAACACGAGACGATAGATCCATTGTTTCGTAGCGTGGCCTCCTTCAATCAGGCCGATCGATTTCAGAATCAGTTTGAGGCAGTTGCCAGTATCGCGGACGTCACGGCAACGGTATCGCTTCTGCGATTGAACGATAACCTGGATGACATTCCTTCAATCCTGAAGACCCTTACGCGAAGGACCAGTGTGCTCGTCGGCGCGCCTCTCGCCTCGGTTTTCGGTGAACCGGGCAACGGTTCGCCCTGGTGGCCTCGCGTTTCCTACGGGTACGAGCAGACCCATCAATTCGGAGCTGCTCTTCCGACAAACAGTGACTTTGACAGCGCTAGCCAGATACCTGATCAGATCAGCACCAACCAGACCGCCCTTGCCGACTGGCAGTTTCAGCGAGTCCGGTTCGGGTACCGCATGAACCGCTCGTTCCAGAACAACCAGCAACCGGGCCGCGAGCAGGATGATCTTTCCAACCTGATAAACGCTTTTACTGTCGGCTTTACTCCGCATCAAGCGATTGACTTGAACCTCGAGGCGGGCGGCGAAAGAGCCGAGAACCTCGCCACGCGGCGCGTCGACCGGACTAACCGGGCTGGCGTAAACGTGAACTGGCGGATGACGCCCAACTCGACGCTTGGCGCAACACTGTCGACGCTCTTCGCCGGCGACGGGCTTAATCTGAGCAAGAACCGGAACGCCGAGTTCGACTTGCAGTGGTCGTACCGTTTCGTGAAGGAACAGGTCCCGTATCCAAAAGTTCAGGGTCAGTTCTTCATTCGCTACGCGAACCGCTATACGCGTGCGCTGGATCGCGTCTTCGGGCTCGACAACTTGGCCAAGCTGCAGACACTCAATCTTGGTCTTAGCTTCACATTCTTTTGAATGTATATCCGGAGAGAGTTCGCGCTGAAGAAGTCAGTAGGAGGATAGCTGTGATGAGAAAGCTGCTGCTTGCCACGTTTTCGTTCCTGGCCTTTGCGGTCGGCGCCCTGGCGCAGAGCCCGCAGGTGCGCGTAAATCCGACCGGAGTAAACGTCAACGCCAGCGGATCGACCGTTGTGTTCCTGACCTTTGGTCCATTGACCAACCGCGCTCCAGCGGAAGGCTGCTGGTGCGGCGAGATGATCCCGGCTGCGCCCGACATCGGATTCAAGTGCAACCCTGCAAAGATCTTTGGCTGTCTGCCTGCGCGAAGCGATTTTTCGGCCAGGAGCGGCAACCAGGGTTTTACCGACATCATGTCGATTCCTGCGTCTGTCTCACGTCGCGCGTATCAAGCCGCCCAGGACGGAGCAGTCTCAAGCTTCTTCTACGTTCGCAGATTCATCAATCCCTCGGGCGGACCTGATGAGTTCGTCGCCGTTACCTGCCGAATGAGCGGCGGGGGCGCGCGAACTCCATTTGCACTCACTGATGTAAAGCTCTCGTTCGAGAGCGACAAACCAATTCTGCTGGTCAAGCCCGGTGAGAAGCTCCCGCGGGTCAAGGCAGAAATCGCCTACAACGGAACGGGCCGTTTAAAGGGTCGCTGGGAAGTTGTGCAGCCAAGTGACGAATTGCCGGCGGAACGCGACCTCTTGACCGAAGCATCGCTGCCCGCCGAGGAGCGGTCAATGCAGCAACGATACACTCAGATCAGCCGGTTCAATTTCTTCTTGCCGCCTGGAAGCAAGTACGTCCTGGACGGACCCGACCCGTCGCGGCTGCCCAACATCGTCGAGGGGCGTTACTTGCTGCTGCTGCGAATCGAAGCTTCTGACGACAAGGAAGGTGATTCAAATCTGGCCCTGGTAGGAGGCGAGGGCGTCGTTCATAGCGGCGCCGTGGCCGGCTTTCCCCTGCCGCCCTTGCGCTATTTCGTTGGCAGCGGCACCGACAAAGAGAGCGTCGGCGAGATCCTTCTAATCCGGCCTGCTGAGGAGGCAACAATCCCAGGCAGTAGCGTGCTGGAGTTCAGCTGGGTTGGAGCTTCGGGTGCTGCCTTCCATCGAATAGAATTGGCCGCCGTGACCGGTCAGACAATACTTTCAGCCGTCCTATTACCAGGGGAGCAGAGTTATCGCGCGCCCTCCTGGCTTCCTCAACGACTGGTGGACGGCAGCGCCAGGTGGCGGGTTGTGGCACTCGATCAGAACGGGAAACCAGTTGGTGAAACCAGGTGGCGGCTTCTCAAGCTGGCAATCACAAAGTGAATCGACCCGGGTAGGTGCCTCAAACTCTGGTGGTCGATTGGTACCAATTCACTGTGACCGTCTTTGCCCCTTTCACCTCGTGCACGAATTTACTGATCCCGGTGATGAGATCAGCGGTAACAGGCAGTGTAGGATCACTGTAGGATGATATTTGCTTGTCTCGCTCGTTGGGTACTGTCTTGAGAACATGATTCATTCCATCAATTAATAATAACTTCGCCACTGGATTGCCGTCAGTGAGCGCTTTCGCGTCCAGCATACTGGCCTGGATGTCTGTCGTTCCCTGGACAATCAACATGGGAATACGCAATTTCGTGATCTCATTCGCCGGATCGTAGCGCAGCCATGAGATTAGATACGGCTGAACACTCGGTCGGAACAGGGCGTTCAGTTCAGCGGGCACCGGTTCGACTGTTTTGCCTGCGACAAGCTGATCGAGAATATCTTCAGTAGTCTTCAACAAACCGGGCGACAATTGGGATCTAACTTGCTCCAGGATTATTTGTTGGAGCGGACGGCCTGCACCCGCAATCGACACGAATGATTGCGCGCCAATTCTCTGAGCGGCGACCATGGCGATCAGGGAGCCTTCGCTGTGACCAATCATTGTTAATGTTGAAAAGCGACGATCAGCACGTAGCTGTTTCCCCCAACGGGCAGCGTCATCAATATAGGTCTCGAAACTAAGGTCTTCCTCTCGTAAAACGGTCTTTGTTTTTTCCGCAGCCAATTGCATGGCCTTCCCGGTCTCACCGACGCCGCGTTTGTCATACCGTATTGACGCAATGCCGTGAGCAGCCAAACCTTCGGCAAGTAGTTTTAGGCTGTTGTTGGCGCCCTTCAGCATAATCGAGTTTCCATCACGATCGGTTGGCCCTGAACCTGCAATCAACAGGACGACCGGCACCGGCAAGCGCGATTGAGGCCGTTCCAGTGTGCCGTACAACGTCCCGGTTGGAGTTTCGAGGGTGATCGGCTCCGCGATGAAGGCCGACTCGGCAGCGTGTTTGCCGTGGGTGACTTTTTGAACTGTAGATTGAGCGCTTGAAATGCCCACATCGTTAAGAATGATTAACGTCGCGATAGCAAGTACGAAGCCATATTGTTTCATAGTGTTCCCCTTAGGACTTTATTTTGAATCTCATGCCGCTCGAAGAGTTTGCGCTCCAACGGATCGCTCTAATTCAACAGTCGTCGCAACTTGTCTTTCATACCAGGCTACTGCTTATCTTCCCTCGCTTAATCTCTCCAGGGCCTCTACGAAGACGAGCAACCGATCAAGGTTAAGAAGGATGATGGTCGGAATTACAACCAGCACTAATGATCCGAGAACGATGCCGGTCTTCGCCCAAACGCGCCGCGCCTTGAGTGTCGGGGCGGGTGTGGACTTGAGCGCCAGCCAGCCGAAGATCACAGCCAACAGGGCTTTCTCCAAACCAGCAAGGTTAATGAAGCACGCAATGCCCAGAATCAGGGAGATGGTTGCGTAGGCATACTTTTGGCCCAATACAGTGTGAGCCTGACTTTCCTGATTAATGTCACTCATCTTGTCACTTCTCCTTCGAGCCTGAGTTCGGAATTGATCTTGAACGGGTTCTCCCTGACATAACTGAAGGCAGCGATTACCAGGAGTACGGGTACGAGTTTGAATAAGAAGCCGAACTCGCGGTCAGGTATCAACTCGATGAGTCGGTAGCCGACGAGCAGCACACCGAGGGGCACAAATAGATGCCAGACCTGAGAAGTGCTCCGCGTAGGTGACGCGTCGTGCAACCTCTGTTCGACCTTCCGCCAAACATTCTCGGTTCGCTGTCGACGATTTTGCCCGTCAAGCAAGCTGGCCAGTGCTCGGAGTTGCCCAAGCTCGCGACGGCAATCGGAGCAGTCCGCGAGATGGGCCTCGATTTGATCAGCGGACAACTCGGAGACATAGCCATCTTCCATCGCCATCGCTGCCATACACACAATTTCGCAATCAAGTCTGGTCATAGCTGTACCTTCTGGAATCCTGTGAACGAATGACGCGCCAGCTTCTCTCGCAACCTTTTTCGCGCATAGTAAAGGCGGCTCATAATTGTTCCCTGGGGCACTTCCAACCTCTCAGCCAACTCTTGATAGGAGAGCCCGTCCAGGTGCCTTAAAGTAATTAGTTCTCGGTCAACTGCCTCCAATTCAAGCAAAGCCTGCTCTAATAGCATTTTCTCTTCAGGTTGAATGCTTGCAGCAGGCGCCAGTATCTCCAGGTCATCCGGGCTGCTCACCTCATGCTGCTTGCGCTTATGGGCCAGCTTGTAACAACGGTTTCGGAGAATGACGTAAAACCATGGGTAGAAACGCAGGTTGAGATCGAGCCGATCGAGAGCCTGGAAAGCATCGATGAATGCTTCTTGAACTGCGTCCATGGCGTCCTCGCGGTTCCCCAGGATGGCGACAGCATGACCGGTGGCCTCGGCCTGGTAGTGTTCGACAAGGTGACGAAAAGCCTCCTTGTCTCCCGTCCTGCACCTTTCTATCGCTGTTTGGTCATCCATCGTTCCTCTCTCACCTAACGTATCCCGGTCGTGGATAAATTATTCAAATTAATTTACTGGAAGCGGAGACGTAGCCCAGCGCAGCCTGGACGTAAGCAAACGCTAGAGCTCCGGAACTGTCATTTGGTAAGGTCTGTTTCCTTGAGCACGCCGCTTCTGCCTGCTCTTTGATATGATTCCGGCACAGGGCTTTTTTTAAAGTGAAAACAACCAACGGCGTAAACAATGGGAAGCGTCTGGAAAACAGAATCGCGAGGCTGAGGCGCCGAGCCATAGAACTCGAGCGTGTAAGCAGTAAGTATTGGACCGTACGAAGAACACTCTTCGTTTGCGGCATCCTGCTTTCCCTTTTCTCCTGCAGATATTTCGAGCAGTTAGGCGGATGGCTTTGCGTTGCTTCATTTGTCACTATCTTCTGGGTGGTGTCCTTCTATCACAGAAGAGTGAGGGATAGCATTGCTAGAAACAATTTGATGCTGGATATCAAGCAAACCCAGGTGGCTCGAATCCATTTGGATTGGAACAATATCCCACCCTCCAATCAGTCATCCTCGAATACGGCGCATCCTTTTGAAGCAGACTTGGACATCACCGGCGAAAGGTCCTTGCACCGACTCCTCGACACTGCGATTACCAGTGAAGGGAGCGACAGATTAAAGTCATGGTTGTTAAATACGAGTCCTAATCCAGCGGATATTAGAAGAAGACAGTCTCTGGTTCGAGAACTCAAAGACCTTTCTCTTTTTCGGGACAAGCTACTTCTTCATTCGACCGTAGCCAGTACAACCTCAAAGGGCCGATGGAAGTCGAATATTTTAGTCGATTGGATCAAGAGTCCCGTTAGCAAAGCCTCATTGCTTTCTTCCGTCAGGTTGCTTGGGCTACTAGCGGGCCTGAACATCACCTTGAGCTTACTAAGCGGCTTTAGTCTGATTCCTGGTTTGGGGCCCCTCCCGTTCTTTATCTATGTAAGCGTGATGATCTTTAAACGAGCTCAGGTTGCGACGGCCTGGGGAGAGTTGCAGGAACTGGAGGCCACGCTGCGTAGATTCAGAGTTGTCTTTCAATATCTGGAATCGAGGGGATATGAGAATCGTCCGGGGCTGGCCCAAATTTGCCTGCCGTTCCGTGACGAGCAGCAGCGACCTTCAACTCAGTTGAAGAGGGTTGAAAGAATAGCGGCAGCGCTCGGCTTGCGAACGAATCCAATCTTATGGCTTGTCGTGCACATACTAATTCCCTGGGACTTTTACTTCACCTATCGCCTGGAGTTTCTAAAGGAAGACGTTGCGCGCTTGTTGCCTGGTTGGCTTGATGCCTGGTACGAGCTGGAAGCTCTGAATTCACTTGCCAACTTTGCCTATTTAAACCCGCAATATGCATTCCCTGAAATCGTATCAAAGTTGAACCAGTTTGACGCAGTCGAGTTAGGACATCCGCTGATTAAGCCCGAATTCAAAGTATGCAATGATTTCGAAATAGGAAAGCACAATAAAATCTCGATTCTTACCGGCTCGAACATGGCGGGTAAAAGCACTTTCATCCGGACCGTAGGGATCAATCTTTGTTTAGCCTATGCAGGCGCCCCCGTCAATGCCGATCGTTTGGCGGTTTCGATCTATCGGGTATTCACCTGTATCAAGGTGAGCGACTCGGTGCAAGACGGCCTCTCTTATTTTTATGCGGAAGTAAAGAGACTGAGGTCGATGCTTTCGGTAATAGAGGAAGAGGGCCCGCCGGTCCTTTTCTTGATCGATGAAATTTATAGAGGGACAAATAGTCGCGAGCGCCATATTGGCAGTCATGCTTTGATCCGTATGTTGTCAAACCATACGAAGGCCGTCGGGATTATCGCAACGCACGACTTAGAACTGGTAACACTAGCCTATGAGATTCAGGGAGTATCTAACTTCCATCTGCGCGATGAGGTGCGGGACGGGAAGATGGTCTTCGATTATTTGCTGCGGCAAGGTCCGTGTCCGACCACCAACGCCCTAAAGCTGATGCAGATCGAGGGACTACCGGTAGAGATCTAGAGCTTCAGTTTTACCGGTCAAATCTCGATGAGAAGAGCTCTGATTAACGAAATCCGTCACGCTTAACTTAATTCGCCACAAAATCCAAGTCGTCCATATCCTGGTCAGCCTGGGTAGGTTGGCCGAGCAGTTTGAGCCAAAGAAAACCGATCGTTCCTGCTGCCAATGAGGCGAGTAAAATCGCCATTTTCGAGGCGTTAATTACATCTACTTCACCAACAAAAGCGAGATTCGCGATGAAGATTGACATCGTGAATCCAATGCCGCCCAAAAGCCCGGCGCCGAAAACGTGCTTCCAGTTTAGATCGAGCGGCAGGCGACAAACGCCGATTGAAACAGCGATAAAACTGAGCAGTGTTATTCCAAGTGGTTTACCGACTAAGAGGCCAGACATTATTCCCAAACTGTTATTTTCCGAAAGACTTTGTAGAGCGCCCGCGCCGAGAACGATACACGTATTCGCCAGTGCGAAAATTGGCAGGATAATGAAGGCAACGGGTTTGTGCAGAAAATGTTCAAGTCTATGCGAGGGCGATTCCTCATCGTCTTCCTTGTTTGTAAAAGGGATGGCGAAGGCGAGCAAGACCCCGGCAACCGTGGCGTGGACGCCTGACTTCAGCATTAAGAACCACATCAAAATGCCACCGATGAGATACGGGGTTAAATTCATCACCCTAAAAAGTCGATTGATTGTGATGAGCAATCCGAAAACTAGAATCCCGCCGATTAAATATGAAATCGACAGGTTGGCGGTGTAGAAAATAGCGATGACCATGATCGCACCTAAGTCGTCCATCACGGCGAGCGCGGTCAGAAAGATTTTCAGCGAAGCTGGAACACGGCTTCCCAGAAGCGCGAGGATGCCCAGAGCAAAAGCGATATCCGTGGCCATTGGGATACCAATCCCGGCCTGGGTCTGCGTACCCTTGTTAAAAACGAAGTGAATCAGTGCCGGTATAAGAATACCGCCCACCGCGGCAAAGATGGGCAAAAGCGCATTTCTGAAATCGGACAATTCACCAACGTAAAGCTCACGCTCGAGTTCCAGGCCAATCAGCAGAAAGAAGATGGCCATTAGGGCATCGTTAATCCAATGCTCGATGCTCAAACCGCCGGCATACGTCTGCCAGAGACTCAGATAAGTTGCCCCCATAATCGAGTTAGTGATCAGGAGCGACACAATCGTGCAAATGATCAGCATGATTCCGCTGGACCTGGTCGAGCGGAAAAAATTCTGGAATGTTTTCGACAGCTTTCTCTTAGCGAGGCTCATCTTCTTTATGTCCTCATAACGGTTAATGATCCGGGCCAATGGATCAAAGAAAGATCACTTTCTCATTTAATGTAGGCAGCTTGGTGTTGAATTGCCGACCCAACTCTTACACTGCTCACGGTGGGGTCGTGTCGGGTTCGGTTTGATGCGGTGAACCGACGATGGCGCACACTTCCGCACGCATTCTGCTGTCTGCCATTAACAACAGCGTGTCGCCTGCCTCGATCACGGTCCCGCCGTTGGGCAAAACAAGTTCATCCTCTCTCCCGATTAGCACGATCAAAGCCTCCCTGGGTAATCTGAGTTCGACAATCCGCCGGCCGACGGCCGGTGAGTCGCGAGGAATAGGTATTTCAACCAGACTGCTCTTGATCTTGAAGTCTCCGGTCTCGACGAACTCAAGCGGGTATCGACGCCGAACTGGAAGCGGAGCGTTTACACCGAGCCATCGTGCCGCAAGTGACAATGTGGTGCCCTGTATAAGCACCGACGTGAGCACGATGAAGAAGACCAGATTGAAGATCGTATCCGC
>JBGTHZ010000118.1:0-6244 GCA_041745915.1 Pyrinomonadaceae bacterium | reverse complement strand
TGACGAGGCAGACTAAGTAGGAGAACCGTTTGAACGGTTTTTCTTCGGGTCACGAGAAACCGTTAGAAACGGTTAAGAAATCATTCGCCTGGTGCTCGATCACCGGGCTAAAGCCACGGTGTTAATGAGATCGCTCCGCGTTCCTGCCCGGGTGCGCGAAAATCCTGCTAAGAAAACAAGAAACTAGATCTTTGTTTCACAGATTAAGAGCTTAGAGCTTTTTGCTTCGTGCTTTGTTTGTATTCCCCGACGCCACGTCGATCAGACAAAGGTCAAACAAAATACAAAGTTCTAAGGCTACGCCACAAACTTATAACCGTGGCCGCGCATGGTGAGAAAATGCCGCGGCTCCTTCGCGTCGTCTTCCAGCTTCTGCCGCAACCAGCCCACGTGAACGTCAACAGTGCGGGTCAGCATTCCGGTTTCATAGCCCCAAACCTCGCGCAGCAGTTCATCGCGCGAAAGCGTAGCGCCGCGTTGGGCGATGAAGTAGGACAGCAGTTGAAACTCTCGCGCGGAGAGTTCGACCTGCTTACCGTTGCTAAGCACCTCGGTGCTCCGAAAGTTTACAATGACAGAGCCAAAGCTAATTTCGCGTGCTTCGTGTAATTTCGTGGATCGTATGGCTCCGAGCCCTAACACACGATCCACGAAATTACACGGAAGCCCACGAACTAATGCAAAACGTGTACTAAGAAGCGTTTCCAAACGTTCGCAGTTCTTGATGTCAACGCAGATGCAAAACTTAGACCCTTAGCGAGCCACGGAATGCCCTGGCGCCATAGTAAGATTCCGCACCGTTGTGATACATGAAGACATGGTCGTAGCGGCGATCACAAAAGAGGGCACCGCCGAGCTTTCTAATATCAGAAGGTGTTTTCACCCAGCTCGACGTTTTCGTATCGAACTCTCCAAGTTCCTGCAATTCCCGATATTGTTCTTCCGATAAAAGTTCAATGCCTATGGCGGCTGCCATATCAATAGCGTTATTTTTCGGTTTATGTTCTTTCCTTGACTCCAGCGCTTCGCGGTCGTAACAAACACTTCTGCGGACTTTAGGACTCTCCGCTGAACAATCATAAAAAATGTATTCGCCCGTCTTTTTATCATGACCAACAACATCCGGTTCACCGCCAGTTCTTTCCATTTCATTCAGTGACCACAGTTTTTCACTATTAGCTTCCAGCTTTGCTTGTACTTTGGTCCATTCAAGACCTTTATGGCGGTTCGTGTTTTTCGCAAAACGGGCCTTCAACGCTCTGATTAGTTCTTCACGTTGGTCCGGTGCTAACTTCTTTTTATTGCTATTGATTTTGCTCATACTTTTTACTTCAAACAAAGAAAATATCGCCTCCGGCATCTCAGTCAAAAACGGAAAAGGCCGACCTGCAACACATCCGGCGGCAAAGCCGAATCGACCTAGCCTATGACAATTGAGGCAAAGCTGATCAGCGTGCAGGTCGCTTCAGGATCTCTGCCAGGGCCCGCAATCGATTTGAGTCTGCCGTACTTTTCGTCGTGGCAGCGCTCTTTTCCAACGAGGGTGCAAGGTTCTTGAGGTTTGCGAGCTCGCCTTGATTCATGTGCGAAGTCTCTGCGCTTTGGATCGCCTTACGCAGGGCTGCGACCTGATCAGCGGGCAACCCTTGTGATCGCTCCAGCTGGTCTACATACGCCTTCGCCACTACCAACTGTCGCGGCCACTCAATTTTTTGCTGGTTTTGAACATTCAACTCAGCGATTCGAACCGCCTTGGCGGCGTCGATCTCGTTCTGCGTAAGAAACTTCGTCGGCGTCAGCTCAAAGATATCCAGGCCGCGCGCGATTTCTGAAGCGTAGATGTGTCCGTTGTACCAGTACGCAGACCATGGACCGCCAAGCACAAGCATCTTTGGATCATACGGTCCACGATCGAAGTATCCAATTTCAATCGGATGCTCCGCGTCAGTGAAATCCATGAGGGAGATGCCGCCCTGATACCACGCTTGCACTTTGATGTCTCGCCCCGGAACAGGAATGAGCGAACCATTGTGCGCTACACAGTTCTCGGTATCGCCCTGGGCAGCGGGCATCTTGTAGTAGCTCGCAAACTTCAGCCTGTTATCCTGCAAATGGAAAATCGAATTAGCACCCCACTTGTTCGGATCCGTCGCGCGGCAGCGCGCGCCTAGTCCACCGCCCCACTCATCGGTGAACACAACTTTCTTCCCATCATTCGAAAACGCCGCCGAGTGCCAATACGCGTAGTTTGGATCGTTGACCGCATCGATGCGCTTTGGATTCACTGGATCTTTGATATCGAGGAGAATTCCGTTTCCGGAGCAGGCTCCGGCCGCGAGCCCAAGCTGTGAGTACACCGTGATGTCGTGGCATTGATCGCTGTCCTTCGGTTCCGGCTCTTTGCCGTGGGTGCCGCCGCTACTGAGCGCGTTGAGAACGCCGGTCCGTGGATCCATAAACAGGCGAGGACTAGAGACGACTGCTGCGTCCTGCGGCTTCGCCAGCGGTACCTTAATTACTTCAATCCTAAACAATGCCGTATTTGAATCCTTATCCGGCTTTTCGCCCGAGCACCCGGCCAACTCTTCGCTTTGGCGGACGAAAGAAGTTCCCGAGACGTAGATGTAGACATTGCTCTTGTCACTTGGATCGACCACCAGCGTGTGCGTGTGAGAGCCGCGGCAAGTTTGCACCGCTGCCACTTGCTTCGGGCTTCTGATGTCGGTGATGTCAAAGATTCTCACGCCGCGGAAGCGATCTTTTTGCGCAGGCGGCGGAGGCGGATTCTTCTCTTTTTCGGCGGGCGATGGAGATGGCTGGGGAGATGGCTGGGGAGATGGCTGGGGAGGCGGCGGCGGAAATCCCTGGGTACCGCAATCGAGCCGGCCGTTCGGCATTTCTACCGACATGAAGAGCAGGTTTTTGTAGACCGAAACGTCGTTCTGCCCACCCGGACAAATCATCGAAGTCAGCAAGCGGGTTTTCGCCGGAGTCGAGATGTCGTAGATATTCAGGCCATAAAAGTTCCCCATAAACAGGCGATTGCCTTGAAATGCCAAGTCAGAGTTTGCAAAGGCGAGTTGCGCCGTTGGCAACTGTGCCGACTTCTGAAGCTTCGAGGTGTCGACGCCGAGTAGACCAAGGGTCTTCTGGACGTTTGGATCGTCAGGATCGTTAGCGGCGAGCTGAAACGCATCGGGCTTTTTAATCAACAAGACATGCTTGATACCCATCGCTGCTTCGCCCGCGTCGTAAATGCCCGGCGTCAGTTTGGCGCGCGGGTCATTGACATCAGAACCCGTCATTCCCGCTGGTAGCGGATCCGCCTTCTCAGGAGCAAACGGATTTTCTGGCTGAGAGGGTTTTGTGTCTGTCTTAGCAGCCTCTTGCGGCGGCGATGGGGAGGGCGTTTGCGCAAGGGTCGCGACGGCAAAACAAGAGCACATGACAAAGGAAGCTATTAACAAGCGGAAAATGATTTCGTGCAGTCGGTTCATCGATTCATCCTTTAAGGTTTTACGTTGCTACGCGAAAAGCGGTCTTAAGGTTTATCTCCCAGCATGTTTTGCATCACTCTGATCTCAGCGCGCTGACCGCTATCGACGTCTGTCGCGAAATTGAAAAGTTCAGCGTCCTGACCGGCGCCGGCAGTGTCAAATAATTCCTTCACCATAACCAGGGCGCCATTGTGATGCTGAATCATCCCCGACAGGAACAGATGATCAAACCCTTTACCCTTCGCTTTTCTCAACTCGTCCAGCTCCTTTGCGGTCAGCATTCCAGGCATGAGCATGTTATGACTCGGCAGATCCCCGCCATGCGTTCCCGGCCCATGCGAACCATGTGGCCCTGGTGATGTCGCCATCGAAGTCGGCTGGCCCCGGGCCTCCAGCCACCGTTTCATAAACCTTATTTCGTCTGATTGTGACCTGCTGATTCGCTCGCCCAGTGTTCGGATCTCCCTGTTCTCGGTGTGCGATTGGATGAGCGCCGTCATCTCAACCGCCTGGGCATGATGCATGATCATACCCTGCATGAACCACACATCTGCCGGCGACGGTGGCGGGAGTGTAGCCCTCGTCGATGGCGGGAGTGTCCGGGTCGGCTGGCCGGGCGCACCAGGTTGGACCACTACCGGCGTCGCAGGGCCAGCCTGCTGTGCGCAGACTGGAAGCGAGAATAGGCACACGAGGGTGGTGGCGGCCACGAGGGCTCGTATTACTGACTGGAGATTACGCTGGTCCATAAAAATAAAAAACTTATCTGCTAATGGTTACGCATTGGGGCTTTCACGTTATCACAATGCGCCGCTAAAGATACTTGGGTCAGGCGTCCGATTCAAATCGAAAATCTCATTCGACACCTACGTATCTTTTCAGATCTATCCACAGATTGCGCGGATTTCACAGATTAAGGAGGACTTAGAACTTTGTACTTAGCATTTAGAGCTTTGTACTTAGTACTTAGTACTTAGAGCTTGTACCTAGTACTTTGTGTTTGTCGGCCCCGGACTGAGTTGTAGACCGACGAACAAAGCACAAAGCTCTAAGCTCTTAATCTGCGTAATCTGCGTAATCTGTGGATAATGACAAACGTTTTTCTCTCGTCCTGTCGATTTCGGGAGTCGCCATTCGACTTATAGCTAGAGGTACGTGATATTTAAGGTGACTCAGCGTGGAAGGAGCAAAAGATGAGCAATGTTCGAGTACTCGTAGGGACCCGTAAGGGCGCCTTCATTCTTACTTCAGATGGAAAGCGTGAAAAATGGGACGTCAGTGGTCCTCATTTTGCCGGTTGGGAAATGTATCACGTCAAAGGATCGCCTGCGGATCCGAACCGCCTTTACGCCTCGCAAACCAGCGGTTGGTTCGGCCAGATTATTCAACGCTCAGATGATGGCGGCAAGACGTGGTTCCAACCCGGCACCCCCACTGGCCAGCCGACAACGACACCCGAGGGCATGCCCGTGGGTGAAAGTAATAAGTTTGTCTACGATACTTCCTCTGAAACCGGCAAACCTCTTACGACCCATCAGTGGTACGACGGCAAGCCGCATCCATGGGAGTTTAAACGAGTCTGGCATCTTGAACCCTCGCTCGACGATCCGGACACAGTTTATGCCGGCGTTGAAGATGCGGCACTGTTCCGTTCAACCAACGGCGGTCAAACGTGGCACGAACTTGCGGGATTGCGCGGCCACGGCACCGGGGCCCAATGGCAACCGGGCGCCGGCGGCATGTGCCTGCACACGATCATCCTGGATCCCAGGAATCGAGAACGGATCATTGTTGCCATCTCGGCAGCGGGTGCCTTTCGCAGTGACGACAGCGGTGCAACCTGGAAACCGATTAATAAGGGGCTCCACTCACAATACATTCCCGATCCAACTGCCGAGGTGGGCCACTGTGTTCATCACGTGGCAATGCATCCTTCAAATCCGAATCTGCTGTTTATGCAGAAGCACTGGGACGTTTTGCGTAGCGACGATGGAGGTGACTCGTGGCACGAGGTCAGCGGTAACTTGCCGACCGATTTCGGATTTGTGATTGACGTTCACGCGCATGAGCCCGAAACGATCTACGTCGTGCCGATTAAGAGCGATAGCGAACACTATCCGCCCGATGGCAAACTGCGCGTCTATCGCAGCCGTACAGGTGGCAACGAATGGGAGCCGCTCACTAAGGGCCTGCCGCAAGAAAACTGCTACGTCAACGTGTTGCGTGATGCGATGGCCGTCGACTCGCTTGATTCGTGTGGCGTGTACTTTGGCACAACCGGAGGGCAGGTTTATGCATCGCCCGACGCCGGCGACACCTGGGCTCCAATTGTTCGAGATCTTCCTGCGGTACTTTCAGTGGAGGTCCAGACGTTGCCATGACTACGATTCAGGTGGTAATGCCGGCGCATTTGCGGACGCTTGCGGGCGTCAGCAGCGATGTAACAGTAGAGGTTGATGGCGAAGTGACACGACGATCGATCCTCGATGCACTGGAGACACAGTATCCTATGTTGCGGGGAACGATTCTCGATCACGTCTCGGGAGAGCGCAGGCCGTTCTTGAGGTTCTTTGCCTGCGGCGAGGATGTAACGCACGAGTCGCCGGACGCTCCTCTGCCTAAGGAAATCGCGTCGGGAGCAGAACCCTTTTACGTCATTGGCGCAATCGCCGGCGGTTAAGACATAAAGACAAATCCGGGAGCCATTTCGCGCCGCAGCAATACACGAGGAAAAAATCATGACCAAA
>JBGTHZ010000117.1:0-24503 GCA_041745915.1 Pyrinomonadaceae bacterium | reverse complement strand
CTCACATCGCTGCGCACGCACTTTGGATTCGACGAATTCCGCGAAGGTCAGCGCGAAGTGATCGGGGCAATTCTGAATGGCAAAGACGCCGTGGTGGTAATGCCCACCGGGAGTGGTAAGTCACTCTGTTACCAGCTTCCGGCGATGATGTTGGGTGGGGCCACGGTCGTTGTCTCGCCTCTGATTGCCCTCATGAAGGACCAGGTGGACGCGCTGAGAGCGCGCCAGCTGCCGGCGACTTTCATCAACAGTTCGATTGCTCCAGCCGAACAACGCGCGCGCATCGATGCGCTCAGACGCAGAGAGTTCAAGCTGGTCTACGTCGCACCGGAACGCTTTCGCAGCAGCAACTTTGTATCGGCCATTCAGTCCATCGGCGTTTCGCTTTTCGCGGTTGATGAGGCCCATTGCATTTCAACCTGGGGACATGACTTTCGCCCGGATTATTTGCGACTGAAAGGCGCGCTCCAGTCCCTGGGTAAGGTCCAAACTCTGGCGCTCACAGCAACGGCCACGCCTTATGTTCGCTCGGACATCATTCAACAACTGGGCCTCAGTAATCCGGAAACATTCGTCAGCGGATTTGACCGTCCTAATCTTTCGATTGATGTCGTGCAAACGGAAAGAGAGCGCGAAAAGATTGCGCGTATCAAGCGACTGTCGAAAAGACATGCCGGTTCGGGTATCGTCTACGCTTCCACACGCAAAGCGGTAGAGCAGGTTGCAAGAGAACTGCGGGAACAGGACCTAAAGGTCGGGTCTTATCATGCCGGCATGAGTGATTCGGTGCGCATTAAGGCACAGGAAGATTTCATGGCCGGCCGCACGCAAATAATTATAGCCACCAACGCTTTTGGCATGGGCATCGACAAGTCGGACATCAGGTTCGTCGCGCACTATCAGATGCCCGGATCGATCGAAGCATATTATCAGGAGATCGGGCGCGCCGGACGAGACGGCCTGCCCTCTGCTTGTGTCCTGCTATTCAATTACGCGGACAAGAATACGCACGACTTCTTCATCGAAGGCTCTTATCCAAGCGGCCAACTAGTACAAGGCATTTACGACGCTCTCTTGTCAACCGGTCTTAAGCGGATAGAACTCTCGGTGGCCGAAATCGGAAAGCGTGCAGGAGCTTCCAATGAAATGGCGGTGCAATCCTCTCTTTACCTGCTGGAGCGCGCCGGTCATATAGAACGCGTGGCGCCGTCCTTGGCAAGCTCAGAAGCCCCGCCGGCTGGTGGAATGACCCGCCCCGCGGCCATGGCTCGGCGGGCTCGCCACATCATCATGCTCGACAAATCTCCGTCGCCACTGCGCGTTAACTCAGCGGAAGTCTCACGGCGTGCGGCCCTGGAACGGCGGAAACTTCGCGAGATGATCGACTTTTGCTATACGGAACATTGTTACCGCGCGCACATTCTCGACTATTTCGGTGATCGCCGTCACGCACGGCAGTGTGGCACCTGCGGAAACTGTACACCCCACTCACAAGCAAGGACACCACTCACCGACGCCGAGTCCCTGGGCGGCTCTTCTGTCTCAAACGCTGGCAGAAATCGCGCTGCGTTTCATGACTGCCCGCCACGAGCGCTCACTGTCGACGAAACTCTCCGCGTCCGAAAGATTCTGGCGGGCGCCAAACGCATGAAGGGTCGCTTTGGAAAGACAGTGCTGGCCGCGACGTTGCGCGGTTCGGCAGCGAAGAACGTGATCCAGTCACATCTTAACGAGTTATCAACTTACGGTCTGTTGAAAGACATGCGGCAAGATGACCTACTAATTTACATAGACGCCTTAGTCCGGGCTGGTTGCCTTACAATCAGTCCGGGGGTGTATCCGACGATCTCAATAACTGAACTAGGTGACCGGGTGATGCGCGAGCAACAGACAATCGAATTGGGGCTTTTTCAAGTCGGAGGCTCTGCTTTGGCAGAAATGGCTAAATGACAATCGGAAATTGACAAGGTCGCTCTCGCCATTACAACATGGCGCTGCTCTACATCACGCTGGGTGACCGCAGGTCCACATCAATACCAGGTTCTCAAGACTATCAATCCTGATCTCGCTGCGACTCTGTTGAAGAAACTAGTTCAGTAAGCAGGTTTGCTTATTGTCACTATCTCATTCACACCGCGGCTTTAGCCCGGTGTCGAAGCAAGTTCCAACACCTCGAAACCGTTTTAACGGTTTCCTGAAAGCGTCATCCTCGGCGCACTTCAAACCGTTAAAACGGTTAGAGGACTGGGGTCACGCTCTACCACCGGGCTAAAGCCACGGTGTGAATGAGAGTCTGCAAGCTAACAACATTGAGGAAGAGGGCAGCCAGCGAAGTCGCATAAGTGGAGATCTGTTCAGACCAACCCACTACCAACAAACAATTCTCGTTTTCCTAAAAGTACAAACCGAGTATAGTCCCCGACCAGTCTTCCGTCCGTTAAAGACTCTGATAATGAGTTACTCAATATTCTCCCCCGAACAATCACCCGAGTTTCGCGTTGGAGCCGTCAAACCCTTTGAGTGTTTGAGCCTGGGCTGGAGTCTGGTGAAGGACCAGTATTTTCTGTTTGCCGCCTTCTGCTTGATCATTCTCGCGCTTGTTTTATGTATTCCATTCGCCGGAATAATTTGGGGCGCCTGGATGTGTGGCATTTTTATGGCCTTGTTGGCGAAGATGCGTGGCGGGTTCGTTTCGTTCAAAGATATCGGTAAAGGTTTCTCCTACATGTCGCCTGGTTTTTTGGTGGCGTTTCTAAGCGGATTGCCTTTCGTGCTCTTGGCAATAGGAGGGAAACTCTTTGAACTCTGGATGGAGGACTTGGAGAGGACATATCCGGAAGAAGTTCCTCCCGAAGTTCTGATCCAGATGGCTACATTTCTTGCCGCGCTGGTTCTTTTTTATGCGATCTGCTTCATGGTCACCGGTTTAATCTTTGCTTTTTCCTACCAGTTGGTTGTCGATAAGAATCTATCCGGCTGGGCAGCTACAAAACTGAGCGCCAGAGCAGTTCGAGAAAACCTTGGCGGCGTGATGGGATTATTGCTGCTGGAACTGGCGCTCTCAACTTTTGGGATAATGCTGTGCTGTTTCGGGTTGGTTCTGATAATGCCCTTAACCAAAGCCTCCTGGGCCATAGCCTACTCGCAAGTGTTTCTACCCACTCCGCAGCCAACCCCGGCTCAGCAACCGCCACCTCCACCCATTTTTTATGGAACAGCTCCGGATCAGAAAATCTCGTAAAACTAAGCAGCTGAGGACCTAAGAGAGAGAGAGAGAGAGAGAGAGAGAGAGAGAGAGAGAGTTAGCGTACAACGCCTGTGAGAGGACTTGAAGCGCTGGCATAGAGTCGCTTCGACATTCGACCCGCCAGGTAAGCCAACCTTCCGGCCTCGATTGCCAGTTTCATCGCCTGGGCCATCTTCGTCGCGTCTTGCGCTTCGGCAATTGCAGTATTCATCAAGACCGCATCCGCACCCAGTTCCATGGCGATGGCCGCATCGCTGGCCGTGCCTACTCCGGCATCGACGATAATCGTCGCTTCGGGAAGTTGCTCGCGCATGATCCTTAGGTTGGCGGGATTTTGAACGCCGAGACCTGATCCTATGGGCGCGGCCAGGGGCATGACGGCTGGGCAGCCCGCGTCAAGTAGCTTTTTGGCCATGATCAAGTCGTCCGTGAAGTATGGAAGTACGACGAAACCCTCCTTTACTAACACGCGCGCGGCCTCGAGCGTCTGTTCGTTATCCGGAAAGAGAGTCGTTTGATCACCGATTACTTCGAGTTTGATCAAATCAGTCTGCAAAGCTTCACGGGCCAAACGCGCGGTCCGAATCGCCTCTTCGGCGGTGTAGCAGCCCGCGGTGTTCGGCAATAGCTGCATCGCAGGATCCAGATGATCGAGAAACGACTCGGTGCCGCGATCCAGTGGCACACGGCGGACCGCAACGGTAACCATCTGCGCGCCCGAGGCGCGATGCGCCGCTTTCATCTCGTCGTAGGAGCGATATTTCCCCGTGCCAATGATCAGGCGAGACGTAAATGTTCGATCACCGATTGTCAGACGATCCGTTTTGGCTGATACTGCTGTTGACATAGTTAAACTCACCGCTTGCAGGTTATGACAGAACTTTACACCTGAATCCCGGCAAACCGAAACAGAGGGCTACGACACGATCCACGAACTCAGACGAAATGGCGCCAACAAAATTTTGTGACGGTCCGTGTGACTTAGTCGATCGCCGATATCGATCGAAGCTCTAGCAGCAAGAAACTCGGCGTTGATCTGCGTTTACGTCAATTTTTTCAACTCGTCGAGAATAGTGCTCATTTTAACGCGGAAGAAATAATTCTGCCGGACTTCAACAAAGCGCACGATTCCGGCCCGGTCAATGATGTAGATGGCTGGATGAGGGATGCCACGCTTGTAAGGCGTCCAATCGTTTTTAAGGCCATACTGGAGTACTACTTCTCCCTTTTCATCCGATAGCATGGGAAATGGTGTTCCTGTTTTCGCCTTGTATTTTCGCAGTGATGCGAGCGGATCCATCGAGACTGTGAGTACTTCTGCCCCGAGGTGCTTGATCTGATCGTAAACGTGACGCACCTTTCCAAGGTGCAGCAGGCAAAACGGTCACCACATGCCACGGTAAAAAAGCAGCACGACACTCTGCTTGACGGCAAAGTCCACCGGGCCTAACGACTGGCCTGAAGCCGCTTCAACCAGGGTAAAGTCAAACGCCTTGTCACCCGGCTTGAGGATGCCAGTCCCCATTTACCCAACCTCCGAATCGGCAGAACCATTAGAATCTCTTCTACTACTTACTCGAAGCCTTCGACGCCTTGCGGGAGTTGCAGCCGATATTAGTCGCTGAGACGGATTAAAGGCCTATGCACATTGCCGACACGCGCTCTGTGACGGCGCGTCGTTCAAAAGCTCGCTGGGCGGCTTCAGGATTCCAGTTCTTCCGCTGCCAAATTGAGCCGTCTGCAAACTCCACGAAGTTGATCACAACAGTCTCCTCGAAAAGATCTTTAGGCTTGTTCGCCAGACTTCCGATACTGACCACATTGCTTGGGCCTGTCTTACTGAATATGCGAAACTCGGTCCCCTTCTCGGGCTTGAGGGGCCCGCCACAAAGAAACTCTCGTCGCGACACATTCGTTGGGTTTAACAATTCTTTGAATTGATATTCCCAAATGAGGGCTTGAATGACTTTCGTGCTCGCGTTTTGAATTTTGACCTGGTACGCGAAGCCGTCCACGACGGGTTTAGGCTCGCGTGATTCCCGCACAATGCGTTCAAGCTCAGCGCCGCGTCCGTCGAGCGTATCCGCATTTGGATCTCTTTCTCCGGCCGCAGCGTTTATCCTTCTTTGTTTTTGGAAGTTCTTGTCTGCGGGCGTCATGGCCGCAGCGGGCGCTTTTGTCGCTGCAGAGTTTGCGTGTTCAATTCGCTGACGATCCCTGAACGACTTGAAACCAACGACCACTACCGGAGAATCCTGATTAGCGGGAGCGGTGCTCTGACCGTTAGCGGGGTCGGGATTCTGAGCTGAAAAACACAACCTTAGGAGTAGTGAGAGAAGAAGTAAAACTCTCATGGCTTGCCTCCTTGACCATCAAGTTGGATCCTGGCTTGCGCTGCACCTCCCGCATGGTACCCATTCCCATGGGAATTTGGGCGGGCGACTAGGATCGAACTCGCAACTTTCAGCTTGGGAAACTGATCCGGCCGCCCTTTGTTTGCAACACTTACAAAAACGCTTAGGAAAACAGCATGTGCATACTGTGCATGCTGTGCTGTGGTTAGCTGTATTTGCACCTCGTTGCGGGACATTTGCGGGACATAACCTGACCCTCCGAAAACGCTCGCGTACGCGCAGCATGATCTTCTTGGGGAACTCCGCTGCACCTCAAACTGAAGTCTAAGGCGTGGGCGCGACGGCGAATACGTGTTAAAGAAGTGTAAGCCCGGCTCGAGCGGAAATGCAAATCGAGATTCTTGCGCTGTGGTCAGCTCGCTGTGCTGCAACGCACAAGTAGACACCGATTTTCGCAGCCAAACTTTTCGCGAGGCCATTTCTAGAATCTACCGCTTGATCTAGATGTGCTCGATTTAGAGCAGGCTCCGGTCAACGAGTTTGCTACTCCGGGCAGTTAAGTTAGAATCCAAGATTGGTCTTAGCGTGCACCGTTAACCCCCATCGCCTTCCGGCTCGACGAAACCGTGCGCAACTCATGACCCATTGGAGGAACCAAGCAGCCACTGAATTATTGACAACGATTGATGCTGTCCTCATTTGAGGTCGCTAATCAGGAGCATGTCACTTTTGCTCTCGTACCGGGCGTAAGTGAGGTCCCTGCCATCGGGGGACCAGGCATAGTGTATAACTCCGTAAGGCGCACCCTTCTGATCTAAAGTGAAGTTGGTTATCTGCTTTGGTGGGTTTCCATCTGTCGGTTTATTCCAAAAGTTTACGACCACCCCATGAAAGTCGGCAAATGTTAGAGCTTGACCGTCTGGTGTCCAAACCGGAAGGCCCGTTGGCTGATCGTCCGGTGTTGGAAGTTCAAGCTGAATGATCGGCTTCCCTCCTTCAAATGGAAAAACAAGTCTTTGATTTGTAGACGGGGCACAGGCAATCAGTCTTCCATCAGGCGAGATCGCAGGAAAAAAGCAAAGAGTGTTTATGATCTGCACCGGACTGCCGCCCTCAATAGTGGTCTTCCACACCGTAGCCTTGCCGGAATCCCAAGAATTGTAGATCACCCACTTTGAATCGGGAGAACAACTAGGACTCCGTTCTAACATGCCGAAGGTCAACTGCTTCTCGTTACCCCCATCAGTATCCATCCTCCAGATATGATGAGCCCCCGTGCGATTGGACTCAAATACAACGTAACGTCCATCGGCTGTAATTGATGGCAACACATCATTGTGAATATCTGTCGTCAATTGTTTCTGGTTCGTGCCGTCGTCGTTCATAATCCAGATATCACTATTATTACTCGATTCAGAGGTATAGACTATTCTGCCGTCTGGCGTCCAAGCAAGGCCCCATTTTCCATCGTGCCTCGCCGGAGTAATTCGTGTCGCGCGGCTTGAATCTGCGTTGGGAGCGATCCAGAGATCGGTATTGTTCGTGGTTTGGAGCGTCAACAGAGAATTTGAATCGCTTGAGAGACTTAGTACTTCGTACTTATTCACATCACTAGTAATTTTTTGCAATTCGCCGCTCGGGTAGGAAAGACGCCATATCTCACTTGAAATCGAGGAATTACTGGCTATTAATAAAATGCCGCTTGAATCGGGCAGCCACGCAACTTCCGAAATCGGGTATTTCCATTCCTGAGAGGTGAGGGGCTTTTGCTCGCCAGTTTTGATATTCACTTCAAAGACGCGTTGGTACCCCTCGCTGGCATTCATGGCGACACAGGCAATCGATTTTCCATCAGGCGACCAGGACGGTACGGAGTCATAGCGAAAATAGTCAGGGGCGTTCCGTGTGGCGACTGTCGTTTCTCCTTTACCGTCAGCATTCGCAATCACTAGTGCAGTTATTCCCGCGCCCCAATCGCTGCGAATAAAAGCGACCTGCCCAGCGTCGGGCGAGAACGTATTGAAATACCCGACATCGTTGAGTACTTTTTCGTTGGCTCCTCCGAGCGCCGGAATTCGATGAAGCTCTTTACCGGTGGTGACGTAGTACAGATAGGTGCCGTCGGGCGAGAAGAACAACTGACGAATGTAAGTCTCACGAGGAGAAATTATTTCGGTGGCAGTATTCGTCACGAGCCCTCTGATCCAGAGGGTCACCAATCCGGCAGCATCGAGTGTCGTGTATCCAATGTATTTTCCGTCAGGAGAAATGACTGCTGTTTCAACAGCGCCCGTGGCGCTGAGCCTCGTCACCTTGATCTTCTCGAAAGGCGCTGCGGGCTTGCTGATCAGCTTCTTGAAAGGATAGGTAACGCCTCCAACCAGAACGACCAGAGCCAATAGTCCGAGCGCTGCGCCCAGCTTGTGCCGTACCATTTGGCTGACTAATTGCTGGACATTTGAAGGTGTTAGTACCCCAAGTCGGAAAGAAACTGCTTTACCGCCTCTTGTCTGCGCGCTCGTCGGAAATGTTGATGGTCCCGCGGTTCGTCTACCACCTAAGCCGAGGGCGGTGGTGCCTTGAAAACCTGTTTCAAGATCTATCTGTTGCCGCAGTAACTCTAAATCCCAAAGAAAATCCTCTGCGGTCTGATATCGCTTTGCTTTGTTTTTGGCTAGAGCTTTGTTGACAATGAATTGTAGTTCCTCAGGCGCCTCTGGCAGATATTCTTTTAATCGTGGCGGCTCGTTCGCTAATATCGAATGGATCAAGTCATTGGCAGTTTTGCCTGCAAATGGCGCGTACCCAGTAACCATCTCGTAGAGCACTACACCTAAGCTGAATATGTCACTTCGGGCATCTACCGGTTGCGCGCGCGTCTGCTCAGGGGACATGTATGTCACTGTGCCCATTAGCAGACCCGATGAGGCGTCTAGACTATCGACAGAGTGGCCGTCAGCCTTTGGCTCTTGTTGCTCGGTGAGCTTGGCTAAACCAAAGTCAAGCACCTTCACGTAGCCATCCGGCCGGAGCATGATGTTCTCCGGTTTGATGTCGCGGTGTATGATGCGCGCCGTGTGCGCCGCTGTGAGGGCACCAACTATTTGAATAGATATGTCCAAAGCCTCGCGAATACCAAACCGCACTGACTTCGCGCGCTGGCGCAACGTCTCACCCTCGACGAACTCGGTGGCGATGAAGTGTTGCCCGTCCACGTTAACCAGTTCATGAATAGTCAGGATGTTCGGATGGTTCAGTGCTGAGGCAGCCTGTGCCTCTTGCTGAAAACGTCGCAGCCGGTCTTTTTCCGCAGTGTAATCGCTCGGCAGAAGCTTCAGGGCGACTCTGCGATTGAGCCTCTGGTCTTTGGCGAGATAGACTTCACCCATGCCACCTCTGCCGAGCAAGTTGATAATCTCGTAATTACCAATGTTTTCGCCCGGCGTGAGTTGTGCCTGCTCATCGGCCAGCAACGGGGCCGCCACCTCCAAGGCTGATTTCTCGATCAACTCCCATGAATCCGCGTCGGATGAGATTAGAGATTCAACCTCACTTCGCAACGTCTGATCATCAGCGCACGCTTGATCGAGAAAAGCAGAGCGCTGCACAGCCGCAAGTTCGATGGCGGTCTGAAACAGGTTACTTATTTGCTGCCAGCGTTCAGGAGTCATGCTAACTCGTTGAATGTCTAATGCATGTGGAACTATCTTCGCTCTCTTAATTACTTAGCGAGAAATTCGGACCAAGGCTATCATCAGACGCAAGGAGCAATAGTCGGCAACTCAAAGATGAGCAGGGAACTCGAGAGGCTCCTTCAAGACGGCTGCTGTGTCCGGGTAATTTCACTGTGTAACCAGGCTTTGGCGGTGCGCCACTCTCGCATGACCGTCACAGCAGAGAGCTTCATGACTTCTGCCGTCTCCTCGACGCTCAACCCGCCGAAGAACCTCAATTCCACAATTTTGCTTTTGCGTTCGTCTATCTTGGCAAGACTAGTGAGGGCCTCGTCAAGCGCCACCAGATCCACTGCGCGCTCCTGACCAAGAACTAACGCCTCATCCAACGGAACACGTTGCGCCCCGGACCCACGCTTGCTGTAGCGATATCTTCGCGCGTGATCAATGAGAATATGGCGCATTACCTGAGTGGCCACGGCAAAGAAATGCGCGCGATCCTCCCACTGGACATGTTGTTGATCGACTAAGCGTAGGTATGCCTCGTTAATGAGAGCAGAAGTTTGCAGGGTGTGTCCCGGATTCTCCCGCCTCATGTATCGCCGGGCGAGCTTGCGCAGCTCGGGATACACGAGCGGTACCAAGCGGTCTAACGCTGCTTCGTCGCCTTCGCTCCAACTCAACAACAGTTGCGTTATTTCTTGCGGGAATACGGACATAACTGAATCGTGCGGCCAGCGTTGGAATGACCAGGACGCCGCCGGCAAACCCGCGGTCGAAGGACTTTTCCGTTAAGCCGCTGGATCTGGAATAAGAAAGTCTCGGCGTGATGATAGCAAGTGTCGAAAATTCTCGCTGTAGGGAGTGAGACAAGGATAAAGGCTTCGCCCCAAAGTGATTCTCCTTTCCTCGCCAGTTGAAGAGAGTTCCAAAGGAGTTTAGACATGAAAAGCAACATGACCGGATTAAACTCCACGCCCTGCCCTAAGTTACTTCGGTTCGACTTAGATGGGACAACATATCACGTTTGGATGAACCCGGCTCAGTACTATGAAACCGACAACGCGCTCGTTACCTGCGCTGGCGTCGCAGACCCCATCAAACCCAGCACCTCCAAATGCAACAAGTGGAATATCGGACAAACTAATATAAATGAGGCGTAGACAGGTGAGAACCTGACAGAGACTCACAACAGGCAAGGGTCGAACCACGCAACCCATTGGCTATTACATGGCTTTCTACTTTTTTTCACGATAACGTTGCGCGAATTAGAGCCGCTACATTAAAAGGAAAGACTACCGATTATGACTACGGACGATACGTGATGCCCTTCAAGCTGGCGCTGACCAGGCAGTAGGATTCGTTAAACTGGGCCACAAGATGACGTTATGTTCGAGACGACGGCTCTTTTTCAAGGACTATAGATCTGAATTTCAAAAACCTTTCCAGGAGGCTGATCTCATGATGCACGCGAACTCTGGGTTCCCTCGCCCTACACTTTTCGCCATCGCCTTAATGCTCGTCGTTCCGTTTGCCACGGTCCGCGGGCAGGAGCAATGGCGCTACACGGCCCTGGGCGATTCTTTAGCGACCGGATACACGACACCGTCGGGTTACGTGCCCACATACAAGAATTACATTCAGATGGATACGGATGTGAGCGTGGTTCTCTACAACCTCGGACAAAACGGTTGGACGAGCGGAAGCTTACTGAACGCGCTCAGAACGGACTCGGTTTTTCAGAATGCTGTGCTTCAATCTGAGGTAGTGACGTGGAACGTCGGCATCAATGATTACATGAACGCTCGCAACCGCTACAAGAATCGCAAATGCGAAGGAACCGACAATCAGAACTGCCTCAGAAGTATGGTTGCTACTTTCAAGGGTAACTGGGATGGAATCATCGGCGAAATACTAATTCGTCGCGGCACTACGTACACGATCGTCCGCACAATGGACATCTACAACCCCTGGGTCGCCACTGATAAAGCGAAGAATACGATTCCAGACAAGTCCGAGACCATGGTCAAGGGCAATGATTTCCAGGTTCTTAAGTACTACCTTGACCAGGTGAACGGTTACATCGCCACCACGACGACTAACAATTTCATACCTAGCGCACAAGTCTACCTCTCATTCAATGGGGCTAACGGAGACGAAAACCCTGTGGCTAAAGGCTACATCGCCAGGGACGGACTACATCCCAGCGATGCTGGTCATCAGTTCATCGCCGGTCTTCTGAGAGGCTTGGGCTATGCTCCGCTGCGGTAGGAAACACGATCTTTCATTGAGCGTAAAAAGAAACCTCGCATCGTGTGCGCAGTCACAGTGCTTTTCAAACGAAAGGAATCTCGCAATGTCACGCAAACCGCAGCAGTGTATCTCCATAAGATTTTTTATAGCGTTGGCCTGCTTCACACTTTTAACGGAACATCGCGCAACGGCTCAAACCGTTCAAGCTACAATTCCATTGCAGCCCGTGGACACCTTCGGTTATTCGGATGGGAAAGGAGCTATTATTCTAAAAATTGGGCCAAGTCAATGGGCTTTGGGTTGTTACAGCAAATCTTTGACTTCGGATCAACTCCGCAGTAGTATCCACGCGCAACTTCGCCCACGGCTGACTCCCATAGCCTGCGCCTCTCGCGCTTCCAGTGGTTCCAGCCTCCCCTATTGAAGTCCGCACGCAACGCGGCTTCTTCTGCACAAAAGGAGTCCTTCCAAATGAAACTCGCATTCCTCCAGATCCGTCGTGTGTCTCAAACAGCCATGATGTTATTAACCTTCACCGTTTTCTACAGCACTGGATTCGCGCAGACACCACTGCCGTCGCCCAGTCCTGCGCCGACACCTATAACAAAGACTGGAAGCATTCTCGTAAATAGCCCCTCTTCAGTCGGGCGAATCACTAAATGGGTAGGTTCCAGTAATAACGGCATCGGCACGATTGGCGATTCAGGCATCATTGAATCATCAATTAGTACAATTGGTATTGGCACAAATCCCTTCGCTGACTTTAGGCTCGGCGTTGACGGCGGCACTACAATCTCTGGGGGCGTATTCGGCTCGTCTAGCGTATTCAACGGCACGGGTCTAAGAGGTCGGGCTTTACATCCAAATTCTGGCACAGGTGTATCGGGCTTCGGGACTACCGGTCTGTTCGGACAAACCCTCGGTAATAATCCGAACGGCAATAACATCGGCGTCTGGGGAGTCTCAGCAAACAGCAGTGGCATTGGCGTCAGAGGGCAGAACACCTCTGGCGGATTGGCGGGCAAATTTGATGGTGATGTAGCGATCATTGGCAACTTAAGCGTGACTGGCACCAGTAACCTGACTGCAACAAATTCCCTTCACGCAAACACAGCCGACAGTGCAACGAATGCAAATAACGCTAACACCGTAACAAACGGTGTCTACACCACGGGTAGTTACGCTAATCCATCGTGGATAACTTCACTGTCTGGTAGCAAAATAACAGGACAGTTTGTAAATAGCGTTAATGGTTTAGAGAGCGCGGTAACTCTCGCCGCAGGTGATAATGTAACGATAACTCCGTCGGGTAATACCTTGACGATCTCAGGGAATACCGCTGCCAGTTTCAACCCGCTCCAAGTGGCCACTTTGCGATGGTACAACTCGAATGAGACTGGGTTAGAGTTTTTTGTTGGTGCTCGGCCGCAAGGACTTGCCTTTGACGGTGCAAATATTTGGGTTGCTAACTTTGCGGCGAATAGTGTTAGCAAGGTACGTGCAAGCGATGGAGCGGTCTTAGGAACCTTTCCGGTGGGGGTAAACCCACAGCGGATTGCGTTCGACGGAGCTAATGTTTGGGTAACCAATTCCCAGAGCAACACTGTCACCAAACTCCGAGCCAGTGACGGAGCACCTATCGACACCTTCCCTGTGGGCACCTATCCGCAGGACGTCGCGTTTGATGGCGCGAATATCTGGGTTTCTAACTACTTGGACAATAGTGTTACCAAACTTAAGGCAAGTGATGGCTCCCCCGTTGCCACCTTCAGTGTGGGTCAAGGCCCGAATGGAGTAGCCTTCGACGGCGCGAATGTCTGGGTAGCAAGTCAAGATGATAAGGTGACAAAACTCAGGGCGGTCGATGGGTTCAAAGTGGGAGAGTACTCGGTTGGGAGTGACCCGACAGGGATAGCATTCGATGGCAGCAGTATATGGGTATCAAATTCGGGGAGTAGCAGTGTGACTAAACTTCGCGCAAGCGATGGTTTGTTATTGGGTTCATATGGCGTGGGAGCCTACCCAATTGGCATCGCTTTTGACGGCGCTAATGTTTGGATAGCATCTTACCAAAGCAACTCGGTGACGAAGCTGCGAGTACGCGACGGCGCATTGCTCGGCACCTTCCCTACAGGTAACAGCTCTGTTGGAGTAGCTTTCGACGGAATTAGTATCTGGGTCGCGAACGATGGCAGTAACAGCGTTTCGAAACGCTAACCCCCCCCTACCTCAAAAACCAACTAGGCCAGCAAAGGCTGGCCTCATCGGCCGTCGGAGGCATTCAGCCTCAACCTACAACGTCTTGACACCGCCATAGCAACGCCTGTTAGCGGCATATTTATAAAGACTATACTTGTGTTGGCTTTTTTAATTCATCCATTACCTGTCCCTACCGAAAATATCATCCGCGCTTTAAATACCTGTATTTACAGCTCTTGCTTTAAAGGGCAGTCGAACGGGTCCGATGCAAGAGGTCACCGTGACGAGCCCTCCAAACGGGCATGATGTTGGTCGACCTTCCCTCCAGAAACGGTTTATGGGCAATTGTGCGAGACATTTTTGGAGGTAACATGCCGTTATCCCTGTCTTCGACGCCAAACTTCGGGCGGAGGATAGAGTTGATTTGGAATACAGAGTCCGGTCAACGCCTTCTCCAAAGTGGCCTCCTACCGCAATGAGGTAGCGTTCTACTCGTGCCGCAAACTAATTTATTGATCGTAATGAGGATATTGGTAGGCGTGGGGGCGAAACCCCCGGCCTATACCGTGTCAAGGGAGTGCTCTGGGACCGAGACAGCTGACACTCTCCACACATCGGGGGAGAGGATCCACAGACCGCGTTCCTTTCACTACCTGTGGTCGAAATTGGGTTGCCGTTTTCGTAGGCGGCAGTCATCATTCGATGGCCGTTTCGGCCATGCGATATCGTTACGATGGAGCGGGCGACGGGAATCGAACCCGTATTACCAACTTGGGAAACTGATCCGGCCGCCCTTTATTTGCAACACTTACAAAAATGCTTAGGCAAAACGCATGTGCATAGTGTGCATGATGTGCTCTAGGTCGCTCTATTTGCAACTTGCTGCGGGACATTTGCGGGACAAGCTGTAGCTTCCGAATGTAGTCACCACCCAACAAGCGTTCGATCACCAAGCTTATCTCCCTCGGGTGTGAAGTAGGAAAAGTGAGCGAGAAGAATTAGACAGTAAAACCAAGCTGAACGACACAGCTAACGGCGCAATCCAACAATCGCTTGCAGCTGACCGGAATCAGCGTGTCTCTCATCGAAAACTTGTTGCTCGCGCAGTTGTGTCCCGGCCGCTTGAAGCGCAGCGTTCGATGCCTTTCCATAAGATGTTGTTTAAAAGCCAAATATCTCGATACAGTTCATCAGCACATTCATAAAGAATGCCCGGCCTTACGCAACAGCTCAATAAATCGCGGCTCTGAGCGGAGCAAGTCCCATGTGGGGTCATGCTTAAGCCCGGGTAATATGAGGTCACGGTATTCGTAAGCCTTTTCTAGCCAGTCGAGTGCTTGCTCTTTCTCTCCAAGTCCTACGTAAACCATCGCTATGCTAAACGATAGAACGAACTCCTTCTTTGATCGCTCCATTAATTGGTCGAGTGCCTTCCGTGCCTCAACCTTCTTTCCCCACAATCCATAAGCCCATCCTACGTGGGCCAACGTTACTGACTCATCACTAATTTGTCTCGCCTTACTGAACTCTTCGAGGGCCTCTGGATACATTCCCTTTAATCCATAAACTACTCCCAGCATGTCACGCGCATAGCTAAAGTTCGGGTCCATGGATAGTGCCTTTTGGAATTGCTCGATTGCCTTGTCATACTGGCGTGCATAAACATAGGGCAGCCCGAGAACTGTTTTGATGCCGATGGAGAGCGGGTCTATCTCTTCAGCCCGCTTTAACTCTAGGAGGGCATCATCCCGGCGATTCATTACGGCTAAGTAAATGCCATAGTTGTTCCGAGCCAATGAAGAGCCGGGGTTAAGCTCAATAGCACGCTTGAAACCTCTGTCGGCGCTCGACAGGTCGTAGTCATAGAAGGCTTTGACCCATGCAAGCGTGGCATGAGCATCGGCGAGTGAATCATCTAGCTGTAATGCCTGTAAAGAGGCCCCTCTCGCTTTCGGCATCGCTTCCCCGGGAGATAAAAACCATGCATTGACATAAGCATCGCCTAATTTGGCATAAGCCAAGGCAAAGTTCTGATCTCTTTCGATGGCTTGATTATAGTAATTGATCCCTTTAGCTATTCCTTCATCGGTGAGCTTATCCATGTAGTAGTTGCCTAACAGAAGAAGCCGATACGCCTCATCGTTTTCAGTGTGACGTTTCGTAAGTCCTTTTTCTTGGGCCGGCGTGAGCCGCACACGCAGCTTCCCGGAGATTTCCCTTGAGATGTCCTGCTGTACAGCCAGAATGTCCGACAGCTTTCGGTTGTATTGCTCACCCCACAACTGACGATTACTACTTACGTCCGTCAACTCGACGCTGATTGAAAGCTCATCGCCCTTCTGCACCAGCCGCCCCGTAACGACGGCGCGCACACTCAACTGACGTGCTACCTCCTGAGGATTCATCTCTTTGCCCTTGAATTGAAAGACTGAACTGCGAGCGATCACTTTTAGATGCGGTAGTTTTGCAAGACTATTAATGATGCCGTCGGTGATCCCGTCAGACAGATACTCCGTATCGGGCTTCGCGCCGACGTTGACCAGAGGCAGGACTGCGATGGAGTCTATGGCCGCCTCGTTGGAGGGGCTTACAGCCTCACTCTTAGTAGTGGGAGATGTGCGCGCGGAATTGTAGAAGTAGATACTTAGCGACGTTACCGCGAGAAACATTAAAGCCGCCACGAGCGCAGCTTTCTTATGGCTTTTAATTCCGCCGATGACGTATTCAATACTTGAAGTCGGTCGCGCTGCTTCCGTTGCGCTGACCCGTGCAGTCGAATCAATAATGGTTTCGGCTGTCGCTCGGTCTTGGGCTTTTGCTGCAGGCGTGCCGGAGTTTAATTCCGGCGCAGAGCGCTCCATCTCGGCATCAAACTCTAGCCGCTGTTTGAGCGCACGCAGGTCAATTATCATGTCTTTGGCGGTTTGATAGCGCGCATCTCTATCTTTCGACAATGCCTTCTCGACAATCCGCTCCAATTCGGCAGGTGTGCCTGGCCTTAGGCGATTGATCCTCGCGGGATTGCTCTCAAGTATCGAGACGATGACATGGCTCGCCGTCTCGCCCTGGAATGGAGCGCGCCCCGCCACCATCTCGTAGAGCACGCAACCAAAACTCCAAATATCCGTCCGCTCGTCCACGGGAAGGGCGCGCGCCTGTTCGGGCGACATGTACTGCACCGTGCCCATGACTGTGCCCGGGTCTGTTTGCAGCAGAGTCTGGGCGTCGGAATCCGAAGATCGCTGCGCCGACGATTTCTCAGTCAGCTTGGCTAAACCGAAATCGAGCACCTTTATGTAGCCGTCGCGCCGGAGCATGATGTTCTCAGGCTTAATATCGCGGTGGACGATGCCTGCTTCGTGCGCCGCCGCCAGAGCGGAAGCCGCTTGAACGGAGAACTCCAGCGCCTCGCTCAGCTTCAACCATTCACGCCTCATGCGCTGCCGCAAAGATTCCCCGTCAATGAACTCGGTGGCGATGAAGTGTGTGTCACCCTCCGAACCGATCTCATGAATGGTGATAATGGAGGGATGATTTAGCGCTGACGCGGCGTGAGCTTCTTGTTCAAAGCGACGCACTCGGTCTTCATCTTTAGTGAACTCCTGGGGAAGCACCTTGAGCGCAACAGGCCGCCGGAGTTGACAGTCTTGTGCGAGATAGACTTCGCCCATCCCGCCTGCGCCGAGTCGCGTGCGGATTTCGTAGCGCCCTAGACGTGTACCTATATCAACAGCCATACTTGGATCGCAGATAGCCGTTGTTTCGCCCCAACGTACTCTAGCAGAGTTTCAAATCAATCCAATTAGATTGTGGCGTCGGCTTCTGCCCTGACAAGGCTTTCTTGCTTTGGCAACCTTTGTCCTAGTCGCGTATTACATTTGTTCGAGCCGCTATACTGTACTCCTTGAGTCGAGTACAGAACGAGGGCAAAGAGCCTCTTACATGCGGCGCGGCGCCGCACCGAACAAGCGCTTGCAGCTGACGGCGCGATAGCATTCTTCTCAAGTAGTCTTTTCCGTTCAGCTTGAATGCTGATCGCGCGCCGCAGCTGAAGCCTAGCGTTAGGCGGCCTCCATAACCCGCAAGGTACAGGCATGAGAACTACACGAGTTAGCATGAATGTTATCGTGAACTTGGATGGATTCGAGGTTGCGTGCGCGGCGGGTGACGGCGGACGTTGGCCCTTTTGCGGCTGTATGACATCAAGCTAGATTTGTAATTCAGTCTTTGCCAGGCCCGCCGCTTTAAGTAACCCGGACGACTTTTTCACATTTTGAGGACATCATGTGCCGCTTCACCCTACTGTTAATGCTCACGTTGCTGATCACGGTTTCAGCCTCTCAAGGACAAACTCCCACCTCGGCCGCAGATTATTATCAGCGCGGCGAGACTCGACTTCGTAGAGGCGATCTCGACGGGGCCATCGCCGACTTCAACCAGGCGGTCAAACTCGATCCGGGGATGGCTAGGGCATACGCCGGTCGTGGCGAAGCTCGATACTATAAGAAAGATTTCGACGGTGCGATAGCCGGCTACAGCGAGGCGCTCGAACTCTTTGATTTCTCCGAGAGTGTCGAATTCTATAGTACGGTGCACGAGAAGCGCGCCCTTGCTCGAATCGGGAAAGGGGACTCCAAGGGGGCGATGTCCGACCTCACTAAGGCGATCCAATATAATCCCAAGTCGGCTGACGCGTACTACCATCGGGGCGGGGTTCAGTCAGACATAGACGGCGCGATAGCAGATTACACTAAAGCGATCGGGCTCGCCCCCAAGTGGGCCGCTCCTTATTACAGCCGGATGTGGGAACATCTGTTTTCGAGCAGAGGCGAAGCGGCGCATAAAGATGCCGCCGAGTACCTCCGGCTCATAAATAAGATGGATGAGCATTCCACATTCGCCGTCATCATCGGCTACTTCGGCCTCAGGCAGAGCCGCCAGGACGCCGCGGCGAAAGCGTTTCTCGACGAGTGGTTCCGTCGCGCCAACGCTTCCCTCTGGCCCTACCCCGTCCTGCGATACCTCCGGCGTGAGATAACCGCGCCAGACCTGCTTCGCCTCGCGACCGACAACGACAAGATGACCGAAGCGCGGTCATACATTGGCGAGGACTTGCTGCTCGCCGGCCAGCGCGATGCCGGTCTCGAACACTTGCGCTGGGTCAGACAAAACGGCAATAAGAAGTTCGGCGAATACCGGCTGGCGGATTACGAGCTGCGGCGTCTGGAAGCCGCCCAGTCAGCCGGCGGGGGTCAGAAGGAGGCTCAACGCAGTCAGGGGCTGGAGGCTGGAAGCGAGTGGGAGCCTGACCTGCTAAAAGAGTGGGAACGGAATGGCGGGAAGAACTTCCAATCCGTGCCAGCCAGTCAACCCCACGCGACCATCTGGTTGAGAGATTCGAGCGATCGTTCCGGGCTTGTGCCGCTTGGTGTATGGGTTCTGGTTGATGGAGAAATGAACAGGGAGTGGACTGAGCGCAGTCCTTTGAGACTCTCGCCGGGCCCACACTGCATACGCGTTGGTTTTGTCGGGCTAACACGCCGTGGATTGGTTAGTAAGGATGTTGGCACATTCACACCCTGGCTAGAGGGCAAGTACGAAGGCGAGGTGCAGATCACGGGCAGTAAGGCACGCGTCACGGTCAAGTACGAAACAAAAACTTGGGTCTTCACACTGGAAGATTCAAATGCGGAGGAGCTGAAGTTCTTACGCGGCCTTCCGCAGGACCCAAAGGCGGCCTACGCCTACTGCCTCAAATATGTCCACGCGCGGCGGTCGCGATGAGGCACCTCGATGATTTGCATCATCTTCGGCAAGAAGTTCTCGTAGTCAGAGTTCCCTTTAAGGGGATAAACAACCGCGCGGCATAACTCGTTGGACGCGAGCGGCGGGAGGTGTTTCGTAACTTGATTCGTCCGGCGAAGGTTGATTGAATTCGCGCCGCGGCGTCAACTCAGACGTTCGATGTCTCTCTCTCTTAGTCTAAGCAATGCCTAATCCAGTCTCCCGATTTCTGAAATTTGTTGTTGGTAGTCGCCTTGCGCAATTCCTATTTCTCGTTCACTTACTTTTGGTTATTTATGCCGTCTACCCCCTGCCTCTCGCGAATTGGGATTCGTGGGGTTCCGGTGGCGGCTGTCACGGAGTTCCAATCGCTGGTCGCGTGCTCTTCTACTGCGACGCCACAGGCTTACTCGGCACAATTGCAACGTTGGACGTCGTTGCCGTCGCCCTATTCGGGTTTTTCGCAACCCCGTTTCCATTAATAGGACCCCTTTTCTGGTGGGTTCCTGAGATTGGCTTCCAGGGATTTTCGTGGACCGTTGCAATTGTGCTGCTCATCGTTACGTCTTTTCAGTGGATGCTCATTGGTGCTTGCCTCGAACGATTGCTGCGGCGCTTTGCTCGAAACGCTCAGGTATGATTCAACGGCGACATCGAACAAAGCCTTGCAGCTGACGGCGCGACAGCATGCTTCTCAAGTAATCTTTTTGCTTCAGGCTGAATGCTGATCGCGCGCCGCAGCTGAAGGCCAGCGTTATGCTTTTTCCCGTACATAACAAACGTGAAGTCTAAACATATCTTTTTAATTTTTGTTTTGAGTGTTGTCGGCGTCCTCGCCTACGGCTGTATCAATTTCTCAATGATGTTTCGTCCGCTTGGCGACAGGGGCGCAGTTTACGAAACTCTTGAAACTGCAAACAATACATTTAAGGTGAGAATGGTTGCTCTTTACGAAGAAAATGTTTATATGCCGGGCGCATATTTGGTTTACGAATCTGCTCCGATTGATTCTAACAAATGGCGCGAGTTTCTCGCCTATCGCACGGATGACGCCATTCCTATTCCACGTGAGCGATTCCGTTTTCTAAATGAAGAAACCGCTTATGTTTGTCTGTGGTATGACTATGCCGTTACGCTTGATGGCGGACGAACGTGGAAAATTTGGAAGCCACTTTTTCCGCAGTCGAACGGCGAGCTTTTGTATTGGACAATCACAGAGGCGCGTTTCGAAGCTGACGGAACAGGTCAAGCTAAGGTTGAGAGTTACGACGAACAGAAGAAAACTAGAGTTTCGCTTGAAATTCGCACGGAAGACTTTGGGCAAAGTTGGCGCGTGAAACAGTAGCCAAAGCATAACAACGGCATGCACCCGACCGCGAGTCAGCGTGCCTCTTATCGTAAACTTGCGTGGTTCCGAGGTTGAATGCGCGGCGGGTGATGCCGGGCGTTAAATGGGCAACGAGGCTCGGAGTGGGGGAGGTCAATCATGAGTGGTGCTGAGCATGACAAGCGTGGCGCGACCTTCGAGTCGGCAGATAAACTTCACAAGATTGTCGACAGCATAACGAAATGGAAGTCAGCGTCACCGGAAGCTAGGAAGGAGTTGGTTGAGAATCTCAAGGAAGCAATCCGACTGCTTCAGCGGTACCTAGTCTCTTCCCTCATGGCGGCGGGTGCTTTCGCAGCTTTGGCTTGGGCGCCCGTTGATGTTGTGCAAGTTGAGATGCAACTTCCGGTGCCAATCTCAAGAGGTGCTGCGCTTCTGTTGCTCGGAGCGGTGTACTTCGTGACGGGATTGCTTGCCTCGCTGACCCTGGCTAGGGCAAAACGGATTTGTCTATTGCTAAGGCAGTCAACGGACCCTCTCTTGATAGAAGCAGTGCTTATGTATCCATCGATCCCCACGATGAAGGTTCATGGGCCGCGAGTGGGACTCAGCCTTCTGCCTCCAGTGTTCGTAGTTGCGGGAATCGTAAAGATATTCGGGAATGAACTTTTCGCTTTGTGGCCTATCGTCGGGGTGCTTGTGCTGTGTGTCTCGCCCTTTCTGATTGCTTACAAACTGCGTCATGCGTTAGGTGGAGAGCTCCCAGACTTTCATGAAGACTGACACCAATGAAAGGATCTCCCGCCTTAACCGCGCGACGGCTTCAGGGCTATTTTCATGTGCAGGTTCAGGTTACACATCGCGTTACCTTCCCTTACGATTACGGGCCCTGCTCGCTAAAGAATGCCGCATCGAACAAAGCCTTGCAGCTGACGGCGCGAGAGTATCCTTCTCAAGTAATGTTTATCTTTTCAGCTTGAATGGTGATCGCGCGCCGCAGCTGAAGGCTAGCGTTCGGCATCACTCGTCCGCATGAAATACCCTCATCCAAGTGCCAGAGTAGTAACTAGTCCGCGCGTCGTGTTGTTCATCGTGGCGCTTCTCGTGTACGGGCTTCAAATCGTCACTTGGGATTGCCATTTCTGTTTCTACTTTCGAACACCCGTCGGCGTTACAAGCCTTCTCCTGCCGGCCGCTTTGCTCTTATGGCTGCGCTTTCCCGGCCTCATCTTGGCCATGGCGCTTTCTTTCTTCGCAGTGGCCCTGGCGATCTCAAATATTTCGCGGCAACGCACTTCTGCACTAATGGACTACGGCCCGGATCGGTGGGCTCAACCCGCGTTCGCGATGTCCTGGGGTTATCTCTTGGCGATACTTATATCTATTGCTATCGTTTGGTACGCGCTATTCTCGTTGTGGCGCTCGACCGGCAGGGGCCAATCGCGTAACGCCCCGTGATGCCGAACAAGCGCTTGCAGCCTACGCCTCGATAGCATGCTTCTCAAGATGCTTCCTTGCTTCGATGATGAATGCTTGCGCTCGGCGCGGCTGATGGCAGGCGTTGGATTGCTTGATGAAATGTCGACGAGCAGACTACCAGTCTTGAAATATCTAAGTGTCCTTTTGCTGGCATGTCCATACTTGCCAATCATGGGGACCGAGTCAGCATTACTCCAGAATCAACCACCTCCTTTTCCCACTCGTTCAATTCTTCCTATTCCTCCGCGGCAATACTCCGCCTCGCAACTGCCTCAGACTTCTTTACCCCAAACATTCTCGACGGCCACGACCAAATTATTTGAGCAGGGACTGGCTGACCCTCGTGGTTGCGAGTATCGACAAGTAGAGATTGTCGTTCACACGATCTGGGGCGGAGCTGCAAGGGTGATGATTACTCACGCATGGCTGCTGCCGCAGGCAGGGGAAGGCAGCCAACGTTTCATCGTCGCGTGGAACGGGCTCGTCTATCCTGCGCTCTCTGTCGGCGCGAATGCGAATTTAAAAGAAGATGTACTTGCGGCAATAGAGACGGACGAAGCACGGTGGACGAAACCAGTGAACACATTTCCTCTCGCGCATTATCGCTTTCGTGCGTCATGGCCGGAAGCGCTGGCGGTTTCACACACATCCCTCTTACCCTTAAAGGCATGTCTCTTATTAAGGTTGGGCGAAAACCTATTGGCCGAGAAGGTGTGGATGGCCTGGACGTCACACATGGATCCGAAAGTAAACGATGATGCCTTACATTTGCACGATCCTTATTTGATGTTGGCTGGAGATTGGGTCTCGGCGCGCTTTGAGCGCAGCTTATGTGCGCACATCCGCGGCGATGATCGGTTGGCGCTGGATGACGCTCGCTTTCTTAACTTAATTAATAACACCATCGGCGATGTGATAGCTAAGCGGTCTTCTTCTTGGCCAGGCGAATATGGAAAAGAAAGCTACATCAGACGCGCTTACTTTGGCTTTTTGAAACCAGTTCCACTTTTGCTTGCCGATCAGGAACGTCGGTTAAAGGAGGGCCGTCTACGGGCACCCTTGCAAAACGTCCTCAGCAGTCATCAAGAAAAGAGTGAGTTGATCGCTGCTTTGATTCAGGAGTTGGATCAGGCCACTGCACATCAGTCGGAGCAACCGGGCGCCGTTGACATGAGTGAAGACATAATCGTGCAGGCGTTGATTAAGCAAGGTGATGCGTCGGTCGAGCCAATGCTGATAGTCTTGGAGCAGGACAATCGCCTCACAAGGTCGGTTAGTTTTCATCGTGACTTCGGTAAGCAGCGCCATATCATCTATGTTTATGAGGCCGCCTACCGCGCACTGGCCGCAATTCTCAAGCTTTCTCAAAATGAGTCGATTACCGATTGGGAGGATCTGGTAAAGCCGGGGATGGAGGGACGAAAAGCTGTTGCTGCCAGATTAAGGACACGTTGGAGTACAGGAAAAGGAAATCACGTCGCCAAAGGAGGACTGGGAATTCCAGACCTTTCCGTCTCGCGGTAGTATGCTGCGCCGCAATCCAACAAGCGCTTGCAGCTGACGGCGCGATAGCATATTTCGCAATTAGTCTTGTTTCGTTCGGCTTTGGATGCTGATCGCGCGCCGCAGCTGAAGCGCAACGTTATGCGGCCTGCAGACAGCGCGGGCTGCGTTCAACAGATACAACCGGACGGTAACCATGAACGCACAGAGCGAGGAAGGGGGGGGTTCTGGTGCCGCATCAGCAAGCGTGGTGCTGCGGGTTATGGATAGTCGTCATCTTGCTTTGCTCTTCGTGCGTAGCTGGCAGGGAGGAACCGAGAATGTCAGAAGACAAGCAGAGCCATCACGAAATCGATTACATCGAGTTTGGGGTCACCGACATGGCCCAATCCCAGCGTTTCTATACGGCAGCGTTCGACTGGGAGTTCAACGACTACGGGCCGGAGTACGCCGGCATTCGGAAGCGGCAAGGAGGCGAGGCCGGCGGGCTGCGAGTGCAGTCGGAAGTGGCGGCGGGCGGGCCGCTAGTGATCTTGTACTCCGATGATCTCGAAGGGACACTGGCCAGGGTTCGGGATGCCGGTGGTCGGATCACCCAGGAGATCTTCGACTTTCCCGGTGGTCGACGATTTCACTTCAAGGATCCGAGCGGGAACGAACTCGCGGTCTGGTCAGCCCGGTGA
>JBGTHZ010000116.1:0-94223 GCA_041745915.1 Pyrinomonadaceae bacterium | reverse complement strand
CCGGTAAAAGCGTCCATCGAGCCGCCGTTGTTCATGATCAAACTGAGATACTCGCTCATTGATTTCACGTTTTCCGTGCCTTTGAACATCATATGCTCAAAGAGATGCGCGAAACCCGTGCGCCCCTCGCGCTCGTGCGCCGAGCCAACATCAAAATAGAGAACTTGCGAAACGACCGGCGCAGTGTGGTCTTCGACGGTGATAACGCGCAGTCCGTTTTTGAGCGTCGTTTCCTGAAAAGCAATTTTGACCCTGGGCGTTGCCGCTTTTTGGGCCGAAACCGGAACGAGCGTCAGCAAAAACAACGCGGCGAACGTCAGCGCAATTTTCATTTGCCGGATTATTCGAGTCTTAATCTGTGTTTTCATTTCTTTCCTATGTTTCTCGCTCTGTTACTATTTGGCAGTTTTGTCCGTCGCGGCTTTGGGCACTGTAACAACCACCGTGCGATTCGTCGGTTTCAGATACTTGTTCGCTACCCGCCGCACATCCTCACGGGTTACGGCATTGGTTTTATCCAGCCGCGTGCTAATCAAATTTGGGTCGTCATAAAAGATCGCATACTGCGCGACGGTAATAGCGCGTATCAGCGACCGCTCAAGGTTATTGATGAAAGCGACGTTTATCGAGTTCTTCGCCTTCTCAATTTCCAAATTGGTGATCGGTTCACGCTTAAGTCGCTCAAACTCTTCATAAATCGCTGCTTCGACTGTTTCCACTTTTTTACCTTGGCGGAGCGTGGTGGTGATGGAAAAGGCAGCCGGTCCGCGCTTTTCGCCGATGCCGCCGGCTACGCTATTGACGAGTTCTTTTTCTTTCACCAGTTTTTGATACAGCCGCGAGCTTTGCCCATCTTGCAGCACGGCGGAAAGAATCTGTAGTGCATAAAAATCCGGCGTGTTGCCCGGCACGGCTTTGAAGGCGATTCTTACTTGCGGGAGCGGCGCGAGCGCGTCTTCAACGCTCGCGCGGCGTTCCGCTTTTTGTTCCGGCTCGGCGAAATCTATTGGCGACGGTTCGGGCTGACGCGGAATATCTTCAAAGTATTTTCTGATCTTCGCCAGGGCTTCGACGGTCTTGAAATCGCCGACCAGCGCAAGCACGGCATTGTTGGGGGCATAGTAGGTCTTGAAAAAGTCCTGGACATCCTCCAGCGAAGCAGCATCGAGGTCTTCCATAGATTCCATACCGCCATGTTTGTAGGCAAAGTTATCGTAAAGCAACTCGGTCATAACTTCACCGCTTCTGTTGTAAGGCTGATTGAGAATCCGCATCCGCCGTTCTTCCTGCACTGCCTTGCGCCCGATGTCGAGCCTTTGCTGAGTTATTGAAAGCCCTCGCAGCCGGTCTGATTCGAGAAACAGCGGTAGCTCAAGCTGGTTCGCCGGAACGACCTCGAAATAAACTGTTCGATCATCATTGACCGTCGCGTTCACTATGCCGCCGGTCTGGCCGACTAACTTGTTGAATTCACCCGGCTCAATGTTTCGCGTGCCTTGAAACATCAGATGCTCGAAGAGATGAGCAAATTCCCCGCGACCTTTGCGCTCGTTAGCACCGCCGACGTTATATATCATCACCAGCGAAACAACCGGCGCGTGATGGTCTTCGACTGTGATAACTCGCAAGCCGTTTTTCAGTTTCGTCTCTTTAAGGTCTATTCTGACTTTGGTCTGCTGCTGCGCGGGCGTCGTGGCGACGACCAACAAACATAGCAGGAAGGTCTGCAAAGTTTCGCTCAGATGTTTCATGACTACCACTGATTGACGAGAACCGAAGACAGCCGTGTGCCTACCGGCCACTCATTCCGCCTCTGTAGAGGCCAGCGAATAGTCGTACCAGCGGGTAAAGTGGCGGTTACTAATCGGTGCTGGTGGTGTTTGGGCGCGCCCGAGTCGTTTCCTCAACGAAGAGCAAGCCATCAAAGTATTCTTTCAAGGGGATGAAGGCTTGCGAGTCTTCCCGTTTGCGATCTTTGCTGAATGCTCCGGGGAGCATCGTCATCGGCAATGTGCTGGAGAGCCACTCTGCAACGGGTCCTTTCCTCGGAGCTCCACGCAAATCCACCAGGTAATTTTGAAACCCGTTCCCCTGTGTAGCGGTTCTCATATACCACGCCAGCGATCCTTCAAGAGCGGGTGGTATGGGAAATTCCTGCATGCCCCGGGCGCCCTTCTCATCCGTTTCGCTCGCCTGGAAAGAACCGTGGTCGAAGTCGAATCCCAGCGCATAATACGCGTCACCAAAGATCTTTCGCAGGTTGCCTCCCATTGTCGGTATCTTTAGACCTTTCGTATCCGGAAGACTATCCCAGGAACCCGCCATGACGTGCCCATTATGTGCCGCCACGACCATGCGCGCTTTCGGACCGAGCATCTTCAACTGTGCCTCAATGTTTTCCGCCATGTAATGGTCACGCAGCTCGATACCCTCGCCTAACCACGAGTACAACGACCTGTCTTTCATGTTTTTGTTGGCTTGGGCTTTCTTCATGCCCTCAGCCATGGCGATCGAGAACCTCGCCCCTTGCGCCAATACGCGTGTATGCAGCAAGACAACATTGAAATCCCACTCCGAAGTTTGGCCGATGAACTTGCCGCGGTTTGCCACTAGAAATGAGTGCACCTCATCCAGGCGAGCTACGCTCTTCGCTTGAGCCTCGACCGACTGAACCGTGATAGTCAGGGGCTTTCCGCGTTCTGGTTTTAGCGGCGCAAATGCCGTTTCGGCTTCGGTCAACTTGTCCGGCGACACTTTCTTCAAATATGCCGCAAGAGCACCCATCGCGTACTGGTATTGCATCTGCATGTCATAGCCCAGAAACCTGACCCTCTTAGCTTCCGGCAGTTTACTGTTGTACTGCCGCATCCACTCGACCATGTCCAGTATTTCCTGCGTGTTATAAATCGAAAGACCCTGGCTTACGATCGCCTGCCGGGGATCCCCTTTGCCATGCACGACATATTCGTTAATGTTCATACACCCCGGATAACTGGCTTCGAGGCTGAAGGCAGTGAACCCCATTTGAGTAACCAAATACTCCAACATGCGGTGCTTGAACTGAAAAAACTCCCGCTGACCGTGGCTTGCTTCTCCCAATCCCACAATACGCACGTTTTTTAAAACGGATTTGAGCGGCTTCAGGTCATCAAAACCCGCCCCGGCTTGCACGCTTTTCAAAGGAATCGCACGGCTCGCCAGCCACTCCCGGACGGCTTGCGCCTGGGCGAGCTTAAACTGCGTGCGAGTAGCTACTGAAACTTGCTGCGCCAGAACAAAAGCCGGATTGGAGAAAAACACAATCACTGCTGTTAGAATTAAGGTTCGCACCAATACACCCTCACATATAGAAACTAACTTTAACGCGGGCTCGATCAAGTGCAGGCCCTCAACCTGCGTCGGCCCGAAGCCTCGCGTTGTCACGCTCCCTGGGTCTTTAGTTTTGTCGTGGAAAATTCTATGACAGCGGCGTGTGCGCTGCTGTTATACAATCCGCCTGTTAGAACACCAGTTTCACGGACAACTGGGTCGAACGCGGCCCGCCGATCTGAAATAGTGGGCTGAACCCTCCGCCCACTCCGCCTGCTCCCAAACTCCGCCCCAGCATTTGCGTCGCCTGCCCGAACGTCGGTGACGGGTTCGGTATAAACGGTGATGTCGGATCAGTTGCGACTAGCCGGCGGAAGCCAAGCCCAGTGTCTACTCCCCCGAAGTTCGGGTGGTTAAGCACATTAAAAAAGTCTCCCCGGAATTGCAGCCGCACTCTTTCTCTGAGTTTGAATTCGCGGCGGAGAGAGAAGTCCACCTGCGACGCGCCGAAACCGCGAAATGCGTTACGTGTTGCCGTTCCTTGCCGCGTAGCTCTGTTTACACCCCCAACGACAGCCGTCGGCGGTCTGGCGAAGGCTACCGGGTTGAGGCTTCTCCCACCCGGGAATTGGTCGCCAAACAGATATATGGGAACGCCGGGTACTACATCCGGGAGGATGGAGGCAGTCTCGAACGGCGGAGTCAGTCCAAAGGTGCGAACCGTCAGCGGAGACGCAGTCCGCGCCACGAAGATGGTGTCAGCTGACCAGCCGCCGAGGATGGCGCGAAGGGCTTTGTTCTCAAAAGGCGCGGGTATGTTGTAGCTGACGGCAGCGTTAAAGGCGTGGCGGATGTCGAAATCGGAATTTGCCCGGTTATCGGCGGCACGGCTTCTCGAAAAGCCATTGGTAGCATTAGAGAAGGCGCTGGCGCTGGATGCGCTGTCAATGGAGTGCGCCCAGGTGTAGGAGGCGATTGCCTGCAAGCCGCGCGACAGACGACGCTGGAACTGAACCTGCATCGAATCGTATTTGGAGTCGGCGGTATTATCAATCAGTGAGGGGAAATTAAAAATGCCACCGACCAATCCGCCCACAGTCTCCTGTTGCAACAGCCGGTCTCCCCTCGAAGCTACGTATGATACCGACACCGTTTGGTTAGTGCCCAGGCCTTGCTCGACCGCCAGATTCCATTGGAGGCTGCGAGGCAGTTTCAATTCGGGGTTTATGAATGTCAAACCAGCGGACGTTGGATCGAGAGTACCAATCACAGGCGGCGTAGCCTGGCTGGGCGGAATCGGGAACTGGGCGGTACCGCCGAGCGGAGGACCTGGGAGCTGTCTGTTTGCACCAAACGGAGGATAATTGACCTGCGCTATCCGTCCGACATCTTGGCTCGACAGGTCGTAGAAAACGCCGAAGCCTCCCCGCAATACCGTCTCCTGACCCGGCTTCTGCCGGAGTTGATAGGCGGCCCCCACGCGCGGCGCGAAATTATTATAGGCAGTCTGGTAGAGCGGCGTACCCGGAGGCGCCAGGGCAAGTTGCGTGACATCAGTAAACCCGGCGCTGGTGACGCTTATAGGGTTCAAGCCGTCGCTGAGCGTCGGGGGCAGGTCAACATCCCAACGGAGTCCGTGAGTCAAAGTCAGCCGCGGCGATGCTTTCCAGGTGTCCTGAGCATAGACACCAAAATTGTTAAAGAAGAAAGACCCCTGCCGGCTCTGTTGGGTGATTGTAACAAAGGGAGGGCCCAAAGCGGCGCCGGTAAAGTCGAGGTAGGCTCCTGCCCCAACAAATTCCCGAGGGAAAAATTCGGGCGAGAGACGGCGGTAGTCAACGCCGAACTTCAGACTGTGGTCGCCTTTAACAACCGAGAGATGGTCAACAATGTTGAGTTGTTTCTGCGTATTGGTTGTGTTTTTGCCGATGAAATAACTCGCATTTCTCGGACCGCCGATTACCAGAAATCCTAGCAGCGCGTTTTCTTCCGTAAAGGGTTGGGGTGAAGCGAAGAACGCCGAGGCTGAAACCGGCACTGCGCCCCCGAAAGTATCGATAACGTTGCTCGAGGCTGTTACATTTGTTGAATAATTGAAGCGAAAATCATTGACGAGGGAATTGGTGAAGGGCGAAATGGCGCCCAGCGTTAGCGTCCGCGTTTTGAAATCGGTGTTGAAAATAGAGCTAGCGGCACTTCCGTCTGCCGAGGAGCCGCGCTGCTTGCTGTTGCCGGATGAGTCGTTGTATCTGCCAAAAAGCTGGAGACGTTTGTTCACCAGATGATCAATCCGAATGCTGTATGTATTCAGGTCCGACGGGTCGGAAAATGAAGCGTTGAACTGTGCCGTGTTGGGATCTGTCGGGCTAACCGGTCCATTAGGCAGGGGATAGGCGTTGAGAAAAGGTCGGATTGCTGCCGGGGCGCCTTGGCGCGCCGCCAGCGAAGGCACATCCGTTTGGCGCGTCTGGGGCTGACTCAAACGAAGCCCTTCGTAGGAGAAGAAGAAAAATGCTCGATCCTTGCCGCTGTAGAGAGCGGGACCTCCTTCGCCAAAACGGGGAAGATAGAGCGGACCGCCGAGAACTCCGCCAAACTGATTCAGTCGCAAAGGAGGTTTCGGCAACCTGAACTTATTGTTGAACCAGTCGTTGGCATCCAGCGCGTCGTTGCGGTAATACTGGAAAACAGTGCCGTTAAAACTGTTCGTGCCGGAGCGCGTCAGCAGGGAAATCTGCGCTCCCGGCTGGCGACCGAACTCCGCCGCGTAGGTGGAAGTCTGAATGGTGAACTCCTGTAGCGCGTCCACCGAAACGAGACTGTTGGTGCCGCCCTGGGCGCTAAAAGCTGGGAGCGAACCTCCGGCGGATTGACCGAGGTTTGCCCCGGAAGCGCCGCCGAAATTCGCGCTCACGCCGTCAACATAAAAAGCGTTGGAGCTACGGCGCTGACCATTGACGCTAAACTGTCCCTGGTCTTGAAAATCTGTCACGGTTACGACCACGCCGGGCGAAAGTGCAATCAGCCCCTGAAAACTTCTGCCGGACAGCGGCAAGTTCTCCACCAGGGTGCGGCCTATCACCGTGCTAACTGTCGGAGATTCATTGATCAGAGAAGCACCTTCATTGACGACAACCGTTCCACCCACCTGGCCAACTCTCAATTGAGTCTGGAGCGAACGCCGGTCGTTAACATTGAGCACAACATCTTTAATCTCCGCAGGGTCAAATCCATCGCGTCGTACCGTCACTGTGTAGGTACCGGGAGCAATAGCCACAAAAGTATAAATTCCTGACTCATTCGTCGTAGCCTCGCGGGTAAACCCTGTATTCGGCTTCACGATTGTGACGACGGCACCGGGTACGACCGCTCCATTTGAATCTATTACCGTGCCGCTCAAAGTCGCGTCGGTTGACTGCGCATCGGCCCGCATCCCTACACAAAATAAGCTAAACGTAACGATGAGGCAGGCCGTCACTAAGATCGCGCTGGCCCGTTTAGCGAGAAACTCATGTCGAGGCTTTTTCATTTCGTATGCTCCTTTGTAACTTTTCAGTAGGGGTGATGAAATGCCTGCCACCTTAAGGGCATCTCAAACTGCACATAGAGGCCCGAGGGCGCGCCTTCAAATCTGGAAGCGCGTTGGGCTGTAAAATTGATATGTGCGTCAGGCCAGAAACTTCTCCGTAAAACTTATAGATATGCACAAGGCATTCACTCAAGACCCGTGCCGATCAAGGGTAGGACACCGGATTGCCCGATAAGTCTTCGATTGAGCCTGTTTGGTTGTCGTTCAGGACGGACTCGTGCTGGTTTTCAGCCACGATCTTGGATTTCGATTTTGAAATCTGTAGGGAGGTAGTAGGTTTTTGCGATCTTTGACTTATGCGAAGGTACGGAATAGTTTTACTGTCCTACCCAGAGGTTTAAAGCCTGGTTGAACGGTTCGCGCGAAAGAGATCATGATCAAGTGGTTCATCGATAAAAATAGCAGGGTACCTCTGTATCTTCAGCTGAAAGATCTGGTCAGGTACTACATCTCAACCGGCGCTATTCAGAATAACCAGCGTTTGCCGACCGTAAAGGAGTTGTCTGAGCAGCTCGAAATTAACTCCGAGACTACACGAAAGGCCTATAAGGAGCTTGAAAAAGAAAGCCTGATAACCACCAAACGAGGCCGGGGAACTTTTGCTAGCAACCACGCGAGCCTAAAGACTCAGACTGGTGCGCCCGCGACGGTTGAACTGCGGTACGTTGATTCCGTGAAAGAGTTGTTGAAGAAACTTCTTCAAAGGGGTGTCCCGCTGGAAGAGGTCAGGATTATGGTCGATCAAGCGCTAAGCGAGGTGTCTTCAGATGCTTCAGAGCAGCTTGTGGTCTTCACAGAGTGCAATATTTCGCAGATTAACGAGATTTCAAGTCTGCTGAGAAGCTATCTGGGTCTAAGCGTTGAGCCGGTGTTGCTGAAGGACCTGAGAAAGGAAGTAGAAAAAATCTCGAGGAGTAAAGACGAACTGCTGGCGGTTCTAACCACTGGATTTCATATGAATGAAGTTCGCAAAGCTCTGGTGGGCGTTCCTGTGAAGATCGATTTTCTGGTTACGAATATGTCTCTCGAAACAAGGCGCCAACTTGATGCGCTCGACAAGTCTGCGCGCTATGGCTTCGTCTGCCGAGATCAGGAGTCCATCGCCTTTTATAAAGACATGCTTCGGGAGGAACTGGGTCTCAACTCGAGTATCGAATGTTGTATTTTAAAGGAAGAAGCAAAACTAAGAGATCTCTTGGAATCAGTAGATATTCTTTTGGTCTCGCCTCCTGTTTACGATGACATCAGGAGATTGGCTCCTGCTGATTTACGGATGTTCAATGTCTTTGATAAGGTCGATCCGATGTCGCTGATGGTAATCAAAGACAGGCTCTTAGAAGCAATCTAATTCCGCGTTTCACAACATTGATTAAGAACGACCTCTCTCTATAATTCTGTTGACATATTAAGACGCTTTCCGTGGTGGCGTCACTGCCGCAGTTTCTGAACCGTAGTGACCCTACACGGCTGAAAATGACCGATAACTTCTCGTCCAGAAGCGCGACATTGTACCGCTTGTGCAGGTGTGAGGCACAGCAGACGGCGGTGAAGCGCGCGGGAGTTCCGGGAACCAGGCATGCGCGGTTAGATCGAGACTCTCACGAAACCCTGTCACGGAGATGAACAATGAAAATGCTCTCCATCGGCCTGCTCTGCATGAGCGCAGTTGCCAGTCTTTTCCCGGCCAGGAACCATCCGCCGGATCCGAAGATGATCATTGGTCCGAACATCCTGGCCAGCCGAGATGGAAACTTCCCTCACGTCGAGTTGATGATTGCAGCGAATCCGAAGAATAAAAAGAATCTTCTGGGCGCTGCTATGACGATGACCAGAGCGGACGGCGGACTAGCGTGCAAGACCTACGCGACCTTTGACGGCGGCTACTCTTGGCACGACTCGGTCTTCCTTGAACAAGTCACCTTCGGGGGCGCAGACCCACAGGTGGCGTTCTCGCCTCACGGCACGGCTTACTTCGCCGCGCTCGCCAGGGTGAAGGATGAGCACGGGCGCACGCGCTCGGCCCTGCATTTCTACCGCTCGGAAGACGGTGGGCGAAGCTGGAGCAGGCCAGCTGATCTGGGCTACTCCTACGATCACCCGCAGATCGCGGTGGATCACACCGTAGGTCACTTTGCCGGCCGCATTTACATCGGTGTGCTCTATGGCCGCGATTACTCCCTTGGTGTCTTCCGGTCGGACGATGACGGCCATACATTCGTCGGCCCGGTGAAGGTGCTTGATGGCAAAGGGATCGGCGTGAATGTGTCGACGTTGATGGTCTTGAGCGACGGCACGCTGGTGATGACCTACGGCGATTTCCAGATTGACCCGGCCAAACGCAAGACTGCCCGCGAATCGAGCGCCTGGCTCGTCACTTCCAAAGACGGAGGCGTCACCTTCTCCACGCCCACGAAGATCGCCACCAGCAACACACCTGCGGATGAAGATCCGTCCTTCCGTCTCGGCACTTTTCATGCCTATGCCGCGGACAGCCGTTCAAGCCGGTATCGGGACCGGCTCTACACCGCGTGGACCGACTTCAATTCCGCGAAGCCACGCGTCGTCTTCAGTTATTCCGCGGACGCGGGCAAGTCCTGGAAGGAACCTAAGCCGGTGGATGCCACGGCGCCCGAGGCCGCGACCCAATTCCAGCCTGCGGTGGCCGTCAACGAGCAGGGGATAGTTGGCGTGATGTGGTTCGACACGCGGGGTCTCAAGAATGACGACAGCGAGTATCACGCCTTTTTTACGGCCTCGGTGGATGGCGGGGAATCTTTCCTCCCCCCGGCTCGCCTCTCCTCGGCTCCGTCCTTGCGCTGGGGCGGGGGCAACTTGGCGTACTCCCCAAGCGCCTGGGCTCCCTCGGCCGGCACACAGCGCATCACCTTTCTGTCTGCCGCCCAACGCTTCAGCAACGGCGGCGATTACATGGGACTCACGGCGGACGCTGGCGGCGTGTTCCATCCCTTCTGGGCCGATGGCCGCACCGGGACTTTTCAAGCCTGGACCAGCCTAGTCCGGGTCGGGCTCTCGGCCGAACCACTAGCCAGTACGAACGCCGTGCTGACGCTGACTGGACCCGGTGCTGCCACAGTAGTGCAACAGGAGAGATCGGAAGTCTCGCTGACGGATAAGATTCAGTTGGTAATGGATCCGACGACCTACGACCCGGCAACTAGAGAGCTGCAGCTGCCGATCCGATTGAAGAATCTGTCGGACCAGCCGATCTACAAGCCGATCACCGTTCAAGTGAAGGTTTTCGGCAGCGGCATGGGGGACTTGCTCAAGGACAAGTCGCCGCTCATTCTCAACGCGACCAACGGCCAGCCGCGGGACGGCGCGACGTTTGATTATTCCTCCGCCTTACGCGACCTGGAGGCGCTGGAGCCGCAGGGCCAGACAGAGGCGATGGTCTGGCGCTTCAAACTGACCGACCCGTTGCGGACGCCAGACATGCACATCAACGTGACCGGCTTCGTTTTGCGGAACAGATGAAAGGCTGGCAATTATTCTTGAGATAAGGGATAAGGGATGGCAAAGCGTCAGTCGAAGCGTTACCCGCGACGACCTCCAAGCTCAAGGAATCCCTTCGATTCCATTCGACCCTGCAGACTTTTGATTACCGCAGAAGAATCGTCGGGCGATTGAACCACTGATCAGAAACAGCCCTTGATGGCTTGCCTGTTCCGATTCTTGAGTTTACAAGGTGTTTCCCACTTGCTTGGAGTAAGCGAAGTCATTCTTGCTTTGCTCATCGCCACCAGACCGCTTTTGCCGTTGGTCTCGGCAATCGGAAGTCTTGGCAATCGGAATGTTTGCGATTACGCTTGCTTTTTTGTTCACCACACCCGATGCGTGGGTGCATCTTGAAAGTTTTTCGCTACCGGTTACGACACCAACGGGCGGCTTATTAATCAAGGACATTTTTCTACTTGGAGCGGCGATTTATACGTCCGGCGAAGCATTGTAGCGTATCGCGCGGCACTACAGCGGGCTTGAAAACAGCGATTGGAGAAGACTATGGCGAGCGACGCCGAGTTGCGGCACCTGCGCCGTTGCGTGGAACTGGCGACCGAGGCTCTGGAGGCGGGCGATGAGCCGTTCGGCTCCGTGCTCGTCGCCGCGGACGGGACCGTCCTCGCCGAGGCCCATAACCGCGTGGCCTCCGGCGGCCGGGCGCGCCATCCGGAGTTCGAGCTGGCGCGCTGGGCCGCGGCGAACATGACCCCTGTGGAACGAGCGGCGGCGACCGTCTTCACCTCGAGTGAGCATTGCCCGATGTGCGCCGCCGCGCACGGCTGGGTAGGGCTGGGTCGCATCGTGTACGTGAGCTCTTCCGAGCAACTGGCGTCCTGGCTCGCCGAGCTGGGGGTTCCCGCGCCTCCCGTGCGAACTCTACCGATCCGAGTGGTCGTCCCGGACCTTGTGGTGGAAGGCCCGGTTCCCGGCCTCGCGGACCAGGTACGCGCCCTGCACCGCCGCTTCTACACCCCCTCGTGAGAAGCAAGACCCCGGTCCGGGTCGAGTCCCTAAATGATTTAACCCATGACCTCAAAAGGTTGTGCGTTCACGAGAGAGATATGTTCGATGATTTCGAAGCAACTGACGTGGACGTGGGAGAGACGACCATATTCATACGTCGATCAGGAACCGGCTTGCCTCTCCTGCTTTTACACGGCTTTCCGCAAACTCATATCATGTGGCATGGAGTGGCGCCTATTCTGGCGCAGCACTTCACGATTATTTGCGCGGATCTTCGCGGTTACGGCCAGAGTGGTTGCCCGACTTCAAAACCAGACCATTCCCCATACGCCAAGAGAGCCATGGCACGCGACATGGTGAACGTAATGGATCGGCTTGGCTTCGAACAATTTGCTGTGGCCGGACATGATCGGGGTGCGCGCGTTGCATACCGGATGGCTCTGGACCACCCCGACCGGATAACTTTAGTCGCTCTGCTCGACATTGTACCGACAGAGGATGCCTGGAAGCGGGCAGATGCAAACTTCGCGCTTGCCTATTGGCCATGGTCTCTTCTGGCTCAGCCGGAGCCTTTGCCAGAACGTCTATTACTTGCTGCCCCAGAAGCCGTGGTTGACAACGCACTCGACGCATGGGGTTCGCGCTCCACAGCATTTAGCCCGCAAGCGCGTGCTGCCTACGTTGAGGCCTTGCGCGACCCAGCCCATGTTCACGCTATCTGCGAGGAGTATCGGGCCGCCGCGACGCTTGACCGGCAGCATGATCGAACAGACCGAGAAGATGGGCGGCGTATCCTTTGCCCTCTGCTCGTACTCTGGAGCGGTTTGGGAGGACTGGAATTTTGGTATGGAGGAGAAGGTGGGCCGTTGGCGCTCTGGAAAAATTGGGGCAACGACGTTCAAGGACAAGCAATAAATGCGGGCCACTTTTTCCCCGAAGAGATTCCTGAGCAAACAGCCACACTTCTGAAAGCTTTCGTCACAGAAAGATCGGCTGACAGGTGCTGAGATTCCGGCAGGGAATAGCATCGATCCATATAACTTTTGGCGGGCTTGGTGGCGATTTGCCACGTCAACTCCGCCGTTGGGTGGTCCCTGCAATGCAACGATGTGTAGAAACAAACCTTGTGGAGGTCAGCGATGTCTAATCGGTTAGCCGTCGTCGGCGCTCCAAGTAGCGCAGGAGCTTATGCGCCCGGTCAAGAAAAGGCTCCGGCGGCTCTCCGCGCGATTGGTCTACTTGAACACTTATCCGCAGGTGGCATCACGGTAGACGACCGTGGAGACGTTTCCAGTTTTCGATGGCGTGCGGACAAGTCGAATCCACGCGCTATGAATGCGAGCATCGCCGCGACAGTGGCTAAAGCTACGGCGGAGCGGGTCGCTAACGCGCTTGCTTCCGACGCGGCAGTGCTTGTCCTGGGCGGCGATTGCACGGTGGAACTCGGCACGGTAGCCGGCGCGCTTTGGGGGACACAAAGTGTTGGGGTGGTTTACATCGACCTCGATACCGACCTCAACACGCCAGAAAGCACCACTGATGGCGCTCTGGATTGGATGGGCGTGGCACACATGCTCGGTGTTAAGGGCACAGTGCCGGAACTCGCCGCTGTCGGACCGCGTGTGCCACTGCTACGCCCAGGGCAAATTCTCTTCTTCGCAAACGACAACGTTGAGCCGTTCGAGCAGCAGCTGATTGAGGAGCTCGGCATCGCGGAAGTTCGGCTGCCTGAGGTTCTCGCCGATCCGTCCAGCGCGGCGCAGGCCGTGGTAGATGGCTGGGCACAGCAGTTTGAAAGGTTGCTCGTCCATGTGGATCTCGACGTCCTCGACTACCTTGATATGCCCCTCGCGGAAAACACCCGTCGTAACGTAGGACTCCGGTTCGATCAGCTCATGGCGTCGCTCCGCCCCTTACTGTGCGCGCCGAATTGGGCTGCGCTGACGTTTTGTGAGCTGAACCCTGACCATGGGGAAAGTGATGGCTCGACCCTGCGGACCTTTGCCGAGGCCTTGGCTGATGCTCTTGCTGCGTCATCCCGATGGCGGAGCAACTGATGCATATCTTGAAAAGATTTTGCCGAGGACTCAGCATCGTTTGCGCTGATGCCTGAACGTCTTGACGGTAAGTGGGCTCATCACGGGCGGGCGACGTCGGACTGTTAATCGAAGAAATGGAATGTTAGCGTGGGGTGCCGATTTCTCGGGCAAGTAGTTAAATGGATTTCGCAGATAAACACATTATCAGGACCTGGGCTTTCAAGATGTGTTGCTTGAGTTGACAGGTACGCGCCGGGGCCTACTGAGACGCTTTCGGCGCACAGTCACGATGAGTATCAATTGGGTGTCAGCATCAATTTCCGGGCGAGTACACTTACCGGGTAACGCGCTATCCGGTGCCAGACGGGAGCTTTAACGTGATCCACCCCGACGAGATGCATTTTCGGCGCGACAAAGAGTATCGTCATGTTTACGCCGACTTCCGCAAGGTTTACGTCGCGTCTGAACGCGTCCGGTCGTTAGCGGCTGAAGTGGCAGCGAGAAAATCAAACTGCCCTTCCTCGCATGATTGAACGCTATGGTCGACCAATTTCATTTAAAACCCACTAAATGCACTTTATGACCGAACCCACAGCCGGCGGAACGCTTCTCCAGTGGCTTCTGAGGTTGCTGAATGAATGCTCATTCAGTATCATGTCCTGCCAAAACCTGCGTTGGAGCCGCTTGTTACAACTGCCTGCGGTAGCTACTGGGTTCGTCCTAACACTCCCGAGGAAAGAGGTAGACGGTGGAATATGCGAATTGAGAAAGCGGCAGTTCTCGGTGCGGGAACCATGGGGGCGCAAATTGCCGCGCACCTGGCTAACGCCGGCGTGCCCACTTTGCTGCTGGATATTGTGCCGGGCGAGCTGACTCCCGAAGAACATAAAAAGAACCTGACGCTCGAATCGAAAGAAGTGCGCGACCGCATCGCCCGCGCCGGATTGGAGGCCGCTAAAAAGGCCAAGCCCGCCGCCTTCTTTACGGGGGACAACGCCACGCTCGTGACAGTCGGGAATTTCGACGACGACCTGGCCAAACTGAAAGACCGCGACCTTATTATCGAAGCAGTCGTCGAAAACCTGGACATTAAGCGTCAGCTCTACCAGCGAGTTGAACAACACAGACGGCCGGGTTCAATCGTTGCTTCAAATACCAGCGGTATTCCAATCCGCCTCCTTGCCGAAGGTTGTACGGACGATTTCCGCGCCCACTTTCTCGGCGTCCACTTTTTCAACCCGCCGCGTTACCTGCATCTGGTCGAACTGATTAGGACGGAATGGACCAAACCGGAAGTCTCGTGCTTTCTGTTTGGCTTTCTCGATCAACGTCTGGGCAAAGGCGTGGTGCCGGCGAAGGACCGTCCTAATTTCATCGCCAATCGCATCGGCACCTTCGGGGCTTTGCTCACCATCAAGACGATGCTCGGGGATGGCTACTCGATTGAGGAAGTCGACAAGTTGACCGGACCCGCCGTGGGGCGTCCCAAGACGGCGACTTTCCGAACTTTTGATCTCGTCGGCCTCGACGTCTTTTCTCACGTCATCAAGAACCTTTACGAAGCCCTTCCTGATGATGACCAACGCGAGATGTTTGTCGCGCCGGAGTTTTTAACCAACATGCTGGCGCGCGGGATTCTCGGCAATAAGACCAAGGGCGGCTTTTACAAGAAGCAGAAAGGCGAAGGCGACAAACAGGAAATATGGACTTTGGAAACCGCTTCGCTCGAGTACCGGCCGTCGCAGAAGGTCAAACTCCCGGCGTTGGAGATGACGAAGAACATCGAGGAGACGCGGGAGCGGATCAAGACCCTTGTTTGGAGTAAGGATCGCGCCGGCGCATTTCTGTGGAAGACACTGTCTGGAACGTTGCGCTACGCAGCCGCACGCATTCCGGAGATCGCCGACACGGTTGTTGAAGTCGATCGAGGGATGCGATGGGGTTTCAACTGGGAGCTGGGGCCGTTTGAAGTTTGGGACGCGATCGGACTGGAGAAGTCCACCGCGCGAATGAAGGCCGAGGGTCAGGCCGTACCGGTGAATGTTGAGTCCATGCTCGCCGCCGGCGCCAGTTCGTTTTACAAGGAAGAGAACGGCCAGCAGTCCTATTTCGACTTTGTCTCAAAGCATTACCTGCCCCTCGCCGATCCGCCGGGCGTGATCATCTTGAAGTCTCTAAAAGAACGCAGTGCGGTTATTAAGAAGAATTCGGGCGCTTCATTGATTGATATCGGCGACGGCGTCGCCTGTCTCGAGTTTCATTCGAAGATGAACGCCATAGGCGGCGACACGCTGCAGATGGTCAAACAGTCCCTCGCGGAAGTGGAAAAGAATTTCGTCGGGCTGGTGGTGGGCAATCAGGGCGCGAACTTCTGCGTAGGCGCAAACCTGATGCTGATGCTGATGGAAGCGCAGGAAGAGAATTGGGAAGAGTTGGACTTGATGGGACGAGTCTTCCAGGGCTCGACCATGAGTTTGCGGTACTCGCCGAAGCCGGTGGTAGTGGCGCCTTTCAACCTCGTCTTTGGCGGGGGCTGCGAGATGGTGCTACATGCGGACCGGGTGCGGGCCGCGGCGGAAACTTACATTGGACTGGTGGAAGTTGGGGTCGGAATCATTCCGGCGGGCGGTGGGACGAAAGAGATGCTGGTAAGGGTTCTCGACTCGATTCCGAAAAATGTGGACGATGCGGATCCGTTCCCGTTTGTGAAGCGGGCGTTTGAGACAATCGCGCTCGCTAAAGTTGCAACTTCGGCGCAAGAAGCTCGCACTTACGGCTTCCTCGGAGCTGACGATGCCATTTCCATGAATAGTGATCGCCTTATTGCCGATGCGAAGCAGGAAGTCCTCGCCCTCGCGGCTACCGGTTACGTGCAGCCGCAACAGCGCACAGACATTCTTGCCTTGGGAATGCCCGCGTTGGCTACGCTGAAGCTGGGTATTCATCAGATGAAGCGCGGCGGCTATATTTCGGATCACGATGCCTTGATCGGAGAGAAACTGGCGCGCATTCTTACAGGTGGGGATTTAAACCATCCCACTCGAGTCTCCGAGCAATACCTTCTCGATCTTGAGCGAGAAGCATTTCTCTCACTCGTGGGCGAACGCAAGACACAGGAGCGGATTGGGCATATGTTGAAGACAGGAAAACCACTCCGGAACTAGTTGTCTGTTGATCAAGGGTTTAAGCAAAAAGAAACGATCCACGAAATGAGACTAATCAGCACGAAGGAATTTTATTAAAGTTTCGTGTGAATTCGGGATTGTTTACTGAAACGTTAGACCCAGCACGACCTTGGACGTTAGGACCTTGGACATTGGATTAAAGTTATGAGAGACGCTGTAATCGTATCAGCAGTGCGCACGGCCGTTGGTAAAGCACCCAGGGGCACGTTGAGAGACACCCGCCCGGATGAAATGGGAGCCGCTGTAATTAAGGAAGCGATGGCCCGAGTTCCCGGCCTCGACCTGGAGGAAATTGAAGACGTCATCATGGGTTGCGCCATGCCCGAAGCGGAGCAGGGGATGAATGTAGCCCGCGCGGCGGCGATTCGCGCCGGTCTCCCGGTGGGAACCAGCGCCATGACGATTAATCGCTTCTGCTCCTCCGGGTTGCAGTCGATCGCCATTGCCGCCGATAAGATCCGCACCGGTGGCGCCGAAGTGGCCATTGCCGGCGGCCTCGAAACGATGTCGATGATCCCGATGGGCGGGCACATCATTCGTCCCAATCCTTATCTCGTCGAACACTATCCGGATTTCTATCTGAACATGGGTCTGGCAACCGAAAACGTGGCGCGCAAGTACAACGTCACTCGCCAGGAACAGGACGCATTTGCTTTGCGTTCGCATCAGCGGGCTGCAGCCGCACTCGAGGCTGATAAGTTTAAGGACGAAACCGTACCCATGACTGTCTCTTTCGAAGAACTTGGTGAGCAGGGACGAAAGCAACGACGCGAAGTTGTCTTCGATAAAGACGAAGGTGTCAGGCGTGACGGCAGCTTGGAAGCTCTTGCCAAGTTGAAGCCGGCATTCCATGTCAAAGGAACCATCACCGCGGGCAATTCTTCCCAGATGTCTGATGGCGCGGCTGCGGCCGTGGTCATGAGTGATGATCGCGCTCAGAGTCTGGGCCTGAAACCGATGGCCCGCTTTGTCGCCTATGCAACTGCCGGCTGTCCGCCTGAGGAGATGGGGATCGGACCGGTATTCGCTATCCCGAAAGTACTAAAACTCGCGGGGCTAACCCTAGATCAGATTGACGTGATCGAGTTGAATGAGGCTTTTGCCGCACAGTCTCTCGCGGTAATTAAAACGCTGGGTCTCGACATCGAGAAAGTAAACGTCAACGGGGGTGCAATTGCCCTCGGCCATCCGCTCGGGTGCACCGGAGCAAAACTGACTGCGTCGATTCTCCGCGAGCTGGAACGGCGCAACGGGCGTTATGGAATGGTCACGATGTGTGTTGGTGGCGGCATGGGCGCGGCGGGAATTTTTGAAAGACTGGCGTAAGAGTCCTGGAAGGGCCTGTCTGACCATGTCTGAAAGGCATGAAGTTAATAGCCGGGGCAACGCGCCCGGTAGGCCACAATCCAGTCCGACCCTGAAAGGCTCGCAGTTTCGACGGGAATAGATCACTAACATTGAAGCCTGGTTTTGGTGCGGTGCGACCCTTTCAGGGTCGATAACGTTTTACAGGCTTCCGGGGCGTTGCCCCTGGCTATTGACTCCGTCGCTTTCAGCGACGAAGCAGACTGATTCGGTGACTTTGAAGTTAAGGGCACCATGACCGCCGCAGAAGTGTTTGAATCTATAACCGGCAGCGGTAGTAGTGACTTTGCTACTCTGGTGAGCATTGTGAGTCGTCGCGGTGCGTGGTGCCTAATTGGCGGGCTCGCGGTAAATTGTTATGTCGAACCTGTTTACACGCTTGACGCCGAAGTTGTCGTAATCGCTTCAGAATTGCCCGTGATCAAACCTGAATTGATCAAAGCGGGATTCTCAGTCGAAGAGTTTCTTCATTCTCTAAATGCAAGGATGCCAAAAAGCGATCTACGTATTCAGTTTAGTCTCGACCTTCGGTATCAGGATTTCGTGAACGATACGACAATTCGGGACGTTCTAGGCCAGCATGTTCCAGTAGCTTCACTCGCAAATGTGGTTCGCGGGAAAGTTTGGGCCTGGAGCGATGAGCGACGAAGAGTTAGCAAGCGCAAGAAAGATGAACTCGACTTGGTACGAATCCTCGAAGCTTATCCTGAATTGCGCCACACGATGCCTCAGGAGATTAAAGATCAATTGCCTGAACTCTGAGTCAAAAAGATCTATCCAACAAACGAAAGGAATAAAGCCATGTCTGCCGTAGTTGAAGAGAAACAGCTAGTCAAGGGTGGCGCTTTCTTGATCGAGGAGCTTACCCCTCAGGAAGTCTTCACCCCTGAAGACTTCAATGAAGAGCACCGAATGATTGCCGAAACGACACGGCAGTTTATTGACAACGAAGTCGTTCCCCACACGGATCAACTCGAGAAACACGATTGGAAACTATCGCGCGAGCTCATTAAGAAAGCGGCTGACCTTGGCCTAATTGGTGCAAGCATTCCGGAAGAGTACGGAGGGCTGGGTCTCGATCAGACCAGCGGCGCACTCATCGGGGAAAACATCGGCCGCTCGGCCTCGTTTGCCACCACCCTCGGAGCGGAAAGCGGTATTGGGCTCCTCCCACTCGTCTACTTCGGCACCGACGCCGCGAAAGAAAAGTATCTGGCGAAGATAGCCGCGGGGGAACTAGTCACAGCCTATGCTCTCACGGAGGCGGGTTCGGGTTCCGACGCCATGGCCGCCAAAGCGACAGCGCGTCTAAGTGAGGACGGCACCCACTACGTCATCAATGGCGAGAAGATGTGGATTACCAACGGTGGCTTTGCCGACGTCTTCGTCGTTTTTGCCAAAGTTGATGGCGATAAGTTCAGCGCATTTATGGTGGAGAGACAGATCGGTCTCACGTCGGGCGCGGAAGAGCACAAGATGGGAATCAAAGGCTCTAGCACAACCGCTCTGGTTCTTTCCGATGTCAGGACACCGGTCGAGAACCTTCTCGGTGAAGTTGGCAAGGGTCATAAGATCGCCTTCAACATTTTGAACATCGGCCGCTTCAAACTCGGCGCCATGTGTGTGGGCGGCATGAAGCTCATGGTGCAGGAGTCGATCCGCTATGCGAACGAGCGGCACCAGTTTGGTAAATCCATCTCCTCGTTCGGCGCCATCAAGGCGAAACTTGCCGAGCAGTGCATTCGCACCTGGGTTGGCGAAGCAATGACCTACCGCACACTCGGGATGATCGAGGCCGGTATTGGCGCGGTGGACAATAAAGACATGGACGCACGGCTGCGGGCCATTGAGGAGTATGCGTCGGAGTGTTCGATCATCAAGGTTGCGCTTTCGGAATACTGCGACTTTGTGGCCGACGAGATGGTCCAGATCTTCGGAGGTTATGGCTACTCAGCTGACTATCCGGCCGAGCGTGCTTACCGCGATTCGCGCATCAATCGTATCTTCGAAGGTACGAACGAGATCAACCGCCTCTTGATTCCAGGTCGTCTAATGAAGAGTGCGCTGAGCGGCAACCTGCCCTTGCTGCCGGCAGCGCAGGCGCTAATGGACGAAATACTTTCTCCTCAGATGTCGGGGCTCGACGATGATGAGCAGGTATTGGCAGCTGAGCAGAAGCTGACTCAGAACGCCAAAAAGGTGGCTCTGATGACGCTTGGCACCGCAGCGCAGAAGTACATGACAAAGTTGGCGGACCAGCAGGAAATTCTGATGGGCATTGCGGACATCATCCTGGACACCTACGCGATGGAGTCGGCCATTCTGCGTACGCGAAAGCTTGCTGCCTCCGAGGGTGAAGAGGCTGCAGCCAGATACATCGACATCACCCGTGTTTTCTGCAACGACGCTGTCGAACGCATCGAAGCGCGGGCCAAAAACACCCTGGCGGCAATGTCTGAAGGCGATGAGCTGCGCACCCTCCTTGCTGCTTTGCGCCGCTTTACCAAGCTGACACCGATGAATACAGTGGTGGCGCGGCAGCGCATCGCGGACGTTGTGATTCAGGCGAACAAGTACGTGTACTAGGGAAACCCGGGGTGAAAGGGGAAAAGGGAAAAGGGAAAACCAGGCAAAGCCGTACGTTCCTTAAGTTGCCCTTTTACCCCTTACCCTTTTCGCCCGGTTTTCTCTTATCCATTCCTCACATGGAGATCCTCACGTGAAATACAAACGATTCGAAGATTTGCCGGTATGGAAAGATGCGATTGAGTTGGCGGTGAGAGTGTTTGCTCTAACGGCTCAGCCCGCATTCAGGCCGTACCGCGCTGTTCGTGACCAAATCGAGAGATCATCCGTCTCAGTGTCAAACAATATTGCGGAAGGATTTGAACGCGGTACCACGCAAGAGTTGTTAACCTTTCTGTACATCGCGCGAGGTTCTTGTGGTGAAACGCGTTCTGTCCTGTGTTTGTGCGAACGTTTGCCGAGGCTTTCGAATTTCAAATTTGAAATTTCAGATTTGAGATCAAGAGCAGAGAATATATCTCGACAATTGCGAGGCTGGCCAGATTCCCTACAGAATTCCGATATTCGTGGTCAGCGCTATTTGACCGAAAAGGGGCGGCGTGCAACGACACAAGCGCGTGAGCACGAAGAGTTCCTGAAAGAATTGGAGGAGATCAAAGCTCGTCGAGGTTAGGTATTTACGGAGTGGCGCAGTATCTGAGATCTCAGATCTGAGATCTCCAATCAAAAGCGGAAAGCATTCGGCAACCGGCAATCACTTCATGCGCATCGTCCCCATCTCGCTTCCCACCCCCTTCTACATCGGTCCCGTGAACGTATATCTGATCGCCGAAGACCCTCTGACCTTGATCGATACCGGTCCAAAAACAAAGGAAGCCAATGAAGCTCTGCGTGAAGGACTCAGACATGAGCGTGTTCGCGTTTCTGACATTCGCCGCATTGTCCTGACGCATGCACATGAAGACCACTGTGGCTTGGCACGCTCGCTGCGCGATGAGGCGAAGGATGCGGAAGTGCTGGTACACAGCTGGGAAACGGGGCATCGCATCGGCCGACTTGAAGACGCGATGCACCGAGATCTACTCGCGCGCGCCGGCGTACCTGATAGAGAGATCGAAGCGATGCGGAGGATGTACGAGGGAATGCGTCGCTATGCCGACTCCTTTGAGGATCACGAGTACGGCGATTTGCGCGACGAAGCCGAACTGGAGTTTACCAATGGCGCATTGCGAATCATTCACACCCCAGGCCACACTCCGGGTTCTTGTTCCTTTGTGCGCGAAGCGGATCGGACGGTGATTGCCGGCGACTGCGTACTGAAGCGCATTACCCCAAATCCCGTTCTCTCCCCAGATCCCATCGATCCGTCAAAACGTTTTCCCTCGCTCGCTGAATACCTCGTAAGCCTGGCGCGCTTGCGCACCTTCGCCCCGACTCTCGTACATGGCGGCCACGGTGCGCCGGTGAATGACTACGAAGAGCTTTTCAATCGCTACCTGCGCGCAATACGCGAGCGGCAGGCCGAAGTAATTCGTCTCGTCCCCAAAGCCGGAACCTCTGCCTGGGATGTGTCGCGGGCTATGTTTCCGGAAACCGACGACGTCCATCGTTTTCTCGCTGTCTCGGAAGCTGTAGCCCATCTCGATCTCGCTCATTCGGAAGGCAAGCTCGCAGTCGAGAGGAGCAGTGGGAAAGAGGTTTACCGGCCACTCGCGACGAACTAAGGCGTGCGAAACGGGGAAACTGTGAGACCGGCGCAGGTGGAGACGACCCAATTGAGCGTTAGGTGCGCAAAGGAGGGGGATGACTCCCGAGGCTCAGCTCAAAGGCTTCATCGCCAAGTTCATGCCTGAGATAGCGGCTCTCGCAGAGGCTGCGCAGTTCACAATGCGGACGCGCTTTCCTAACGCGGTTCAACTCGTTTATGACAACTACAATGCGTTAGCTATCGGTTTCGGGCCATCAGAGCGCGCCTCGGAGGCGATCTTTTCCATCGCGGTCTACCCCCGTCGCGTTAGCCTTTGCTTCCTGCAAGGCGGAGCATCACGTCTCAAGGATCCAAAAAGGCTTCTACAGGGTAGCGGCAAGCTCAATCGGTTTATCCCTCTTGACAACGCGTCGACGCTGGATGAGCCGGCGGTTCGCAATCTCATGGTCCAAGCGCTGGCAGCCGCCATGGTTCCTTTGAGTCAATCAGTCACGGGGCGTCTCGTAGTGAAGTCGGTGTCAGCTAAGCAACGTCAGCGTAGGCCCAAATAACCGCCAGGAGCGGTCTAGCACTCTGAGTTCTTTGCGGACATCTTGCGTAGATAACCTCGCCCTTTCCATCCTCATCACTCAAGGTAAGGAAAATCCTCGTTTCTAAATATCCGCTCAAGCAATTCCAGCGAGATGTTTTGAATCTGAAGGCTCCTTATAAAGGAGATCCGCTGTTACGACCGCTATAAATTCTAGTAGGCAGAAGGCGGTAGGCAGTTTGACTCAATTGCTCAAGTGTGCAATTACATCCTAGTGCCAACTACCATGTGCTGACTAATCTACTCAACAAACCCGTCTGCTACGGCAGGCGACTCTGAAGGTTCTTAAATATGAAAAACCAATCAATCAGATTACTAGGCGCCGCATTCGCAGTTGTTTTGACATTCAGTGTTCACGCCGTAGCACAATCGCAATACAGTTGGCTTGATGATAAGCCGTTGCCGAGTTGGAGCGAGCGAAGCCGGGCGATTCTGCAAACCGAAAAAATAGGGCAATCCGAATTGGCGCGATGCCGCAACGTCATTCGTCCGGCGACGCTTCCGGTTGATGGTCTTTTGACTAAATACAATTGGACGCTCGTCGGCGATGCGCAAGTTTTTGGCAAGGCCACTGCCGTTACCGTAGCCCAAGGATTTGACGGAATGTGCCGCCCGCGCGGATTTCAAACTCTTGTGTTCGTCGGAAACCTTGTGGCGGGAACCTTATCGCCAGGACCGATGGACTCGCGCACCGACGGTTCGCTGATAAACGTCAAACTGACCTCGGAAACGAATCTCGTCGCCGATTACATTCGCTATAAAGGAACGGACGCGCTGTGCTGCCCGTCGAAACTAAACAGAGTTACGTTCAAAATCGAGCGAGACGGGCGAAACTGGCTTTTGAAACCGGATTTTATAACTGAAGCCGCTTACAGCATCAGCGCAGCTAAGGAAACTTCGGATGCGGCGGCTTTGACTAAAACAGTTTGGCGTTGGGAGAGTTTGCAAACTCCGGTTGAAAAAATAACCGTTCCAAATCCCGCCAATTACACGCTCGAGTTAACCGCCGCCGACGGAAAGGCGCGAATTTTAGCCGACTGCAATCGCGGCAACGGGACTTATAAACTTGACCGACAATCGCTCAGGTTTTCCGGTTTCGCCACGACGCGCATGGCTTGTGCGCCGGGTTCGCTGGACAGCCGTTTTCTGCAAAGCCTCGACGCGGCGCGAATCTACAAAATCGAAGGCGATGCTTTGTATATTGACCTTGCTGCCGATTCCGGAACGATGAAATTCGTCACAGCTAATCGTTAGATTTCGAAACGAGAAGGTAAAACCAAAATAGAAAAGCAATCGAATACGGTAATGCTCGCGTTTATGTCTTTAATAGCCGTAAGCGGTTGGTTTGCGTTAGGACTGCAATTTTACCTCGTGCTCGTCAATCCAGATCTCGGTGGTTTAACGCCTGTCCAAAGAACGGTCAAGTTTTTTAGCTACTTCACAATTTTGTCGAACTTGCTTGTTACGCTGAGTCTAACGATTTGTTTGCTGATGCCGCAATCCGGTTTGCGCAAGTTTTTTTCACAACCGACCATAAAATCAGCTATTGCGGCTTATATTACGATAGTTGGAATTGTGTATAGTTTGGTGCTGCGCCAACTGTGGAAGCCCGAAGATTTTCAATTGGTTGCCGATGTGATGCTCCACGATGGTATTCCGATCATGTATGTTTTGTATTGGTTTATCTTTGTGCCAAAAGGCGAACTGAACTGGAAAACTCCAATCTCGTGGCTGATTTTTCCTCTGATTTACCTGCCATACACTTTGATTCGCGGTGCTGTGTCCAACCAATATCCGTACCCCTTTGTTGATGTCAGCCAGCATGGATTTCCCACTGTGTTGTTTAATAGCGTGATGCTGCTTGTCGTGTTCTTTGTGATGGGTGAAATCTTTGTGGGAATTGATAAATTGATGAGCCGAACTTCAATTCAGAACGCCAGCTGACAGAGGCAGCAGGTGCGACTTCTGTTTCTCACACGACGAGATGGAAGGTGGAGATGGAGCGACGCGGGCAAGGTCGACGTAAGGAGAGATACTCCGAATAGAACCTGATTTGGCTGACGTCTCCCCGTCTCCGTTTCACCCCGTCTATTCGTCACCTCGCCTCACCATCTCCTCGTCATTTTGGGAACTAAAGGCCATTTGCCGCGTGTAAGCGGCTAAAATCTTTCCGGAGGATTTCCCTTCATGACTATTAGAAGCGTGTTTTCTCTCGTTATTTCCCTATTTTCAGCAGCTTGTGTCGCGTTAGCTCAGCAAACTCCTCCTGCACCCGCAGCTCCGCCCGCGCCAGCCGAACCTTTTGGCCAGTCGTTTTCCATGTTCATTGGCGGCGGCAGTTTCCTCGGCGTTCATGCGGAGGACATTAATAAGGAGAATATGGGTCGCTACGGTCTGCGCGAAGCGCGAGGTGTGGGTATCACAAGCGTCGTCAAAGACAGCCCGGCTGAAAAGGCCGGCCTGAAGAAAGACGATGTGATTCTGCGATTCGACGGCGAGAGCGTCACCAGTACACGGAAATTGACCCGACTGGTATCGGAAGTTGCTCCAGACCAGACAGTTCGAGTCGGGCTCAGCCGGGGAGCCGCGGAACAGGAAGTTGCCGTGACGATCGGCAAACGCAAGGACTCCATGGACGCGCTGAATAACTTGCAGGGATTGGGTGGCAAGCTGGAAGGACTAGAGGGCCTGGTGGCCCCGGAAGCGAGGGTCTGGAAGTGGGAAGGACCCGACTCAGGCAACGACGGTTTCGCGTTTGCCTTCGGCAACAACCGACGCATCGGCGTGAGCACGACGCAGTTGACGAAACAACTTGCTGAATTCTTTGGCGTTGCGGATGGAAAAGGAGTGCTGGTGACTTCTGTCGGAGATGACAGTCCGGCCGCCAAAGCCGGAATCAGAGCCGGAGACGTAATTACCGCAGTGGATGGCGAGAAGATTGAAGACTCCGGCGATCTTACACGCGCGCTCGGCAAGAAGAAGGAAGGTGACGTTACGCTCACCATCGTTCGGGACAAGAATCAGCGCAGCATCACTGTTACTCCCAAAGCGGCCAGCCCGACCATAGGTCCTTCGGGAACGAGCCCGCAGGTAGGGCGTAGAGTGATTATTCCGCGCATCAACCTGCCGACAATTCCGCCTATCAACATAGTGATTCCGCGCATTGAACTCCCTACGATTCCTGAAATTCACGTCAATATTGAGGGAGTGCCCAGAGGGCGCAGAAAAACGATTTCGCGACCCATCTAGATCGAACGCAGCAGGTCGATCTGTCAGAACCGCGAGCGGTAGCGACCGGGTTGTATACTCCATGTTGAGACCGGGTTGCTACCGCTTCCCGTTCTGACAAGCACCTAAGGCTGGCTCAGTTTCTTCTTACCTTCAACTGCATCGTTGTAGGTGGTTCCGCGCGCATCACAAATCTTGATCGCCTCGTCAAAATCTTTCGCGGCCTCGCCCGCGTTGTCCATGAAAGAGTGGATTCGGCCCATCGCTTCGTGAGCACGGCAGAGGAGTGGACGGTCCGATTCCGCTGAGGCAGCCTGCACGGCAAAGCGATAGTTCCCGAGGGCACGATTCAACCGCTCTGCCTGAACGTTCTCGTCCGTCGCATCGGCCGCGGCCAGACTGGCGGTTTGAGCCAGGGCGAAAAAGATGCGCGGCTCGCGGGGATAGTCAGTCAACAACTCCTTCAGACGCGTCTCCGCATTGGGGTAATCCTTCAGACGAAGGATGTCTTCGATCTCCGAAAGCTTTTTGACGAGCGACGCAGCTCTTGCGGCCCCGGCCTCGGAATATACCAGCGGAGCTTCCGCCTCAGCTTTTCTCGCTGCGAGTCGCGCTTCTCGGGCTGCCCGCGCTCGCTCACGGGCCTCAGCATTCTCAGTGAGGCGCTTACTTTCGCGAACCGGATCGAAAGAAGTGATCATGTCCACGAAAAAGTTGGCCACATCAAAACCGCTGCTCTCGATCCCTTTCAACTGATCGGCAAAAAAGAAAGCGAGCAGTGCGCCATGCTCATAGTCGGCGGCGAGCTTGGACACGGCGTCGTCCTGAACAGCGCTCATCGCAGCGCGAGTTTCCTGGACGATCGCGGCGCGCGACGCATCGTTTTGGGCCCGATCCAGTTTGCCGCGAACTTCGCGCGAGAGAGTCTCAAGCCTTCTTGATTCCTCAAACCTCGCGTCGGCCGCAGCGACGAGGGACCGCGAGACTACGATAAATACATCGGGTGTGACTGTGGCACCTGTTTTCTCGCGCTCGCTGATGATCTGTTTGATTTGGTCTCGCCGGCCGGCGATCTCCCGGTTGAATCGCAACATCAGCGGGTCAATTACATACTGGAGATAGGCCCGCCTCAATTCTGAGGATACCGGATCCGTTCCTTCGGGAACGATGGCGTAATACTCATCGCCAATTACGCGGAAGTTAATCGCTCCCGGCGTTGCCAGAAGATCCGGCACGATAAAAAATCGGCGCACATGCTCGCGCATCCTGTAGGTCCGGGTAGGGTTCTTCTTCTTTCCGCTCGCCGGGGCCTTCACGAGCACGCGCTCTGACGAAGTCGTGATCGGCCGCGTGTGCAGGTAGGTGAGTACCGAGCGAATCAGTTCCGCCGCCGGCGGTTTTAGCCGGTCACCTTCGGCCTGGTATGCGCGTGTGTATGAAACGAGCCGTTCATCTATTCCGGAGCGGCGATAAAACTCTCGTACGAGGGGCGCGAAGTCGAGCACTTCCAATATTCCGCCGGGAAGGTCATCGGATCTTTCAGGTGCGTCAAGCGTGGGTGGTGGACCGAGGGCGAGGGCGAGGGAAACATAACGTGCTGCCTGATCGGCAGCGGTGGCGGGCGCAGGGAGTTTGGTGCGTTCATAAAAGGCATTCAGCCTGCTGCGAAGATCCGGATCGAGGGTCGCGAGGTCCTTTCTTACCTGAATGCGGAAAGCTGACGGCTGTCTGCCATTCGCGACCGGATCGAAGCCGGCGGCCTCGAGGGCAGCCATCACGATGATCAGTCTCGGTTCAGCCTGAAACTCTACCCCATACTCAGCCAGATCGAAGCCCGCGGCTGGTCGCTGAGGCTGTGGTCCCGACGGGCGGGAAGCTGGAGTGGGAGTTGGTGTCACCCCCACAGATCGGGTAGGAGGCGATGTGGTCTGCGAATAGGCGATACCGCTCGCCACTAACGTTGTGGTAAAGGTGATAACCACAGTAAGTATTAAAGCTAAGTATTCCTTCATATAACTAAGAGTTTTCAACCACGACCCAACGAGAATTTAAGGCTTGGAAACAATAGGAAGATGCGACTGCCGAGTTCACAGATGCCAGAGCCATTCCCAACCAACCTGCAAATTTGCTCACCTTGAATGGTCTACCGTTCTAAGGCGACTCTTGCCTTTGCTTACGATGCTGGCGCAACAGCCACAATGTTAATGGATATGCCAGAAGGGAACAAATTATCGAAAGCAAACTGGCACCCAGGGCGAAGGGCTCGACCATGTACCAACTCTGGACAACCACCTGGTGGTAATAGTTACTGCTAAAGAGGCGAGGATTCTTTATTAACTCAACTCCCTCAGCAGGGATGCTCAAAGGGCGTCCGAGCACAAAGGCCCCGAGCCCGTATGACACCACAATAATCGGCACCAGGGTCAGGAACGGATTATTGAGAAAAGTTCCTGCGTAGATGGCGATCTTATTGAAGCGGAACAGGAACGCGACCAGGGTAGCCGCAATCGTGTGCAGCCCGAGGAAAGGAGAGAAGGCGATGAAAACCCCGATTGAAAAAGCAAGTGCCGTCCGTTCGGGTGGATCGTCGATAGCCAGCAGACGGCGAAGCGTGGCGCGAAACATTTGGATCAGGTGTCAGGTGCCGGGTGTCAGACAAATTGATTTAGACCGACACCCGTCACCCGACACCCGTCACCTATTTAAAACTATTCAAAGCCTCAGCTTCGTTGTCGTAGGCGTCGAACACGGTCAGGAGTTTTGTGATTACAAGGAGATCCTGGATCTTATCGGTAAGATTCAATAATTTAACCTGCCCACCCTGTCGGCTGATTGTTGTGTAGTTCGCGATCAGTTCGCCGATGCCGCTCGAATCCATGTATTTAACGCCACCGAGATTTAGCAGGACCTTTTTCTTTCCTTCCTCGGCCAGCCGGCGCGTCGTATCGCGTAAGGCTATGCTGCCTTCACCCATTCGCACGGGCCCGGTCAGATCGAGGATGGTGACGTCACCTGCCTGTCGTTCCTTCAGCTCAAGCTCTGCCATAACTCAAATCTCCATTAACCGTCAGTAAGTCTAGTAACCGGGGTTTTAAAATCATTGGCCCCGTCTTATTTAAATCCGTTGAGGGCTTCGGACTCGCTCTCGTATACGTCAAAGACTGTGAGTAGTTTCGTAATAGTCAACAGGTCCTGGAGTTTCTGGGTGAGGTTGAGTAACTTCAATTGGCCGCCATCTTTTTCGATGGCCGTGTAGCTGGAAACCAGTTCGCCGATGCCACTCGAATCGATGTAGCCCACACCTGCCAGGTTCAACAAGATCTTCTTCTTGCCCTCCTCGAGCATGCGACGGACCGCCGTTCGGAGGGCAACGCTGCCTTCGCCAATGGTTATCTTTCCCTTCATATCAAGCACGGTCACGTCTCCGGCCTGACGTTCTGCAATATTCAACTCAGCCATGTTACGGGATCTCCTTTATCAATTAGCTCGTCTCTTGATCATACGCACCGTGGTGCCACCTTCTGGGGAAGTCGACCAATCGACTTCGTCAAAGAAGTTCCGCATAAAAAAAATACCGCGTCCGGAACTCTTCAGGATGTTTTCTTCTTTGGTCGGATCTGAAATTGTTTCTGGATTGAACCCTTGTCCCTGGTCGTGCACGCTGACCTCTAAAGAATCGAAGGAACTCTTTACGTTGATCTCGACTAGCTTTGTTTCGTCAAGCTTGTTTCCGTGAATCACTGCGTTGGCGATGGCCTCGCGGACAGCCATATCAATTCCAAACGCGTCTTCCTCACCGATGCCGGAGCGGGTAACGAGTCCGGCAACTGCGGTGGCAGCTTTTTCAATAGCCTCAATACGGCTGGGCAACGTGAGTTCTGTCGTCTCTGAAGTCACTGGTGAAAGCATAGCCTGTCCAAGTGCCACTCGACGCTGACCTTGGTTGTGCTTTGGAACCACCAAAAGCTAACGGAAGTTCGAGGGTTTAACACGCTGGCTACCCGGATGTCAAGAAACGGCCAGAAGTGGTGATGTCCTAGCTTGAGAGGTTGGTTTGGTGGACAGACGATCCACGAAACGACACGAACGAACACGAAAATTTGTTAGTGATCTTTCGTGATATTTCGTGGATCGTTCTTGATTGTCGTGCTATGCACGACGTTGATTCTTTGAGACACGCGCATCGGCTGTGAAGAGACCATAACTTATCAGAGAGTAAATGGGCACGCCCAACAACACGCCCAAGGGCAAACCGAACATGAAACCAAGCCAGCCGAGGGTACTGCCTCCGTGGGTAGGAGTATCAAGAGTGCGTACGATGAGCTGAATCAGACAACCCTGCCAGATAAAAACGCACACACCCTTCCTTGAATCCTGTGACAAGGCAAAGCCGGTTAGAGCGATCGTCAGGATCAACCCACAAGCAAGCGACACAAGCACACGATGCATAATACCTGCCCCGCATTTCAAGAGAGCAATCTAACGCCCGATTACGGGCGCGATGCGAATGGCAATCGACTTTCAGCGCAAGAGACTAGCAGTACGCCGCGGCTTTATATCACCGATTCATCAGCGCGACAATGTCCTCAATGGACCAACGTGTGTGCTAATCCAAGCGATCATAGCCCTCGGAACCTTTTCAGTTAATTGTTCTAAGCTGGCTTTTTTAGCCTTCATGAGGTGAGGTCTCACGGAGTAAGATTGGCGCGATGAAAATCACACCGGCTCGCCGGATAAACGGGCGAGTTCAACTCCCCGGCGACAAGTCAATCTCACATCGGGCAGCGATTATTGCTGCCCTCGCAAACGGCGCCTCACGGATCACAAACTTTTCTCCGAGCGAGGATTGCGCCGCCACACTTTCCTGTCTAAGAAAACTCGGAGTCTCAATTCAATCAGAAGGCAGCAGCCTCGTTGTACAAGGCGCCGGAGAGTCCGGTTTGCGCGTCGCTAGCGAAGCGCTCTACTGCGGTAACAGTGGCTCGACGATGCGTATGCTGGCTGGCGTACTTGCAGGACAAGACTTCTCTTCGACTTTGACGGGCGATGATTCTTTAAGCTCGCGGCCGATGCAAAGGATCATCGAGCCTCTGCAGATGATGGGCGCCGAGCTTGGATCGAAAAATGCGAAGCCGCCGCTCACCATCAAGGGACGCAGGCCCCTGAAGCCGATTCGCTACGAGTTGCCGGTTGCCAGCGCTCAGGTTAAGTCGTGTGTGCTGCTGGCAGGGCTCAACGCCGAAGGACGCACCGAAGTAGTTGAACGAGAAGAAACGCGCGACCACACAGAACGAATGCTGAAATGGTTTGGCGTTCCGATCGAAACAGGTATCGAGGGTGCGATTTCCATCGAAGGACCGAGGAGTTTTGCCGCTCGCGACGTTAGCGTTCCCGGCGACATCTCATCCGCCGCCTTTCTAATAGCCGCCGCCGCCCTGCTGCCGGAATCGAAGCTCGAGGTCGAGGATGTGGGACTCAACCCCACTCGCACGATGTTTGTTTCGATGTTTCGTTCCCTAGGTGCGAAGATCGAAGTCGCTGATGAGCGTGATGAATGTAACGAGCCGGTGGGTCGCCTGCAGGTGGAAGGAAAGCTTGTCGCCGAGCCGCCGTCGCCGGTGGATTCAACCCTCGTGCGTGGTAATTTGATCGCGCGACTAATTGATGAGTTGCCGCTGCTCGCCGTGGTGGGCACGCACATCCCGGGAGGAATCGAGATTCGCGACGCGGCCGAGCTGAGGCGCAAGGAGAGCGACCGCATCTCGACTACGGTGAAAAACCTGCGGGCGATGGGGGCGGAGGTTGAAGAGTTTGAAGACGGGCTGGCGGTTCGCGGCCGCACGCAATTGCATGGCGCCATGCTCGACTCCTTTGGCGACCATCGCATCGCCATGGCCTTCGCGGTGGCGGCGCTTACCGCCTCGGGTGATTCAGAGATGGCCGGAGCGGAATGCGTGGGCGTCTCGTTTCCTGATTTTTTCACAGTTCTAGAATCGCTCGTCGAAAGGTAGGAGGTCTCTCCAGGAATTGCTGATTGTTAGACCAGCTAGCGTATAAAAACGTCCGTGGCACTCTTCGTCTTAATATTTTTGGTAAGTGTTGGATGCTGGATTCTGGTTTTCAGTAAACGTGCCCGCAATTCAATGCCGCTTACAAACCGGTCGTGGAGAAGAAAATCGCGGGCTAATAAAACGGAAGATCAGAGGGAGCTAGAGGACGGAATGACGCTTATCAGTTATCTGTTAGCGGCAATGGTATCCACATTGCTTTGGCTGGCAGCTTTAGTGGTGTCCATTCTCAGATACTAGGGAGTTTGAATTTTAGAACCGAGTATGACACCTACTAAAATGACCAAATGAAAAATGACAAATTGGAAAATGCTCTCATCGTCATCACCGGCTTCATGGGCTCAGGCAAGTCGACCGTGGCCCGGGCCCTCGCTCGTCGGCTCGATTCGCAAATGATCGATCTGGATGGGGAAATCCTCAAAAAGGAATATCGATCAGCAAAGCAGATCATTGAGGACCAGGGTGAACCGTCGTTCCGCGAGATCGAAACCCAGGTGCTGCACGGCGTGCTGCAAAAGAATGGGGCTGCAGTTATCGCACTCGGCGGCGGAGCCTGGACGCTGCCCAGAAATCGCGACCTGATCGCGTCGGCAGGCGGGATAAGTGTTTGGCTTGACGCTCCGTTTAATCTCTGTTGGCAGAGGATCGAGGCTAGCACTCTCGAAGGGAAAGACGAGCGCCCTTTGGCCCGTAACGAACAGGAGGCGCTCAGTCTCTACACCGAGAGGCGAGCCGTTTACGCCTCCGCGGATTTGCACGTGGAAGCGAGCGGAAACAAGACGGCGGATGAGGTGGCTTTGGAGATCGTCAAAGCCTTATCGAAAAGAGCGCATTAAACGTCTGTTGAATGAGCATGAAAAAATCACTTCTAACAAAACTTATTGGAAAGGATATGCATCGACTCCGTCTCATTCTATTGGCTCTCACCATTTTATCCCTTCCCTTCACTACGGCTGCTCAAGCGGATTTCGCTAGTGTCGATGTATTCCTGAAGTCGATCTTAAAAGGCGAGGATCGGTTAAGCCTTAAGGCAAGAGGTGACTTGAATGGCGATGGGCTGGAGGATTGGGCGGCGGTGATCGAAAGACAGAAATCAGACTCGTTATCAACGTCCCAGCTCTATGTCCTTCTGCGGCTACGTCAAGGCGGCTATCGCATCGCAGAAAAATCCAGGGAAGCGCCGATTACCGGAATGGGGTGTTGTTGGGTTGAAAATCTGGAAATCAAGCGTTCGAGCATTCATGTACAAAGTAATGTGAAGATGGGTGGCACCATGGAGGCCACGACTTACCAATTTAAGCTACATCAGGGGGAGTGGCGATTAATTGGTTTAAGAATCTTCAAGCTTGATGTTAGTTCCGACGCCTCGATTGAAAGTACATGAATCTTCTAACAGGGTCAGTAATAGAAAAGACGCGAAAAGGTGAAAACAAACCAATGACCATTGGACGCCATAAGAGATTTGCCACCTACCTTCTTAAGGACTTTGAGTTTTTTGACGTGTTCGGCAAAGACAAAGCCTGACCAAGGCGTGCAGCGCACTCAGGATCCTGATGCCGTGTCGTTTAGTTCGAGGCCAACTCTTCTGTCCTTGCCGGTGACCATCGCTGAACAAGCCAGCGCCGACGCCGTTCATCGGGCCAGGTAATTGCGATCGGACCATCTCGGCGCGGCAAAACGGGCGAGCGCTACACTTTCCTTGCGCGCGTACTCGCCCTTCAGCCTCCGTCACATTGTCATCGCTCTGCCGTTAGAGCGGCCCCGCAGGCCGTTTCCCTTACTGGCCGAAGCGTGCCCTATACTCGGTGGAAGTGATGAAAGCCTTTACCATTTCGGCATTAACAAAGTTGCCGTTGAACTGATCCAATTTCGTCAGCCAGAAATCGAAGCCTGTGTGATCAGTGTCCTGAGCATCGTCCGGGTTGCGCCTCAGATAACCAAAGTACTGCATCAGCACAAAGGCGCGATTGAACTCAGAGGCTACAAAATCCGGATGTTCCGCTATCTCGCGCAGGACCTGCGCGCGTGTCTTCGATCCCGAAGTGAGTTCAGTTATTAATTGATCACGCTCTGCCGTAGAAAGCGGATGGTCGGCATTGGAGTTCAGCGTGTCCACAAACAGTGTAGGTGTCATTGTTGTCGGAAAATCCGTAGTGAACCGCGGGCGCTGCACAAAGTCTGCAGTAAGCGCCTGCTTGTTGTTTTCCAACACCACCTCCCAACCTGTCTGATTTACTACCACATTCTCACCAATCTCCTGCGTGTCAGGCAGGAATTCGAGTAGACGAACGATCGGCACGGAGATCTGGTGGCTGCCGCCAAGAGTTGAGGTGCCCGTTCCGTCACCGTAAGCGGTCTTGTAGATGCGCTCCACCAGGAAACCCGTATTCTGAAATTCAATCGAGATGTAGAACGCAGCCGAAACGTTAATGCGCTTGAGGTTGATACATGCCAGGTCAGTGCCGCAGCTATCAATCTCGTTACTCCAGAAAGTAAAACCAGGCGCATCCGGTTCGCGGTTAAGAAAATCGAGATAGTGCAAGCGCACGAAGAATCCAGTGGTGTCGATGGGATTGACACCGCTGGGCGTTGAATTGTCGGTGATGTTTATGGTTGCAGTCGCCTGCGCACCCAGGGCACCGCCGGTTGGATCGCTGAGGGTGGCGGTAAACGACTCCGGGCCTTCCAGGTACGAGTCATCGATGATGAAGACCGAAATGGTCTTGGAAGTTTCCCCGGCAGCGAACCGAATGGTTTTGATCCTGATCTCATAGTCGCAGCGCGAAGAAGCGACGTTGCCGCTAACGACGTCACAATTCAGCGGGCCAGCCGTATCGCTGGTAGTGAATCTGACGCTCGCCGGGTTGGTCGTGTCGCCGGTGCGTGTGACTGTGAGGAGAACGCTCGGGTCACCCTCGCCCACCAGATAGGAAGAAGCGCCGAATTCGATGCCTGTCGGCACCGCGTCGACCTGGGTAGAATCAATTGTCGCGGCACCATCCAGCGCAAAAACTCTGCCAGTCGTACTGGCGCTGGTGGTTAGCGTAATGCTCGTGTCTGCAATAATGTTTCCACGAAAGGTGGTTGATGTGCCGATAGTCGCCGAAGTGCCGACCTGCCAATACACGTTGGTTCCTCGACCGCCACTACTCATGACTACCTGAGAACTGCTGGCCGTGGTGAGCGTGGACCCAATCTGGAAAATGAAGATTGCATTTGGATCTCCGCCATCATTGAGGGTAAGGATTGCATTCAACTGAGCCGAAGTGTCAAAACAATAAACGCCTGGAGTAAGGACGATAGCACCCGGAGTCTGGCCCAGAATCATTCCGGTCAAGTTATTTGCGGAAGGACACGCCTGCCCAGCCAGATTGTTATAGGCATCCCGAGCACTGCTCTGGGCCGGGCCAGCGAGAGACCCCACCCCTGTGTATATTTGACCATTTACAACTACAGCCGGCGGAAATCCAGTCACAGCAGTTCCGGGGCTCACGCCCACATTGCCGGAGATCACGGCCGGGCCGGTGGCTGTTACTGCCGTGCCACCGAGGACAGCAAAGCTTTCCGCCGCACCAAGCGGTGGCAAGGTTTGAGCCAATGCCGGACGAGACGAGGCTGTGAAAAAGAGTGCGGTGATCATTAGAGAAAATACTGTGAAGTGCTTCTTAAAATAATTCATCAAGGTTCCTTTTCTGTTGAAAGAAATTAGAGTTACAGCTTGGAAGCTTTGCGAAGCAGAAACAATCAAGCCAAGGTAATAGCGTCGTGAACGCCATGCGGACATCGAAGGAGCGGACGCATAAGTTGTTTCTCCTGCTGTGCAGGCAAAAGCTAAGCGACGCTTTTCAAGTTTGTACCGTGGGTAAGCCGACACCTTGGCCATCCAGAAGCATTTCCACGGCCAGCTTAATCAACGGAAGAATCGGCGAAAGGGATACCAATTAGGCGTTTTGGCGGGGGTTGTCCTCTCTAGAGTCGCCCTGGACACAACAGAAGACAGGGCGGAATCCGGTGTCGAAAGGTGCCTGAAGCCAATATAACGAGGGAATACCACGGCGTCCGTACGCTACCACACAGATGAGGCGGTCAGCGTGAAAGGCCGGGTTCCGACGAAATAAGGTCGGATATGTGCAGTATGAGGGTTTCTGTCTCTTCAGAACCGGACGTGCTCAATGGGCGCATCTTTGTTGCAATCGCCACAAGCTTCGCCATCGTCGTACATGTGAGCGTCGAACTCCACCAACGATTTAATTGGGCCACCTTCGAATTCGCTGGGAGCCGAAGTAAAGCGCACGATAGCACCACATCCAATCACCTTCGCGCCCAGCTCTTTGACGAGTGCAGCAGTTTCTTCAATAGCGTGGCCACTGCGGATGATGTCGTCAACTATGATGCACGGATTAACCTCACCCTGATTCACATACTGGCGAAACATGCGTTTGCCGTTTGCTTCTCTTTCCGCCCAGTAAATCTGTTCTGCACTCAGCGCATCCCGCACGCCAAAAGCGACTGGGATACCTCCGGAACTGGGACTGATGATTGCAATTTTTGGTAGCTGGCTCGAGATGTCTCGTTCAACCCGAAATTTCCTGCTCAGCGCAACCGCTAGCACGCGCGCCGTGTCGTAGTAACGAAAGGCAAGCGGCATCTGAAAATAATGCGGTGAATGTTTACCGGTGGGATAAACAAAATGGCCCTCACGAAAGGCGCCGGTGCGCTTCAGCATCTGCATTACGGTGTCAGGCGAAGGAATCAGTGAAACCATTTCAATCTCCGTGATGAGTGACAAGTGATTACAAGTGATAGGTAATGAGTTTATGCGATGACACCTTTTAAAAGCTCATCGCTCTCACTTCACTGCTGATCACTGTTTTGGTTGGCGCACAGCATACATTAATCTGCCCGCTTTTCTCCATTATTAAGAACATCTTTTAGCAGTCGTCGTTGGTCTACCGGCAGTCCCTCTGGTAGGGAATCAATTGAGAACCAGGAGGCTTTTCGTATTTCGACACTGTGCGGTAAAGCGTCTCCTTCGGGCCGGCAACGGAATACGATCTCGATCTGTCTCGGTTTTTTAAAGGCGCGCGTAGTTACCACTTCCACACCTGCAAGTTCGAGTCCCACTTCTTCGCGCAGCTCGCGTCTGACGGCCTGGTCAGGTTGCTCTCCGGCCTCGATAAAGCCGCCGGGGATGCCCCAACCGGTTCCCGGCCGGAAGCGATGTTTCAGCAACAATACTCTCCCCTGCTTGTCGACCACGATCGCCGCCGCGGTAACTGTGAAACGTGCGTGGGTGACACGCATAGTCAATCGGCGGAGCACTCGCGGGACACGACTCCAGATACCGCCGATGAGATCCTTGAACACTTAGCGAGCATAGCATGCGGGGACGGGGAAGCACGGGGACGCGGGGACACGGAGACGCGGGGACGCGGGGACACGGAGACACGGAGACACGGAGACACGGAGACGCTGAAACAAGGGGACGCGGAGAAAGGGACATGGGGAGATGGAGAGATGACGACATGATGGGGAGAATCTCCCTCCCCGCGTCCCCGTGTCTCCGTGTCATCCGTGTCTCCCAATTGACGCGGCTTGAATGAACTCTGTAAGATTCTACGCAGCAGATCATTCCGGTTATTCCGACGACTCGTAACGCCAAACATGTCCGCAAACGTTTCTGAACCAGACGCTGCCGAGCAAAACGCCACTTCAGCACAGGTACCGAAGCGCATAACGAACGCCCAGACCGTCTGCAACGAGAAAAACGCAAAAGGCAAACTCTGTAACGGGCATTTGAAGCAACTGCGCACGGCCGGTGAAGCTGCGGAGGTTCACCTGCGCGGCGACGACGTGCTTTCCAAGTGCCAGACCTGTGGGACTCTCTATATGGGTCCCCCGTTGGGCCATGTACGTGATCCGCAAAAACAGAGTCGATTCGTTGAAGCCGAGTTGACTGCGCTGTTGCAAGCAGCTGGCGGCACGATGCCGATAATAAAGAAGGATGAGCGCGGCGTCTTCGTGTTGGTTGAATCGGCGAGTAGTCACGCTCCGGCCACCGCCAAACCCGCCGCGCAGAAAACCGCAACCGCAGGTCAGCCGCAAAAAGCTCCAGCGCCCGCGGCCGCCACTCCGAAAGCTGCCGCAACTGCCCCCCAGCCGGCGACCCATAAGGCCGGTGCAGAGCCCGATCGTAAGTTATTCAGGAGATCGACCTACATGGGCGTCGCGGACACAGGTCCGGTGCCCGGCGAAACCTTCGAACAGAAAGTTGCGCGGCTTAAAGCTGTGTCTGTTGCCGCCAAACGTCGCGCGGAAGAAGGCGGCGACGCGGTGGCCCCCAGCAGGGATGAAAGTGCCGCTTCAATTGAGGCCGAAGTGCAGACGAGCGCACCCGCACCCGTGGCAACTGCAGAGCCTTCTCAATCCACCCCGTCCGTTGCCTCAGCGCCCGCGACTGCTGCGTCTTCGAGCACAGCTCACAAACCCACCGGAAACGCGGATCGAACGTTGATGAGGAGATCAACTTACATGGGCGTAATAGATACTGGTCCAGTGGCGGGAGAGAGTTTCGAACAGAAGGTCGACCGGCTAAGAGCCGTCTCGGCAGCAGCCAAGCAACGATCGGAGCAAGGCGAAGGTTAACGACTCCGGTGGAAGAAATAAAAACGCGCGGTAGGAATCAAAACCCACCGCGCTTTTTCTTAGGATTGTTGCAGCCGAATTATTGCTGAAGGGTTGCTGGCTTCGCCAGAGCGGCTTCAATTGTGGTATCGGTCACTAAAGCTAAATTCATGTTCGCCGATCCTAGTGGCGCCGAATAGAACCTGATCTCGATCCCATGGCAAATCAGATACTTCCCACCTTTGGGGTTTCCATCGACTAGTTCCCAGTCTCTCAGTTTCATGGCATCACCACGGCTATCCTTTAGGGATTGGTCTCACTGACTATCAACCCATCGCGCGCAACTTTCCATTTCAGGACTTCCGCTCCCTGCTCCGCAGCCAGGGCTCGTTCGACATCTGGCTTTCGACCCTCGGCACAAAGGAATGCGATACAACCTCCGCCGCCCGCGCCGCATATTTTCGCCGCTTCTGCGCCGTTAGCAAGCGCCTTTTCTACCAGACTTTCCAAGTGCGGAGTCGTTACTCCCGGCGCCAGACGTTTCCGGTTTGGGTATGCTGCGCGCATGATTGAGCGTATCCGCTCCCAGTCATCGGCCAGGAGGGCTTCGCGCATCGCCAGAGCGGAATCACGGATGCCCTCGAAGATTTTGAAAAGCTCTGGGTCACCATCGATATGCCTCTTTACAATATCCCAGTTGTTAATTCCTGACATACGAGGCTCGCCCGTGTAACAAATCACGATCCGACTCTCCAATCTGGATTCGTCAACTTTCAGAGCCTCACGCTCAATCCCGTCTGGACGAAAATGGATACAGGACGTGGAACCATAAAACGCCGGATAGTAGTCCTGGAGACCGGCCGGTACCCTGATCACTGTGGTCTCGATGTTAGCAACCAGCACTATGAATTTCCGCTCGTCATAACGATCTCCTGCCAGACGATTGAGCGCTCCAATGCAGGCAATGGCCAGGGCCGAGGATCCGCCCAGACCAGCTCCCGCCGGCGCTTCACTAGTCGCCGTAAGATGGAAGCCAGTCTTCGGCTTAAAGAAATGGACCAACTTGGAAATGAGTTCCAGACGTTCTTCCCGGGCCAGATCGTCAATGGCCGAAAGCCGGGTCTCGAAGGTTACCTTGCGATCACGGGACTCCAGAATAATTCGATCGTCGGCGCGGGTTTCAATGCGGCAATGAGCGCGCAGAGAGATCGCAAAATTAACCGTGGCAGCTCCGGGATGAAAAAGATAGAGTGGCCAGATGTCGATGGTGCCCCCGGCGAGATCGACTCGTGTCGGGGCAGAAGACTCAATGATCATTTTTGAATTTTGACTTTAGATTTTTGATTCGTCTTGATTTGACGTTATTCACTTCCTGTTCGTGTCCGTTAGTGTGATTTCGTGGATCGTTCGGTTACCTCGGAAGCAAACGATCCACGAAATAACGCGAAGGAACACGAAATGAGATTCCTAAAATTGGCAATCAAAAATCACCAGTCAAAAATTTCTTAGTCGCCGTCGGCCTCGCCGGGCTTGTTTGCGACCCGTTTTTTCTGTTCGTCACGACGAGTTTGGCTGAAAGGAATGTGTTCCTGGAATTCCTGCTTCAAGTCATGCAGTTTCTCCTGGGCCACATGTTCGAGTTCTTGCAAACGTTCCGGACTGACCTCCTCGACCTTCTTTGATAACCAAAAACGCTCGGCCAGATAAAAGCCGACGATCCCGAGAACAACTATCACCAGCAGTACTTTGCCGAGCCTTTGGAAATCGCCGATTAACCCCATAACAGCGCCGCTAAAGAAATAACCTGCACCGCTGAGCAGGAAAACCCAGAGAAAACAACTCGCCAGCGAAAGCATCAGGAAGCGAAGATACGGCATGCGGCCCACGCCGTAGAAAATACAAGTCGCCCAGCGAAGACCGTAAATGTACTTTGAGAGGAAGATCGAGAGCGCACCAAACTTCGTCGTTAGTCTCTCCATACGGGGACCGGCGCTTCGGTAGAAACGCAGATCGCTGACGCTTTTGCGAAAGCCGCGACCAGTGGCGTAGGCGATGTTATCACTCAGCAAACCACCCAGGGTTCCCCAAAGCAGAACTTGTGCGAAACTGTATTCTCCGAAGAAATAACTATGCGCGAGTACGCCAGCCAACAGGAGAGTGATGTCACCCTCGATCATGACCAGGATAAGTATTGCGTAGAGACCGTATTGACCGATGAGCTGGTAAAAGAGATCGGGATGCATATTGAAAAAGTGTGCAGCAGGTAGTGAGCAGTTGACGGCTACCGCACCGCAGACTGTTATCCGTTCCCAGCTTTTAAGTTGCTTCTTCCGCTTGTGGGGGCTTTACAACCAGGACCGGACACGAAGCGTGGCGCACAACAGCTTCGGCGGTGGAGCCAAACAGTATTCGTCCCAGTCCGGTTCGTCCATGCGACGAGATTACTACCAGATCTACTTTGCGTTCTTTTGCCACCCGCACGATCTCGGACGCCGCTTCGCCGTGCACAATCAACTCCTCTACCTCGAGGCCAGCGCATTCCTCACCCTCAGCCAGTCTGGGAAGCTCGCGCTCGGCCGAATCCTCTAGCTGCTCCGTAATATCGGCAATGGGAAGTGGCTCCGTCATTCCCGAGTAGCCCACGGTCGGGACCATTGTCTCTATGACATGCAGGCAGATAATCGACGAGCCATGTGTCCGCGCCAGAGACGTGGCATATGAAAGCGCATAGTTACCGCATTCGCTGAAATCCGTCGGCAGCAGTATTGACCGAATTTGCATGGTTGGATTTGCGATTTTTGAATTTTGAATTTTGATTGCCTTGCGTAACAGGCCTGATGATCCTTCCAGGCCTAAAAATCAGGTTAAGCTCCGCCAAATCAAAAATCAAAAATCTAAAGTCTGAAATCCTTCAAAATCCCCCGGGAGCGGCGTTATTCTACACGCACAGTTACTCGTTTGACAGCCCCAGAACCCTCGACTATGCTTCGTTTTGTTCTACTGTTAACCCCATCGCGCGAAAGAATTTCATTGATGACCAGTGCCAACGGATCAGAACCACGCTTCATAGGTATCGACCTCTCGGGGCCCGTATTACGAGCCGCTATCGTGAACAATAAGGGTCAAATCGAGGAGCGGCGGGAAGCAAAACTCGAAGCCGATAAGCTCCTCAATCAGGTGGCCCGGACGGTCAGTGAACTGCGCGGCATCACTTCCAATATTGAAGCGGTTGGCGTAGCTATTCCCGGTTTAGTGAACCGGCAGACTGACCGGGTTATCACCTCGCGTGACCTCCCTTCAACGGTTCGCGAAGATCTGCACTCTGAACTCATTCAGGCAACCGGCGCCAGAGTGGAGATCGAAAATGACGCCAACGCTGCGGCTTACGGTGAATACAAAGTCGGCGCGGGCGGAGGCAGTCGCGATATGTTCTACATCACCATCGGCGATGGAATCGGCGGCGCTATCATCCTGAACGGTAGACTTTGGACCGGCGCCTCGGGCTTCGCGGGTGAATTCGGGCACATAACAATCGACACCGAAGGCATCGAGTGTGAATGCGGCAACACGGGATGCCTTGAGACTCTCGCTTCCGGACCCAGCATCGTGCGCCGCGCGAACGAACGACTGTACCGCGATGGGACTTCATCGCTATCGAAGCTGGCGATCAACAAAAACTTCACTGCCGATGACGTGGCTCATGAAGCGAAAAACGGCGACGACTTTTCCATGATGATGATTGAGCGAACGGGTAAATACATTGGAACGGGTGTCGCCAGCGTGCTAAATCTGCTGAACATTGAACGTGTCGTACTCGGCGGGGGCGTGATGGATGCGGGCGAGCTGATTCTCAATCCGATTATTCAGGAAGCCAGGCGCCGTGCGTTTCAACCATGCTTTGAAGCCACTCAGATCCTGGCCGCAAAGCTTGGTGTCGACGCGGCCTCAATCGGTGTAGCTATGCTTGCGCGGGACGCCGCCGCTTAACCGCGCAGCGCCGTTCCCGGCCTGGATACGCACTTTCCTCATTTCTCTATTTCTCGTCATCTATACTTCCCATTTCACTATTCAAGTCGCATACGTTTCATCAAATCAAGAAAACGCGGTTCGGTGCGCAGATTGTTCCACTTCGGCTCGACTTTCAAAAACACCATTCTCACGTCTTTTTGTTCGTGGCCTTTTTCCAAATAATCAAGTGCTTTATCCGACTCGCCAATGGCGTTATAGACGATCGCAAAATTATAGGGTGGAACATATCCTTCGGCCGATAATTTCAAAAGTTCATCAAGCACCGCTCGCGCTTCATCAGTTTTGCCTGCCTTGGCCAAAGCGTAAGCGCGATACGCATTTGACTGCGAATTGCCTGAAAGTTCTCCGGCTTTTTTTGCCGCGGCAATGGCTTCGGCGTGCATTCCTTTTTCACTGTAAACTCTGGAAATAAACAAATGAGAAAGCCAAAAGTTCGGGTCTAAGTCGATCGTCTTTTGCAGGTGGTCAAGGGCTTCATCGGATTTTCCGGCGAAAAAAAGAATCTGTCCTTCGAGCGCGTTAGTTACCAAAGATAACGGGTCAAGTTCTCTAGAACGCTTGATTTCGGCCAGTGAGTGTTCGTGTCGACCGGTATTTGAAAGTAAATGCGCGTAAGAGAATCGACTTTCGGCGCTGTTCGCATTAAGCTCCAACGCCCGCAGATATTGCTTTTCCGATGCTTGCCAGTCCCAGTCGTACCAAAACATTATCAAGCCCAAAGTGGCATGAGCTTCGGCAAGTGTTTCGTCAATCTCGATCGCTCGCAACGCCGCCGCTCTCGCTTTCGGCATCACCTCCCAAGAAGGCACCCCACTTGTTAACGCCATCGGAAGATAAGCTCGGGCTACTCCCGTGTAGGCGAGCGCGTAATTCGGGTCAATTTCGATCGCCTGTTGAAAATAGTTGATGCCTTTGTCGGTTTCCGCCCGCGTTAATCTAAGCGTGTGGTAACGCCCTTTCATATAAAGCTGATAAGCCTCGACGTTTTCCGTTTCCCGCTTTTTCTCTGTGCTTCCTAGCCGGATTTTTAAAGCTGTGACCACTCTTTCCGAGATTGAATCCTGAACGGCGAAAATGTGCGTGAGTTTTTCGTAGAATGTGTCATTCCAAAGCAAGGTTCCGTCTGCAACTCTAACCAAACTTACATTAACGCGAATGTTGTCATCCATCCGTTGAATGTTGCCATCCAAAACCGAATCGACATCAAGGGCGCGTCCGGCAATCAAGGCGTCCTGTTCCAAATTTCCGTATTTGCGAACGGAACTGAGCGGACGCACGACAATTTTCTGATTCTTAGCAAGCCGTGCAATCAAACTGTCCGCCATCCCTACCTCTAACGCTTCGTCGCGGTTTTCAGCTACCAGCGGTTTGAACGGCAGAACAGCTATGGTTCTGATTGACGTTTCAGCGGGAGGTTGCCGCCAATAGTAAACTGCAAAACTCGCGGCAATCAACAAAACTAAAGCGGCGAAAAGCTTGAAATTGCGGCTGCGCCCGTCGGTTTTTAAGTTTTCACCTTGGACCTTGTAACCTGAAATTTGTAACTTATCAGCATTTAGTCCATCTGCTACTGCAGAACTATGTTCTAACTTCTCCGCATCGTAAATTTCTTCTACCTCGGAAACAAACTTGTAACCCTTTCCGGGCACGGTTGCGATAAAACGATGTTCGCCGGGCTTTTCGCCGAGAATGTGCCGCAGAGTCGAGATGTTTTTATTAAGATTATTTTCCTCGACAATCGTATCCGTCCAGATCTCCTTCATCAATTGGTCTTTTTCAATGACCGTCCCGCTATGTCTCAGCAGATACAAAAGCGTGTCGAAAACTTTCGGCGTGAGTGGCACATGTTCGTTATCGCCGCGTAACAACAGGCGTTTCTCCGCATCAAGGCGAAACTCGCCAAACTCATAAATAGGTGATCGAAATTCCCTTTTCATCTTTGTCAGAAACTTTCAGGATTTGTCACGCCGAACGGAAAGATTTTCAGGACGTTTCCTGATGATTATGACACCCATCAGCCGTGATTAAAAAGTTTCGGCTGAAATAACCTAAAAAAGAGAGAGAGGAAATGAAAATGAAAAGCAGCGTTGTGAAAATAATCGGCGGCATGGTTCTAGCGGTTTTGGTAATTTCGACACTAACTTTGGGTTTGGTGTCTGCTCAGGGTGAATCGAAAAGCCAAAACCACGGCGGCGGAAGATTGGAAGGAACGTGGGATGTTCAGGTAACAATTCGTAACTGTAACACAGGCGCGGTAATCAGAACTTTTCCGTCGATAGGTACATTTATGTTCGGTGGGACGATGCTCGACTCGACCTCCGGCATACCCCAGGCCCTGAAAACGCCCGGACATGGTGGTTGGAGCCATATGAACGGAAACACCTATCGTTTTAGTTTCAAATCTTTCAGTTTTGACCCAAGCGGTAACCCTACCGGCTGGACAATCATTCGGCACGAGGCAAATCTGAATTCAAGAGCCACTGAATATGAATCAGCCGGAACTGCTGAAGTCTACGACCCAAACGGCAACCTAATATTTACAGGCTGCTCGACTACAACAGCCACCCGGTTTGAATAATCGGCAGACCGATGCGGGTTCGATGCAATTATCTTTCGCGTTGAACCCGCTTTGAATTTTCACCCAGGCCAGCGCAGCCGCTTAGTTAACCGCGCGAGCCGGTCCAGCGGCCCACAAAATCAAAAGCCATTGACACGATCCACGAACTCACAAGAAAGGGCACTAAACAAGATTTCGTGTTGCATGTGATTTCGTGGATCGCTGCTCGGTCGAACTTGCTCACCCAACAAGGAACTGCGGTCTCGCTTCAGGGTACACAAAAAGCACAGCGGAAATGAAATTCGGAAGCCACTCGCTGATAACTTCAGCTTGAAAAACTCTACCCATCTGGTAAAGTAATCCCACTTTGCAAGCCTACAGTTTGATTCAAAGGGTTTGGTGGATCGCTGTGTCCTCGGCTGGTCCTCGGGCTGCGTTTTAGCCTGCCGTGAAATCGTTTTCGTTAGGGACCCACGTGTCGCATTTGCAGTTGCCGTGCGTGGGTTTTGATTCTTGAATTACACAATCAAGGATTAGCTAAGCTAGGGCGATGCCACAGATCTTTCATCACAGTACCAACGCGTTAGCCAAGGTAAGCATCTTTGGCGCGATATTCATTCTACTGGCGGCGCTCTGGGTAGCTGCCGAGCTGCACCGCTCCTCCTGGAATACCGGGCAGTGGGTTGAACGCCAGCAACCTATCCAGTTCAGTCATAAACACCACACTGGAGACGACGGCATAGACTGCCGCTACTGCCATACGTCAGTGGAAACTGCAGCCTCAGCAGGCATGCCCTCAACCGAAATCTGCATGAACTGCCATAAGCAGATCTGGGCCGATAGTCCCTATCTGGAACCGGTTCGCGCCAGCTTTCGCACCGGCAAACCGATCGAGTGGATTCGGGTGCACGATCTCCCCGACTATTCTTACTTCAACCACAGCATTCATGTGAATAAGGGCGTCGGCTGCTCGACTTGCCATGGTCGTGTCGATCAGATGCCCATCGCTTTCCAGGCTTCGACGCTGCAGATGGAGTGGTGTCTGGAGTGTCACCGGAACCCCGAGAAGTTTATCAGACCCGCGGACAAGATCTTCGACATGGAATGGCGACCGGAAAACCGAACCAACCAGCAGTTGGATGAGGTAAGGCCGCTGCTCAGTGAGTATCAGATTCAGGGTCCCGAGGTTTTAACGAGTTGCTCCACGTGCCACCGTTGACGGTGGCACAGACTCTAGGCTGTGAATCGACTGTCATCACCAGTGACCTGTCAGTGGACTTCCATCAATCGGCAATCACAGACTGAAGTCTATGCCACTGAGGAACAATGGCGACTAGCGACCGACACATAAATTTCAAGTTAATGCGCGATCGCATTGTGGGCTCGCAGGACGGCAAGACCTTCTGGCGTAGCCTTGAAGAGCTTGGTGACTCGCCCGAGTTCCGCGAATTTGTGCAGCGCGAGTACCCACAGCACGCGGAGGAGTGGGACGATCCAATAGAGCGACGCACATTCTTGAAATTAATGGGCGCATCGCTGGCGCTTGCCGGCCTCAGCGGCTGCGTCTACCAACCTCCGGAGAAGATCGTTCCTTTTGTCAGGCAGCCAGAGGAGGCAGTACCCGGTAAGGCTCTCTTCTTTGCGACTGCGGCGACGCTCGCCGGGATCGGCACACCGCTTTTGGCCAGGAGCAACGAAGGGCGCCCTACCAAGCTCGAGGGAAATCCGGATCATCCCAATAGCCGTAGCACGGACGCGATTGATCGCGGATCGAGCGCTACCGATCTTTTTGCCCAGGCGTCTCTTCTGAACCTCTATGATCCAGATCGGTCTCAGACGGTTACTTATCGTGAGGAGATTCGCACCTGGACGACTTTCGTAGGAGAAATGCGGACAGCGCTTGACGAACAACGCTCCAAGCAGGGAGCCGGGCTGCGTTTTCTAACAGAGACGGTTACCTCGCCGAGCTTGGGAGCCCAATTGAAGGGTATCCTCGCCGAGTTTCCACAGGCAAAGTGGCATCAATACGAGCCAGTCAACCGCGACAACGCCAGGGCCGGAGCAATTACGGCATTAGGCCAACCCGTCAACACTATCTATCACTTCGATCAGGCCGAGCGCATTCTTTCGCTCGATGCGGATTTCCTTTCCGGCGCGCCTGGAACGCTGCGTTACGCGCGCGAATTTGCCGCCCGCCGGCGCGTTACGGAAGCCAAACACGAGATGAGCCGGATGTATGTAGTTGAGACTACTCCCACGACAACAGGAGCAAGCGCGGATCACCGCTGGTCCGTGCCGCCGAGTGAATTGGAAAAGGTCGCACGTATCCTCGCAGCGGTGACTTTGCCAGCTGAAAAAGCGTTGACGTCGCGTCTAGCGCAGCCTCTGCTCGGACATGAGGGGCCGTTTGGAAGCAATCCTCCTGATTTCGCCAGTTACCAGCCAGTCCCGAAGTGGATGGAGGCACTTTCCACGGATCTCCAAGCCCACCGAGGTTCAAGCATCGTGATTGCAGGCAATGAAGCGCCACCGGCGGTCCATGCGCTCGCCCATGCAATGAACATGGCCCTTGGCAATATCGGCAAGACTGTTTCCTACACCGATCCGCTTGAGGTGAACTCAGTCGATCAAAGAGAGTCACTCCGCGATCTCGTTCAGGATATTGACGGCGGGCGCGTGGAATTGCTGGTTATTCTTGGCGGCAATCCCGCCTACAACACCCCGGCTGATCTCAAGCTGGATCAAAACCGGCTGTTCAAGGCAAAGCTGCGCATCCATCTGAGCTCTCACAAAGATGAGACTTCTGAACTGTGCCACTGGCACATACCAGAAGCTCATTATTTGGAGTCGTGGGGCGACACGCGTTCATTTGACGGTACGGCGACGATCGTTCAGCCACTAATCGAGCCTCTGTACCGTTCAAAAACCGCGCACGAGGTGCTGGCGGTATTCTCCGAGCAATACGATCGGAAAGCGTATGACATCGTTCGCGATTACTGGCGAGGCGCCGGACGACACGAGCCAGGAAGTCAGGAAGCAGGAGGCAGGAGGCAGACGGCAGCAGATCAGCAGCAGCCAGCAGCAGTTCCGACAGCTAATCAGTCGGCGGATTTTGAGGTCTGGTGGCGTAAGGCTTTGCACGATGGGTTTGTACCTAACAGTGCGTTGCCGACGAAGACGGTTTCACTAAGTAGTCCAAGCCAGACCAACACCAATGCGGCCGGGACGCCTGTGCTTCCCGCGCAGACATCTCCCGCCCCTGCGGCGACACCCGCGCCCCCGGCAGTAACCGACACCCGGCACCCGGCGCCTGGCACCTACGAAGTAGTCTTTCGAACTGACCCTTCAATTTTCGATGGCCGCTTTGCCAACAATGGCTGGCTGCAGGAATTGCCGAAGCCTTTGACAAAACTAACGTGGGACAACGCCGCTCTCGTTAGTCCCAACACCGCGAGGCGCCTCGGTCTTGAGAACACAATCGGCTGGAAGGGCGGGGAGGTTCTCGTTGACAACATCACGATTCAGCATCTTGGGCTATCACTCACCTGCCCCACCTGGATCATGCCCGGTCAACCCGACTCCGTAATCACCCTTCATCTCGGTTATGGCCGTCAGCGTGCGGGACAGGTCGGAAACAAGTTGGGCTTCAATGCCTACACCATTCGCACTTCGGATTCGCCGTGGACTGCTGCAGGAGTCAAAGTCGATAAGGCTCCGGGACAGACCCAGCTCGCAGTCACGCAACTCCATTTCAATATGGAAGGGCGCGACATCCTGCGAACGAATACGCTGGAAGAGTACTTGAAGGAAGGTCACGGCGATTCGAAAGGGAAGCATGGCCATGAGAAAACCCACGTGCCGGCGCCGGATGAAACACTGTACGGTGACGAGCATAAGTACGAAGGCTATGCATGGGGCATGGCTATCGACGCGAACAGTTGCGTCGGATGCAACGCCTGCATCGTAGCCTGCCAGTCTGAAAACAACATTCCCATAGTTGGTAAGGAGCAGGTGGTTCGCAGCCGCGAGATGCATTGGCTGCGCGTTGACACTTATTTTCAGGGGCGCGAGCCGAGCAATCCCGAGGGCACCTATTTTATGCCGGTGCCCTGCATGCATTGCGAGAACGCGCCCTGCGAGCCCGTCTGTCCGGTCCATGCCACGGTGCACAGCGCCGAGGGCCTCAACGACATGGTCTACAACCGCTGTGTCGGGACGCGCTACTGCTCGAACAACTGTCCATACAAAGTTCGGCGCTTCAATTTCCTGCTTTACCAGGATTGGGATACACCAACATACCAGTTGATGCGGAACCCCGAGGTTTCTGTGCGCAGTCGCGGCGTGATGGAGAAATGCACTTACTGCGTCCAGCGCATACAGGAAGCAAAGATAGCGGCGGAACTCGAGAACAGGCCGGTCCGTGATGGTGAGATCGTTACCGCTTGTCAGGCCGTTTGTCCAACTGAGGCAATCGTCTTCGGCAACATCAATGATCCAGACAGCCGCGTAGCGATAATGAAGGCTGACAAGCGTAACTATTCGCTGCTCTCTGATTTGAACACCAGGCCACGTACCACTTATCTGGGAGCGCTCCGTAATCCGAATCCGGAGATCACATAGTGTGGAGTTCAACACAGGGTTCAGAGTTCAAGTAGTTCAGAGTTCAAGCTTTAAGCTTGTTGGGTGGCGATCGACAATCCTGAGGATGAGCTCTTAACAGTTTTCAATGGCAGACGAACCATACACTGAAGGACCGATCCAGACGACCGTCCCCGTTGTCGGACCCGGTCTGACTTTTTCATCGGTCACCGACAAGATCAGCTCGCTCGTCCTGAAGCGGAAAACTCCGTTGTGGTGGTTCATCGGCTTTGCGATCTCGTTTCTGCTGGTCCAGCTCCTGCTGTTGACGATTACCCATCTCGTTTTCACCGGGATCGGAATCTGGGGCAACAACGTACCGGTTGGCTGGGCATTCGATATCATCAACTTTGTCTGGTGGATTGGTATTGGTCACGCCGGCACCCTGATCTCCGCCATCCTGCTGCTGCTGCGTCAGAAGTGGCGTACTTCGATCAACCGATTTGCGGAAGCGATGACCCTCTTTGCAGTGGCGTCGGCTGGATTGTTTCCCCTGTTGCACGCCGGGCGTCCCTGGCTGCTTTACTGGATGTTCCCCTATCCAAACACGATGGGGATCTGGCCACAGTTTCGCAGCCCGTTGATGTGGGACGTGTTTGCGATCTCCACGTATGGCACGGTCTCGGCGTTGTTCTGGTTCATCGGATTGATTCCTGATTTCGCCACTCTGCGTGATCGCGCTCGTAGTAAGCCGTTTCAGATCATCTACGGAATGTTGGCCATGGGCTGGCGCGGGTCTGCCCGGCACTGGCATCGCTACGAAATGGCTTACCTGCTCCTGGCTGGACTGGCAACTCCGCTGGTCCTGTCAGTGCATACGATCGTCAGTTTCGACTTTGCCGTCGGTGTTATCCCCGGCTGGCACGCCACGATCTTTCCACCCTACTTCGTTGCCGGAGCTATCTATGCCGGCTTCGCAATGGTGTTGACCCTGACAATCCCGCTGCGAAAACTTTTCGGCCTCGAAGATTTCATCACAATGCGCCATATAGAGAACATGGCCAAAGTGATGTTGGCTACGGGTTTGATCGTCGCTTACGGCTACATCATGGAAGCTTTCTTCGGCTGGTACAGCGGCAACATCTACGAGCGCTACATGGTCTATAACCGCATAATCGGAGGGCCCTACCGAGGCTTCTACTGGGCGCTGATACTTTGCAATGTGCTCGCTCCCCAAATCATTTGGTTCAAGCGTTTCCGCAAGAATCTGCTCGTGCTTTTCCTGTTGTCGATCGTTGTAAGCATCGGCATGTGGCTCGAGCGCTTCGTGATCATCGTTACCAGCCTGCACAGAGATTTTCTGCCCTCGTCTTGGGGTATGTATTCTCCGACTGTCTGGGACTTCTCGATGTTTCTCGGAACTATCGGACTCTTTTTCGCGCTCTTGTTCCTTTTCATCCGGTTCCTCCCGATTATTTCAATTTTTGAAATGCGAACGATCCTGCCAGAGGCAGAGGTTGAGGAGGAGTAGGCCAAGGGCGGGGACAAGGGGACACGGGGATAGGGAGATAGGGGATAGGGAGACAGGGGACGAGATGGAGTATTGAAAGAGACTAGTTGTGGACGAAAACGATAAACGCGGTGATGAGAACTACGAAATGGACGATACGGATATCTCCGCGTCCCGGCGTCCTCGTGTCTCCGCGTCTTCCGGCGTCTCCCAACCTCCCCGTCGCCCCGTCACCCCTCCTCTTTATGGCGTGATGGCTGAGTTTGATAACCCGAACCGCCTGGTTGCCGCTGCCCGGCGCACGTACGGAGCAGGTTACCGGAGAATCAATGGATACTCGCCTTATCCAATTGAAGAGTTGTGGGAAGCAATCGGTTTTCACCGCACCGGCTTGCCAATCATCGTTCTGATCGGGGGCATTGTTGGCGGCCTAATCGGATTCTTAATGCAGTATTACCTTTCAGTTTTCGACTATCCCCTTAATGTTGGTGGTAAACCAATGAACAGTTGGCCGGCATTCATTCCGATTACGTTTGAGATGACGATTCTGTGCGCCGCATTTGCAGCAGTGTTTGGGATGCTGGCGCTGAACAAATTGCCACAGCCGTATCATCCTGTTTTTAATGCGCCCAATTTCAAGCTCGCCACGCGCGATCATTTTTTTCTGGTGATCGAAGCTAACGATCCAAAGTACGACCACGATGAAGTTGTGGAATTCCTGAAGAGTCTGGAGCCGAAGGAAGTTACGGATGTTGAGGTGTAGAGGGGAGACACGGGGACGGGGAGACGCGGGGACGCGGAGACACGAGGACACGGGGACGGGGAGAGCGGATACGCGGGGACACGGGGCCGGGGAGATCGAGGATCGGTAGTTTGACTATTGAAGAGACTTAGCTGATGGCGGACAAACAACGCAAACCGAGAAGGGGCAGGCGAGAAAACAGGGATGTCATAGATATCTCCGTGTCCCCCCGTCTCCATGTCTTCATGCTACTGCTCACTGTCCACTGTCTGCTGTTCGCTGTCGGTTGCCGCCAGGACATGCAGGATCAGCCACGCATGAAACCGTTTCGCTCGACCACATTTTTTCAAGACGGTATGTCGTCGCGTCCGCCTGTACCAGGTACCGTTCCGCGCGGTCACCTCAGAGCAGACACGGAATTCTTCACTGGTAAGAAAAGCGGTACTCAAGCTGGAACGCCTTTGTCTGCAGGTCAGCAATCTACACCACCCACAGCACCCACTGGCGCAAACGCACCTCTGGGGGCTAACGCATATCCCGACGACGTTTTAGAGTTTCCACTACCCATTACTCTTGATGTAGTCAAACGTGGTAAAGAGCGTTACGAGATCTTCTGCTCAGCCTGCCATGGGTTGACCGGCAACGGCGATGGAATGATCGTGAGACGTGGTTTCCGTCGCGCGGCTTCTTTTCACAGCGATAGTTTGCGGCTGGCTCCGGTCGGTCATTACTTTGACGCCATCACGAATGGCTGGGGCGCTATGCCGTCTTACGCGGCCCAGGTCCCGGCGCGAGATCGCTGGGCGATTGTTGCTTACATTCGCGCATTGCAATTGAGCCATCAGAATACGCAGTCGCAGGCGGGGCAATCCCAGCCATCCGCCAGCCCGGCTGCGACGCCGAGCTCCGGAGGGCACAACTAGTAATGAATGGCGCTTACACAGCACCGCCGGACATCGGGCGTTGGCAGCAACGTGCGTTGATTGTTGGCGCCATCTTTACCGTGCTGTTTGCCCTGGGGGCATTTCTCGATCGGGCCCAATTTTTTCACTCGTATCTGGTGGCCTACTTGTTCTGGACCGGGATTTCACTTGGCAGTCTGGCGATCCTACTGTTGCAACATCTGACCGGCGGCGCCTGGGGTTTAGTCATTCGCCGTGTCCTCGAAGCTTCCACAGGGACTCTTCCGTTAATGGCGCTGCTGTTTATCCCGATAATTCTTGGCGCGCACCAGATTTATCCCTGGACGCACCACGAAAAGATGTCAACCCCGGCGCTTGAGGAGAAGGCGCGTCTCTATCTGAACCTTCCCTTCTTTTCCGGCCGCGCGATTTTCTTTTTTGCGATCTGGATCCTGATTGCTTATCTCTTGAACAAATGGTCGCTGGAACAGGACCGTACTGCCGATCGCCGGTGTGCTAGACGCATGCGGATGATGAGCGGGCCAGGCTTGCTGCTTTTTGTGTTAACCGTGACATTCGCCTCGGTAGACTGGGCCATGTCGCTCAATCCCGACTGGTTCTCAACGATTTATGGACTCTTGTTTGTGATCGCGTGGGCGCTGAGCGCGCTGGCGTTCACAATTGCGGTGATGTCTTTTCTAACAAATCGCGAACCGATGTCGCGTATAGTGAGGCCAAATCATTTCCAGGATCTCGGCAAACTGATGCTGGCTTTCGTAATGCTCTGGGCTTACTTCGCGTTCTCTCAGTTCCTTATCATCTGGTATGGCAATCTACCGGAAGAGATTCAATGGTATTTACCCAGGCTCCGCGGAGGCTGGGGAGCGATTGCAGTCGGCGTCATATTTTTCCATTTCGCTTTTCCGTTTCTGCTCTTGTTGTCTGCGTCGTTGAAACGAAACGCCCGCAAACTTGTGATGCTAGCAGGGCTAATACTCGCTATGCGCCTCATCGACCTATTTTGGATGATCGCGCCGGAGTTCGGTGACGCCGGTTTTCATGTTAGCTGGATGGACATGGTGGCGCCGGTGGCGATGGGCGGTCTTTGGTGCGCAATGTTTGCCCGGCAGTTGAGTACACGTTCGTTGATACCGATCAATGATCCTCAGTACGACACAGTGCTGGCGGAAGCGCAGGCACCAGAGCACGCGGATCATTAGACCGCGCGAGAGATTGCAGGTGCTACAGAACCGAGAGCGGTAGCGACCGCATTCAAGGAACGAACAATTCATGGCAACGAATTTGATAGGCTTCTGCGCAATGTTTAGTAGTGGGAGATAGTTTAACTTCCGACTAAAGGACGCAACGGAATGCTGGGCTGCTTGAGTGCGGTCTCTACCGCTCCCGGTTCTGTAAGAAGCGCTGTTTTCAGTTGTGAATTGAAGTCGTAGCGTTAGGTCGTGTGAATCATGGCAAAGCTTAGACATAAAGGTAACGGGCATGGGCATGCAACGGAAACTCCGGATGTGTCCCACGTTAGAAATCCCGATGTCACTCACGAGATGAGCGATGTCAACGTGCCTGCGATTCTTAAATTCGTAGTCGCGCTGGTCGTTATGACCGTCGCGGTCTACGTTCTTATGTGGCTAATGTTTGGTTTCTTTAATGCGCAGGAAGTCAGGAAGGAAAGCGAAGCACCTCCTGGGCCGATGGCTATGAGTGAAGAGGAGAATCTACCAGCCGAGCCGAGGCTTCAGTCAGCTAAAGGTTTTGGAGTCAAGCTCGAAAATGGGGAATGGGTAAACCTGGAGAAACGAGAACCCCAAGCCGAATATCGCGTGCTCAGGGAACAATGGGACCGCGTGCTCAGGGAAGGGCCCAAGGACCAGTCAGGAAATCCCGTCGGACTTCCCATCGAACAGGCGATGCAGAAAGTTGTGGAAGGCGAGGGCTTACCGTCACGACCGCAGCGGAGTGTTTCCAAGGAAACGACAGAGCACACAAACGATATCCCGACGGCGGCAAGCTCGGGCCGAGTTACTGAGAAGGGGAAGCAATGAACGCAGGAGGCAGTTGGCAGATGGCAGGAGGCAGGAATAAAGATCAAATCGTTACTCGCTTCGGCTTTGTGATCCTGCCGACTGCCGTCTGCCTCCTGCTGACTGCTTTCTGTCTGCCCGCATTCAGCCAGCCGGGTGTTCCAGGGCCAAGCTCGCCGCTCTACGGCGCACGCCCTCAAAGCGGCACGGTTTCGAGCGGCCTGCCTAAAGCGCTCCAGGAAGTTGGAATCGATCAGAAGCTAAATCACCAATTGCCGCTCGACCTTTTCTTTCGCAATGAAAATGGCGAGCCCGTTAAGTTAGGAAATTATTTCGGCAAGAAACCTGTGGTGCTGTCGCTTGTCTATTACGAATGCCCGATGCTTTGTAACCAGGTTTTAAACGGGATGGTGAGCTCTTTCAAAGTGCTTTCTTTCAAAGCCGGGGATGAGTTTGATGTGGTGACTGTAAGTTTCGATCCGCGTGAAACCTCAGCGCTCGCGTCTGCCAAGAAAAAGACCTACGTCGGTTATTTGCCGGAGGCTAAGCGCCCGGCGGCCACAAGCGGATGGCATTTCCTGACGGGCGACAGCGAAAACATTAAGCAGCTTACGGAAGCAGTGGGATTTAATTATCAGTTCGACGAGGCGACGAACCAGTTTGCCCATGCCAGCGCCATCATGATCGCTACACCCGAAGGCAAACTCGCGCGCTATTTTTACGGCATCGAGTACGCACCAAAGGATCTGCGTTTGGGGCTGGTCGAGGCTTCTCAGAACAAGATCGGCTCGCCCGTGGATCGGCTCCTGCTGTATTGCTACCACTACGATCCGGCTACCGGAAAATACGGCGCCGTAGTGATGAACATGATCCGGCTGGGAGGCATTGCAACTCTCTTCGGGATGGTGGCGCTATTTTTCGCTATGCGCCGGCGCAACGCGAGGCAGGTGCGTCTACGTGCGGGAGGAACCGCTTAGTCGATGCAAACTCCCTGGATTCCATTTATACCGCCCAGCGCTTCGACTCTGTCAGACAAGGTTGATGCACTCTACTTCTATCTCGTGGGCGTGACGATCTTCTTTACATTGCTGATCTCCGGAGTACTGGCGTTTTTTGTAATCAAGTACCGACGCCGCAACCCCTATGAGATTCCACGTCCTGTCGCCGGCTCACTTAAACTCGAAACCATGTGGTCGGTTATCCCCTTCATCCTTGCCATGACGATGTTTGCCTGGGGAGCTCAAGTTTTCTTCCAGCAATGGCGGCAGCCGACAAATGCGATGGAGGTCTATGTGGTCGGAAAACAGTGGATGTGGAAGATTCAGCATACGACTGGCCAGCGCGAGATCAATGAACTTCACGTCCCCGTCGGTCGCAAAATCAAACTGATCATGACCACGGAGGATGTGATTCACGACTTCTTCATTCCGGCGTTTCGCATCAAGGCTGACGTCGTGCCGGGCCGGTATACGACCCTGTGGTTCGAGGCGACCAAACCGGGACAATACCATCTCTTTTGCGCCGAATACTGCGGTATGAACCATTCCGGAATGATCGGTTCTGTGGTTGCCATGGAGCCAACCGAGTTCGACGCATGGCTAAGTGGTAGTTCGAGCCAGCAATCGCCCGCCGTCGCCGGTCAGCAGATCTACGAGACGCTTGGTTGTGCTTCTTGTCACGGGCCCACGGGCGAAGGAGGACGTGGACCGGCGCTGGCAGGCGTGTTCGGAAAGCAGGTTTTTCTTAACAACGGTCAGAGCATCACTGCGGACGAGGCATACATTCGTGAGTCAATCGTGAATCCGCAAGCCAAGCTGGTGACTGGTTTTGGCCCCATAATGCCGACATTTCAAGGACAGGTAAGCGAGGAGCAATTGTTGCAAATTCTGGCGTTCATCAAGTCGTTGCAAATCGTAACTCCGCAACCGACTGGACGCGCGGCTACCCCGGCTACTGCTACATCTCCCGCGCCGGCATCTGCTGCAAGTCCCGCGGCGGCCAACAGATAGTAAGCAAACGTTCTTATAACCATGGAAGAATTCATACCACCAGCGCCATCGCGGATTAATTACATAAACGCACAGTATGGTCTGAAGTCCTGGCTGCTAACCAGGGACCATAAGCGCATTGCGTTGCTCTATCTCGGGTCGATCACTTTTTTCTTCTTCATCGGCGGCGTTTACGCCATGCTCATACGACTCGAGTTGTTAACCCCCCAGGGTGACTTCCTCCAATCGACCACCTATAACAAAGTCTTTACCCAGCACGGCATCATCATGGTGTTTTTCTTCCTGATACCATCGATACCGGCAACTCTGGGAAACTTCCTGGTGCCGATGATGATTGGCGCTAAGGACCTGGCTTTTCCGCGCATCAATCTGCTCAGTTGGTATATCTATATGCTGGGCGGCATGGTCACCATTTATGCGCTGCTCGCCGGAGGAGTCGACACCGGCTGGACCTTCTACACCCCTTTTAGCACCACGTTTTCCAACTCCTATGTGGTAGCCACCGGATTGGGAATTTTTATTAACGGTTTCTCGTCAATTCTGACGGGCCTCAATTTTATCGTTACGATTCATACAATGAGGGCCCCGGGCCTGACTTGGTTTCGTCTACCGCTTTTTATCTGGGCACACTACGCCACCAGCCTGGTCATGATTCTGGGTACGCCCGTGATCGCCATCACAATTCTGCTGCTAGCCTTCGAGCGCCTGGCGCGTATCGGCATCTTTGATCCGGCTGTGGGAGGCGATCCGATACTCTTCCAGCACCTGTTCTGGTTCTATTCACACCCGGCGGTCTATATCATGATTTTGCCTAGCATGGGTGTTGTTAGCGAATTGATTGCCAATTTTTCCCGCAAGAATATCTTCGGGTATTCGTTCGTCGCTTTCTCCAGCCTGGCAATTGCAGTCTTCGGTTTTCTTGTCTGGGGACATCACCTGTTTGTCTCCGGCCAGTCAATTTACGCGGGGATGATCTTCTCTTTTCTGAGTTTTGCCGTAGCAGTCCCTTCGGCGATAAAAGTCTTTAACTGGACCGCCACTCTCTACAAAGGTTCCATCTCTTTTGACACCCCGATGCTTTACGCCCTGGGCTTTATCGGGCTGTTTACAATCGGCGGGATGACCGGACTTTTCCTGGCAACCCTTGGCGTTAACGTCCATGTCACGGACACGTACTTCATCGTGGCCCACTTCCACTACATCATGGTTGGCGGAGCTATCTTTGGTTACCTGGGAGGACTGCATTACTGGTGGCCGAAGATTAGCGGTCGCATGTATCCCGATGGTTGGGGAAGATTCTCCGCACTCCTGATATTTGTGGGATTTAATTTGACGTTCTTCCCACAGTTTATTGCGGGCTACCTGGGCATGCCTCGGCGATACCACGCTTATCCGCCCGAGTTTCAGGTTTTTAACGTGCTCTCTACAGCGGGGGCATCCATTCTCGCGGTAGGTTACCTGATCCCGGCAATCTATCTCGTGTGGTCGATGCGCTATGGCAAAGTTGCGCCGGGAAATCCGTGGCATTTACCAGGCCTCGAGTGGCGGACCCAATCGCCGCCGCCGACAGAAAACTTTGATTACACTCCTGTGGTCACCTGGGAGGCCTACGAATTTGCTCCTCCCGAGGAAATGGAAGTTGTCGGCAAGTTCCAGGATAAGGTTCCCGAAAAGGCATGAAGCCGATTTAAGACACAACAGGAGTAGCAGTTCGGAGTTCAACCTTTAGGTTGTGGTTTCGCGACCACAAACTAAAGTTTGAACTCTAAACTGCCGGAATCAAACTGACCATCACCTTGAACCGGATGGAGAGAGACATTGGCTGAGAGTTATGTAGAGCACGAAGCAAGCCACCCAGCGCTGCAGCACCACTTTGAGAATCTGGAGCAGCAACGCGAGGCGGGTACTCTCGGCATGTGGGTGTTTCTGGTAACGGAACTTATGTTCTTCGGGGGGATGTTTCTCGCCTACACGCTCTATCGTTCTAAGTACCCGGAAGCTTTCGCGATTGCCAGCAACCACCTTGACATAAAACTCGGAGCGATTAATACGGCCGTGCTGATCTTCAGCAGCTTTACGATGGCCATGGCTGTTTACAGCACCCAGGTCGGCAAGCGCCGGGGGCAGATTATTTCGCTGGTGCTGACAGTTGTCCTGGGTCTGGCATTCCTGGGTATAAAGGCTGTTGAGTATCATGAGAAGTATGTGGACCATCTAATCCCCGGCTCCCTGATTCCTGGGAACCCATTCAATCCCAACCCTGAAACGATGCACCTGACACCGGGCGTTTCGATGCAGCACGTACAAATGTTCTATTGGATCTATTTCGCGATGACCGGCATGCATGCTTTGCATATGGTCATTGGCGTAGGCTTGCTTTTAGTGCTTATCTATTTCTCGGTGAAGGGACGCTATAGTCCCGAGTATCACAACCCGGTGGAGGTCATCGGGCTCTACTGGCACTTTGTTGATATCGTCTGGATCTTTTTGTTTCCGCTGCTTTACCTGCTGGGCAGGCACACGGGCGGGCACTGAAACGCATGAGCGAACACATTGTTCCGGTAAGAGTTTACGTAAGCATCTTCCTGGCGTTGATGCTGGGCACAGTTATCACTGTGTTGGCTGCATTCCAGGATTTTCCCGGCGCTTTGAATGTGATTGTCGCAATGACAATCGCGGTTCTGAAGGCCACACTCGTCGTGCTGTATTTCATGCACGTCCGTTACAGCGCGCGACTCATCTGGGTAATAGTCGCCTCCGCACTTTTCTGGATGGCGATTCTCTTCGCTCTAACTTTCAGTGATTATTGGACCAGAGAATGGCTCTAATTAGCTGAGAGTTAATTACTCAACCGCCAACAACTTCATATCTCGAACCGCGACTTCTTTTCCGCAGGAGGGACAACGGAGCCTGATCGTGGCATCTGAGGTTTTGATCTGCGTCGAGCAGTAGGGACAGGCTCCTTTGACTTCATTCTGCGTAAACATGTCGCGTATCATGACCACGGGAAGCACGAGGCCGGCAATCAGCAGGGGGATGCCGAAGATCAAACCAATGCTGGTGCCCTGGCCGAGAGTGAGGGTAATGACTAATCCGCCAATGAAAAGGATCAAACCAATTCCGATAGCGAATGAAAAGCTGTAAGCGCTATCAAATCCACGAACTGGTTTCACGCGTTCGGGCGTTTCTGACTCCATTTAACGTTGTCCTCCAATTGCAGTAGTTGAATAATTCGCCTTTCCAGAATCAGCAAACACCTCAAAGGATTCCTGTTTTATTGACTTTTACTCTGCTATTTCTGCGTTTGTCAACGAATTCGGCCGGAACAATCCGGACGCACCGAATGATGTCTTAATTAGAGGTTGGTTTGCAAAGCAAACGATCCACGGAATGATACGGAAGTACAGGAAATGTTGTTGGTGATTCTTCGGGCAATGTCGTGGACCGTTTTTTACGCCTGTTGCTATCCTTGAGACTTGCAATACGAGGAAAATGGGATTAGGACACGACGGTTTGGTCTCCTCGCTTTGAGCCTGTCGTCGTTACTGCTAAAGTAGCGCGTTTCGATCCACAGGCAACAAACCACACACAAACGCTATGAGCACAACCATAATGAAGACGGCTATTGAAACTCCTTTTGAATCCTTTCTCAACCAGCATGACGAAGAGGGATGGCTGGCGGTAGTCACTGCTCTCCTGCGTTCAATTCACGAAGTCGATAAGACCGCAACCCAGATTTGGTTCTCTTTCTACCCGTTGGAGTTATTCACCACCCTGCAACAAGCGGCCGATCCGGCGAAACTCGCGAGCGAGCTGCTGCTGCAGGGAGATTACTATCTGAAGACCCAGATCGATTCTTCGCACAAGTTTATTTACGGGCACCGTTACTGGCCTGAAGTCAAGAAGGCTGTCGAGCAATATGCGGAAGAGTGGAACAGACTTCAGTCTGTGCCGAACGCTCCCCAGGCTCAAGCCCCCGAAATATCTCTAGCCGATAACATCCTTGAGGTCGCACAAAACGTTGCTCGCGAATCAAAGCTGAACCAATCTCTGCTTGTAGGAATCACGGCGGTTGCTTTCATGACCGTACGACAAACAGGCCTCGAAGCATTTAAGGCGGCGCCTGGTACGGTGCTCATTGACGCAAAACACGCAAAGAAATCGCCGGAGCAGGTGCTAGGTGCGCGCGCTAGAGATGACAATCAGGGCCTGTTAGGCTTTTTAAAAACGGTGGATAAGAAATGGACGGTCAACCATGACGAGAACGACGAGTCGGCAAAATACAAGCTGAACGATGCTCAGGATCTCGCGTGGGGCGCAGAAGCTGATCGATCGCGCGACTGGCGCGCAATAGATCCACGGCGGGTGGAAGGTCCGATTCCCGTTGAGTGCCGTTCGGCATCGTGCGGAACGTGCTGGGTCGGAGTCATTGGTGGTGCAGAAAAGCTTTCTGACGTGGCAGTCCGCGAAGGAAAGCAAATTAAGAGTTTTGGTTACATCGACACTGCTGAGCCAAAGCCGCTGATTCGACTTGCATGCCAGGCCAAAGCCCACGGCGCCGTCTCAATCGTCATTCCTCCCTGGAATGGTGTCTTTGGAAAGCATCTTGGAAAGGCAAGTGAGGATAACAGCGATAGTTAAGCGGAAGGACACCTGACCACGTGTTGTTTATCACATTTCTTCACAACTTTAATCCTGCCTGTTTCAGTATGTTATTAATAATTCCTTCAATGGCAATGGGTCAATAGAGGCGTGCTATCTTTGTGCGTTCGACCTGAGCCGTGGCCTGATTATAACTTGAAGGAACATTACTCGAACATTTCGCCTCTTTACTTTGTTCTCGCAGCCGCCATCATCTGGAGCACGGGCGGGCTCTTCATAAAATGGACGTCCCTCTCTGGACTTGAGCTCTCTTTCGGACGTTCTCTACTCGCAGCGATCACCGTCGCCATCTTCACTCGGCGAGAAGGTTTCGGACTCAACCCGGTCACCGTGTTGGCGTCTTTGCTCTATGCGGCACTGTTGCTGTTGTTTGTCCTGGCCACCAAAGAGACGACCGCAGCCAACGCCATCTTTCTGCAATATACAGCCCCGCTCTACGTGCTGATCCTCGAGCCGCTGCTTTACAGCGAGAAGTTTCGCCGGCGCGACTTGCTCACCGTGATCGCCTGCGTGATTGGCATGTCGCTTTTCTTTGTTGGCAAACTTAGACCACAGGATGTTACGGGCAATTCGCTGGCGCTGGCCTCCGGTCTTTGCTTCGCCTTTTATTTTCTTTTATTGCGTCACCCTAGTGCACGTAAGGTGAATCGTGCTTCGTCCGTCATTTACGGAAATCTTCTGGTGGTGCTGGTGTGCGCACCGGCAGGGCTGGCAGTTTTGCCAAACGTCACGAAGTTCGATGCCTTTGCCGTGCTCTATCTTGGCATAGTTCAGATTGGGGTTGCCTACACACTCTTCACGCTGGGAATGGCACGAGGAATTCGTTCGCTGGACGCCGGCATAGTGGGCTACGTCGAACCGGTGTTGAATCCAATCTGGGTGTTCTTAGTGCTGGCAGAGCGGCCTTCAATGTGGGCCCTGATTGGTGGCGCTATCATCATCAGCGCGGTCGTGGTTCACACTACTCTTAAGGCGAAAGAAGGGCGCAGATTGGTCACTGAGCTTTGAACCCCCAACCTACCCTTCGAAGACCTGGCTGACAGCTAAGCTGAGGTCAGGTAGTACAACAGAGTTCAGTTTCTCACGCTTTGTGAACACAACGCCCGCATCAAAAGTCTTCCCGGATTGATTCCGTACCTCGATCGTCTCGAATGTTTCATCAACCAGCCATAGCTCCTTAATGTCGAGCGCGGCATAAGTGTCAGCCTTGGTGTTGCGATCGTAGATGGCCGAACCAGGAGAGATAACCTCGATTACGAGATCGGCTGTGGTGCGATGCTCAGGATCCAGAGTTGCTTCTGTCTCAGCCGAAACGTAAAACAGGTCAGGCTCGAGATAGGTATTCGCGCTAATCCAAATCGCGGCCCGCGGTACATACAGGGTTCCCGGGTATCCTGCCTTAATCAGATACTCTGAGAGTAGTCGGATCAGTCTGCTGACTGCGTTGTCGTGAGTGTAGCCAGGAGGAGGGGTCATATAGAGGACTCCGGCAATTAATTCAAGCTTAGAGTGATCAGGAGGTTCTGGAAGCGCCCAGAATTCTTCCAGTGTGTAGGTCTTAACGAGAGGAGAAGTGTTCACCCAAACCATAATAAGATTCTCCAGTGAGGTTCTGGCGGGAGTATAGCATGGTCCTGAATCCTATCGAACCTGTTCTAAGCTACAGCATCCACTGCCGGCGATTATCATAATACGCGGGCCCCTTGTCCGGATGTTGTTTCTTAAACTCCTTGTAACGCTCGTGCCACTTTTGATATCGGCTATCTGAAGAGCGAATCGAGTGATGCAGTATCACGCGCAGATGCTCTTCTACCTTCCAGACATTCTTCGCGGAGAAACGCCAGTCGTAGTTGCCCAGATCGTAGAGATTTGCCAGCCCATAACCGGTAATGCGTCCGGTGAAATCAATGTAAGTATCGAAATAGCTCCAAGCCAGATCTCGCAGCCGGCGAAACATTGGACGACGGCCGTGGAGGCCTATATCGCGTGAGCGTCCAATCGAGCCCCAAAGGCCGTTCTTCTGAAACACAAAGATAACGTGGTCGAGTTTGTCCCAGGATTCGAGGCTCAACAGAAGCGGTGGAAATCCATGCTGCTCGAGCACGACTGTGGCTACCAGAGCCGCTTCCAAACAGTGGGCCTCCTTTCTTTTCAAAACTTCACGAAAAGAACGGAGTGTCCCTCCGTCGCTTTCCCAGTTGTAAGGCATTGAGCTGAGAAACCGCTGCGCCTGCGCAGGTGTGCGAAGCGAATCGACCAAAACCAACTCCTTTTTTGTGAAGGCAGATCTTTGAGGCTTAAGGGTCATTACAGAAAGAGTTATTAGCAGACAGGGAAGGGAAACCCAAGCCGGTGGCTCCGCCTGGCCTTGCTTCAAGCTACCTGACTGATGTAAGAAATCACATACTAGGTACAACCGGAAATCAACCAGGTGCCTTTTGCAGATCCAGGCTCCAGAGCGCCTAAGCTCGGCCTCCCCAATACTAAACAATTGGAGACACTATGACTTCGATGCGCACAGGACGAGTGACTGAACACGTGGGTCACAAGAACACTAATTACGAACTTGATAATTACGGCATTCGAGAAGCCCGCAAAATTCATTGGAACCTCACCCCACCTGAGCTCTATGAAGAGATCTTTCGTCGCAACGAGGGCGTTCTCTCGTCTCATGGCGCGCTAATCGTGGATACTGGTGAACACACCGGACGCGCCGCCAAAGACAAGGCGATCGTGCGAGAGCCTTCAAGCGAGGACAAGGTCTTTTGGGGTGACGTAAACAAAGATTTTTCCCAGGACAAATTTAACGCCCTAAAGGATCGAATGATGGCCCATGCAGTTGGCCGCGAGCTTTTCGTGCAGGATACATTTGCAGGCGCTGACCCCAGTTACCGCTTGCCGGTGCGAATCATTACCGAATTGGCCTGGCATTCTCTCTTCGCGCGTACCATGTTCATTACCGGTCGCGAAGCCACTGCGCCACATCGTCCGGAGTTCACGGTCATTAACTTTCCCAGTTTCCATGCTGATCCCCAGGTTGACTGCACGCGCTCGCCGACGTTTATCCTCATGGATTTTAGCCAGCGGCTGGTGTTGATTGGCGGCACCTCCTACGCCGGCGAGACAAAGAAGAGCGTGTTCACTATTTTGAACTACCTGCTGCCGCAACGTGGGGTGATGAGCATGCACTGTTCCGCAAACGTAGGCGACTCGGGTGACGTGGCAATCTTCTTTGGTCTATCAGGAACGGGCAAGACGACACTCTCGGCTGATCCCGAACGCAAACTGGTAGGCGATGATGAGCACGGTTGGTCAGACCGAGGCGTGTTCAATTTCGAAGGAGGGTGCTATGCGAAGGTGATCAAGCTGTCATCCGAAGCTGAGCCAGACATTTATCGCACCACGGAGATGTTTGGGACGATTCTCGAGAATGTTGTTTTCGACGCTGAGACGCGCCAGATCGATCTGGACGATGCCACGAAAACCGAGAACACTCGTGCTTCCTATCCATTAACAAGCATCCCTAATATCGTACCTGAAGGCCACGCGGGCCATCCGCAAAACATTATCATGTTGACCGCCGACGCCTTTGGCGTGCTGCCGCCGGTCTCGCGGCTTACACCCGAACAGGCGATGTATCACTTCCTTTCAGGCTACACGGCTAAGGTGGCCGGCACGGAAAAGGGGATCAAAGAACCGGAGGCCGCGTTCTCAACCTGCTTCGGCGCCCCCTTCATGGTATTGCATCCGGGCGTTTACGCCGACCTCCTGGGCAAGAAGATGGCCCAGCATAACGCTGCTTGCTGGTTAGTTAATACCGGATGGAGCGGTGGACCTTACGGTGTTGGCCAGCGGATGAAGATTTCGCATACACGGGCAATGATTCGCGCAATTCTTAGCGGACAACTTGCCGATGTGGAAACGAAGCCAGATCCAATCTTCGGCGTGGGCGTGCCCGTCTCGTGTCCCGACGTTCCTGGGAATGTGCTTCAACCGCGAAACACCTGGTCAGATAAAGAAGCCTATGACCGGCAGGCACGCGATCTGGCGCGTCGTTTCAATGAAAACTTCAAGCAGTATCAAAGCGGGGTTTCAGAAGGAGTGGGGGCAGTTGGGCCGAAGGTCGATTGAGGTGTTGTTCACGGAAGCGAATTAGTTTGATAAAAGTTTCAGCTGCTGAGCCTATCCTGGAGGCCAACTCATCACGCGACCACCAAGCACGTGCACATGCAGATGAAACACTGACTGACCCGCGCCGGCTGCAGTGTTGATGACAGTGCGATAACCATCCTCCGCATGCCCCTCATCGTTGGCGATGCGCGCACCCACCCGCAGCAGATGACCCAGCAAAGCTTCGTCTTTATGCGAGGCTTCATTGAGCGACTCCATGTGCTCACGAGGAATTACCAGAATGTGGGTAGGAGCCTGCGGGTTGATGTCCCGGAGGACAACGCAGGCTTCGTCCTGATGTACCAATTCAGCGGGCACTTCACCGGCAATTATTCGGCAAAACAAACAGGGTTGCTCCGACATTTTGATTGCTTTCTGTCCAGACCCTTAAATGTGGATGATCAGGCCGCAGCGTCCCGCTGCGTTGCTTCCGAAAGCGACGCCGTAACGGACTCTCTGATCCGCTCGATATCCGCGCCAACTGCCCGCAGCTTGGCTTCAATCTTCTCATAACCACGATCAATGTGATAGACGCGATCGATAATTGTCTCACCACACGCCACCAGACCGGCCAGGACCAGCGAGGCTGACGCGCGCAAATCCGAAGCCTGAATCGGAGCCCCTGTCAAAGATGTAGGACCATCAACAGTGGCTGTCCGGCCGTGTAATTGGATACGGGCGCCCATTCGCTGCAGCTCTGAGGCATGCATAAACCGATTTTCGAAGATCGTTTCAGTAATCACGGAGCGCCCCTCAGACTGCGTCATCAGGGCCATATATTGAGCCTGCATATCGGTGGGAAATTCGGGATACGGCTCAGTGGTCACATCGCTGGCTCTTAAGGATCGCTTTGAGCTAGCTCGCAATGTGCTCGGGTTTAGTTCTTCAATTTCCACGCCCACCTGGGTCAGCTTCTTGATTACACCGGATAGATGTTCGGGCCGGCAATCCTTGATTTCCAACTCACCGCCGGTAATTGCCGCGGCAACAATAAAGGTCCCGGTTTCTATACGATCCGGAATGATTGTGTGCTCAGCGCCCCCGAGTGACTCGACACCCTCAATTTCGATAGTCGGCGTGCCCCCGCCTCGCACCCGAGCTCCCATCCGGTGGAGCAACTGGCAAAGATCGGCAATCTCAGGTTCACAGGCCGAGTTGTGAAGCACAGTGGTCCCTCGAGCGAGCGTTGCCGCCATTATCAGGTTTTCGGTGCCCGTCACCGTGACTTTTTCAAAGCTGATTTCTGTTCCCCTTAGTCGTCCGCCATTCGGAGCGCGGGCCACGACATTGCCGGCTTCGAGTCTTACCTCCGCACCCAGTTGTTCAAATCCCTTAAGATGCAGATCGATGGGGCGCGTCCCAATAGCGCACCCACCCGGCAACGAGACTTTCGCTTTGCCAAAACGAGCTAGCAACGGCCCGAGGGCCAATACCGAAGCGCGCATCGTCTTGACGAGCTCGTAAGGCGCCTCGAATATCTCGATGTGGGAGGCGTTAATCTTGTGGGTCCGGAGTTCCGGAGTAAGCACGGTAGCGCCAAGGTCTTCCAGCAGGCGGCGCTGGGTGATGATGTCACGCGCGTAAGGGATATTATGTAGAGTTACGGTTTCCGGCGTCAGCAGGGCGGCTGCCATACAGGGCAGCGCAGAATTCTTCGCACCACTGATTGAGACACTTCCCTTAAGCGGGTTGCCGCCCTTAATCCGAAACTTATCCACGATCACAGATTAGAATAAAAACCCAAAACGATAAAGGTGAGGTTTGAAGGAGCCGCAGTAAGAAAAAAGGGTGCTCACCGGCTTTCACTATCCGAGCCCGGTGCGCACCCTTTGAAGGTTTGGGTAAGTTGGAAAGTTCAGTTGGTAAGACCAGGTCCAACACGCTTGATCTTTACGCCACCATTTGTGGTCGTGGCGCGGACGGTTGGCCCACCGGAACCCAGATTCACCGCCAGTTCCTTCGTAATCCGTCCCTGAACCGTCACCGGGAAATCCACGCTAAGGTGCCCATTGACCGTGGCGGTTTCCAGGTGTGCTGAATAATTCTCGGGGACTGACATGACAATACCGCCGTTAGTCGTTTTCACATCGAGTGTTTCGCCATCCCAGCGCGCACCATCAAGTTCGAGTACCACGCCGCCGTTGGTGGTACCACCTCGAACCAGACCTCCAACGCGCTTCAACACGACGCCCCCGTTATGCCCGGTGAATTCGATGCGCCCGCTGACGTCAGCTATTGAGATTCCTCCGTTATAGGCTTCGAGGGAAAGATCCGAACGTCGCGGAACAAAAAGCTCGTAGCTGACATGCCAGTGGTAGTCCTTACGATTTTCTGGTCCTTCGGCAAAGATCTTGCCTCCGCCTGTTTCGATTCTGATCTGCTTCGCCAGGTCGTCAGCCTCACTTTGAGTAGAGGCAGCCGTCTGAATCCTGGCTCGCACCAGGACCTCATTTCGATCCCAGCCTTTCACCGATACTCCTCCATTTTTGCGAGCGTCAACCGCAATCGTGCCCCCGGCAGCGACGGTCTGTTCCTTAATCTCACAATGTCCCATCAGCCGATCGCTATTCCAGCTGTCGCTGCAAGTCAGAGAGCCTTTAGACCTGTCTTGAGCAAATGCCAGCACGCTCATCACACTCAGCGTTGCAGCAATGAACACAATTCGTCTCATCCACTTCTTCATGGTCATAATCTCCTGGGGAAGTCCCTTTTCAGATTTTCGGTTTCGGTTTTTCGCGGTTCTGAGAGGTAAACACCATCGCTTCACAGGATGTGGCAAGATTTTCTTGCGAGGCGACTGAATACTCCTACGAGGTCGTTTTCTGTAACGCCACTATGCGCGGAATGCCCTGCAAGTCATGGTGGATGTCCAGAAATTTCCAGCTCTTCCGGTCAATCAACCGCTGCACAGCCGCGCCCTGGTCAAAACCAATCTCCATGAGCAAATGACCGCCGGCTTTGACAAAGGCTGCGCTCTCAAGCAACAAACGCCGAATGACAGCGAGTCCATCAACACCTGGACTCAGAGCCAGTCGCGGCTCGTGATCGCGAACCTCTCTCTGCAAACCTGCGAGGGCTGAGGCGGAGACATAGGGCGGATTGGAAACCACCAGATCGAATCTCGGTTTACGTGAGTCCAGCGCCGAGAAACAATCGGCAACCAGGAAAGAAATTCTCGCTGCGACCGAATGTCGCATAGCGTTGCGCCGGGCAACTTGAATCGCCTGAATGGAGAGATCGATCCCAACCGCAGTCGCTCGCAGATTCTCGTTTAGAAGTGCCACCGCGATGCAACCTGAACCCGTACCGACGTCGCAAACAGACGGCGCTGCCGGGTCCTTGTCGATCAGAGCGAGAGCTGTTTCCACAAGTAACTCCGTTTCGGGTCGTGGAATTAGTACGTCCTTTGTGACCTCAAAATCCAAACCAAAGAAAGCCTGGCTTCCAGTGATGTACTGTAACGGCTCGCCTTCAGCTCGTCGCGCGACGCAATCGCGAAGACGCTGCTGCTCCTCCGGGGTGATCAGATCTTGCGCGTGAGTGATGAGGAACGTTCGATCACGTTCAATAACGTACTCAAGGAGTGCACCCGCTTCGCGGTTAGCGTCGGTCACCCCCCCCAGGCGCAAGGTCTGGGCAGCTTCACGAATTGCTTCGGCAATAGAAACGCTCATCATGTTCTTAAGGAGCTTAATTCACGATCTGGGAACATCGTTATGACTTTTCGCATTCCGGCAAGCGGTCTATAATACGCCGCAATCGATTTCTTAGTGTTCCGGGAGTAGTTGGCCCTGATACTCCGAACGTGCGAACGTTTATTCGTCAAATTGATTTTGGGAAAGAGGATAGCATTGACACTTTTTCCCTAATACAACGGTACGAGTCTCGTTCCTCCCGTGTACGACAGGACCTCCGGGCCATCCAGGTTTGGAGGTTCTGTTGTTAAAAGGGGTCTAGGTTTAACTGCGTTTAGCCGGTTGTGGGAATCAATGGGAACCCTTTACAAAAGCTTGCTCCTGTTCGCGATGAACTGGTTCGATGCTCAACTCACAATTCTGTGGGTGCGTTTGGAAGTGGCTACGGAGGGTAACGGCCTGATGGCCTGGGTCTTGAGTTTCGGTGAGGCGCCCTTTCTGGGCGTTAAGCTGACCGTTGGAGCTTTTGCGGCTTACGTTCTTTATCGCTGTGCCCATCTGCCATTGGCTCAGCGAGGCATGAGGCTCGTGCTGGGAATCTATCTCGCCCTGATGATGATTCACATCGCCACTGGTTTCTCCGCCCTTGGCTGGGAGGCTCCCGCGACCGTATTTGCTTACTTTGGGAGTTTACCAGCAGGATTCCTGGCGTCCCTGTCTTGAATTTCTCCGCCGCGTTGCCAGAACGCCCGGAGGATGCGACAACAAAACAAAACCGCCGCGCCTCTCAAACTCTTTAGACAAGGCCAGTGTGCTTCCCAAGGAACACGCTTCGCTCTTGCCAACAATCGCCCGAAGTTCTAAATTTGACCCGACGTCGTGGGACGCACGTTCCCCTAAAAACGCGCAACCGCCGCCAGCTGTTTAAGCATCCAACAGCTTGCGTCTCGGCCTTTGAAATTGACAACTTGAGAGATAAACACATGTATAAGATTACCGCACGTCAAATCCTGGTCATCGCGTTGATTTCGGGATTGTTTGCTGCCGCTACCGTGATGTTTGCGGATCGGTTATCGAACCGCTTTGAACCGGCTGGTTCAGCATTTACGGAGAATTCGCCGGGCGGCATAACACCTCCCGGTATGGCGACCGACGAGCAGAACAATATTGAAATCTATCGCACGCTTTCGCCCGGGGTCGTGAACATCCACTCGACATCCTACGCCCGCGACTTTTTTGGGTTTGTTGAACCTCGGGAAGGTTCTGGCTCAGGATCCGTTCTCGATCAATCCGGGCACATTCTAACTAACAACCACGTCGTAGAGCGGGCTGACAAGGTCTCCGTCAGCTTTGGCGGAAAGAAGAACTACGCCGCCACGGTGATCGGCCGCGATCCGGATACTGATCTGGCTGTGATTCGATTGATCGAGAAACCACGTGAGCCGCTAACCGTCGTGCCCCTGGGGGATTCGGATAAGTTGGTAGTTGGTCAGAAGGTACTCGCGATTGGCAACCCTTTCGGACTGGATCGCACATTGACAACCGGAGTTATCAGCGGACTGCAGCGACCCATCCGGGCACGTAACAACCGGCAGATTGAGGGTGCGATTCAAACAGATGCCTCGATCAATCCAGGAAACTCTGGTGGTCCATTGCTCGACTCGCACGGACGCATGATCGGAATCAACTCACAGATACTATCGCCCTCCGGCGCATCAGCCGGGGTCGGGTTTGCGGTTCCCACTAACATCGCAAAACGTATTGTGCCCCAGTTGATAAATTCCGGACGAGTGGTTAGACCCAAACTCGGAATCACCCAGCGCAACGTCGAACTTTTAAGGAACCAAATAGATCTCCCAGTTTCCGAAGGTGTCGTGATCTGGCAGGTGGCCTCTAACGGCGCAGCAGGGAGAGCCGGCCTTCGTGGCCTGACTCAGACCGAGGATGGTGACATCGTGATTGGCGATATCATCATCGGCATCGAAGGGGATAAGGTGACCAACTCAGATGATCTGTATCGATTGCTTGATAAACACAAGGTCGGCGATACGGTCCGAGTTGAGATCATGCGCAACGGCCGGCGAGTTGCGGTCCCGGTACTTTTGACCGAAGGTCCCGACACGAGGGCGGTTATTCGAGAATAGCAACAATGTTAATCTCAGGCGTCGGCTCGAGCAGGCTATCAGCCGGCGCCCGGTACCCGTGAACCAAACAAATCACTTCTTCGATCTCGGTTACGGATGGCTCTGCAAGCACTGCAGCGCGGAAGATGCTGAACGGAAGCCTCATGATCACGGCATTCGCGCACGCTCCTTTACCGGAGGTAAGGACGAGAAGGAACCTGGCCTGTCGACACCGGCTCTCGCTCGCTGGACTGACACCACCCGTCAATCTCTAACCTGCCCGCGCTGTGACATTCAAGAAATGATCAGCACCGGATGAAGGTTTTTTGCTCCTTCTGCCGTTTCTGTAAGCCTTCTCTTCGATAGCCGACTCAAACGTCCAATACTAGTTTCCGAAACTGAGAAATCCTCTTCTCGGGATCACCAAACTTCCTCCGATAGTCGCGCGTGCTGCGTTCAATCACGTCCAATGCCTCCCTGCGATCATAAACATCAGAAATCTCAACACGTCTCGGTGCTGCCCCTGGAAGTTGCTTATAACTGAGAAAGTAGTGCTTCAAGCGATCAACCAGACCTCCTGGGCAACCGCCGATATCGTCGATGTGGCCGTAAGCAACATCCGAAACCAGCACCGCGACAATCTTGTCATCAGCCTGTTGACCATCGATCATTCGCAGACCACCGATCGGTTTTGCCCGCAGGAAGAAACTTCCGTGCGCGAATGCTTTTTCCGTCAGCACACAAATGTCCATCGGATCCCCATCACCCTGAATGTCGGTTTGGCCGGTGCGCTGCGCACAAAGCGCTGCAACTTCCTCACCGCAAAAGGTCTGCGGAATAAAACCGTATAGCGTCGGACACATCGAAGAGAACCGCTGCGGCCGGTCCACGCGCAGGTGTCCGGAACCCTTATCAAGTTCATACTTCACGGGGTCGGTGGGCACGATCTCGATATAAGCCCCGACTTCTCCGGGAGCGTTCTCGCCTGGTGTTACACCGTGCCAGGGATGTGCTTGAAAAAGAAGCTTGAAAAGATCATGAAGCGCAGCGTCCTCGTTCGGCATTTCGCGAAACTCCCTGGTCAAATACTCCGAATTTCAACTTTGGACGTACGAGCAGCCCGACCTGGTTCGTGTCACCCGCCTTGTTCGCTGACCGATCTTTTTCTTCCTGACTACCGCCGATGATAGAATCTGAAACGTAATGGCCGCCCCCGCCGAAGTAATTAGCGACGCCCGCCCGAGCGCAATTTCCATGCGCTGGATCATTAACGGGCGAGAAGATCTTGTCTGGTTCATCGGATCAGTTCTGTCCAGCTACGCCTTACTCCTTTTGTACATCAGAGGACTCGTGCCGTTGGTTCCCATGGTAGCACTGTGGGCGATACTGATTGATGCACCACATGTCTTCGGCACTCTTTCGCGCACTTATTTCGATCGCACGGAACGCCGCAACCGTGCTCGTCTCCTCTGGGGTTCCCTTCTCTTTTTCGCTGTGGGACCCGTAATGGTTTATCTCGGCGCGGGTCTGATTTTCTTCTTTCTTGCTGCGCTTTGGGCTTACTACCATCTCGTAAAGCAACACTACGGCTTCATGGTGCTCTACAAGAAGAAAAATGGCGACCTTGCACCGGTCGATAATGCCCTCGATCGTTTGTTTTTGTTCTTCGCATTCAATTATCCGTTTCTCGCGTTTATTGCGCAGGATCCGGAAGCGATGGCCCGCGTGCCCCAGGTTTTGCAAAGTGGAGTAAACGGCCTGACTGCCTTTTTGCTGGCAGGCACAATTATTGTAGGAATGGTCTGGGCAGGTCGACAGATCCAACGTGCCAGTATTGGTCTACCCCTGAATGTACCTAAATACCTTCTGCTCGCAGCGGCGATTCCGATGCACTGGATTGTCCTATTGACGCCCATGCCTCACAAACCAATTGCAATCGTAGCCATCCTGACCATCTATCACAACCTGCAATACCACCGACTGATCTGGTTTCACAATCAAAAGTACACAAGCAAAATCCCGGGTGTGCGAATTGGGACACCCACGAGTGGCGAGAGTGTTTCAGATGTCACGAAGGTAGATCTACAGGCAAAATACGGCGCTGCCGAGCTCATTAGCCGCCGCTTACTGTTCTACATAGCTTTCGGGATTGTTTTTGGATTGATCTACCAGGGACCGAGACAGTATCTCGGCTATGTTGGTTTTCCTGAACGTGGTAGCGCAGGAGCTCTAACAGAGCCAGCATTTGTCACTCAGCTGGCAATCTCTTTTCTCTGGGGCTACGCCTTCATCCATTATTACCTTGACTCTAAGATCTGGCGGGTTCGACGCGATCCCTCCGTTGGCAGGGCCCTGAAGATGGATTGATGCGTTAGCGCAATCGGAAAACCAGAAAGTAGTCAACCTCGTCAGGTTTGACGAAGTCGTGTTGCTCGACCAACACAAACCCGGCCCGTTCCGCCTCCTTAACCACGATATCTGAATCGATTCCATGGTTGTCGCCCTTCCCCGTTCGATCGATAATTCCCAGCAGAGCTCCCTCCTTCATGGCGGGGCGCATGCGCCGCAACCAACGTACAGGCTCCCCAATTTCGTGGTAGGTCTTCAATAGCAACACAGCATCCACGCTTTTGGATGGCAGCAGTGGATCGTCTTCTTTGCCAAGAATCGTACGGATATTTGAAAGGTTCTCTGACTTGGAACGTTTCTCAATGTGCTTCAGGTATTCACTGTTGATTTCAACGGCGTAAACGAGTCCCTCCGATCCGACGCGCTGAGCTGCCCTGACTGTAAACCACCCTGAACCAGCACCCACGTCTGCGACACTCGATCCTGGCTTGATTCCAAGCTCATCCATTACCCGATTGACCTGAAGCCTTTCCGCCCTCTTGGGATCCTCAAAAATCGAAAGGCTGCCTGAGTATGGCTCGCTGGTCGGACGGTCTATTCGCTCGGAGGAGCGCTCATTGGTCTCAGTCGATACAGACGGACTTGGGGAGACAATTGGTTTAGCTGTTCGCGGCTGCTGATTCGCGACTACGCATCCCAGAAGCACCAGCGCCAGATGTGCACTCAACACGCTTCGCAGCAGAAGATGTGAAAGGGATGTACTCGCGCGGTGTACCAGGTCTCGTATATTCATGATTTAGGCTTCGAGCGGCACTATTGAATTTTCAGGCATAATTTCGGATGAACAGAAATCGGAAACCACTTCGATAAACATTTGAGGAAACTCTTCGTGTGGGAGATGCCCGCAGTCGCGAAATATAATCAACCGGGCATCTTTAATAGCATCTTGCAAATATTCTCCATTGCGCAGTGGCACTTCCGCATCATTATCTCCCCAGAGCAAAAGTGTTGGTTGGGTAATCAGATGCGCTTCACGGTGAATTCGATCGGCGTCCCAGCGCCGAACCGTGCGTATGATGGCTCTCTGGGTCGCGACAGTTCGCAGTGGCTGATGACGCGCCTCAACTCTATGGTCATCAAGCACCCAGGAGTGCCGATCATAGACTTGCTTCATGCGTCGCTTGAGTAGTCGCCGCGAACCAAGCAGCAGTGGCGAAACAATGTCGCCGAGCAAAGGCGAACCAAAGAGACGCATCAGCAAGTACCTGGTGGGCTCGTTATTCGTTACCGCCCCCACCAAAGCCAGCCTTTCAACCCGGGCCGGGTAATCGAGTGAAATAGTGGCCGCTATCGCGCCACCATATGAGCTGCCGATAATGTTGGCCCGGTCGAGACCGAGCTTATCGAGCAAGCGGTCAATCATGCGGGCCTGTGCGCCTATTGTGTAATCAAAGTCTCGCGGCTTGGCGGAATAGCCATAACCCAGGAGGTCAGGGGCGATAACCCGAAAGCCTTTGGCGGCGAACTCCAGAAACACCTTGCTCCAGACGAGCGTAGACGAGGCAAAACCATGAATCAGAATTATGGGTGGTCCGTCGCTGGGCCCTGCCTCCTGATAATGCACCCTCACCCCATCCACTTCTGCGAACCGCGAGTGCCCGGCGTGAAAGACGACACTCTGATTCTTTTCCCAATCCACGTCGCGGGGACGCGCAAGTAGTTTTGTAACCACTGCGGCGGCGGCTATCCCGGACAAGGCCCCGATTAAGTAACGTTTCCTCATGCAGTAGAGTCTAATATTTCGATGCGCGATGCGCGATCCGACTAAGATTCTATTCTTCCGGTTTTATGACAACCCGCGGTTGCAAAGACTTACTTGCTGCATCATAACAGCCCACAGCCATAAGCGTTCCTACTTCATCGCGCAGTCTGACGTGGTCTCCTTGACAAGCGGCACCGTCGGAATGTTGCGAGATAGAAATGGCGATTCCCTGACGTACGCGTTGCGCGTCACGCTCGCTAAGATCCACGAAAGGCATGCTACGCAAGGCGGCATCAGGTGGCAGTAGAATCGTAGACAGGGCCTCTTCATCGACTTGCTCTTTCAGTTGATCAAGAGTCACCGCTCCTGCAATTGAGAAGTCCCCGACCCGTGTTCGGCGCAGCTCGGCCAGATGAGCGCCAATGCCCAGGCGCTCGCCCAAGACCTCGGCAAGTGTGCGTATATAAGTTCCCGCCGAGCAAGCTACTCGAACCGCGAGATCGACGGTTCCGTCCTCATTGTCCTTCAAGAATTGCCCGTCGCGCCTCATTGGTTCAAATTCACGTACCTTGACTCGCAGAGGTTTCCTTTCAACCGTCTCCCCACGTCGGGCCAATTCGTACAGCCTCCGGCCATCACGCTTCTTTGCAGAATACATTGGTGGTATTTGATCAATCTCTCCGCGCAAACTCTGAAGCGCCGCTTCAATTTCCCGATCGCTCCAGATGAGTGGAGAAATGCGCGTTGTACCTTCACTAATCTGAGATGTGGTTTTTCCAGTCAGGTCCCCCGTGTCGGTTGAGTACCCAAACCGGACGACTGCGTAATACTCCTTCTCGGTCCCGCTCAAGAACTGCGCCAGCCGGGTGGCCCGGCCCACAAGCACTACGAGGACACCGGTCGCAAAAGGATCGAGAGTTCCTGTATGGCCCACGCGACGCTCGTGTAGTGTTCGTCGCACGCGATCCACCACGTCATGCGAGGTCAAACCCGCTGGTTTATCGATAGTCAGGATACCTTCCACGTCGAAGACATTTTAGATTGTAAAGTTTTGATTTGCGATTCCCCGCGCACACCCACGCAAACCGCCAACTCAGAATACAGCTGCAACAAACGTAAATCGCCGTGGGGTGCGCGCAGAGAGCGTCTACTTTCGTTCGCCCAGGCGTTTGCTTATCGGGTTGCTCTCATGAAAAACTGGAATTCTTAAATGCGAAGAATAAGACGTAAACGCACGCAGACTGAGAGCGTTGAAGGGCCGCCCAGCGCACCCCTGACACCAGAGGAACGCCGCCATCGCGTTTTCCAGCGCGCAATAAAGCTGCTGGCAGCCAGGTCGCGGTCCGTGGTGGAGTTAAGCGAACTGCTCTTGCAGACGAGCGGGGCGACCAAGAGAGTGGTAGATGAGGTAATGGCCAGATTACGCGAATACGGGTACCTGGACGATGAACGGTTTGCTTTCGGCTATGCTTCTTTGAAGCTGCGGCAGAGACCGTTGGGCCGGCAACGGTTGAAGCGCGACCTCGCTAAGAAGAAGGTTGATAAAGCCGTTATTGATGGGGCCCTGGATCTGGTTTTTGCGGAAGTTTCCGAAGAAGAACAGATCGACCGGGCCATCGAGAAACGCATTCGGGTCCGCGGCCGTCCCAGCAACGGGCACCAGGCCAAGAGTCTGTTCGATCATCTGATGAGGCAGGGGTTTCCCTATGACCTGGTCGCCGACAAGGTCCGCGCTGTGGCCCAAGTTGAAGTAGACGATACCAGTTAGGCGAGCGGGGCCTGATCCGAAGCAGACGAACACCCGCAAGCCGATGAGGGCGTGCGGGTGTTCTAGTAGAAGCGAGGTTAGTTATTGTAGTTCGTGGTATGTAAGAACACATCCCACGCCCAACGTCCGACTTGCGCCCCCCGCGCATCCTTCACTTTTGCTCGATACCGGAACCAGTTTCCGTGTTCGTCTTGCCGCTTCGACTCCCGGTATCGAAGTTCGATCATGCGAATTTCCGAGTTAGCCAGGCTTTGCAACTCTGCTGCCTCGGAAATACCGTTGTGATTTCGGTCCTGCCACAACACTAGATTGAAGAAAACCGAATCTCTGAAGTCAATTTGTCCATCACTGTTTCCTCCATACTCGGCTCTATCGAACAGAGCCAAAGCGCGGAATCCGTTCTTGGACTCACCTTCGGAAAGGTTCGGCTGCGGACTGGAGCTGCCGAATAACTCTCTGCCATCGTCAATTCTGCCATTGCCGTTGCGATCAAGCGCCAGCCAGGCATCGTCAGAATCTGCGGAGGTCCACGAAATCTGCTGTGCAACTCCAGTGCTCGCAATGTCAAAGGGAACACCGTTAGCGGGATTGGTCAAATTAAACCCATTACCGGCGACATCGATTACAATTGGCGAATAACAAGTGCATTGAGCTTCATACCACTCGCCCCCGCCATTGAAACACTCCAATCGATCCCAGTCGCTACAACAACTCTGGTCGGAAAGCAATGGCACAGAGTCTCCCAATGATTCTTTCTCTAGCGGACCTGGCCCACAAGGAGCAAGAGGACAGTTTTGCACCAGCGTGTCAAAGTCGTCCCGTATCGTAAGACAACCTCCGTTGTTGGCGTTTGCCGCCTTATAACTCTTAATGCGCTGAGTAAAGATTGAAGTATCTGTGCCCGGCGGAGATAAGTGTTTAGCTCCAAAGAAGTCTGGCCAGCAAGTCGTTTGTCCCCAGCACTGTCCGGTACCAGTCATAGGCCAATTAGTAAAAGCCAACTGATACTGACAAAGCTCACAATCAGGAATGAAATAGCCATCCCAACGTTCCGTCTTGGTGATCGTTTGAGGGAATAGGTTCAAAGGGAAGAAACAACCACGTGCGTCGATCACATCAGGACTTGCCTTGGAAAAGTCTAAGCGGCAGTCTGCAGTCGTTTGAATTGGAAACAGAAGACACACTAATCCAAACAAAAAGCTCAGTGCTTTTTTCATGAGAAGTCTCCTTTCCTAACGGGTGGTGAGGATTGCGTGACGAAGCAACTCAATCCAGGGTTATCGCGTTGTCAATCGCATTAAAAATCTGGCGTTCTGCTTCTTGAGTTTAAGTAACTCCGCCTGCAGATTACTTTTGTCTAACTTTGAAAGCTCCAGCAAAGCGTCTTGCTTGGCAGCCAGCCTTCCTTGAGCAACATTAAACGAACGATCGGTCTTCAAACTCTCCGTTGGAAGTGCTTGCAACTGCGATTCCAATTGAGTGATATCAGGCGAAGCTGACACTGTATTCAACAAAACCCCAATGCGCTGCAATTGTTCTCGTCTTCCGCTGCGAATATCCCTCAATTCCTGTGCGGCAATCTCATCACCATCAATTGAGTCATCATCAAAAACCACATAACGGATGGTGTGGGGCTCTGCTCTCGTCGAGGGCGAAGCAGCCTGAGGGCCACGGGGATCCCTGATTGGGGAGAGCTGGACGGTGAACTCCTCCCCGGGTGAAATCACGGTCTCGCCGACGGTCAAATCTGATGTGCGGTAAGCCCGATCCGATCCAATCGAATATCCGTTGATATTCCTGGTGGCGATGTTTTTCAGTCGCAACTCATAGCCAACCCCTTCTGGAATTACAGAGATCACCTGTATCGATGTTGTCTTGTTCACGATCTCGGGCGCCTGCTGCGCAGGATAGTGATAAGCCGCGGTTATCCCTAACCCAAACAGGCCAATACCAAATAACAGCGCTTTGAACATGTAAGTCTTCATGTTTTTCCTCCATCAGACGTAAGGATTTGGCGGTGAGGACCCTTGCTTTCCAGCGGGCGGTTAAGAATTGCAAACTGGTTGCATGAAAGGCCTCATCAGTTGTTCTATTGTCGTCAGAACTGAAAGACAGTCAACCCTAAATTCTTGTCCGAGTCGGCTATTATTTGGCCTGAGTGGTCAGACCCCTTCAGGTCTGTAATTCCACCTACGAGTCAATTGGAATGGTATTTATTGGCGCACCTCGATACTTTGAAGGTGCTAAGCCGTGGGCCTTCTTAAACTCATGGACAAAATGACTTTCATTCGAAATACCCACTTTATTCATGATCTCCTTAACACTCAAAAAAGTAGTTCGCAGCAGCGTCGCTGCTTCCCTCATTCTGATGGCTTTGAGGTATTGAGCAGGCGTCTGGTCCATTTCGGCCTTGAACAAGTGACGCAGTCGCGAGCCCGAAAGATTTACCATCTGACCCAATTGAACAATATTCCAGGCTCGGCGAAAGTCTGTTTCGAGAGCGGAACTGACGATTTGAATTCTTCTGTCCATCAAGAGGTCTCTGAAAGGCGAACGCTACCCGACCCGCGAACAATCGCAGAGAGTGAGCGCTTAGTGCAGGTTTGAATTCTTTGGTTGAGGATTCATGAGGTCTCAACCGTCCGTGAAAGTCTTAGGCTGATTGCGAGGACATCTTTCGACGTCGGCAGAGCAGCCTTTGAATAGGGACGCTTATACGACTGGTACTAAACGGAAGTCAAGAGCTTTACTAACAACTGACCTTTGCTGTCTTTTTGTTGTTTGTTCACGAGACGAACTCACTTTGCCGGTACTGCTATTTCAATGCCGGGTTGTTCGCCGGGTTTTAGAGTGACGCGCGGTCCTGCCGCGCGCTCCCTGATGTAATCAATCGTTGTGTCTGGCTGCACGTTGCGTCTTTGCATGACCAGGATATATTCTCCCGGCGCGCCGGTTGCTGTAAATGCGCCTTGCTTGTCAGTGTATCCAAAAATAAAGGAATCGGTTCTGGCCCATTTCAATTCGTCGCTCGGAACAAGAATAAACCACTGACCACCCAAGCGTTTCTTATCTTCCGCTGACACGAGGTGTGCAGTAATGGTGCCCACGTCGCGCGACAGGACGATTTGCACATTCTTTACCTCGCTCCCTTCGCTCACTTTTAGCGGTTGCCGCAATAGGTCCCGATCAGTCCAGGTTATAGACTTCACGAAGTAGGTCTTGTCCCGGGTCGCAACTATCAAGAAGTGCTCACCACCGGAAACGCCGTCAATCAAGAACTGTCCCTTGGCCCAAAGATCCTGCGAAACGCCGCCGTAATCCTGTGACATGCGCCGGGTAACAGCTTGCAAAGAAACCCGGCCCCCTCTTGGCAGTGGCTTATCACCCTCGACGACTATGCTGCCGGAAACTCGTCCCCCTTCGGTAAGAGCGATAAGAACACCTGAAACGTCCGCACCTGTTACGGTTACCAGCTGCCGTTGGCCCACCAATCCCGGTTTCTTTTTGCTCTCGTCGTCGGGCGCTAACCTCGGTCCCCGCTGATCCAATTCAACACTGTAGCTCCCATCCGGCACATCGCTGAACGACCATTGTCCGTCTTTGTTTGCCTGAGCTGGCAGCCCATAAGGGATCATCAAGGTTGGGCCTGACAATCCATCATCGTAAGGTTGTAAACGCAGATATGCTCCAGCCATCGGCACCCCGCGGGAGAGAATCGTGCCCATTACTTTGTAGGTAGCTCGCTCAGCCAGGGTGACGTTGATATTATTAACCTCGCGACCGGCATCGACCTGAATCAGCGCAGCTGTGGAGTAGTTTGAAGAGCCGCCGTAATAGTAAGGGTTGAGTGATTTATTGCCCGTCGTCTGCATGGTTCCGCCGTCGCGTTCCTCGATCACCAGACTTTGCTCGATAACACCAATAGTGTATTCGCCTGGCGGCAGCGGATAGATGCGGTAGATGCCGCGATCGTCGGTTTGTGCTCCGGCAGATACAATAGCGGCGCGCTCCCATCGTTTACCGCTTTTTCTAAAAACGTTGATTTGCGCACCAATGGCGGGCTCGCCATCAGGGTAAGTAATTTTTCCAGTAATGGCACCGGCGCGCTCAGCGCGGATCTTAACCTCAACACTGGACGTGCCGTCAACGTCCACTAAGACAGCGGTACTATGATCATAACCAGCGAACCCATTAGTGACTCCTGGAAAACCGACGGAGACCCGATACTGACCGGCCGTCACATTCTTAAAACTGAATGCGCCACGACCGTCTGTGACTCCCTGGCGCGTCACTCTCGGTAGATCCTCGGAGGAGATCTGAACTGCAGCTCGCCTCATCGGTCGTTCTGTATCCTGGTAGATCGCTCTCACGCTAATAGTGGAGCGGCCTGGTGAGTCATTGGTTTGTGCGATTATGCTCGCTGAACAGGATCCTGCCAAAACAAACAAACCAGTTGAAGATATCGTGAGGAAAATGCTTTTTATTTTCATTCAAGTACTCCTTTGAGAAGTTTGTGATGAAGGCCTTTCGCGGCGAGCTTGCGCTGAGGTCGACGTGAAGAGCCGTGAGTTGTTGATGAACCTAACGCCTGTATGCATAGCCTGTCAACGATTCTAACGCTTGATCGAAAATGAACGTCGGTCCAGCAATCTCTAGATCAGCGGAGTGGGCCTATTTCGTGCGGTCAACAAACGCGTGCTAAACTCAACTTTAGTCACTTGTCAGTAGTCGTCATTGGTCAGCCAAGTCTGAACCGCGACCCCGACGAAGGACAACTGACCTCTGACGTCGGACTGTTAGTTATGACTGGAAACGAACTTCGCGAAACTTTTCTAAGCTATTTTGAGCGCAACGGGCACACACGCGTAGGCTCGTCGCCCTTGTTGCCTGCCAACGATCCGACCTTACTGTTCACCAACGCCGGCATGAATCAGTTCAAGGACGTGTTTCTCGGGCTGGAGAAACGTGAGTACGTACGTGCTTGCTCCTCGCAAAAATGTGTGCGCGCAGGCGGCAAGCATAATGATCTGGATGAGGTAGGGAAGACGGCGCGGCACCAAACATTTTTCGAGATGCTCGGTAATTTTTCGTTTGGCGATTACTTCAAAGAGGACGCAATCAAGTTTGCATGGGACTTGCTGGTAAATGAATACAAGCTGGATCCGGCGCGGATGTGGTTCTCTGTTTTCGGTGGCGATGATGAAGTATCTGCCGATGAAGACGCGGAGAAGTTTTGGGAACAGGTTGGAGCTCCTCGCGAAAGAATCTTGCGTTTCGACCGCAAGGATAACTTCTGGCAGATGGGCGATACTGGCCCGTGCGGGCCTTGCAGCGAGATTCATTATTACATGGGCGGCGAGCCCTCAGACGCTGAGAATTGCGCCGCAAACGTCAACGGCCCAAGCGACACGATCACCGAGATCTGGAATCTGGTCTTCATGCAGTTTAACCGCAGCGAGCTCGAACCTGGAAAATACTCTCTGACACCTCTTCCCGCTCCGTCCGTTGATACAGGGATGGGCCTTGAGCGTCTCGCGGTAGTCCTGCAGGGCGTTAAGACGAACTACGAAACGGATCTGCTCAAGCCCTTTGTTGAGTTCACCGCGAACCTTGCTGGGCGCAAGTACGAAGCTGAAACCCAGGAGGGTTTTGCCATGCGCGTGATCGCGGATCACGCGCGCTCCACGGCTTTCTTGATTGCCGACGGAATCCTGCCCGGCAATGAAGGCCGCAACTATGTCCTGCGCAAAATCATGCGGCGCGCGATTTACCAGGGCCGTCATACGCTAGGCTTTCAGAACTCGTTCTTTCATAAGGTGACGAACTTCGTTGTGGATGAGATGCATGAACCCTACCCGGAACTGGAGGTGCAGCGAGCGTTCATTGAGAAGATGGTGAGACTGGAAGAGGAGCGTTTTGGAACGACAATGACGGTCGGCTTACAAAAGCTCGACGAGCTTTTCGCCCAGACTCCGAAGAACCAGACGCCAGCCTACATCGAGCTCGCACGCCTTTACGATACTTTCGGCACTCCGCGCGATCTGATTCGCGTAGGCCTTGAAGAACGCGGCTTTAACGTTGATGAAGATCACTTTAATCAGTCATTCGATGAGGCTCTGCAGTCGCTTCAGCAGGCAGGGAAACACGAAATCGGGAGTAGAGGAGCGAAAACGAATCCTGAACACAGTCATCTCTTAAACAATCCGCTGTATCGCAGCAAGTTTACGGGATATGACGAGACAACAAGCTACCCTGTTAGAGTTATGGCGATCATTAAAGGGGATTCACAAGTCAGTGAATTGGACGCCGGTGAGCTTGGAGAGATCGTGCTTGATGTGACCCCTTTTTACGCTGAAGCTGGAGGACAAGTTGGAGACACCGGGCAAATCACTAGTGATGACGGCAGCATCCATGCTGTTGTTACGGGCACTGTGTCACCGGTCAGCGGCTTGGTGCTGCACCGCGTAACCGTTGATCGAGGAACCATCAAAGCTTATCCGCCACCCCACATATCGTTTGGTGCGCCTCCTCTTCCAGATGACAGACCCAGACAGTTCTTTAGAGCTGAAGTGGATGTCGAAAAACGCGATGCTACGCGACGCAATCACACGGCGACGCATCTGATGCACGCCGCGTTGCGCGAAGTTTTGGGAACGCACGTCAAGCAAGCGGGTTCGGTTGTAGCTCCGAATTATCTACGTTTCGACTTTTCCCACTATCAGCCGTTAACGAGGACCGAGATTGAAGAGATCGAGAATCTCGTCAACTATCACATTCTGCGCAATGAGCCTGTTGAAACGAATGAGATGGCGGTTGAAGAAGCGATGCGTTCCGGTGCGATGGCCCTGTTCGGAGAGAAGTACGGCGAGAAAGTACGCGTCCTTTCAATCAAGGGAGCGGAAGACACTTTCTCCAAAGAGTTGTGCGGTGGCACGCACGTGCGAGCCACGGGCGACATTGGATTATTCAAGATAACGAGCGACGAATCTATTGCTTCCGGAGTTCGTCGTATTCGGGCGATTACTGGCGTCGACGCGTTCGAACGATTTCGCGAGGCCGAGGCGATTATCGAAAAAGTGACAAGCGGCTTGCGCACTGCGCGAGTCGACCTTCCGATTCAGGTTGAACGGTTGCAGGAAGAGCTGAAAAAGGCCAGACGTGAAGCTGATGACTTGCGCATGAAGATTGCTACTGGCGCTGCGGGTTCCTCTTCAAATGGTGACGAGTCGCGTGACGTTGCAGGTGTGCGCGTAATTGCTCGTGAAGCCAGCGGTCTCGATGCAGCGGGAATGCGCCAGCTTTCTGACACGCTGCTCGCGCGCATAAAATCAGGTGTGGTTGTGGTCGGCCGTACCGGGGACGGCAAGGCCTCCTTGATCGTGCGAACGTCCCCGGACATCTCAAAGCGCGTACCCGCCGGTCAGGTAATCAAAGAACTTGCGCCCATCGTGGGCGGACGCGGAGGTGGAAAGCCTGACATGGCGGAGGGTGGTGGGAATCAACCCGAGAAACTCGCGGAAGCACTTGAGGCCAGCTACACAATTGTGGAACGGTTGCTCGGCTAGAGAACCTGAAGGCGATCCAACAAGAAGCGCGAGTGTGTGTTTGAAACACGCACTCGCGCTTTTGTTTGCCCGGTCAAAACTTGCCAGGCGCCGGAATCGAATTACATCGCCTTTTGCTTGTCAGTCAATTCGATGGACATCTTCTCCAGCGTCACCTTGTTCAGAGTGCCTGTCACCTTGAGACCTTCCGCTCTCTGATACTCCTTAAGACCGGATCGAGTTGCCTCATCTAGTTTGCCTGTGGTACCGCCACTGTACAAACCTTTCGCTTTCAGAATTACCTGGGCCTGGTTTACCTGGTCCTTGTTAGCGCGGAAAACGGGCCCGCGTTTCCGGCTTGTTCCGGACTTGGCGCCCACTTTTGAAGTGGTCGAGGAACCTTGAGCTGAGGCTGCGATCGAATAGACAGAAAGCAGAGACAGCAAGAGTGTGAGTGTGATTAGGGTTTTCATTTTTGTCCTCTTTGTGTGAGGCGCGCAGATGCGCGCGGGTTAAAAGAAGTGAGGTCTTTCGTAAAGCGTCGCTATCATACTACCGCTGTCAATAGGGTTCGGTTGAAGGCGCCTCATCCGCAAAGTTACATTCCCCTAAGGTTCGTCGGGATGCCGGGCGGTGGCCCTGGGTCGGTATCTTCTCGATGAACACAGTCCGCGCACCCAACAACCCCAGAACCAAGGACTCCCCCCGAAAAACACCAGCAAAACCTGCACTACCCACGCTTTTGCAACATCGTTGGCACTTGTTCAACATATGTGTTAGTATTTCTGAGTCCCGAATTGACCTCGGGGCAATGCTGGGCGAGCCGGCAAGAACCTGTCCCGATCCTCAACGACGCAAGTCGAAATCACTAAGTAAATTAGGGATTCAATCAAATGAGAACATTTACCCTCGCTACCGCACTACTAATTGTCTGCCCAATAATGATCTCTGCTCAAACCGTCAAAACCGGGCAGAATGAAGCCTGCTATCGTGTCGACAACTTCGATTTTGCCAACGGAGTCCGCGTCGAGCCCCGGCCGAGTCCCCCAGTCGCATCCAGAAAAAGCGGCCGCTCACGTAAACTCACCACCTCGAACAATCTTATCTATAAGGGTTCCAACGCTCCTCTCACCCGCCTAACCAACATGAATGTTGGTACCTCTCTGGAAGGCTTTACTACCGGCAACTCTGCCGTCGACAACTTTATTCTCGAGTCAGGTAAACGCAATTCGGTCGACCCGGTTTTGCTCTATTCAATCATGCATCAGGAGTCAACTTTTAAGCAGGGAGCTATCTCACCAAAGGGTGCCCGCGGCCTAATGCAGCTAATGCCTCCGACAGCGCGAAGGTTTGGTGTCACGAACATCTTCGATCCCCGCCAGAACATTGAAGGCGGGGCACGATACATGCGCTTTCTGTTGGATCTTTTCAAAGATGTCAACCTGGCGCTCGCCGGTTATAACGCCGGTGAAGGCGCCGTCATGAAATACGGTTACCGGGTGCCTCCATACAGAGAAACTCAGGAGTATGTAAGAAGGATTAGCAGGCGCTATGGTCTGATTCGCGATCCTATCACTTCGCGCAACGCAAACCTCATGACTAACGAGCAACTTTCCGCAACTCGGCAGAAATCTTCAGTGCCACTCACCATGTATGAGCAGAGTGTCTTTGCCGTCCAGACCCCCAATGGCCGTCGTCAATTAGTGAGCCAGTAAACAACTCTGGCAGAGAGAAGAAACGAGGCGGAACCTTTGTCGGGTTTCGCCTCGTTTTGTATTTCGGCGGCCGCGTTCTTTTCGGTATGATTGAGACAACCGGGCTGGTAGCCATCTAAGGTGAGGTAAAAAGCAGATGCATTGTTCTAACTGCGGGTCTTACGTCGCACCGGGCGTGCGGTTTTGCTCGGGATGTGGTACGCCGGCCGTTGATCCTGAGGCAACTCGCCTGGTACGCACCTACAGTGGCCTTCCGCTACCTCAGACAGCCGAAATGGACGAGCTTGAGCACACAATTTTCACAATCAGGCCGACAATGATCTTCATTAAGCTGGGTTACGCACTCGCAGTAGTCGGCGCCGTTATACTGGTTTTTCTGCTCGCTCTCATAAATGTACCCGCTTACATCTCGATCCCAATTGCGCTGGCCCTTTTAATGATTCCAGCGTACTTCCATATCAAACGAAATATGGTTCGCTACACGCTCACGGATTCCAAAATCGAAATCGACACCGGCCTGATTGCCCGGACCACGCGAAACATTCCCCTAAATAAGGTCCAGGACGTTACCGTTTCCGCGAGTATTCCCCAGCGAATTCTCGGCTTTGGCGATTTGATTGTCGACAATGCTGGTGAGGCAGGCGATCGCACTGTGTTGCACAACATCAGTAAGCCAAGGCATTACGCAGACCTGCTTTTGCGCGAGTTACGCCGCTGGCATTAAACTACTCTTGCCCGGCTGGCAACACACAACTGAATTGTTTCCCGGGAACATCAAACGAAGGTCTGGGTTCTAAGAAAAACTGTTTGTGGAATCAAAAGCGGAGTTATCGCATTGCGCAATTCAATTTACTCCTCATCATCCCTGGCTATTACGCTAATTTTCGCGCTCAACCTTGCCGTGCTAGGCAAACCGTCAGCTGATGATGATGTCCGGTTATTACCGAAGGAGATCGGCGGCTTCCATCTAGTCGGTGGCGTGCGTCCCAGCGACACATTCGCCCGCGAGGGGCTCCTCGGTCCCCAGGCTGCGGGACAAAGGCTGGAAGCGGATCGCCATTATTCCGCGGCGGAGGCCTACTACGTTTCCAGCGAGAATTCTCAGCTCCTGGTAGAAGTTGGGAGTTTTCCCCGGGACTCGGACGCTTACTCGGTGTTGACCATTGCTGCCAGGAGTGCCCGCGATCCGGCGAGGACCGAAGTCGGTCAAATCACCAGAGAGGTGGGAACAGCCTCCATAATCCTGCCCAGCGGCATCGCCTTCTTCAAGGGCACTAAATTCGTGAGAGTCAGCGCGAGGGCTGCAACCGCTCAGGACCCGAACAACATAATCACGCTAGCGCGTCTAATTGCCGACCGAATCGATAAAGGCGAGGCTGATCTACCTGTTCTCGTCAAGCACCTTCCGCGATGGGAGGAAGCCCAAGCACGCGTGGTCTATTTGGCGGGATTTCGCTCGTTAAGAGCAGTTCTTCCAGATCAACCACTACTCGATCAGGTAAGCTCAGAGGGGGACGCGGATGCCGTTGCCGCCAATTACGGCGGTACCCGATTCATTCTTGTTGAATACAACACTCCGCAGCTGGCGGGAGATAACGATCGAAGCATTCTCACGAAGATTGAGGAGCTGCGGACGCAGGGTCAGCTAGTGCCTTCAGCCTACCGACGCGTTGGGAATTATTCGGTGTTTGTTTTTAACGCCCCCGATGAGCAAACAGCAAAAGAGCTCATCGACCAGGTTGAGTATGAGCAGGTCGTTCAGTGGCTTGGCGACAATCCCTACATGCTGGAGAAGGCACAAAGAGAGTATTACCAGTCCACCGCCGGGCTTCTGGTCGCGGTTCTAAAAGCCTCGGGACTATCAATGCTTTTGTGTTTGACTGCGGGCGGTTTCCTAGGAGCACTGCTTTTCAACCGACGGCGGGCTCAGCAGCGACAAGCGGAAGCCTTTTCTGACGCGGGCGGGATGCTCCGTCTGAATATTGATAGGTTAAAGCCTCAGACAGATCCGGCTAAGTTGGTGGGGCCTGGAAACAGAATTTAGTTGAATTACAACGTCATTCATAAAGACGTGATTTGACCCGCTAGTGGTCGTCGCGCTTTTCTTACGTGCTTGGGACAAAAAAATGCGGGCTGCTGATCTACCTGGGAGGCTCCCCCAAGCCTCGTCAGGACGTCGATCAGCAACCCCGCAATTTACTGCCCTTAGACTGTCCGCATGCGCTAACTCCGTTCCCCCGAAAGAGCCACCGCCTGCCTCTAACACGCGAGAGGATGCCTCCCCCAAAGCTTCCACTCACCACAATCGCCGGGCATGACCCGATTTACCCTTATCTACCCTTTTGTTCTGTTTGGTCTTTTGGCAATGAGCGTGCCATCGTACTTACTCCGCAGTCGAAAAATCCCTTTGCGCGATTCTTGAGGAAAACCAGGCGGCGAGCTCACTAGATTACAGACAAATCATTCGGGACGTACATCTTCCGTACAATGCGATCAGGACAATCGGACGATAACCACTCGCTAAAAGCGTTTCAGCGTTTAAGGAAGAGAATTGACCAGTTCGTCCATATCCTCAAAGGTGTTGTAGAGGTGGGGCGCGATTCGGAGTCGATCACCACGAGGGGCTGTAATGATGTCTCTGGTTTTTAAGTGACTGTAAAGGGAAATTGAGCTAAGCCCGGCCGGATGCCGAATACAGACGATTTGCGACTTTTCAGAAGCGTGTCGGGAGCTGACGATTTGATAGTTCCGACCTTGCAGACGTTCACAGAGATAGTCTGTGAGCTGTTCGAGATGGTTGGCAATTCTTCCTGCTCCGGTATCAACCAGAAGCCGCAAGCTTGCTTCCAGTCCGTGAATTAGTGCCGAAGGGCTGGTTCCGGTCTCCCAGGCTAAAGCGCCGCGATTCCATCCCTGTTCGAAATTACCGTAGTCCTCCGGATCAGGAACGCTGACCCAGCCTACCAGCGTGGGCTCGAGCCGTTCGCGCGCACGGTCAGACAGATAAAGGAGACCAACGCCTTCGGGCGTCAGTAGCCATTTATGTCCGGCTGCCGCCGCGACGTCAATCAGTTCGGCCTCCACACTTGTCGGGATCACTCCCATGGCCTGGATCACGTCCACAACAAGGAGTGCGTCATGAGCCCGCGCTGCTCTTCCGATTCGTTCCAGATCCGCTCGAAATCCGGATGCGTACTGGACTTGGCTAATCGCGACTACGCGTGTCTTCGAATCGATGAGGCCGATCAATTCATCGAGATCTATTCGACCATCCCGCTCCTCGCACATGCGAACTTCCACCCCAAATGCATGTCGCAGCCGGAGCCACGGATAGATATTCGACGGGAACTCCTTCCGAAACGTCACCAGGTTATCGCCATTGCGCCAATGAAGGCCATTTGCAACAGTGGACAGCCCGTCAGATGTATTGCGCATAAAAGCGATCTGCTCGGTTCGTGCTCCAATCAATTCGGCAGCCAACATCCGCGCCTGCTCCTTAACCGCTATCCAGCTTCGGAAATTTAAGGAACCATTTTCAACTACGTCTCGCAGTTGGGACTGTACCGCCGCGATCGTGGGGATCGGGGGAGGTGAAACCGCCGCATGGTTTAAATAAATTGCGCGCTCTGTAATTGGGAAGAGCGCGCGTAGTTGGTCATTCATTGTGGACGGGAAGACTGGCAGTTGGATTAGAGATATCGAAATGCTCGCTCAGCATCGCCGCATACTCCTCTTCGCCCGTTAGCACTCGCTCCTGCGGTTCGCCGTTTCTATTAGTCATAATGAACCGCATCTCGCTGAGTGTTATTCGCCCTCCCTCAGTTGCTCGCGAGCAGATGCGGCGCTGTGTGAAATGAGATTGCGGAGAAGTCTGGTGGAAGTGGCACATCTCGGCATAGTCAGCGTACACGTGGGGCTGTAGGGTAAAGCGATACTGAGCCTTCCATTCATCACCGTTATCGCGTTGCATCAGGATCAAGTGGGTACAGTCGGGGAGGATGCGATAAGCGCGTCGGCCCTGCACCTGTTCACCCCGTTCATCAAGCAGCAGCGGCTCACGGAATGAATCACCGAAGCCCACGTCCACAAGCCAGCGCTGGTCTGACCTAACCACTAGCGTCATGTGGTCGAAGTCCGGGCCGAAGCCGCCTTCCGCGGTCGCGACCCCGGCCGAGAGCATGACAACGTCGAACCCCAGAGCACGCAACAACGCAGCAAAGAGCCCATTGGCTTCATAGCAGAAACCGCCGCGCCGGCCCTCAACGATTTTGGTAAATAAGGCTCCATCCTCAAGAACAATCGGCTGCTTGGCGTGAATACTTAGGTTCTCAAAAGGCACTGCCAACAGGTGCGCGAGTTGCAGGTCGCGCAAGGTCTCGGCAGTGGGAGCCAACGAGCCATAGTAATTGATGCGTTCGAGGTAAGCCTTGACGTTCAATCACCCTCCCTTTTAGTAATGCGAAACTCGCAAGCGCTCAACGCGTATTAGGGTACATACGGATGGCCATAAAACTCTTTATAGAGCCAGCCGAGTACGCGCGCTTCGGCGGTGCACAAAGTTTCCACCCAGCAGTTGACCAGGAAGTCGTTTCGTCCTCGCTGCGAGGGAATCTTTGCTGCTTCGCTAACAATAGATTTAGTTCCGGCGAGATCCAGGCTGTAAGCCTCGGACACCGCTTCATTCGCCCGGGAAGCGGCGTCAAGCGCGTTTAGGAGCTGGCCAATCCACGAATGAAGCTCGCGTTCGGTTGAGTTCTCAGCAAGAGCCCGAATGATTCCAATTGCCAGACGATCTTCAGCTCTATTAAAAATAAAGATCTCTTCGCCGGCGTGTCGGCTTTGTTCCTGCTTCCACTGAAACACTTCCTCAACTCGAGGATGCTTAATTATCTCCACCCGGCTGTCGTGATCGAGAAACCATTGGATTACGTCGGGAACAGAATCGACGTCAATGCGACCTCGAACATCGCGCAGAAGTGGCGGGTGGGACGGCGGTTCTTCTTTTCCGTTCAGGCTTGGGGCTGACACCACACTCCCTACAAGTTACGATTCAATCTAAACGACGCGCGTACTTCGCCAACTACTTCTCCGGTGCGATTCCGAACAGGAAAAAACGCGTAGCGCGAAACCGCCTCAAGCGCTTCATCATTGAGCACATCCAGTTGATTGAGCGACTCAATCACAACAGTCGGCCGCGCTCGGTGGTCATCACCATCCTCGATTTTCAGCGCCAGTCCTAATCCGTTAGGCCATTGCTTACAGGGCCTCACACCGGCAGTGTAAACGCCCTCGGCGCCGACTTTTGATACCAGGGTCCCTTCGGTGGCGCGCATCATTTCTGTGTCCAGACGATCGGTCGTTCCACCAATTAATTCCGGGTATTTGGTCATTGCCGCAACAATCCTGTTACAGGCCTCTCGTGTGCTTTTCTCAAACTGGGCCGGCGGCGCCACCAGTCGAGCATACATCAACGCCATTGCCTTAACTGTCACTCCAAACACTGGAACGCCGCAACCATCGATAGCTACCGCAATGTTTTCAATGGCGATTCCGGAAAACTGCGAGATTGTGTGTCCTATGGCCAATTGCACTGGATTGCCCGGTTGGTTGTAACTATTGGTGGGTGCTCCGAGGTGCAATGCAGTAGCGAGCATGGCGGCATGTTTACCAGAGCAGTTGTTTTGCAGAACCTGCGGCTTCTCGCCTTTCTCGCGCAAGCCGCGAGCGACTTCCGGGCTGAAAGGCTCATGTGTGCCACACTTAAGGTTTTCGGGTCCCAGTCCAATCTTCCTCAGCATAGAGGCAGCAGCTTCCGTGTGAATTGGTTCCCCGCTGTGCGAGCCGCAGGCCAGCGCAATTTCTTGTTGGCTGAAGCCAAATCGATCCGCGGCGCCCGAGGCAATGAGTGGTATTGCCTGATGCGGCTTAGCGGACGAGCGCAGGAACGTGACCGTTTCAGGCGCGCCGAGTAGGGCAACTATCTTGCCGTCTGGTTCGACTGCCACGACGTGACCTCGATGACGGGATTCAGTAATCGCACCACGAGTTACCTGAACTAACGGCTCCGGAACGGGAATCTGCTGAGGATTGTCCGCGGACGCCGGTACCTGCGACACCTGCATTTAGGCTAAACACCTCGCTGAGATTGATTTGAACTGTGTCCGGCATCTTAACATATGGCCTTGGGCAGGGAATGAAAGGACGTGACGGGCTTGAATGAGGCAAAAAAGAAAGGGCAAGGGGATTGACCCTTGCCCGAATTACCTGTTGTCAGGTGGAATCAGATTTTAACTCGTTTCCTCGATGCGGCGCGTTTCCCGCCATAGCTCAGAACAGTAAGTTTGACTGTCCGGCGCCCAAATCTCATTGCCTCGCGGGTGCTTGGCGTCCATATGTCAATTTTACGACCTTTGATAGCGCCTCCGGTGTCTGCTACCAGATACTCGCCGCTCCAGGCACCTGCTTGCACATGAACTCGTGACCCTAACGGCAAGAACCTCGGGTCGGCAGCAATAATTCCCTGGCTGACGAACTTACCGCTGGCGGTCCGGCCCCTGAGGCTGTAGGCAGTCGCAACATAGGACACTGGCAGCGAGACTGGAATTGTTGCCGCTTCAGATGGTTGGACTATCTTGCCTCCGGGCGTTTCAGGCAGAGTCTTATTCAAGGGATTATTCGGCGAAGATTTGACAGCATCCTGTGTTTGGCTGTTAGACGTTTGATGAGTTGTTTGTTGAAATTGAGAAACCGCGGTTTCTGCCACCGAGGGTCGGGCCGCAAGGATAAGAAAAGCTGAAAGAAGCGCAGCGGCTGCAAGAGCGCTCCCGCCATAGGGGGATTTCATAATTAGTCGGGTCTCCTACCGAAGTTGATTGCCTACCTTTCAGCGCGCCGCGCGAGTCCGTTCTTTCCTAATACTCGACCTCCGGCTCTAGGAGTCTCAAAAGACGTCAGCCGGAGTTGGGGGCTTGCATCCTTGATGCAGGCGCTGAAAGAAACCAGTGAGGCTAATAGAGGCAGAATGAGGCTAACATACCAGGATTGGAGCGTCCAGCGGAGGGTTCCCTGGAAGGCCGCCAAGGGCGAGGGTACTGACGTAAGTCGAAAAATAGTTGGAGTTAACCGAGAAAGAAAAGTGATCGCCTGGCTGCCTGGGGCCCGGATATTGGAGCCACAAAGTTCTACAACGGGCTGTTCTGGAACGATTCTTTAAGGGTTCCTGGAATGGCCGATAGGTCAGCCCCAGGTTTTATTGTTTAGGTGAGAGCCAGGAAATTCTCAATCACGCGCTGGCCGATCGGAAACTCTGTGCTAAAAAGCTCGGGATGAAACTGGACTCCAAAGAGTGGGCGATTGTCGTGCTGCATTGCCTGAATTTTGCAGGTTTTATTCGAGGCGGTGCATTCGAAGGCCAGCG
>JBGTHZ010000115.1:0-15310 GCA_041745915.1 Pyrinomonadaceae bacterium | reverse complement strand
TTTATAACGCTATCGGTAGAACCTATTGACACGTAGATTTGTGGTTGGAACGGTGGACCCGACGCTACCGCGTGACGGTACTGACTTCATGACACTCCGTTGCGTTTTCACACAGGCTGTACTGTACGGTACTGACCTCATAACCACTGCGATGAGTGATATGCCCGACGACCCGACGCTACCGCGCTACGGTACTGACCTCATGCCACTGCGATGTGTGATATGCCCGAGGACCCGACGCTACCGCGCGGTGGTGCTGACCTCATGACACGCGGCTTAAGTGATGAGTAGGCAATACCCACGCACTGCCGCGGTACTGACCTGTTGAGTTCCAAGTGAGCCGGGATGCAGCTATAAAGCCGCAGTGAATTGAAATCGATTCCTGCATGCATAGGAGTTAAGTCGATCAGATCCAACAAGATACAAACCAGAGAACGATCAACGTTGGGACAGTCATGAGGGATGAGTGACGAGTCAGCCCGCGGTTTAGCGGCCGGCAATCAGCTTGAACGGCTTCGTCAAATGCTTCCAGTCTTCTTCAAGATCGTAAGTGGTTGCGAAACGGCAACCTGAAGGTTGAACTCTAAACTTCCGGAATCTCTCCCTGCGGGGCGCGGAGTGCCGCCCCTACAATTACATTCAGACGTTGAGCCGGCCATGATCGCCGGCCACTATACATTCCGTAACTTCGTGGCCTATCATGGCAACTTCGATGTCCGCCTGGTTCGCTCGTACTAAGGGGCTTACGCGCTTTGTCGAGCGCTGCTTTTCCTCGGGGTTCACAAAAACACTCACGCTTTGTTCTTAGCAGATTTCGGAACTGTTTCTTCATGGAGGGTTATGATCGGTCAAAGGCTTTCTAACCGGTACGACATTCGAGCCGAATTGGGTCGCGGCGGAATGGGCGTCGTTTATCGGGCGCATGATCCTTTATTGAATCGCGAGGTTGCGATCAAACTTATTCCTCCCACACTGTTGAGCGCCGAAACGGAACAGCGCTTCCAGCGCGAGGCGCAGTTGGTGGCGCAGATGGACCACCCCGCAGTTGTGCCGATCTTCGACTTTGGCAAACACGAAGGATCACTGTTCTTTGTCATGCCCATTGTCCAGGGAACAACGCTGCGATCTTTCCAGCGCGAAGCGGCGCTCACTCTTGGCGAGGTTCTCGACATTGGGATTCAGGCTGCAGAAGCACTGGAATACAGTCACTCGCGCGGCGTTATTCACCGTGATATCAAACCCGAGAACATCATGGTGGTCCGTGAAGATGGCGCCCGGATCAGAGTTCGTATCATGGACTTTGGTCTCGCTCGCGGCGCTACCGAAAGTCGTATCACCAAGACCGGAACTATTGCCGGCACGCTCTCCTATATGAGTCCGGAACAAGTGGCGGCCGGCAGCATAGATCATCGTTCGGATATTTATTCTCTGGGAACCGTACTCTATGAGTGTCTTACAGGGGACCCTCCCTTCTCAGGCGAGCTCCAATCTATTCTCTACCGCATAGTTCATGAGATTCCACAGCCGCCGCGCTCATTGGGGGCCGACATCAATGAGGACCTCGAGGCGGTCATACTCACCTGCATTAGCAAAGACGCCGACAAGAGACCACAGCGAGCGGGTGATGTTGCTGATTCGCTACGGCGTTGTCAGACCCGACTGCACCAGAGCGATCTAAGCAAATCAGTGGTATTGACGAAGATATTGATGACGCCTCGCGCCGCGCTGTCCCCGTTTATCGGCCGCGAGAAAGAACAAGCTGAGCTGCAAAAGCGGCTGAATACAGCCATTAGCGGCGAATGCCAATTTGTCGTGGTCTCCGGCGAGCCCGGCGCCGGCAAAACACGACTCCTTGACGAGATTGAGAATCTGGCGAAAGCCCGCAAACTGCTTGTGCTCCATGGCCGCTCAATCGAGCAAGACGGCGCTTTCCCTTATCAGGGATTTTGCGAAGCCATTCAGGAATACTTCCGCCAGAAAGATACCTCCAGCTCTGCCGATAACATGATAGAGCTTTCAGACATTGCTCCTGATCTGGTGTCGCTGTTTCCCATGCTCACAGAAATCAGTGAGATTCGCGCTGCGGCATCCGGTGATTCAAAGTTAACGCACATTGGCTCGCAAGGGCCCGAAAATCGAACGCAAATTTTTGAGCTACTTGCTCGCACACTCACACGTCTGGCAGCAGGTAAACCGCTCATTCTCTTCCTCGAAGATTTACATGCGGCGGAGATCTCTATCGAGGCACTGCAGTACATCGTTCGGCGACTAGGACCGACACCGACACTTATTGTCGGTACCTATCGTTCAAGCGAAGTAGACCGCTCGCATCCGTTGCCTCGTATGCTCGATAGTTTCCGGGGCGACCGCCGTTTTTCGGCAATCGTGCTTGAACCGTTCTCACCGGCAGAACACCGACTGTTTCTCGAAACTTTGATTGGCGGACCTAAACTTTCGGACAGCCTGGTAAAGAAGCTTTATGAGGGAACTGAGGGCAACCCATTCTTTACCAAAGAACTGGTCCGCTCGTTGCTCGATTCAGGCGGCATCGCAAAGGACCAGACAGGCGCCTGGAGCTTGGGTGCGGCCACTGATCTCTCAACCGGTGATATGCCCGCCACAATTCAACAGGCAGTTGAAAAGCGAATCGAGCGCTTGCCGGAAGAACTGCGCGAGGTTCTATCAATTGCTTCCGTCATGGGTAAGGCCTTTGACTTCCGCGATTTGGAAATGTTGGCCGGTACAAAGGACATTGAAGATGCGATAGACCGGCTCGTAGAAGAGGGACTGCTCGAAGAAGAACGCGAGTCACGCGGAGATCGGCTGACTTTTTCGAGCGGTGTCGTTCGCGACGTGCTGTATGGCGCAATTTCGCGTCGCAAACGCAGATCTTTACATCGTAAGTATGCCGAGGAGATCCAGAAGCGACATGGTGGAAGGCTCGAGCGGGTATACCCACAACTGGTCCACCACTTCTCTCAGGGCGACGTACCCGACAAGACAGTTGAGTATGGCTTACGCATGGCCAAGGCGGCGCTCGACGCTTTCAGCAGTGAAGAAGCAGCCCGAGCCGCCAGAACTGTACTCGAGTTTCTTGATGACGAATGGGAAGGCGATCGTGCGCTCGAGGGCGATGCACGAATGCTGTTGGCCCAGGCATTTCGAATGACTGGAGACGTAGATGCTGCGCTAAGAGAAGCAGAGAGTGCGGGACGGATTCTAGGGCGGGAGAATCACCAGGCCGGCGCCGTGAAGGCACTGCTCTTCGCCGCAGAAACAGCCTGGCAGGCCAGAAAGGTCGAGGAAACCACCCGCCTGGTTCAGCAAGTAATGGAAACTGCACGCACATCCGGCGATAAGGAAAGCCTCCGGCACGTCCTCTCGCTGGCTGCCACACTCGCCAACCTGCGTGGAGAGTATGAAAAGGCAAACGAATACCTGGAGGAATCTGGTTCGCTCGCTCCGGCGCCAAAACAAACCGAACTCCAGGAAGAGATACCACGGGGAGGAAGACTCGTTGTAGCTATGGCGACTCCGCTCGGCGATATCGATCCCGTAAACATGGAGCTGGTGGAAGAGCAGGAGATTTTGGCGAATGTCTTTGAGACCCTTCTCGTCACTGACCTCGAAGGCAATCTGGTTCCTGCTCTCTGCGAGAAATGGGAAGTGTCTGACGACGGCACTTCAGTCTTCTTTACATTGAGAGAAAGCGCTCGTTTCCAGAATGGCGAGGCCTTGACTGCTCAAGCTATCAAGCGTTCCTTCGAACGAAGCATTCGTGTGGCTCGTGAGTTACCTCCTGGTCTGGCAGCCATTCGCGGCGCAGCGGATTTTGCCAAGGCGGTTGAGCCTGAACTGGCTGGAATTCTGGTTCATTCAGATTACAAATTGGAAATACAACTGCCCGAACCGCTTTCCATCTATCCTGCGCTGTTAACCGATTACAAGACCGGCATTACGCTGCAAGGTGATAAAGGAAAGACCGATTCTATTCTGATCGGCACGGGTCCATTTCGCATTGCCTCCTATAGCCCTGACCGCATCGTGCTTGAGCGCAATGACAGCTACTGGAAGGGTTCTGCAGCACATCTTAATGAAGTCGAATTTCGCGCAGGGTTAAGTGCTTCAGAGATCGCGTCGGGTTTGCGGTCAGGTGCAATTGACCTCGCGCGCGATCTGTCACCACAAGATCTGGAAGAGTTTCTTCGCGACCAACGATTTCGGGGAGGGTTGGTTGAGTCTCCGCGCAAGAACACGTACTTCCTCATCTTCAATTCTACGAGTGGTTCAGCAGTCGAGAATCCTGACTTTCGTCGTGCACTCTCCGGGGTTGTGCGAACTCACGACTTGGTTTGGCAAACATTAGGACGCTTCGCGCAACCTGCCGTCTGCTTAATCCCGCCTGGAATGCTTGGATATGATCCCGGCAGACGACGGCAAACCCTGACTCGCGACGAAGCCGCCGCCATGCTGCGGGCAGGCGGTATCAGCGATTCGAGCAGTCTGAGGGCATCTGTCCATCCTCTGTTCCTGGATCGATACAAGTCACTGCTGACAAGTCTGCTCTCAATCTGGTCGGAACTTGGAGTAAAAGTGGAAGTTGCAACTCCCACGATGGCCTCCTATTTGGAGTCTTTCCAAAACAGTACCGGAATTGATCTGTTCATCGGCAGGTGGAATGCCGACTATGACGACCCGGACGACTTTACCTATGGTCTTTTCCATTCGCGTCTGGGCCTCTATCGACCTTATATCTCTTCCTCAGATGGCGACCAGACGCTCGAAGAGGCCCGCACCGAAAGCCGACCGGCTGTTAGGGCCACACTCTATCGAAAGTACGAGAGTTTCTTGCAGGAGTCAGGGATGGTATTGCCGCTGTTTCACGACGTCGATTATCGCCTGGCTAACCCGAAGGTTGTGGGCCTTCAGCTTCGGGGAAGCGCGCCGTATGTAAACTACGCCGAAGTCGGCAAATTGGAATCTGCCGCCACTGCGTCCGCCGCGCTGCGGGCCGGCGGTGGAACTTTGGAAATACCGATTACCGGAACTCTGTACTACCTCGATCCTGCGCTGGCGGGCACTGTAGAAGATACTGAGGTGTTGCCAAGCATCTATGAGACGCTGACTCGCGATGTCGGCGGCGCAAGGATTGCTCCCTGGCTGGCTGCTGAATTCAAAGCTGAACAAAGTGGCAAACGATATCGGTTCCGCCTCCGCGACGATGTTCGCTTTCATGATGGACGCAAACTGACAGCGCGCGATGTTCGCTACTCGTTTGAAAGGTTGCTACTTAACCCCGACAGCCTGGGCCGATTCTTCTATTCACCTATTCGCGGCGCCAAGGCGCTTCTCAACGGAGAGGAGTCGGACCTGAAAGGTTTCCGCATTCATTCTGCGGACGAATTTACAATTGAGTTAGATGAACCAGTCTCATTCTTTCCGGCACTCATTTCTTACCACGTGGCAGCCATCGTTCCTGAAGGCAGTGAGAAGTTCGGTCCGAGCTGGCAAGAAGGATCTGTGGGAACGGGACCTTTTCGCGTGGTGAAGTTTGAACCCGGCGTTCGCCTCGAACTCGAACGGAATAAGACTTACTGGCGCACAGGTTATCCTAAGGCTGAACGACTAAACTTCGACTTCGACGTAGCGCCGGCTGATATCCTCTCTCAGTTTCGCTCTGGTCGATTTTCGTTGGCGTCCGATCTGTTACCTGGGGACGCGGAGGCCTTAAGACGCGAACCTGAGTTTGCCTCGGGTTACCATGAAATTCCCAACCTGCTAACTTACTACGCAGCCTTCAACTGTCATAACGGACCGTTAAAGGACAAACGCCTGCGACAGAGGCTGGCGGGGTCTGTCGATGTTGCGAGTATTGTACGTCAGACCTTGGGGCGGCTCGCCGTGCCGGCGCACGGGCTGATTCCTCCGGGCCTGCTCGGACATGACTCGGCCTACACTTCGAGAGTGCCCCTGACATCCACTTCAGCGCCCGGGCAGACAAACGAGGAAATTGAATTAACGGCCGCCGTGAACCCGGTGTTCTTTGGGGAGTATGCTGCTCTCGCGCGGGAGATTGCGCGATCTGGTAGCGATCAAAAGATAAAAATCCGTACCGTGAACAAGACCATGGAAGGATTGTTGGACGCGCTTTCGCAGGGTTCTGTCGACGTGGTACTGGGGCGCTGGGGCGCCGATTATCCTGATGCCGACACCTTCGCTAACATCCTGAGCACTAAGAATGGGTTGTTGGGAAAGCTATGCGGTTCAGCGGAGTTGGACCGACTGATAGCACGGGGCCGTTCGGAAACATCCCCTGCTGTGCGGCATGGAATCTATCGCCAGATCGAAGACATCATCATGCGTGATAGTCTGCTGCTTCCACTCTTCCACGAGCAAAGTTACCGTTTTGCCAGACCCGAAGTGCAGGACCTCTCCTTGTCGTATGGTTCCATAACTGTTGACTACGCCAGCCTGCGCATCTCCGGAGCAGTCGCCCGACAATGAGGATGGTCTGCGAACCTCTCATGCAAAGTTTCCAGGTATTGACGAGGATGACCCTGCGCTGTTATACACTCCGGCACTCAAGCCCAGGGAAGTTCTGCTGGAATTCAGTACCCAGTCAAAGCAACTACAGGATTGTAGGCCCAGGTCGGAACAATCTCGTCAACAAGCACCAACCAGAATTTTGTGGCTAACCAAGGCGCTCGCGCTGGCCAACAATTGGGTGAAGTTCTAACTGTAATGGCCTTTGCCCTAAAAGCATTTCGTCGAGCAATCTTTGTCATTCACACCGTTGCTTTAGCGCGGTGATCGGGTTTCTACGCTTTTTGGAAACCGTTTTAAACGGTTCTGGTAGTCAACAATAAAGGTGACACCGGGCTAAAGCCGCGGTGTGAATGAGAGTCTCAAGCTATGTCGCCCGGATGTTTAATCTTAGTCACTCCAACCACCTAACCGGCCGATGACAATCGGCCCAGAGGAGAAAAAATGCGCAAAATGATTCTTGTCCCCTTAACGATACTACTGCTCTGCTGTGCCGCTGCTGGTCAACAGGCACAACCGAGTCCGCAACCTCTCACCTTCTTCTACGACTATTCTGTCTTTCCCGGCAAGGAAGAGGAACTCATGACTCTGATTAAGACGGTCGGGGCGCCGGTCCGCGACAAGTTAATGGCCGACGGCGTTATTCTTGCGTGGGGCATGGAGACTCCTGTCCTGCGTTACCCGGGCGGCACCACCCACCTAATCTGGTTCAGCGTGGCGAACTGGGATGGTGTTGAGAAAGTCTTGAACGGAATGGAAGCACAACTCGCCAGGCTGGCGGAAGAAGATGCTAAAGCCAACGAAGCGGCGCGCGCCAGAAAACAGCAGCTAGCGAAGACCACTGCGGAGCGATCCCGGGAGGTTTTCGATGTGAGCAAGACGCGCGACTGGCTGACGCGCGACCTGGTTGCGAACTATGGACCACCACCGGCTGCCGGCGTGCTGCCCTTCACACGATATAACTTTGTGAAAGTGAAACCTGGAAGAGGTGCTGATTACCGGAGAGCCTGGGAAAAATACAACAAACCGGTGTATGACAAACTGATCGCCGATGGTGTGGTCCTGGCATATGGTCTGGCAGTCGAAGAGGTGAAGACTGATGGCGATTTCACGCATTTCGTCTGGGTCGCAACAGCAAACATGGGTGCCGCCGACAAAATAGGCCCAGCGTTTGCCGCCGATCGAAACCGTCGTTCCGAGGAGGAACGCAACGCCGTGGCTGAACTCTTCGCAAGTTTGACCGAACCGGATAAGGCCAGGTCCATGGTGACAAGATCACGGATTTTTCGTATATCGGGAAAGTGATCGCAGGTTAAGTTATTACATCAGTCCTTGTACAACTCGGGTAACAACTTGCGGAGGTTCGCGAGCTTGGGCATATCGTGATGGACGATGTAGGGCTGGTTCGGATGATTCATAAGGTAGTTCTGATGATAGGCCTCTGCTTCATAAAAGGCTGTGAGTGGCACAACCTGCGTTACGATTTTGCCTTCGAACACTTTCGTCTGATCTAGTTGTTCGATGTAGCTTTCGGCGATGCGCTTTTGCTCTTCGTTGGCGTAGAAGATCGCGGAACGATATTGAGTACCAACATCTGGACCCTGACGATTCAGCTCAGTCGGATCATGGGCCACCGCAAAGAACACCTTCAGTAGTTGGCCATAGGTGATTTGCGACGGATCATAAGTGATGCGGACAGATTCGGCGTGACCAGTTCTACCTGAGGTGACTGTGCGGTACTGGGCGCTTTCGGCTGAACCACCGGAATAGCCCGACTCCGCTCTCGAAACTCCCTTCACGTGTTCGAAGACTGCTTCGACGCCCCAGAAACAACCTCCAGCAAAAACGGCCTGTTGCTCGCCTTTGGTCGTGGCGAGTGGTGCGTCAAGTTTGGGATTGGGAATGTTGACCGCGGAAGCGTTCGCCATACTGCATGCGTTTAAGAACATAGTTGTAATCACCAGAATTGCGGAAGTTTTAAACATCGTACTTTTCCTCGGGCCAATATACGAGGTGCCGATCATAATAGGATTTCAAGGGATTCGCCAGAGGAGGGGAGTTTAGAGTTCAAACTTTAGTTTGTGGTTGTGAAAGGGCAACCTAAAGGTTGAACTCTAAACTTCTTGAATCACACTGACGCCGGAGGGTGTGTCGTGGTTTGAGAGTCGGGCCAAGGAAAACAAGCGATCCACGAAAATACACGAATGAACACAAAAAAAGTTTAGGGATAGATCCCGTTCCTGGCCTTGCAAGTTTGCGGATCTTGAATGGTGCAGCGGAAGAGGCGTGTTCGGAAGGTCAGCGGGGGTAAACCACCCTTCCTGACTGGCAAATTTGCGGAGCTCCCAAGGTGTAGCGGAGACAAAACCGGGTCAAACAGCATATGGTTTTCTGGAGAAAAAGGCACATTTGTCATTGACAATAACCGTACGTCCTTTTATACAGAACACGCTCTAGAATTGTTTGGTTATGCTGGCACGTTTGCCGCGGAGATCGTCCTCAACGCATCGCTCACCATCATAGCTTTTCAGCAAAGGACTCTTTCCTTCTCGGGGCCTCTTCTTTGACTCCGGGAACCTAGCTGTCTGACCGAAACTCACACTAATCAAATCGGAAACTTGATCCAACGAACGGCTCCTGGAGGATTGCATGAAACACAAATTGATTCTGCTGCTGACCCTTGGTGCGCTGGGCCTTACATTAGCTTTCAACTCGTCCCTTCAGACTACATCAGTGTCCGCGGCTGGAGGTCAACTCTCACAGGGTAAACTTCTGAAAGCTGAGCGGGCAATTCCGGGACACTATATTGTGGTCCTTAATGAAAAAGCCGGCGCCCCCCACGAAATTGCGCTGGCTCTGACCGTCGCACACGGAGGTTCTGCCCGGCACGTTTATACCAGCGCACTTCGGGGCTTTTCGGTGGTAATGCCGGAAGCAGCAGCAATTGCGCTCAGCCGCGATCCGCGAGTGAGCTACGTCGAAGAAGATGGTGAGATGTCGATTGTAGCGACCCAGAGCAACGCGACTTGGGGACTTGATCGCATTGACCAGCGCAATCTGCCACTTAATGGCACCTACACTTTTAACTTTACCGGAGCGGGAATCACAGCCTACATAATTGATACAGGAATTCTCGCAACTCACACCGAATTTGGCAATCGCGTTGCGGTGGGCTTGGGGTTTACGTCAATCAGCGACGGTCGTGGCACGAGTGATTGCAACGGGCATGGCACGCACGTGGCCGGCACAGTCGGCGGCACTACTTATGGTGTTGCGAAAAGCGTAACTCTGGTCCCGGTTCGAGTGCTTAATTGCAACGGTTCGGGCACTACTTCAGGAGTAATTGCTGGCGTTGATTACGTAACGTCGCATCATCAAGCGGGAACTCCGGCGGTCGCAAACATGAGTTTAGGCGGAAGTGCCTCATCGTCGCTGGACACTGCGGTTAACAACTCGATCAATGACGGTGTGACATATGCCGTCGCTGCCGGCAACAGCAACGCCAATGCCTGCAACTATTCACCGTCGAGGGTTGCTAATGCTCTTACGGTGGCTTCTACCACCACCTCGGACGCGCGATCTTCTTTCTCGAATTTCGGCACGTGCGTGGACATTTTTGCACCTGGCTCCGGCATCACTTCGGCGTGGTCTACAAGCAACACGGCGACCAATACTATCTCCGGCACTTCGATGGCATCACCTCACGTTGCCGGGGTCGCGGCGCTGGTTTTGCAATCGAATCCAGGCGCATCAGTGGCAAGCGTCTCCTCCGCGATCATCAATAACGCGACACTTAACAAAGTGACCAGCGCCGGTTCCGGGTCACCCAACAGGCTGCTGTTCTCGCTAATTGGCAGCAGTGGCGGGAATAATCCGCCGACTGCGTCATTTACTTTCAATTGTACGGGTCTCACTTGTAGCTTTAACGGCAGCGCTTCATCTGATTCCGACGGCTCGATTGCAAGTTACTCCTGGAACTTTGGCGACGGCTCGAGCGGTTCCGGCGCCACGATAAACCACAGCTACGCGGCTGGCGGTACTTTCTCGGTGACATTAACCGTGACAGACGACGACGGGTCACCAGGTTCGACGTCACAGAATGTCACAGTTAGTTCATCAACCGGAGCTATCACGCTTTCGGTTGTTGGTTTCAAGCAACAGGGTCTCCAGAAAGCCGACCTGACATGGTCAGGTGCAGGATCAACTAACATCGACGTCTACCGCAATGGCGTGAAAATCACTACTACGGCTAATGACGGCGCCCACCGCGACGAGATCAATAGACGTGGCGGGGGTAGCTACACGTACCAGATATGTGAGGCGGGCACCTCGACGTGCTCAAATCAAGCGACGGTGACGTTCTAGCTCTTTTCCCTGAGTCAGTCGGGCTTCTCAAACCCCGCTTTAACGTAACGATCAACTCTTAAATGGGGCGCGCCTCCCGCGCCCCTCCTTTTTCGTGGGTCCTTTGCTTTGTGGATCTGCGCCTCATCTGGCATTAGTATCATCCTCGGTCATGATGGAAAGAAACCAGTCCAGGAGAATTGAAGTATCGAGTGATGCGGCAACCCGAGTAATGATTGCTCGGGAGTGGTTGGAGAAGTATGCCTCCGATGCTGAGATATTGGTTATTGCTCATTCCCTGGAGGCTGCCAGTGAGCTTCATCTGCGGGTGGTTGGTGCGAAGGGCGCCTGGTTTGGAATTAAGAGATTTACGTTGAATGTTCTGGCCGCGCGGTTGGCGCAGCAGGCACTGGCTGAAGCAGGGAGCGCAACGTCCAGTAGTCTCTCGTTTACGGCGGTGGTGGCGCGGGCGATTCATGCGCTGCAATCGGAAGGGAAGCTGAGTTATTTCGAGCCGGTGGCGACGCGGCCGGGATTTCCGGTTGCGGTTGCGAAGACGCTTGAAGAGTTGCGGATGAATGAAGTCGAGCCGGAGTCGCTGGCGCGGCTGGCACGCGGTGGAAAGGATCTGGCGGCAATCGCCGGGTTGGTTGAGCAGGAACTGAAAGCGTCGAAACTCTCAGACCGGGCCGCAATATTTCGAGCAGCGACAAAGCAGGTGGCGGGTGTCGGTCGCCGGGCGTCGGGGTTAGATGATTTAACGTCGGAAAATCGTTCAATAGCGTCGTCGGGAAACTCTGCGTACCTTGGGCTGCCGTTGCTGTTGTTGGATGTTGCGGTACGTAGTCGATTGGAGAGCAGGTTTGTTCGGGAGTTGGCGGCGCTGGCTCCTGATGTTTTGGCGACGGTGCCGCAAGGGGACGAGCGGACGATTGCGTCGATCGAGGAAGCGCTGCGGTGCAAGAGCGGACGCGGGGATGGGGAGACGCGGGGACACGGGAATAGGGGAACGCGGGGAAACGGTGCAGGCTCGTCTCCTGAAGCGAACTCACATTCGCAGGCAAACGAACGATCCACGAAACTACACGAAGTAACACGAAGCCCGGTTTCGGAAGCAGACGCTCCTTCTGAAACAAACTTACTGGCTGAAGCAAACTCAACTGTAGAAAACTCGCTTTCGATTGCCAAGGAACATCTGTTTGAAAACTCGGCTCCGCCTCGCGCGAAGCTTGATGGCAGCATTCTTCTAAGGAACTGGCCGGGGGAACCGAGGGAGTGTGTTGAGATTGTGAGGAGCATTCAGGCTGAAGCAGCGAAAGGTGTGCCGTTTGATCAGATGGCGGTCTTGCTCAATTCTCCAGGTGAGTACAGATCTCATTTGGAGGAAGCGTTTAGTCGGGCTGAGATTCCCGCCTACTTTGCGCAAGGCACAACCGCCCCGGATCCCGCTGGTCGCGCGATGCTCGCGCTCTTGTCGTGCGCCGCGGAAGGACTCTCGGCGCGCCGGTTCGCTGAGTACCTTTCGCTTGGACAAGTTCCTCATCCGGAGGCGAGCAAGGATTTGGAGTCGATGTGGGTTGGGCCAGGGGATGAGTTAGTCGCGGGTGCAGTTGAAGCCGAGGAAGACACGGGGAGACGGGGACGCGGGGACACGAAGACTGGGAGGACGCGGGGACACGGAGAACTTGTTGGTTCAGCGGAGATCGATGGGCCTTTAGCAGGAGGGACGGAGGAGAGTGCGGTAATTGAAGGAGCCTTAAGAGCGCCGGCGAGATGGGAACGATTGCTCGTTGATTCAGCTGTGATTGGGGGAAAGGATCGTTGGGTTCGACGGCTTGATGGACTTGCGAATGAGTTGCTGCTACGCATAAGGGAAACTGCTCCGGAAGAGGAGGCCAAGGTTGAGTCGATCAAAAGACAACTTAGCGACCTGGAAGCGCTCCGAGCTTACGCGCTTCCGTTGATCGAACGGTTAGCTGCTCTGCCGGACCAGGCGAGCCGCCCGCTCGAGAATGACGATCTAAGGCAAGGCGCGACCTGGGGTGAGTGGTTGGCGCACTTGCGGGAGTTGGCTGTAAACGCTCTGCGCGCGCCGGAAGGCGTTCTGGCTACGCTGGCAGACCTGGAACCGATGTCGAGAGTTGGGCCAGTTGATCTGCACGAAGTCCAGCTCGTGCTGGGTCCACGGCTCCACGACTTAGGTGTGAAGCCGCCTCCACGTCGTTACGGTTCTGTCTTTGTTGGCTCGGTGGACTCCGCGCGCGGGCTTTCTTTTCAGGTGGTGTTTGTTCCCGGATTGGCTGAGAGAATTTTCCCGCGGAAGATTGTTGAAGATTCGATACTTCCCGATAAGCAGCGAGAAGACACCGCAATCGCGGGTCTCCCCACGCGACGAGATCGGCTGGAACTTGAGAGACTTGCTTTGCGGATCGCCCTGGGCGCTGCACGAGAGCGGGCGTACCTTTCATACCCTCGTATCGATGTGCAGCAATCACGGCCTCGCGTTCCTTCCTTCTATGCGCTGGAAGCGTTAAGGGCTGCTGAAGGTGTCTTGCCAGGTTTTGAGGAGATAGCAGAACGAGCTGAATCGACGACGCGTGCGCGGTTGGGCTGGCCGGCGCCCGAGCAGTCGGAAGCCGCAATTGATGAAGCAGAATATGACCTGGCCCTGTTGGCGAGCCTGGTTGAAGCAAATGATGAAGGAGCCACGGGTCGCGCACACTATTTGCTGACCGCAAACAAACATCTTGCACGAGCGTTGCGTGCGCGAAGCCGGCGTTGGTTACGCAGGTGGACACCAAACGATGGGCTGGTTGATCCGGATGAGTTGGCGCGGCAGGCCCTCGCAAGTCATCAATTCTCTGCGCGATCGTTTTCGGCTACCGCGTTGCAGAATTACGCCAGTTGCCCGTATCGATTTTTTCTTAGCGCCATACTCCGGCTTGAGATGCGGCAGGAGCCGGCGGCGATTGAGGTGATCGATCCGCTTACGCGCGGGTCGTTGTTCCATGAGACGCAGTTTGAAGTGCTGACTGCTCTCAAGTCGGCGGGTCTTCTGCCGCTTGCTGTAGGGGCGTCCCTCCGTGGGCGCCCCATCAATGGTGAACAGGGCCGTACGTTGAACCAGGAAGAAGGGCGACCTTTGGATGGTGAAGATGACAAGCTGTTGCAAGGCGAGTTGGGGCGCCCACGGAGGGACGCCCCTACAAATGATTCGTTAGAGAGGGCTTTCGACTTGGTTGACGGGGTGCTGGAGAGGCTGGCAGCGGAGTATCAGGACAGACTGGCGCCGGCGATTCCAAGGGTTTGGGAGGATGGGATCAATTCGATCAGGGCTGACTTGCGAGAGTGGTTGCGGCGAATGGCCGAGTCAGACGATGGATGGGTGCCGGAAAAGTTTGAATTGTCGTTTGGGCTGACGGACCGCGGGCCGCGGGACGCTGATCCGGATAGCGTAAGTGACGCGGTAGAGATCATAGGCGATTTCAAACTGAGGGGCTCGATAGATCTCGTTGAGCGGCACTCAAGCGGCAATTACCGGGTAACCGATCACAAGACCGGAAAGGCCCGCGCCGAAAAGAACACAATCGTCGGCGGGGGAAAATATCTGCAGCCACTGCTTTACGCGCTTGCCGTTAAAAAAGTACTTGTCCAGCCGGTGGAGTCGGGCCGGCTTTACTACTGCACCGCTGATGGTGGCTATGAGGAACGCGTGGTCCCGCTCGATGAATTCAACCTGCAAGCGGTTACAGATGTCTTGACGGCGATCAGGCAGGGACTGGCGGATGCATTCCTGCCGGCGGCTCCGGAGGAGGGAGCGTGCAACTGGTGCGATTTCCTGGCCGTGTGTGGAAACTTTGAAGAACTGCGAACTCTTAATAAGCCGGGTGATCGGTTGGTGCAGTTGAAGCGAATCAGGGAACTGCCGTGATCAGGAGGAACAGGAGGCAGGAGCAGGAGGCAGGAGGCAGGGGCAGGAGCAGGAGCAGGGAGAACACTTGTCAATGCCGAAAACTGTCCTAACTCACATTTTCATCCGCCGCGGCGGACCAAGTCACCGAATTTTCAAATCCTCAAATCTTCAAATCCTCAAATCTTCAAATCATCAAATTTTCCCTACCTTTACACCGGGTAAGTCTTATACGACCAGCTCCTGTGAAACTCCCCAGGTTCGGAAGAAAGCAAGGATAAACGGTTGTAGCGGTGCGATATAAGTAGCTTACCCACTTTTTATTGATGATATTTTGGATTTATTATGATTTTTTGGATTTTAAATCCCTCACTTCGAAACACAAAAATTCAGGAATATAAATGCAAGTATCATTCCCATGCTGTTAAAAATCCATCCAGACAATCCTTCTCCTCGTCACATTAGTCAGGTTGTTAAAGTTTTGAATGATGGTGGGGTGGTTATTTTTCCTAC
>JBGTHZ010000114.1:0-78645 GCA_041745915.1 Pyrinomonadaceae bacterium | reverse complement strand
GGGGTCCGCATATGTCGAAGTCGGTCAAAAAGCTTACGAACAAAAGTATCAGGAGCGCCGCTTTGCCAATCTGCGAAGAAAAGCAAAATCGCTCGGTTTCCAACTCGTACCCTGCGAGGCAACGTAGAAGTTTCTAAGAAGCGAAATAGAAAATCAATCAATCTGGAGATAGAATGTGTTTGTGGCACAAGCCTTGTAGTAGCCGGGTGGATCGCGTGTCTACTGGGTGCGCAAATGTAAGTCAGCAGATGGAGGAGATTGAGATGATTAACGCAAGAAGAGGTTTTACAGCGATTGTTGTCCTTGGTCTACTGTGCCTGAGCCTAATTGCGATGGCGCAGCAACGCAGTTACCGAGGGACTTATCAAGCCGTTCTGCAACTAATACACCGAATCGAAGATCGCACAGACCTATTCCGTAACAGTCTGGATACGGCGCTCGATCAAAGCACTATCGACGGGAGCATCGCCGAGGACAACATTAATCTTTTTGTGAGAGACTTTGATGCTGCGGTGAGCCGGTTGCGTGAGCGCTTCGGCCGGCGGCAGTCAACCGCGGTGGACGCTCAGGAAGTTCTGAACCGTGCCGCTGCGATTGATGACTTTCTAAGGCGCCGTCCAGTCGATGCCCGTACCCAGCGTGCATGGTCCAACCTTCGTTTGCAGCTTAATCAGTTAGCTCGCGCGTATAGTATTACCTGGCCGGCGCGCAGTCGCATAAATCCAGGTACCGCACCTTATACCGCCAGCCGCCTCACCGGAACCTACCGCCTCGATCCGACCAGAAGCGACGACCCGCGCGAAGCCGCCGAGAGAGCGACGCAGAGTGTGCCCTACAACGATCGGCCGCGGATCAGTGACGAAGTTACCTCGCGGTTGGAATCGCCGGACCAGTTGGCGATTGAAGTGCGCGGACGAATGGTTACCATAGCATCGTCGCGCGCGCCACAAATCAGTTTTGAAGCTGATGGCTCGGAGAGGTTGGAGGCCACCAGCGATGGTCGCACCACGCGGGCGCGCGCCACGCTGACGGGCAACCAGTTGATAGTAAACTCCTCTGGCGACCGGCAAACCGATTTCAATGTCACCTTTGATCCGATTGATAACGGTCGCAGGCTTAGTGTTACTCGCCGTGTTTACGTGCAGGGGCTCGAGAGACCGGTCGTGGTCCAGAGTACCTATGACCGGACCGCCGACATTGCTCGCTTCGATATTCAGACCGGCTCCGATTCGTCGGCCTCAACCTACGGTACCGGCGATGACTTTATCGTGCCCTCTGGGGAAACCATAGTGGCGGCTCTGAATGAGGGTCTTTCAACGCGGAATGCGCGGGATGGGCAAACGTTTACCGCGACCGTACAGCAGCCGTCAAGGTTCCAGGGAGCAACGATCACCGGGCGGGTATCAAATCTCCAGCGTAGCGGCCGTGTTACCGGCAGATCGGAGATGACACTTACCTTCGACAGTATTCGTCTCCGGGACGGAAGGTCCCACCGATTTGCCGGGATCCTCCAGTCGGTACGAAATACAGACGGGGAAGTGGTGAAGGTGGACAATGAGGGCTCGGTGCGGGACGATAACCAGACCACCAAGACTGCTCAGCGAGCCGCCATTGGCACCGCCGTGGGAGCCATAATTGGAGCCATCGCCGGAGGCGGCAAGGGCGCCGCAATTGGCGCGATCCTCGGTGCGGGGGGCGGTGCTGGTTCCGTATATGTCCAGGGTCGTGATGATCTTGATCTAAATGCGGGAACCGAACTTACAATTAGATCTTCCGGACCAGGGTAAGCTCAAGAAGTAATACTGGTCTCTTGCAGGATCCTGAGACAGATCTTGCGATGTTGGTTTGACCGAAGCAATCTCCTCGGCCGAAACTAAGCCGCGACACCTGATAAGGTGGTTCTTGTCCCTTCAGCTTCCTGCCGGGCAACAATCTGGCGAACCAGTTCGAAGATTCGCTCAGCGGTAAATGGCTTCGCGATTACCCAGTCGACGCCGGCTTCCTTCTGTTCATTTGACCCGACAGCTTCACCCCACCCCGTGATCACAGCTATTGGAATCTTCGGGCTGTGCCCCCGAATGATCCCTGCCAATTCCCATCCACTCATACCTGGCATTCCCACATCGGTGAAAACAGCATCAAATTGTCGCGACTCGATGAGCATCAGCGCCTCACGCCCGTCGGCAGCAACCGAAACCGCGCAGCCCTCACTTTCCAAAAGCTCTCGGAGCAAGTCGCGCACAGATTCTTCGTCGTCCACCACAAGTATTCGTAGTTGACGGTTGTCCTGTGATTCATTCAACAGGTTAGGCAATTGCGCTTGGCAACATGTCAGTTCCGAAGCAGTTGCGGTAAGCAGTGAATCGTTCTCGGCCTTGTACGCCGGTATTGAGACCCGGAAAGTTGTGCCTTGCGAAACGTCTGATTGCACTGCAATGGTCCCCTCATGACGCCTGATGATTCCGAAGCCGACCGCAAGCCCCAGGCCCATTCCGGCTTTGCCTTTGGTGGTAAAGAACGGATCGAAAATGCGCGAGCGAACTTCCGGAGCCATGCCGGTGCCGGTGTCGGCAATCGAGATAACAACTGAATCGTCGACGTCTGCGACCGCGAGAGTTAAGCGCCCGCCCATAGGCATAGCATCGACGGCGTTGAGGACCATGTTCACCAGTACCTCGCGCAGCTCCGATTCATCGCCCATAACCTTCGACTTGGACCGTATTTGTACTTCGAGGCTGATGTGAATACCCTTGGCCTCGGCCGTGTCTTTCCATCGAGGTCTGGTGATTTCACTTACGTCGAATAGGATCTGGTCTACCGAGACCGGTGCGAAGTCATGATCCCGGCGTTGCCGCGCAAAGTCCTGAATGCGTTTGACAGTCTTCGCACCATCCTCGGCTGTCTGAATGATTATATTTAGCCCGCGAGTAATCTTTTCGGGATCGTTTGTGCGTAGGAGTAGTTGAGCTCGACCAAGAATTCCAGCGAGAGTGTTATTGAAGTCGTGTGCTATGCCCGACGCCAACTCACCAAGAGCCGACAACTTTTCTACCTGAGTGAACTGTTCGCGAATACGCTCCTGCTCTGCGATATGCTGTGAAAGCTGCATCACTTGTTGCTCGGCTTGTTCAGCCTGGGCAGCAGCGGCTTCAATATTTTTAAGATAAGCACGATAGATGAGAAATATGGCTGTGATAACCGGCAGAGTAATGACGATGGCGAAGAACACATCCTGGGCGGCTACAAAAGCCAGTGCGCCGGCACAAATGATCAGCCCGCAAAGTAGCTTGGAGAGTCTTTTATGGTTTGCTGAGATTGACATTTTCCCTGCCCAAGCTGAGTGCGGTAAACGTTAGCTGTGGTGTTTAAGTGGCTGGCTCTTATTGACAGCCGGGGCAGTGGCTAGTGAATCTAGATGGCCAAAATGAGTAATGACGCCGTGAAGGTGCGAATCAGATTAGGGATGCCAATTCCGGCATTGTGAGCGGAGGATCCGTCGCAGGAATCGGATGACTGAAGTGACAACTCTTACTTGAGGAAGATCGTGTCGTAGGCGGCACGCAAGCTGAAACCAGCCTTCTGATAAAAGTGCTGCGCCTTCTTGTTCTCTTCATTCACAAAAAGCACGATGGATTTGGAGTTGGACAGCAGGTTGCGAGCTAACTGAGATATACAGCGCAAACCATTGCCTGTACCCATCTTCTCCGGAGAGGCCCAAACGCCTTCGAGGTAGACTGCGTCGGGCGTGTCAGATACCTGGTCGGCCTTGAAAGTGAGTTTGCCTTCTTCAACGCAAACCCAGGTTCGACCTTGTGCGATGCGGCGAGCGTAACGCTCACGGAAGCCTTCCGGATCCATTTCCAGCGGATTGACACCGCTTTCCTCGAATGCCATCTGGGCATGCACCGGAATCACTAACTCAATGTCTTCGGGTGTAGCCACACGCAGAGCCAGAACTTCTTCTCGAACCTGTACAGGACACCGCAGTTCTAACAGGAGTTCGCGGCAAGCAAGACGCATCTCTTTTCCGTCCTGGGAATAGTTGGCCCAGAACTCATCGATCCGTTCTTTTTCGCCCATGATTAGATGAGGGGTTGCACTCTGACTTGCTAGATTAGCAAATGCCTGAAGCGCGCGATCCGTGCGTGTTTCTATCAGTACCGCGTGTCCAATCAGAGCAACGCCTTCAAGTGTCCCTTGTCGGTTGCGGCAGCCGTAGAACGTGCCGCGGTTAAGCTGGCTGACCAGACCGTTATCGCGGATGTACCCGGTCATCGCAACAGTATGCAGGGGACGGTGGGAGAGAAAGTCCAGCACCTCTGCTTCGAACTCGTGGGTGAGGCAGAGTGTAACGACGTCGTTCTCGGGATAGCTAACCAGGACCGGCTCCGGGTTGATTTTGGCTGTGGCAGTTTGAAGATACATGACTTGTCCTTAATTGCTAGTGGGTAACATTAGGATTAGCTGGAGTTAGTAGCCGACGTAGTCAGTTCCAGTATCTTCGTCAACAGACATCATCTCCGTGGGATCGCCACCTAGCAGCGCGGAATATGCCTCGAGGATCGCATCGCTCAGGAGGACGCCATCGCTGAGGAGTACTCCATCGCTGAGTAACACACCGTCGCTGAGAAGCACCCCATCACTAAGCAGCACACCATCACTGAGTAATACCCCGGTGCTGCAGAAATAAGCTCCATCTCCCATGGTTGTGCCATTGCTTATCAGGATGCTGTCACTAAGCAGCACGCCGTCGGACAAGAGCACGCCGTCGGTCAAGAGCACGCCATCGGACAAGAGCACGCCGTCGCTCAGCAGTACGCCGTTTCCATAAATTCTTTGATATTTAGTAATCAGGTTTGTACCGGTCGCGAAGGTGTTGCCCATGATCACTCCCTGTGACCATGTAAAGGTGAAGTTGCCAATAGTAGAGGTTGGGTTGGGAGCGCTGGTCGTTAAGAGCGAAGAACCAAGCACCGCGCTCAAGGCATCGGTGCGCACGATTTTCGCCAATCGAACCGAACCGTCTACATTGAGTTCGCCGGCACCCTGCTCAAACATATTGAAGCTCGGCAGCTGCTGAGCCGTGTACATCAGAATCATTTTCACCATGTTCGGCGTGAGTTTGGGGTTGGCCTGAATCATCAAAGCGGCGGTACCTGCCCCCAGCGGCGTGGCCATTGACGTTCCACTCAGTTTCATCTGTGCGCGGTTGGGATTCGCACTTACGTGAGCATTGAGTGAGGGATCGTTCCGCACCAGCAGGTTATTTGGAGACTGCGCAAAAATCAGCTTGTTGCCAGGTGCAGCGAGGTCTGGTTTGACAAGATTGTCAAAATGCTTGACGCCGATATCATCCGTCCATGAACCCCGAGTGGGACCACGCGAGCTGTAGGTTGCGATGCCGTCATCGCCTCGACCATCTGTTCCCTTCGTATCGACGGCACCCACCGTGATCACCGAGGGCTCGATACCTGGCGAATGAATATGGCCATAGACCTTTTCACCCGCTCCATTCTTGCCATTATTTCCGGCGGCCGCGAACACCACTATTCCAGCGTCAACCATTCGACGCGACGCAATACAAATAGGATCATTCTTGTAAGAATCTATAGCCGCCATACCGATGCTCATGTTAACTACACGGACGTTGTATTCAATATGGTGGGTCATCAGCCAGTCGAGCGCGCCCAGGAGACCGGATACCGAACCAATGCCCTTGGAATTCAGTACCCGCAGGTTGAGTATGTTTGCTTTAGGAGCGATGCCGACATATTTGCCATGTGAGACCATGCCGTTACCAGCCGCTGCAGAAGCGACGTGAGTGCCATGGCCGTATGGATCGTCAGTTCGCCCTTCACCGGTGAAGTCTATGCTTTTGACAATACGTGAACGAGAAGTGCCGGCTTCCAGAAACGACACATGGTCTTTATAAATTCCAGAGTCAACGATTGCGATACCTACACCAGCGCCGTCGAGGGGACTGGCCGGGCCAAGGAGACTGGTGGGGCCAAGCGAGCGCACATTGTCGGTGCCTGAGGTACGCGCTACGTGGCCGCCGAGGGATCTCACTTCGCCGTCCAGAGAAACGAACTCAACTTCTGGAAAGGAACCGAGTGACTCGACCACGCTGGCCGGAAGCTCAATTGCGAGCGTGTTGAAGTTCAGGAACTGTTTTTTGACCTTCACGCCATTGCTTCTGAGGAGTGCTCTGAGCTCGTTGCTGGGGCGGTCATTCAGTTGCAAAATGACTTTAATGCCATTTGCGCTGGGCTCTTTGCGCGTACGTTCTCGAAGATCACTGGCGACCTTGCGATGCCGTCGCTCGGCTCTGTTGCGCTTGTCGCCTTTGGCGCTAGCCTTATCCATCACCAGAATGCCGCAACATAGCGACAATACGAGCGATGCGTATGCCAGCCAGGTTAATGCCAACGAGCGTTTCGTTCTTTTCATTAAGCAATCCTCAGTCAATAGTCATCAAGTTCATGACCGGTAAAAGACGATTCGGCCACACAGCCCATTCTGCAATGACCGTGCCAACCCTACACTTACCTGCAAGTTGTGTGATTAAGCAATTTAGGGGTTTCGGCGGTTCTTTGGCATAAGTCATCTTGTTGCGGGCCCGGTCAACCTGATGAGAGACGTTCATCAATCTGATAGGATTTCGTGGTGTCGCAGCAGCATCACCTTCCGGAACTGATTGAGGTTCACCGAGATCGCCTTTGGCACCGGGAATCAGAAAACCGCATTGAAGACGCCCTGTCCGCGGAGCGGTTCATCGAACGGGTGGGTTTTTGCAGTGCTTTGACTGATTGCCGTCGTCCCGGCCCTTCACTCTACATGGCCGTGTGCGGTCGTCGGGACGCATACATGCCCCGGAACGTTCAGAAGGATCCCGAAAGCAGGCTCGCATGGTCCATCAAGGACGATATAATGCGGCGCGGTAGGGTTTATTACGCGAAGCTTATAAGAGGCCGTTTAACTTTCATTGCCCGCCATATGCTTCCGTACTTTCACGCCCTCTGGGGCGTGCCTTTAATAAGGGAGGCTACGGTTTTGTCGGACGACGCGAGGTCCGTATTAGGCGTTCTGCGCCGCGAGTGGGAGATGGGAACTAGAGACTTGCGCCTGGCAAGTCTCATAGAGGATCGTGGTCGCTTTAATCGGGCAATAGATGATCTTCAGAAAACGTTTAAAGTGATTCCGAGCGACGTGATATACAAACCGACGTTTAGTTACATTTGGTCCCTTCCGGAAAGTCGATTTCATGATGAGTTGGAGCTCAAGGTGAGCAGAGAAGAAGCGTTAAAGGAGATTGCCCGTGCGTACTTGCGTGGCGCCGGGATGACACTTCGGGGTGAACTAGCCAGGGTCACCGGCTTATCGAGGACGGAGGCAGGTTCCGGCAGTTGGTCTCTAGTAGATGATGGGGTGGCTCTGCGGTTGGATCCCGGAGTATATCGCTGGGGTGAGTTAGGTTAATACGGATCCTGCCCGGACCTCTCAGGGCTCCCGGGCAAGGATGTGCGATCCTTAAGATCGCGTTCGGCCTCCCGCAGGGTCTTCCGCTCCAATTGGTCCATCTCGATTACAAGTGGCAGGTGCTCTTGCGTTGCGCTCAGCCTTCGGAGCATTGCTTGAGTTTCGGCCTGATTAAGACTCCTGCTTGCCGCTGCCTCAATCGTCTGCAAGCGAGTTCTGGCTTCCGTCAATCGCGCGTTCGCCTCAGTTTTAAGGCTCTGCAGTTGCTGTTGGTCTGACTCGAGATCGACCAGTAGAGTGGTTGTATCGGCCCCTGCCAGGGTACGAGCCCGGTTAATTCTGGATCGTACCTTTACCATCTCTTTATCGGTCTTTGCGATGATACGACTTGCGGTCAATCGACTTGCCAGGGTTTCCCGATACGCATCAGCCAGCAGAGGATTGTGTTTACCTGTCTCCAATAGAGCTTCCCGCTCAGCCGTAGATAATTCCTGTGTGAACCACCCAACTTCGCTGGCCGTTATGCCATCCGCCGCGAGCCTGTCGCGCAGGCGTCGTAGCCATCGGTTGCGATAAAGGTACAGAAACACCATCACCAGCGCACCAGCGAACACGCCCAATGCCAGGCTGATACCGGCTAAAAGGAGATAAACGGCCGCCGCGTCCGTAGCCGAAGACGTAACGAACAGAAAAAGAAAAACGATCGGAAACGGAAGCGCTATTAGGGGAAACGCGATCCAGGGAATCCAATGAAAAAAAATCCCAACTTTCTTATCTCTGGCGGTCAGCTTTCCGGGCGTTTCTTGAATCATAGTGGTGGCAAAAAGACTCCACGCCTGACAATGGTTTGGCCAGCTCGCAACCGTAAGTACTTCACCAAGCGGCTCACCGTTAGCCTGTATGACTCGGGCACGTCCGTCAAGGCACCGGGAAGCCAGGGGCGGTTTGTCTTAGATCTCTGTATAATGCGCGAAACTCTTCCGGACTACTAGGAGTAAGCAATGAAAACAGCTTCACTACTCGCAGCAGCAATCTTTACGGGATTGATGTCTTTCATGGTCGTTAGTTCCGGCCGTCAACCTGCTTTTGCTCAATCTCCTGCGGTAACTTCTGCGAGTCGATCGCGTGCGGCCAGACCGATGACCATACCTATTAGTATTCGGGTCAAAGGCGAAAAGCCGGACTTAGAACTACAAATGATAGAACTGACAGTGACGGAAGACGGCGAGCCTCAGACCCTCCTTTCGATTCGTGCAATCGGAAACAACTCCCCATTAACGCTCGCAGTGCTTATTCAGGACGACCTGGTGTCATCCATCGGTAATGAAATCAAGCCGCTAAGAGATTTCATAAACCGTCTGCCGCGCGGATCCAGGGTTCTCGTCGGCTATTTGAGAAGTGGCTCGCTGCAGGTCCGTCAGAAGTTTACAACAGACCTTGAAAAGGCGGGCAAAGCGCTCCGGATCCCCCTGGGCGTTGCCAGCGCTGCGCCGTACAATCCGTATGTTGAGGTTATTGAGGCCATCCGGCGTTTTGATTCGCAGCCCTCGGGTCGAAGAGCCATACTTCTCGTGTCAGATGGGCTGGATCTCTCGCATGGTGCTGACTCGAGTTCCGCGGGCCAGAGCCTTGACTTACAGCGAGCAGTTACTGAAGCGCAACGTCGAAGTATCGCAGTTTATGCTTTTTATGCCCCCACGGTTGGGGGTGGAAATCGCCTCCTGGCGGCAAATGCACAGGGGTCATTACTGAGACTAGCTGAAGAAACGGGTGGAAGAGCGTTTTTTCAAGGCACAGGCGCGCCCGTGAGTTTTGATCCATTCATTAGGGAGTTGACAAGGTCACTGGACAAACAGGTAGCCCTTACCTACCTCTCGACCCATACCGAAAAGGGATTTCATCGGATCCAGGTACGTTCATTATCAGCCGGCGTTGAGATAGACCACCCCTCCGGATACACGCGTTAGCATCTTGAGGCAGCGCTCAGTAAACCTGGTAGTTTGGAGTTCAAGCTTCAGCTTGTCGGTATCCGCCAGACGCAACCTAAAGGGTTGCTGAATTTCCGACTCATGAAAGATGCTCACTGTATCGTGACGGCTAGCAGGGAACCGCGCCTATCAGTTGCTACGGCCCATCCTTCGCCAAGACTTCCAATCATTCCGTGAAAGTGAATGTCACTGCCTGACAAAACTAGTAGTACATCACCGGCGTGATAGCGCGGGTCTACTAAAGGGAAACGAATGACGGTAGCCTGACCATTTTCCTGCTCCAGGGTCTCAAAGGAGAAATCGTCGGCGTCAACTAAGTACGTTTGTGAATTATTGGCGACTCTTTGCTCGTCTGGCATCGTCACTCCCCTCGGGTTCGGGTTTTGTCCTCGTCAGATGTGGTGACCTCTTCCACTTGTGACGATAGATTCTTGGGGCGGCTAGTGGGACTCGAACCCACGACCTCTTGATCCACAATCAAGCGTTCTAACCGACTGAACTATAGCCGCCACATTTTGATGTAGCAGATAATATTTGCCCCTGGCAGGACTCGAACCTGCGGCCCTCTGCTTAGCTTCCAGCATCAGGATTTCCCTGACCGCCCGCCTTTATTCGGGTTTGCTGGCTGGACTATATCTTGGACATCTCAGTCCCGACCCGTATAGTCTCTGAGGAACCCACCGACAAATGTAGCCTTTGGCGGTTTCCTGCGGATTACCCAATCCTCATGGATTTTTACTCAGTGCTAGATGCCGAGTACCAGAGGCTCTCAGGGCGTTCCCGCATATGGGGTCGTCCACTCAATGGGTTCGTGAATAAATTATTTCCCATTAAGGCTCCGACAAGGCAGATGCTCTATCCGCTGAGCTACAGGGGCGCATTGCCGATGAGTCGCGATGTTAGCATGTCGATGGCCATTTGGGTCAACCACACACCAATGTAAAAGGCAGGGTTTAACTGGCACCGCTTAAAAAAAAATTAAAGAGACCGTCCCCAAAGGGTCGGTCTCTTGGTTGGTAAAACCGGGTAGGTTCGAATCACGCTGCGCGCGGGTGTTCTGTGCTTTCCGCGAAAACCCTGCGACCATTCAACGCGTCATCGATGATTTCTCGAACAGCTGAGGTGTCGGGATTGACGTCCATCCGGTCACAGGCACGAAGGTGCCGCAAAATACCCTCGGTTGCGATCTCCAGGGCCACGCCGGTAAGTTTTGAATACCTGCGCGCTTGAATATGATCTATTCTCAAAATCCGCTCATCCAGCGGTAAATGTCTATCAAAAGTCACGATTACTCTTCGCTCCTCTAAAGCCCGAAAGCTCGGGTTAATTAGTTCCACAGTCTAAGATGCGCTGTTAGCCGCCGAGAGATGTCAGAACTCGCATCGGCCAATTCTGCGCGTCGCTGGCTGATAGTTCAGACAGTCTGCTTGGGGGATGTACAACGAAACAGGGGATTATATAGAAGAGTTTCGAAAAAGGCTACACTTTCCTTCTGAGGGCAGTTTTTCGTGAAGTCTTCGTTTAAGTCCTTACGCTAAAACCATTTGACTGGGAACAGGCAAGTGGGAGCAGTGCCCTCGGCCCTCGCTTCGCCAACTATCTGGCTTAATAGATTCTCTGTCAGTGCACGGGCTGCCAAAAATGTAAGCGCCGCTCCAAGTTCATCCCGGCATGAACTGGTGCGGCGCTTTTATCTGAATTAAAGCCACAGATCGAAGGATTAGCCTGCTATTTCTTCGGCAAAACTGTGTCTTTCATGGCTTTTCCGACACGGAACTTTAGAGTGGTCTTTGCGGGGATTTGAATCGTCTCCCCTGTGGCGGGATTTCGACCCTCGCGCGCTTTTCTCTCAGACTTAACGAGCTTCCCAAAACCCGGAAGCACGAACTCGCCATTGGTTCTGACTTCCCGTGTGGCGAGATTTGAGATCTCCTCAAAGAACTCCTTTACTTGTGCGCGCTTCATGCCCGTCTTCTCTGCAAAGTAATTAACTACCTCCGACTGCGTCATGCGCTTCTTGCCTGTCGCGGCTTTGGTCGCCATAGTCTAGTGGACACCTCCGACAAAACGTTAATTGAAAGCTATGCGAACAGTCATATATCACACTCAAGCAGCAAAGTCTCGCAAAAATAGCGATTTTCGGCGCGAATAGTCAAAAAACTTCGTCCAAGTTGAAGCAGCGGCGCTTCCCGGGAGAGTAGTGTCGGTTTAGGTCGGGGCTGGCGGATCTCAACTCCGACCTCCTAGGGCGCCGAAGTGGGTTGGCAGAATTAACAAATGAATTCCGGTAAGCGACCTGCGGTCGATTAAAGGTCTGAATCATCCTGACTGCCATCATTCGTCTCCCTGCGAGCGCTTCTCCGGATTAAACTGTGAGCGATCCGACGCCAACTCCCAGGAACGAAGTCCGCACGCGCTTCCTTCCCGAACAGAAACGATTATGTACGAGTAACTGGGCCAGGCGTGTTCGAGATCGTACCGAGAGGGCGCCGCTTCGTCGTCCGGATGAGAGTGATAAAAGCCCACCACTTCGAGGTTCTTGTCTCTGGCAGCCCGTTCACCGGCCAACAATTCATCGGGTCGTATCAGGAAACGATTACGTTTGGCCTCCTCTTCCCGAGCGTTGGAGATTGGATAGGTCTCGATGACTTCTTTGCGTCCGTCTTCGAGGAAGCGTCCGATCAGTAGGCCGCAACATTCATACGGATAGTCCCGTTCACCATGGGCGTTTATCGCGCTCTCATGAGACTTGCTTAGCTTGATCAAGAAATTATTAGCCCCCGGTGTCTTCCCATTACTACAGCGCCCTAATATTTGCGGTACGTGAAGCTGCGAACAATACCAGAGTCGGTAAACTTCATGAGGCTCTCCTTTTTCAACTCAGAATCACGAGCCGGGCACGTCTGTCACCAGCTAATGATCCCACGCGCACCTGCGCCGGCGGCCAGCGCGGCCAGGGCGTCATTGATCCCGTCGAGATGATAGATGCGGGTGACGAGTTCGCGGAGTTTTAGATTGCCTGCTTGATAGAGAGTAACGAGGTGGGGAATATCCATCAGCGGACGCCCCGAGCCGTAGAGCGAGCCGATCAAGCGCTTCTCCTGCATCACAAAAGGAAAGGTGGGAATTGAGGCGAGGGCGTCTATCCGCGACAGACCAGTCAGCACGACGGCGCCTCCTTTGCGCGAGGACTCCAGCGCCTGCGAAATAGTTGCAGGGGCGCCGACCGTGTCGAACACATAATCCGCTCCCCGTCCGTTCGTTAGAGCGCGAATCTCCGCCACGAGGTTCCCCGGCTCAGCGTCTATCGTGTGTGTAGCGCCAAAGTCGCGCGCGAGGCTAAGCGGTTTGGGTTGGGTGTCCACGGCGATAATCTTTTCGCACCCAACTAGCACCGCTCCCTGCACGACGTTAAGTCCCACGCCGCCCGCGCCAATCACCGCGATGCGAGCGCCCTTCTCAACGCGCGCAGCATTCGTTACCGCACCGACGCCCGTCACCACCGCACAGCCCAACGTCGCCAGCACTTCGAACGGTACATTTTCCGGCACGAGAATCGCGCCCTCTCCGGCCACAACTGCAAAATCCGCGAAGCAGGCGGTGCCATTGAAATGTGCCACGTCGTGACCGCGAGCACGCAACCGCGAGCCACCCGCAGGCAAGCGGTTGCGGTACGTCGTGGCCTCCAGACGGTCGCAGAGCACGGGATGACCTTCGAGGCACGGCTGGCAGACGCGGCACGCGGGCGCCCAGCAGAAGACAACGTGATCTCCTGGGCTCACATGCGTCACGCCTGCTCCAACTTCTCGCACCACGCCTGCGCCTTCGTGCCCCAACACCAGCGGCGTGCGCGCGGGCCAATCGCCGCGCGCCGAATGCAGGTCGCTGTGGCAGACCCCGGCGGCCTTCAACTCGACCAGCACTTCGCCAGCCCGCGGCGCTTCGAGTTCGGCTTCTTCAACCGAGAGCGGCGCACCCTGCTGCCACAAGATGGCTGCGTTAATCTTCATCATCGTTTGAACGACAGGCTGTTGTGAGCGACGCACCGATCCGCGCCAGCCATTCGACGCGCGCGTCGAGTTTGGCGAAGCGCGGATCGTCGGTCTGGCCGCGGTGGTAGCGGTAAAAAATCTGTTGCAGTACCACGGCCAGTTTGAAAACCGCGAAGACCTCGTAAAAAGTGATGTTCGTCAGATCGATTCCGCTGCGCTTGGCGTAGCGTTCGAGAATCTCTGCGCGCGTGAACCAACCTTCGCGGTGTGTGACGGACGTCAGGGAATCGCGCGGCGACACCGTCGAGGCGTGAACCCAGTAACAAAGCAGTATCCCCAGGTCAACGAGCGGGTCGCCGATGGCGGTCATCTCCCAGTCGAAAACGGCCACGACCCGGCCGACGTCGCTGGCGTCGAGCATTACGTTGTCGAGCTTAAAGTCGCCGTGGACAAGGGAGGGCCGAAGCGCGTCAGGTGGCAGGCGCTCTGCCAGCCACGCGGCGAGTGTGTCCATCTTCGGCAAGTCGCTCGTCTGCGATCCTTTCCAGCGCTCGCCCCACCCTCGCACCTGACGTTCGACGAATCCGGTGGGCTTGCCGAGGGCGTTGAGTCCGTGTGCCTCGACGTCAACGGCGTGCAGTGTCGCGAGCGCGTCCACCAGAGCTTCACTGACACGCCGACGCGCGTCAGGCCGATCAGCCAGCGCGGGCGGCTCATCGTGGCGCACCACGAGGCCGCGCCGCCGCTCCATGATGTAAAAGGTCGCGCCGATGACGCTCGCGTCTTCGCAGAGCGCAAAGGGTCGCGGCGCTAGCGGGAAGATGGGGTGCACGGCTTCGAGGATGCGAAACTCGCGCGCCATGTCGTGCGCCTTAGGCGGCACAGGGCCGAACGGCGGACGGCGCAGTGCGAACTCTTGCGCGCCGAAACGCAGCAGGTAGGTCAAATTGGAGTGGCCACCGGGAAACTGCTCGACGGTCAGCGGTGCATTGGCGTCGAATTTCTTGCCCAACACGGCGGAGAGTTTCTCTCTCGCGTAAGCTGCCAGCGAGTCCCAATCAAGCTGCTCGCTCGCGCGTACGGGCCTGGTGTCCGACGAGCCAGACGTCTCGCCGCGCGAGGGAGAGAGTTTTTGGACTCTAGTTGGTGCGTCGTTCATCGAACTCGGTCACAGGCATCAGATTCTGCCCATTCCACTGGAGCTAGTCTCGATACTCGCTCAGCTCCATCCGGGCGATTGATTCGAGGTGAACTTCGTCTGGACCATCCGCGAGTCTTAAAGTGCGAACGTTAGCCCAGGCCGATGCGAGCATAAAATCGTCGGACACGCCGGCTCCCCCGTGAGCTTGAATCGCCCGGTCCAACACCTGCAACGCCACATTCGGAGCCACTACTTTAATCATCGCAATCTCAGCGCGGGCGGCTTTGTTGCCGACGGTGTCCATCATATAGGCGGTTTTCATTGTCAAGAGTCGCGCCTGTTCGATCTCAATTCTGGACCTGGCGATGTCGGCGCGAATCGTTCCCTGTTCGGCGATGGGTTTCCCGAAAGCCACGCGCTCCGTCACGCGGCGGCACATCGCTTCGAGCGCGCGTTCGGCCATCCCAATTGAGCGCATACAGTGATGTATCCGCCCTGGTCCCAGCCGACCCTGCGCGATCTCAAAGCCGCGTCCCTCACCCAACAGTAAATTTGACGCTGGCACGCGCACATTTTCAAAGACAACTTCAGCGTGACCGTGAGGCGCGTGATCGTAGCCGAAGACCGACAACAGGCGGACGACTCTTACGCCCTGCGCGTCCATCGGTACCAGGATCATCGCCTGCTGACTGTGCCTGGGCGCGTGCGGGTCCGTCTTTCCCATGAAGATGACTACTCGGCAGCGAGGATCGCCAGCGCCGCTAGCCCACCATTTGCGCCCGTTGATGACGTAATCGTTGCCGTCACGTTTAATGGTCGAGCGGATGTTCGTCGCGTCTGACGAAGCCACGTCCGGCTCGGTCATGGCGAAGCACGAACGTATCTCACCATTGAGCAGCGGCTTGAGCCAGCGCTCTTTCTGTTCGGATGTCCCGTAGCGGACCAGGACTTCCATGTTGCCAGTGTCGGGTGCGCTGCAATTGAAAATCTCCGGCGCGAACACAGCCGAACGCCCCATCAATTCGGCCATCGGCGCGTACTCGAGGTTCGTCAGACCTGCGCCATACTCGCTCTCCGGCAGGAACAGATTCCACAACCCTGCGGCACGCGCTTTCGCTTTCAACTCTTCCATCAGAGGAACGGGTTGCCAGCGTTCTCCATGATTAATCTGCTCCTGGAACAGTTTTTCATTCGGATAGACATGCTCATCCATGAAGGTGCGAAGCTCTTGATAAGTATCCCGTGCGCGCGACGAAGCCTGAAAGCCGACGTAGGGGTCCTCATTTTTCATTAATGATTTACTCCTTATTGCCTTCGCGAGGTACTACGCACCGGATGCTAATTTTGAAGATTCTCGAATACCGTGGCCGCGCCCTGCCCACCGCCGACGCACATCGTCACCATACCGTAACGACTGTTGCGGCGGCGCATCTCGCCGAGAAGTTGTACAGTCAGTTTTGCCCCAGACGCGCCCAGCGGGTGTCCCAGGGCGACCGCCCCGCCGTTGACGTTCGTGTGTTCGTCGTCCATCCCAAGTTCGCGCATCACCGCGAGTGCCTGGCATGCAAACGCTTCGTTCAATTCGATCAACTCAATCTGATTCAGTTTGAGACCTGCCAACTTCAAAGCCTTCGGCACTGCCACAACCGGCCCCATTCCCATGATCTCCGGTGGCACCCCGCCCACTGCGTAAGAAACAAAGCGTGCCAGCGGCTTCAGTCCCAGCTCGTCGGCGCGCTCGCGTGACATGACGATGACCCCGGCTGCGCCGTCCGACGTTTGACTGGAATTGCCCGCTGTGACTACTCCCTTGATGTGGAAAACCGGGCGCAGTCTGGCTAAAGCTTCTGGCGTTGTGTCTTTGCGCGGGCCCTCGTCTGTATCAAACGTCAGCTTCTGCAAGTTAACCCCGGCCTCCTTGATCTCGACTTCAAGCGGGACGATGCCGTCGGCTTTGAAAAAACCCGCATCCTGGGCGGCCAGCGCGCGCTGGTGGCTGCGATAGGAGAATGCGTCCGACTCTTCGCGCGATATGTTGTACGTGCGTGCCACGTTCTCCGCGGTCAAACCCATGCTGAGATAAACGTTTGGGTTGTGTTCGACCAGGTAAGGGTTTGGCCTGAACCTGGTGTTGCCGCGCAGCAAGCTCATGGATTCAGTGCCGCCGGCGATGATGCATTCGGCCATCCCCGCCATGATGCGCTCGGCGGCCATTGCGATGGTCTGCGAGCCGGAAGAGCAAAAGCGGTTGACCGTCACGGCCGGCACTGCGTGAGGCAAACCTGCGCGCAATGCAGCGATGCGGGCGACGTTCGTACCAGACTCAGCTTCGGGCGTGGCGCAGCCCATAATCACGTCGTCAATTGTTTCGGGCGGCAGTGCAGGGATTCGCCGGAGCAAATCCGCAATGACCGTAGCGGCCATGTCATCGGGGCGCGTCGTGCGCAGTGTGCCCCGCGGCGCTTTGCCGACGGCAGTGCGCACGCCGGCAACTATTACAGCTTCTCTCATTCAATTTACTCCTCAAGCAAAACTAAACTAAATGGAAACCTCGTTACCCACGAAACAACATGCAGGTGGCGGTGCCGTGGGCGTATATTCAAAAATCACAAATCACAAATGTTTTAGTTCCGCAGTGGATTGCCCGTCTGCAGCATATGTTTGATACGCGCTATCGTTTTCGGTTCGTCACACAGAGCGACAAATGCTTCGCGTTCGAGGTCGAGAAAATACTGCTCGTCGACCCACTGTGGCGTTGAGAGATCGCCGCCACAAAGGACGGTCGCGACCTTACTGCTGACATGCAGGTCGTACTCGCTCATGAAATCGCCCTGCTGCATGATGTAGAGCCCCGCGCGAAGCGCCGCCAGCGCATCGCGTCCTGCAGCGAAGCAGGTCTTGCCTCGCGCGGGCGCGCTGTAACCCGCTGCGGCAAGGCCGAGCACTAAACGCTTCGCCTCTGCTATCTGATGGTCCCGATTCATCACAATCTGATCGGCATCGGTTAGAAAGCCAAAGAAACGAGCTTCCGCAGCGCTCGTCGAGACCTTCGCCGTCGCTATCGTTTGTAGCGCCCGTTGCAGGAATGGCAGTGGGTCGGCGTTCGTCAAACGCATCGCCGGCGAGACGATGCGGCGCACCAACTCCTTGCAGCCGCCCGCGCCCGGGATCAGCCCGACTCCGACCTCAACCAGCCCCATGTAAGTTTCTGACGCGGCAACAATTCGCGCCCCAGCCATCGCCACTTCGCAACCTCCGCCGAGCGTGCGACCCGCGGGCGTGGTTACGACGGGCTTAGTGCAGAAGCGCACGGCCATCAATGCGTCCTGCATACCACGCACGCCGCGCTCGATAGCAGCCAACCCATCCGCGCCCCAGCCTCCGGCGAGGTTCGCGCCGACCGAGAAGTCCGCGCCCTCATTGCCGATGACCATGCCGACCCAGTCCTTCGACTCAAGTTCCTCAACCGACTCGCGCAGCATGTTCTTAATGTCTTCGTCGAGCGTGTTCATCCTGGTGTGAAACTCAAGACAAACCACGCCGTCGCCGAGGTCAATCAGGCTTGCGCCCTTGTTCTCGCGCACCACCCGCCCGGCGGCTTTTAGACGATGAAGCTCGATCTTGCGCTCGTCTAAAGCTTCGGGAATGTAAGTCTTGCGCGCCGCGTCGTAATAACTCAACAGCCCGTCGTCGCAGCGATAGAAGCTTTCAAGTCGGGCAGCGAGCATCTCTTCCACCCATGGAGCGACATCGATGCCCTGTGCCCTCATCGCCTCGGCCGTTTTCCGCACACCAAGCGCGTCCCACAACTCGAACGGTCCCAGCTCATGCGAGTAGCCCCACCGCACCGCCCTGTCTACGTTGATAATTTGATCCGTGATTTCCGGGATGCGGCGCGCAGCGTAAGCCAGCGAGTTATACACAGTATGACGCGCTAGCGCACCCGCCCTGTCGGCCTGCGCCAGCACGAACGCGAGGCGCTCGGCGAGCGGCTTGATCTTCAACGCCTCTTTGATGGAAGGAATGTCGGGTTCGCGCCGGGCGCGGTATTCAAGCGTCTCCAGGTCAAGCGTGAGGATGTCCCCTTTGACGCCCTTCGGCGGCTTCTTGTAAAAGCCCTGGCCGGTCTTGTCGCCCAAACGCCCGCGCTCCATCTGATTCGTGCGCAGTGTGCCGACATTCTGGTCGCGCAAGACTTCCCGCGACTCGTCGAGCTCGATCAATTCGTAAAGATTCGCGCCGACCGAACTGGAAACGTCCAGCCCGACTAGATCTTGCAGACGAAACAGTCCCGTCTTGGGGCGACCGATGAGCGGCCCCAGGATCGAGTCGGCCTCTTCGATGGTGTACTTCTTTTCCAGGACGTATCCGAGCGCTGTCGCGCCTGAGATCGAACCAAAGCGGTTAGCGATAAAGTTCGGCGTGTCCTTGCAGACGACAATGCCCTTGCCGAGGCGCCGCTCCGCAAAGTCTGTGATGAACTCAACGACCTCCGGCTTGGTCTCCTTTGTTGGAATGATCTCGAGCAGCTTCATGAAGCGCGGCGGGTTGAAAAAGTGCGTGCCGAGAAAGTGCGCCTTGAAATCAGCGGACGCTTCAGCGGCTATGTCAGCAATTGGCAACCCCGACGTGTTGCTGGAAACAATACTTCCCAGCTTTCTTGCCCGTTCGATGCGCGCGATTAGTTCACGCTTCGCGGCAAGGTTTTCGACAATCGCTTCGACGACGAGGTCGGCCTCCCCGACCCAGTCGAAGTTGTTTTCAAGATTTCCGACGGTCAGAAGGTCTGCCGCTTCCGGAGTGAAGAAAGCTGCCGGCTTCGATTTCTTCAAGCGTTCGAGCGAGGCGTTCACGATCCGGTTGCGCACCTTCGGATGATCAATGCTAAGTCCGCGCTTCGCTTCTTCGGGCGTTAGTTCCTGAGGCGCAATGTCCAGCAGGTAGACAGCTATTCCGGCGTTGGCCACGTGAGCAGCGATACCGCCGCCCATAGTTCCCGACCCGATGACCGCGACACGTTTGATTCCGTAGCTCACTGATTCTCCGATTCGATCCTTTTCGAGATACTCTCGCGACCCAAACCCCTTGAGCCAGCCATCACAATCGCACCGAAGGATCGAACAACACTTTCATGTGTTCTGTCCTTTGATTGTATCGTTCGTTCACGGTGATTCGGAAGCGACTGCGTTCGTCGTGACATCGGCCCGCCGCATCCGTCACTGGAGCCGACACCTGCGCCGCGTTCCCGGCGGAGCGCGCCTACCGCGACGCGCGCATTACTCGCATTTACGAGGACACGAACGAGATCAACCGGCTCATCAACCCACGCGCCTTTTGAAGAACCCGGTGATGGAGTACCCTTTTACATGTGAGCACGCAATCATCCCCGCCCGGCCCGAAGGGCTTCGTCCCCGGTTTGCAACTGCTCTCTTTTACGCGCGACCCGCTCGGGTTCCTGACCAACCTGAAGCGTACCTACGGAGACGTCGCACGCTTCGGCTACGGCTCGCAGAGCTTTTTCTTCCTCAGCCATCCCGATTACATCAAGGACGTGCTCGTCACGCACAACGCGAGTTTCATGAAGGGGCGCGGCCTTCAACGCGCTAAGCGCCTTTTGGGCGAGGGACTGTTGACCAGCGAGCCCCCGCTCCACACCCGCCAGCGCCGTCTGGCGCAACCTGCTTTCCACAAGCAGCGCATCGCCTCCTACGCCTCGCTGATGGTTGATTACGCCGAACGCCACCAGCGCGAGCGTTGGAAGGACGGACAGACGCTCGACGTGTCACAGGAGATGATGCACCTGACGCTAGCCATTGTTGGCAAGACCCTTTTCGATACCGACACGGAACGGGAAGCAGAAGAGGTGCGCGAGGCGCTTTCCGCCACGATGGTGTCATTCACCAGATTCCTGATGCCTTTCGCGGAGCTGCTGGATCATTTGCCGCTCCCTTCCACACGCCGCTTCGAACAGGCGCGCGCACGGCTCGACGCGATCATCTATCGAATTATTGACGAGCGCCGGAAGAGCGGCGCGGATCGTGGCGACCTCCTGTCGATGCTAATAATGGCTCAGGATGAAGAGGGCGAGGGCGGTGGGATGACGGACGAGCAGTTGCGCGACGAGGTGATGACAATCTTTCTCGCCGGCCACGAGACAACCGCCAACGCCCTCACGTGGACCTGGTATCTGCTCTCACAGCACCCGGAGGTCGAAAGGCGACTCCACGAAGAAGTTGATGCGGTGCTCGCGAGACGCCGGCCGAGATTCGAAGACCTTCCGAGCCTGCGTTACACGGAGATGGTGCTGGCCGAGGCGATGCGCCTGTACCCTCCGGCCTGGATACTGGGTCGCCGCGCTCTGAAAGACTACGAGGTGGGCGGTTATCACGTGCCCGCCGGCGCCATAGTCATCATGAGTCAGTACGTGACGCATCGGGACGAACGCTATTTCCCCGAGCCTCTACGCTTCGACCCCGAACGTTGGACGCCGGAAGCCAAAGCGGCGCGCCCGCAGTTCTCTTACTTTCCATTCGGTGGTGGGCCTCGCCGCTGCATCGGCGAGGGGTTCGCCTGGATGGAAGGCATTCTAGTCATCGCCACTCTGGCGCAATCCTGGCGCATGAGGCTCGAGCCGGGGCACCCGGTGGAGTTGCGGCCGGTAGTCACGCTGCGACCGAAACACGGGATGCGTATGACGCTGGGGTTGAGGAAGCTAAGCTCAATCAACGGGTCGTAGATGGTTTGTGCTTATAAATGCTTAATTGATTGCGTAAACCATTAGTCTTGAACTTAGCATCAACTGGCTACCGCAAGCGGTTCTGTGCGTTGACTGATTTCTACGAACTTGTTGCTGCTAAAACATCCAGATGGCGTCTGCAGCGCCTTTGAGCCAAAGCCAATTATTTCCCTGCGCTTTTTTCCAGGGCCTGTTCGATGTCGGCAATTATGTCTTCCAGATCCTCGATACCGACGGATATACGCACCAGCCCATCGGAGATTCCCAGTTGCTGCCGTCGTTTCGGAGCGACCTCGCGGTGTGAAGCTGTTGCCGGGTGCAGCACGCCGGTGAATACATCGCCTAAACTAGTCGAACGCACGCACAATGAAAGGGCATCCATAAAACGGAAGGCAGCCTCCTGGGTGTTCTCCCGCAGTTCGATGGAAACAAGCGCCCCCGCGTGTGGAGATCTGAGCATGCGTCTTACCGTCTCGGGGTCGGGCGCACTGCTCAGCCCGGGATAATAGACGCGCGAGAGTCGTCGGTGACTCTCAAGATGCCTGGCCAAACCAATAGCGTTGGCGCACTGGCGATCCATTCGCACGCCCAGAGTTTTCAAACCCCGAAGAATTTGATGTGCCTCCCAAACGCCCAGCACACCGCCTACCAGCTTCATCACGCCCACCAGCGCTAAGAGATCTGCGTCGTCACGCGAAACTACGACCCCGCCCATAACGTCGGCGTGCCCTCCCAGGTACTTGGTTGCGCTATGCACGACAAAGTCAGCTCCATGTTGAATGGGCCGGCAGAGATACGGCGAAGCGAAGGTGTTATCAACAATGAATCGCGCTCCAACCTGGCGCGCGATTTCAGAGCAGGCGGCGATATCGCAAACCTTGAGCAGCGGATTTGAGATTGTTTCAGCGATTAACACGTGCGGTTTTATCTCGAGGGCCTTGACCTTTAGTGCCTGCAGGTCTGAGAAATCCGTGGTTGTGGTCTTGATGCCGTACGAGCCGAAGATTTTGTAGAGCAGATCGTTTGTGGCGCCATAGAGATCCTGTGACGCCAGAATGGTTGCGCCGGGTTCAAGCTCGCAGGCAAAGATCGCCGCATGCAGGGCCGCCATCCCGGTGGAGTAAGCACAGGCGGCCTTGCCCTTTTCAAGCACATTGAGCGCTTGCTCCAACGCTGAGATCGTGGGGTTACCGTAGCGTGTATAGATGTAGCCCTGCTTCTCACCGGCGAAGACCTGGTCCACCTCGGCCATTGAATCGTAGGTAAAGGTGGTTGTTGCATACACTGGAGTCGAGACAGGCTTTCCTTGAGGCGTAGGGCCTCGTTCACCTGCGTGGACCAGGTGCGTGTTGATCTTGAAATTCTCTTTGGCGTCAGTCATGTGCAACCTCGCAATCTGAAGAGCTTTCACCCTGTGTTGCGCAAACCGGCGGCGATGCCATTGATTGTGGCCGCGAGGGCGTAATTCAAGTCATCGCTCTCCTCACCCGCTCTTTTACGTTTCAGCAGCGCGAACTGAATCAAACTCAGTGGATCGACATAAGGGTTTCTCAAACGAATCGAGCGGGACAGCACGGGATTTCCACTCAACAACTCCGGCTGACCTGTCACCCTTAATATCATGCGCCGGGTTCGCTCAAACTCTTCGGCAATCATGTCAAACACTCGTTGCCGTATTCCTTCATCGCTGACCAGTTCCGCATAACGCCGCGCGATCTTTAGATCCGCTTTTGCCATTCCGATCTCGACGTTTCCAATCAAATCTGAGAAGAAGGCAAACTGCTTGACCATTGTTTGCAGCAGCCGCAATCTTTCGTCATCAGTACCTACGAATCGTTCCAGCGCGTGCCCCACGCCAAACCATCCAGGCAGCACATGGCGACTTTGCATCCAGCCGAAAACCCAGGGAATAGCACGCAAGTCCTTCAGATCGCGCGCCTCGCTGCGCCTCGCAGGTCGGGAGCCGATGCGAGCATGTTCCAACTCCTCCACCGGCGTTCCTTCTTCAAAATAAGTTAGTACCTCCGGGTTTCCGGCTATCCGCTGGCGATAGAAGGCGAAGGCATTTTCGGACATCTCTTCCATCGCCGCTTTCCATCGAGCATCATCCTCTTGTCCACCGCCCGGGCGCACCAGTGCTTCCAGCGATGCTGCAACCAGTAACTCAAGATTGCGTTCGGCGAGGACGGCGTCGGAGTATTTCCAGTAGAGGACTTCACCCTGCTCGGTTATCTTGAGCGAGCCGCCAAAGGACTCTCTCGGCTGCGCCACTATGGCCCGGTGTGTGGGCCCGCCGCCTCGTCCCACTGTGCCGCCGCGCCCATGAAACAGCGTTAGCTTTACCGAGCATTCCGCCGCGACTGAGTGAAGGGCCTGGTGTGCCTTGTAGATTTCCCATGCGCTGGTCAGCATTCCGCCATCTTTGTTCGAATCTGAATACCCCAACATCACCTCTTGCCGTCGCCCCCACGAATCAAGCAGCGCTGCATACTCCGGCGAAGTCCAGAGTTTCCGGCACACCTCGGGGCTCTGTCGCAGATCCTCTATGGACTCGAAGAGGGGGACCGGCATCAGTCCCGGATCTCGGCCATCGGGCGAAGCTTCAATCTGCACTCCGCAAAGGCGCGCCAACCAAATGATCGAAAGAATGTCTTCTGCTCTGCTAGCTCCACTGATCACGTAACTGCGAATCGCCTGAGCGGGAAAGTCGCGTTTCAGCCCGGCCACTGTGCGCAAAACTTCGAGGAGTGAACGAGTCTCATCCGACGGCGGGGCAGGGAAGACAGTCTGGCCTCGCGTCTCCTGTCCGGCCGATAACTGGTCAATCGCGCGGGCGTGCACTGCCGCGTGCTGTCTAATATCCAGGGTGTGCAGATGAAAGCCAAAAGTTCTGACTTGCCGTCGCAACGGATCCACCAGTGAGCGCGCCATACGCTCGCCGCCATTGCAGATCAAACTGTTGCGTATGACATCCAGATCTGCTTCAAACTCATTCGCATCCGTGTAAGCGTCGACGTGTGACGCCTGGTCACGCGTGCGCCGGAGACGCTCGATTACGTAGTCCAGGTAACAGCGATAGATTTCGTCAGCGCCGCGGGTTTCGTTTGCGGGGGCCACCGTGGGTATTCGTCGTGCGTATCGTTTTACCGCTTCGAGGAGGGCGGGTGTAACGCTGGCCTGTCGTGCGGAGGAACTGAGTCGATCCATGAGGTCAACGGCGACGTTAAGGTAATAATCGAGTATTACCTTTCGCGCGAGAAGCAGCGCGTCGTGAGTGGAGTGCGGTGTGACGAACGGGTTACCGTCGCGATCACCTCCAATCCACGAGCCGAAGTGAAGAACGGTTGGTAAATCGTTGGCGCTTACCTGACACTCGTAAACCTGGCTAAAGGCGCCTGCAAATTCGTCATAAAGTTGAGGCAGCATCTGGATCAGACAATCAGAGTAATAGTCGAGACCCATTTTGATCTCGTCACGTACAGTTGGCCGGCGGCGACGCACTTCATCTGTCTGCCACAGGGCCGTGATCTCCGTCGCAATTGCAGCCTCGAGTGCCGCGGCTTCAGAGTCAGTCAACGGTAGCCGATCAAGCTTTTCCAGGTTGTCGGCGATCCTGTGCCGTTTGAAAAGGACGGTGCGGCGCGCAACTTCCGTCGGATGTGCCGTGAAGACCGGAACCACATCGATTTGCCGCAGCCATTCGAGGGCCGCCTTGTAGCCAATGCCCGCCTGGCGCAAGCGGCGCAAGGTGCCACGGATTGAACCAGGCTGCGGCGGTTTTTCCGGGTAGAGTTCGGCCGTACGACGGCGTCGCTTGCGGTGATTGGTCTCCGCTAGATTTATCAACTCGAAGTAAATGGCAAACGCTTTCGTCACTCGATAGGCTTCCAGGAGATCCATATCAGTGACGATCGCAGCTACACTTTCCAGCAATTGATACTCACGACTGAGGTCTCGATTTTGCTTAGCCTGTTCGGTCTCCCGGTATTCAATTGCCAACTGTCGGATCTTTTCGACGGTATCGAACAGTGGTGTTCCAGCTTGTTCCTTCAACACTTCGCCGAGCAAGCGACCGAGTGAGCGGACGTCGCGGCGCAGTGGGGCTTCTTTTATGTCCCGCTCCTCGCTGGTCAATTCGGCAAGGCGGGTCACCTGGTCCCTCGCACCCCACAATGGTTCGGTCTCAGACATCGTGGTCTTTGTTCCGATTGAATCACTCATAATGGAACTCTAACCTACCACTCAAGGGACAAAAATTCGCAGGTTGGGAAGGGCGGTTTACCCCCGCTCAAGACTGGCAATCACTCAACATTGAAGTAGTAATTCCAGTATGAATGGCCGCGAATCTTGAGCGGGGGTAAACCGCCCTTCCCAACCTGCGAATTTCCGTGTGTGAGTAGCATCCCGGATCTATCTTAATTTCTCACATCTTCGGTAGCGAATTAACGCAGCACAGAAAGCGCTCGACCCATCCGCCGTACGCCTTCCGCGAGCACAGGTTTCTCAGCACAAAAAGAAACCCGCAAAAAACCTTCCGCCTCGCTCCCAAACGCAGCGCCCGGAACGGTGATGACGCCATGGTCGAGCAGAGTCTCCGCGACCATCATGGAATTTCCATAGGAACTCGTATCAACCATGGTGTAGAAAGCGCCGTCCGGGACAACCGCCGGCAACTCGAGCTCGCAACGCATAAGAGCGAGCAGGAAGTCGCGTCGGTCGCGAAAGGTTTCCCGCATTTGGTGGCGGGCGCTGTCAGCCTCCGCGGTCCATGCGCCTTCAAGCGCAGCCTTCTGTGAAACTGTCGAAGCGCAGGTGGTGACATAACCGTGCAGGATAAGCGCGCTTTTGATGAAGTCTTCATCACCGCACAGCCAACCAAGACGCCAACCCGTCATACTTAAAGACTTTGATACCCCCCCGATCACAATCGTTTTCGGGTAATAGTCAGAAATCGTCATCGGCCGTTCCGCCGTATAATACAACTCACGATAGATCTCATCGCTGATCAAATAAACCCCTGTGCCGGACAGCGCCGATGCGATCGCCTCCAGATGAACGTCAGCTAACGTGCGACCTGTCGGATTTGATGGACTGATGCAAACAACGGCTTTAGTGCGCGGCGTGAGGTTCCGCCGAAACTCCTCCTCATCGAACCCGAAATCCAGTGACGCGGGAAGCCGGTAAAATGCCGGGTGGCCGCCAGCCATGCGTACGATGGTTGGATAAGCGACGAACCCCGGATTAGGCAGCAGCACTTCGTCCGCTTCGTCTATCAGGGTCATCAAGGCCAGATACAACGCTTCCTGCGAGCCCGCGGTGATGATCACGCGCTCAGGTGTCAGACCCAGCTTTTGATAATCAGCGGCGACGCGTTCGCGCAGAGTTGGTAAGCCTGCATGGCTGGTGTAACCGTTCTGTTCCTCGGTGATCGCACGCACCGCCGCGCGACGGATTACACCGGGCGTTGGCAGATCCGGTTCTCCCAGCCCGAGATTGATACTTCCCGGCTGCGCTCGATCGAACAGTTGCCGGATCATGCTCTTTTCGATCCCGCGCAAACGCCGCGCAGGTTGAAAGTCGCTCAACGCAGATAGTCCTCCAACTGCACGGCTCGATCAGTCTTCTCATCACGATATTTGACGATCACCGGCGCATAGAGAGACAGACCCCACTGAGATCCTCGCTCGCTCGTTACCGCACGCGTGCCCGGGACCACCACTGCGCCTGCGGGAATTTCAAGCGGACCATCATCCGTGCGACGGTAGACTTGCTCGCGCACCAGATCATAAACAGGCGTCGCGCCGGTGAGAATCGTGCCGGGCGCCAGTACCGCTCCGGTTCGCAAGATCGTTCCTTCATACACACCGCAGTTGCCGCCGACCAGCACGTCATCTTCAATAATTACCGGCATAGCGCCGACGGGTTCAAGCACACCGCCCACCTGCGCGGCGGCAGACAAGTGCACTCGCTTGCCTATCTGCGCACACGAGCCCACCAGCGCATGGCTGTCAATCATCGTGCCTTCGTCAACATAGGCCCCGACATTGATGTACATCGGAGGCATGCAAACAACTCCCGGAGCCACGAACGCGCCATCGCGGATACTGGACCCGCCGGGAACGATGCGCACGTTGTGTTCCGGAGTAAGCGGTCGTACCGGATAAGTGTCTTTGTCGAAAAAGCGTAGACTGCCGTCGGCGGGAGACATATCCGAGAGTATGCCGAGACGAAAACCGAGCAGAATGCCACGCTTGACCCAGCCGTTGGTCTGCCAGGTCCCATCCGGAGCGCGTTCAGCAGCACGGAGCTCGCCGCGATTCAGTCCCGCTTTGAATTCACTGAACAACTCGCGAGCATTCGAGTTGACCGACGGGTTAGCGCTCAAGCTGAGTTCTTCAATTTCTTCACGCAGCGCCATGTGCCGATTCCTTTAGCAATCCGAGTTCCAACAGCACTTCCCGCATGCGCGCCCGGGTTTTCTCCTGCACCGGCACCAAAGGCAGCCGGAAGTTTTCTTCGATCAGGCCCATCAAGGTGAGTCCGGCCTTCACCGGTCCGGGACTTGATTCGATGAAGTTCGCCTCCATCAATGGCAGCAGTTTGTAATGCAGTGCGCGGGCCTCGTCCCACTCGCCGCCAAGAGCGTGTTCGACCATGCGTGACATCAAATTGGGGGCTTCGTTTGAGGCAACCGAGATCAATCCGTCAGCGCCGAGCGCAATCAGAGGCAGGGTTATGGAGTCGTCTCCCGAAAGCACTCGGAAACCTTCAGGTCGACCGCGTAGAATTGCCATGATCTGAGTGAGATCACCCGACGCTTCTTTAACAGCCGCGATGTTTTCGACTTCCTGAGCCAGCTTGAGTGCTGTCGCGGCGGAGATATTTGAGCCGGTGCGCCCGGGCACGTTGTAAATTACCACCGGGAGGTCGCTAACGGCTTCCGCCACCGCGCGGAAGTGTGCGTCGAGTCCTTCCTGCGTCGGTTTGTTGTAATAGGGCGCGACCACCAGCACTGCATCTACGCCCAGGTCACGCGCGGCGAGGGACCATTCAATCGCCGACGAAGTGGCATTGCTGCCGGTGCCGGCGATGACGCGCGCCCGGCCTTTGGCGGTCTCGACCGTGATTTTGATTACCCGCTGGTCCTCCTGCTCCGTCATGGTTGCGCTTTCCCCGGTTGTGCCGCAGGGAACCAGCAAACGAATCCCGCCTGTTATCTGATACTCGATCAGTGCGCGCAAGCGGTCCTCGTCAATATCACCGTTCGCCGTGAAAGGCGTGACCAGGGCGGTAGCAGCGCCGCGCAGCCATTCCGTGTTGATTGTCATTTCGTAGGTATCCTTTCTTTGAGAATCTCACTGATCATTTCTGAAAACTCGTAAGTGCCTCGGCGCCCAACAATCCAGCGCGCAGCCAGGAGCGCTCCAGCCGCGAAGCCCTCTCGCGTACGAGCCGTATGCGTAAGCGTCACCTGGTCTGCATCAGAATCGAAGCCGACGCGGTGCGTGCCGGGAATGTAGCCGGCGCGTGTACTCGCCATAGGAATGTCCGGCGCAACTGAATGGAGCAGGTCCCGCAGTCGTAGCGCTGTGCCCGACGGTGCGTCGCGTTTGCGGGCATGGTGCGCCTCTTCGATAAACGGCGCGTAGCCTGAAACTCCTTGGAACAGCTCCGCGGCGCGGGAGACGATCCGGAAAAAAAGATTAACGCCGATCGAAAAGTTGGCGCCATAGATAAGCGCGCCGTTATGATCCTCGACGACACGCCGCACGTCCGTCTGGAGATCGTTCCAGCCGGTAGTTCCTTCGACGATAGGCACGCCCGCGAGCGCGCAAGCAGTCACATTCGAAAGGACGGCGCCGCTCACCGAAAAATCGATTGCCACATCGTGGCCGCGTAGGAGTTGCTGCAATTCTTCGACGCTGCGCGCTTTATCGCGTGACGTCAGGATGAGGGCCACTTCATGACCATCATCCTTTGCACGCGAGCTCACGAGGCGCCCCATCGTGCCGGCTCCAAACAAAGCGATTTTCATCTTTCTACTGCTCCTGACGCCTCTACCGCGTGGTGGTACTGACCTCATTGGACCGTGCATTGAGTGGCGCGCGTGCTAAGAGCGTACGAACCAAACGCGCATACAGGCCTACTGCGTCCGACAATTCTCGCTTGGAGATACGCTCGCCGTCTGTGTGCGCATCGAGGATTGAGCCCGGCCCTAACAGCAGCGGACTACCCCAGTTAACAAGGTGGGGAATATCGGTTGTGAAGCTGACAATGCACGGCGCGAACCCTTCGACTTCGAATAGGCGTACCGGTTCGGAGACCGAAAGGTATTCCACCTGTGCGCGCCCACCGACTGCCATTTCGAGCAGTAACTTAACCTGTTCTGAGGGCGTGACCAGACGGATCTGGAGGACGGCTTCCGCCGCTGCCGCAATCACATTAGCTCCTAACCCGCCCTTAATTATTCCGATGTTGCAAGTCGTAGAGCCGAAGAATGCGTTGGTCGGCCAATTGCACGCTCGTATATCTGTCAGCACATCCAACAACGTATCGATGGCTGACTCGCCATTCTCCGGGTAGGCCGAATGCGCGGCGCGACCTTCGGCCCTTATCTTCACGCGCAGAGAGCCTTTTGAACCAAGGGCCAGTTTATTGTCGGTAGGCTCGCCATTAATCAGATATTTACATGAATGGGCCAAAGGTTGATTGTTTGCGGCATGAGCACCCACGCTGCCCGCCTCTTCATCGACAGTGAAGAGCAATCCGATCTCCGTCATATCTTCCCTTCGCAATAGTTCAGCGGCCGCGATTTGTGCCGCAATGATCCCTTTCGCGTCGCAAGCCCCGCGGCCATAAATATTGCCACTGTCTTCACTCGATCCGATATGCGGCGCAACGGTGTCCATGTGCGTCGACAGCATGACGCGCGGCGGTGCTCCCAGGGTGGCGATGATGTTGTCGCGACCTTCCGCAACCTGCTGGATTTCGACCGTATAGTTCAACCGCTGCAGATATGAACTAAGGAAGAGTCCGACCTCCGCCTCTGCCCCGGTTACGGACGGAATGTCAATGAGGTGGCGAGTTAGTTCGAAAAGATTCATGCAACCGCTGCCTCGATTTTTGACTGCACGTCACTTTCGAAAAAGGCTGCGTGAAGTCTTGTGACTGCCTCATGAACGTTGTTTTCATCCACCACGAAAGTCAGGTTGATACTCGACGCGCCCTGGGAAATGAGCGAAATGTTGATGTCGCTTAGACAACTAAAAATGCGGGCCGCAATTCCCGAGGTACCGCGCAAGCCTTCGCCGACAACACAGATGATTGCCTGCTTGTGTTCCACGCGAACTGCGCCAAATTCTTTCAGCTCGTTAACAATCGAAGGTAGCGCCCTGGCATCGTCCAGTGACAAAGAGACGCTAACCTCTGACGTGGTTACGATGTCGATGGCGGTGCGATGACGATTGAAGACTTCGAAAATCGCATGCAGGAACCCATAGGCGCCGAGCATGCGGGCGGAGGTGATCTGCACCAGGGTAATTCCGATTTTGTGTGCAATGGCCTTTACCGTGCGTGGTGAAATTTCCGGTTCAGAGCAAACAATCGTACCGTCGTCGTCCGGCGCCCGAGTGTTGCAGATGCGCACAGGTATGCTCTGTTCGACCGCGGGCTGAATGGTTTTCGGATGGAGCACCTTCGCGCCGAAGTAGGCCAGTTCTGCCGCTTCAGCATATGAGAGCCTGGCGATCGTGCGTGCTCGCTTGATCAGCCTTGGATCGGCCGTGAGTACACCTGTGACGTCAGTCCAGATCTGCACTTCGCGGGCGCCCAACGACGCGCCGACAAGAGCCGCCGTGTAATCGGAGCCACCTCGCCCCAGCGTAGTTGTTGTGCCATCCTCCGCCGAGCCGATGAAACCGCCGAGTACCGGAATCGTCCGAGCGGCGATCAGGGGTTCAAGCATGCCTCGGGTGCGCAGTTCAGTCTGCGACAGCAGCGGCTCGGCGTTTCCATGTTCACAATTGGTCACGATGCAACGGCGAGCATCCACGTGCTGGGCAGGAAGGCCGACCTGGCGAAACATGTCCGAGAGCAAGGCAGAGGAAAGGCGTTCACCGTAACTGGCGATCAAATCTTGCAACAAAGGACGTGGTATTACTTGCGCGGTTGCGGCCTGCAGTAATTCGGAAACCTCGCGGCGGGCGCTTTCCACCATGTCTTCAATGGCCCCCGCCTGAATGGCGAGTGCCCGCGCAACGTTTAGGTGACGCAGCCAATGTGGCTCGAGTATGCGCCTTCCGCCATCTGGATCGCCAGTAGCCGCTCGTTCCACGCTTTCCAGCAGCGCGTCCGTAATCCCGCTCATCGCTGAGACGACGACAACCGGCAGCGTCTCGTTTTGCGTGTAAACGCATTTCACGATATTCACGACACGCTCGAAGGCACGTTCGTCTTCAACGCTCGTGCCGCCAAACTTCATAACCGTGAGTGTCAATTTTCTTTGCAACTCCATAGATAGACGCGTAGTGGGTTCCAACCCTCTGCGCAACCTCAGCGTCCCTCTGCGACTCTGCGGTTTTGTTGTGGGCCGGGAATATCACCGCAGAGTCGCAGAGGGACGCTGAGGTTGCTCAGAGAAAAAATTCAATTGGCCTACTACCGATCAAACCATAGACGCGCCGATTTTCGATCCGTTATCCGCAGCCGAAAAACGAAAAGGCCGGTAGTGTCTATCACACGACCGGCCCTTTCCAGGAAAATCAAAGTCAGCGTACACGAAGTCGCACGCTGCAAATTGAATCAGTCGTAGCTCTCCACCGGTCTTCGGTGACAGTCCCGCGGATTTAGCCGCAGTAACCAGCTCATCGTGATGAAGGATTTCCCGATGAACTTCGGCGACCTTCCCCTTTCACCAAACAATAGAAACCTTCATCCTACTGCTTGTCTGGTTACTCTTGGAGATCGCTCCTCTACTTTGATTAAAAGATCAATAGTGCAAGTGCTGGAACCTTAGCGGCAAGTAACAAGGGTTGTCAAGCAAGCCCTCTCTTCCTCTCTCCATTTTCCGTTTTTCATTTATCATTTCTCTTTTGCCATGCAGGAGGAAAACTTCTCCTGGGTCTTAGGGTCGCACGAGATAAAGATGCTCACAGGTGGGGAAGGTGGCTTGCCCCCGATCTCAAGTTGGCAAGCCATTCGAATCCGAAGTAATAGTTCTCTTGATTATGTGCTTACCCAGCCAAGTCAAAACTATAAATTTCTATAAAGAGATAAATATGGCTGACGCCCTCTTCGCTTTGCGGGAACTAAGTTGATTGGCGAAGGGCATTTAGCCGGCAGGTTTTAATTCCGGATTAACCCGAAGTGTTAGTCGTTACTTGCCTGAATTGGGACTTGGCTTGTGTGCGTAAGACTTCGAGAAAGGCAGCTGCGGCGTGTGAAAAAGTGACCTGCCTGCGATGAGTAACCCAGAGCGTTCGCACGTATGTTAGTCCCTCGACGGGAACCGTGGCGAGAGTGCCGCGTTCCAGCTCTTCCCTGACGCACATATGGGGCACAAAGGCCAGGCCAATCTTGAGCTGAACGAAGCGCTTGATGGTTTCGACCGTCGCCAACTCGAGTGTGATGTTCAGCGGAGTGTGGGCTTGCGTGAAAGCTTCGATTACTTTTTGGCGCGAGGCGGTTTTGACGTTGTGCGCGAGGAAGGATTCTTTTCCCAATTCCTTAATGGTAAGTGACTCGCGTATTGCCAGCGGGTGATCCGGGTAGATGATCAGCACCAGTTCGTCCTGCAGAATCGGGAACGACTCGAGGTCGCTGTCCACCGGCTCGTAGGCCAGGAGAGCGAAATCCACATTGCGGTCGAGCACTTCCCGCGGCAATCGCTCTGAGACGTGCCGGTAGATTTCCACCATGACATTTGGATGTTGTTCGCGAAAGTCCAGGATTAAGTGTGGCAGGAGATAGAGCGAGGTGCTCTCGTTTGCGCCAATGCGCACGCGACCACGTTGCACCAGACGTAGTTCCGAGACCACGTTCTGCGCCTGATCTCGCAACGCCAGGATTCTGCGCGCGTAGTCATAAACTAGTTCTCCGGCATCGGTGAGCGTCGGCGTTTTTTGCGAGCGGTCAAAAAGCGGCGCGCCAATCTCCTCCTCGAGGCGTCGAATGGCGATGCTTACAGCCGGTTGAGTGCGGTAAACGCGCACGGCCGCTTTCGAAAAGCTGCCCTCTTCAACGACCATCATAAAGAACTCAAGCTGCGTCAGTTCCATCCATTCACCATTCTGGCGGCGGATCGTAACATAGCCGTTATGCGCTTGTGGAATCGTTGCGCGGAATATCGCGGGAGATGGGGCAAACGGTCGGATACCCCGAGACGCCGATGGCGCCGCACAACCTGGTGTTGAGCGTCATCACTCCCCGTTAATCGATCGCTGGATCAGTTATCAGCGCGAAAAGGAAATCCAACCGCTCAGGATGCGCCCGCACCCATTGGGTTCACCATGTATTTCGACATTTAGACCCTTAGAAAGAGCTTTCCCGGTCCAACGGTTGCTATGTAAGCGTGAAATTTATGAGCAGCAAAAAATAATCAATTAGCCAAGCCGTTGCGAAAGGGATAGATTTGCCTCCGCTGGTCACCTGCAAATGGTTTCTCAGGTGTTTTCTGGGTTGGGGGCCCGCAAGACCGGTCATGACCAATTCTGCGATACAACCAATGTCTCTTGCGGCAGCAGTTTCACCGCACGTTGAAGGCCTTGTGACCGTCGGCGTGCTTATTTCTATTTCACTAATCGTCACGAAGGACACCACGTGATGGCCTGTCGCTAACTCCCAAGGCTCCTGCACAGGCCATCAACACTCCAGGGTTGATGGCCTTTGTGCATTAAGAGTCTGGAATTCTACTGGACCCAAAGACGCAAAGACACAAAGGTGGCAAAGACGCAAAGAAAGCATGGACTAGAAATCGGGAAGTTTAATTCTTCTATTTTCTCCTTTGCGTCTCTGCGTGAAAGACTCTTTTGCGGTCGAGACACCGAACCGACAGATTTGAAATTTGAAATTGACAAAAGAACATGAGCGCACAACTGCAAGTATTAACGCGTCCACCTGATGTCACTGCCGGAAATCCGATCCCGCAGCCGCGCGGCGCCGAAATCTTAATTGAAGCACTCCTGCACGAAGGTGTGGATTCAATATTCGGTTATCCGGGTGGCGCGGTCCTGCACATTTATGACGAACTGTGGCGAGCGCGCGATCGGATCACGCATTATCTCGTGCGCCACGAGCAGGGTGCGGTTCACATGGCTGAAGGGTATGCGCGGGCGTCGGGCCGAGTTGGCGTTGCCTTAGTCACATCGGGGCCGGGCGCCACCAATGCCATGACCGGCATCGCCAACGCTTACCTGGATTCGACGCCAATTGTGGTAATCACCGGGCAGGTACCAACGCCACTAATCGGCACAGACGCTTTTCAGGAAGTCGATACAGTCGGTATCACTCGTTCCTGCGTCAAGCACAACTACCTCGTGCGGGACGTCCGTGATCTGGCGCCGGTAGTTCACGAAGCGTTTCACCTGGCTCGCACGGGCCGGCCTGGCCCAATCGTAATCGACATTCCCAAGGACGTCTCGGCGGCACGAACCTCATACTCCCGTCTCGAGAACATCAGTTTTCCGTGCGTCGAACACAGGTTTTCGCCGGAGCCACGTGCGGTTGCTAAAGCGGCCGCTGCGATCCTGCACGCCGAGAGGCCTGTGCTTTACGTCGGAGGGGGCATTCTAAACTCCGGCGCGGCCGATGCGCTCCTCGCCTTCGCCGAAGAGTTGCAGATCCCGGTCACGCCGACCCTGATGGGTTTAGGAGGTTTTCCTTCGGTCCATCCGCTTTGCCTGAACATGCTGGGGATGCATGGCACCTACGCAGCAAATATGGCTGTCGCGGAAAGCGATCTGCTAATTGCCGTAGGCGTCCGCTTCGACGATCGCGTCACGGGAAAGCTGGCCACCTTTGCGCCGCAGGCGCGCGTTATTCATATCGACATCGATCCGGCCAACATCGGAAAGAATCGGGCGCCGGAGATCTCCCTGATCGCCGATGCGCGCGAAGCGCTTCTGGCTTTGCTGGCTGAGATTAAGAGCCACGGTCAGCGGGAGATCGAACAGACCGTTGATCGTCGCGCGGTGTGGTGGCAACGCTTGCGCGAATGGCAGCGTGAACAACCACTTCGTTTTACCGGCTCCGGAGATCACATCAAGCCTCAATCGGTGATTCGCGAGCTTCATCGGGTGACCAGCGGCGACGCGTTCATCGCCACGGACGTTGGCCAACACCAGATGTGGGCCGCTCAGTTCTATCCTTTCAAACGATCGCGGCAGTGGCTAACTAGCGGAGGTTTAGGCGCGATGGGATTCGGAGTGCCCGCGGCGATCGGAGCGCAGTTGGTGCTTGGCGATCAATTGGTCGTGGCGGTGGTTGGTGATGGCGGCTTCCAGATGACTAATCAGGAGTTGGCGACCGCCGTGCAGTATGACCTGCCGATTAAGGTCCTCATCATGAACAACGGCTACCTGGGAATGGTGCGACAGTGGCAGGAAATGTTTTATGAGCGCGCTTATTCGGAAGTTGACCTGTCAAGCTCGCCCGACTTCGTCAAGCTCGCGGAGGCTTACGGGGCTTTTGGTGTGCGCGCCACGCGCCCGGACGAATTATCGGACGTGCTTTCAGCCGGGTTGTCACATAAAGGAGTGGCTGTGATGGACATCGTGGTCTCAAAGGAAGAAAACGTCTTCCCGATCGTACCCGCGGGAGGAAACTCGCGCGACATGATCGTCGAGTGATTGCCGATTGCCAATTGCCGATTAGCACTCGTCGAATCGCGATCGGTATTGGCGCCGCCCGGTATTACTTAAGAACGCAAGAGGAAAGCAGAAAGTGTCAGCTGTGCAAAAGACAAATCGGAAATCAGCAATTGGCAATCGGCAATAACAATGCGTCACACACTTTCCATAGTCGTAGCTGATCAGCCGGGCGAGCTCTCGCGAATCGTCGGTCTCTTCAGCGCCCGCGGTTTCAATATTGAGACCGTTTCGGTGGGACAAACGCCGGATCCTCGATGGTCACGTGTGACTGTGGTTACACATGGCGACGATCGTACCATTGAGCAGATCGTCAAACAGTGTTCGAGGCTGGCGCGAGTACGCGAGGTGCGCGACGTTACTACCCAACCGCATATCGAGCGCGAGATGGCGCTAATTGATGTCGATGCGCAGGCGGGAGCGAAGCGCCAGGAGGTGCTGAGTCTCGTCGCGGTCTTCCGAGCCAAGGTCGTGGACATTTCAGAGACGGGAATGATCATTGAAGCCTCAGGTAACAAGGAAAAAGTCGAAGCGTTCATCGAGCTGCTACGACCGCTCGGCATCCGCGATCTCACACGTAGTGGCTACATCGCTATCGGCCGCTTGTCGACAGTAGACACGTCAATTCCAGAAACAGAAGTGGAAGAGTTTGGCTGGGCTGGAAATCAAACCTAAAGAGGATCAAAGCATGAAAGTTTTTTACGATAAGGACGCGGACGCCAGCTGTTTGCGAAACAAGCAGATCGCCGTTATCGGTTACGGCAGCCAGGGGTTCGCCCAGTCCAACAATCTGCGTGATTCAGGTTGCAATGTCACTGTCGGGTTGCGGGCAGACAGCCCTTCACGTCCAAAGGCAGAACAGTCTGGCTTGCGCGTGCGTCCCGTGGCGGAAGCTGCGGCCGAAGCCGACATTGTGATGATGCTAGTGCCGGATGAACTTGCCGCTGACGTGTACGCGTGTGACGTTGCAGAATCAATGACTGCGGGAAAATATCTGGCCTTCTCCCACGGCTTCTCCGTCCATTACGGATTTATCAAACCGCCTGCGGACGTCAGCGTCTTTATGGTGGCGCCGAAAGGGCCCGGCCATTTAGTACGACGTGAATTCGAGAAGGGCGCCGGTGTGCCCTGCTTGCTCGCGGTTCATCAAGACCCGACCGGCGACACTAAACAGGTTGGGCTTGGTTACGCCGCGGCCATTGGCGGAGGACGCGCAGGAATTATCGAAACTAATTTCCGTGAGGAGACTGAAACGGATCTGTTCGGTGAGCAAGCGGTGCTTTGCGGGGGGCTCACATCGCTCATCAAGGCGGGATTCGAAACGCTCGTCGAAGCAGGCTACGCGCCGGAGATGGCTTATTTCGAGTGCCTGCATGAGATGAAGTTGATTGTCGATCTTATTTATGAGGGCGGCATCGCGGAGATGCGCTATTCGATCTCCAATACAGCGCAGTATGGCGATATGACGCGAGGTTCGTCTGTCATCAATGACGAAACTAAGCGCCGCATGAAGGCCATACTTGCTGAAGTTCAATCGGGAGCGTTTGCACGCGAATGGATAAAGGAAAGCCGCAACGGTCGCCAGCGCTTTCGGGAGCTGGAAGCCCAGACCAAAGAACATCAGATCGAACGTGTGGGCGCGAAGTTACGTGAAATGATGCCCTGGCTTGCCGCGGGGCGGTTAGTGGATAAAGCCAGAAATTGAATTAACCAAGGATGGTGAAAGATGGGTTTATACGATTGGGATCGCATGAAGGCAGAAGAGATCACCGACCTCTACCGGCGAAAGGTAGCGATCGGTGAAAGTATCACGGTGGCGAGAGTGGAAGTAAAAGAAGGCGCCATCACTCTTTCACACAGTCATGAAAACGAAGAGATGATTTTAGTGCTTAAAGGGAGTTGGCGCTTCCACCTGCCGAACGGCGACGTGACTCTGGCGCCAAACCAGATGCTCACAATCGCGCGCGGTGTCGAGCACTCCTCCGAAGCGCTGGAGGATACCGTGGCTCTGGACATCTGCGCTCCAGCACGCACCGATTGGATCGACGGCGGGGATCGGTCCCTTCATGACGATCCCGACCAGTCGCTGTGGGCCGTATGACCTGGTGGAATGCGCCGGGCAGGTCGGATCTGTCGCCGCGTTCCACAGCATTCGAATTACGGAGAAACGACGTGACGTTTGACCAATCTAGGTGGGTGTGGATGGATGGCCGTGTAATTCCCTGGAGCCACGCCACGACGCACGTGTCAGCCCACGGTTTGCACTACGGTAGCGGTGTGTTTGAAGGCATGCGTTGCTACGAAACAACTTCAGGGCCGGCCATCTTTCGCCTCGAGTCACATCTTGATCGACTCTACGCTTCCGCGGAGATCTATGGGATTGCCATTCCTTTCACACGCGCAGACCTGACTGACGGCATCCGCGAGATCGTAGCGCGCAATGGTTTCCGGAGTTGTTATGTTCGGCCTATCTGCTATGTCGGGAGCGGCAGTCTGAGCGTGCACCCGGGCGATAACCCGGTGGAGGTTGTCATACTCGCCTGGCCCTGGGCGCCTTACCTTGGTGCCGAGGGACTGGAACAGGGGGTGCGGGTAACAGTTTCTCCCTGGCGCAAATTTCAGTCGCGCATGATGCCGACAACGGCAAAGGCTTGCGGCCAGTATCTGAATTCGATGTTGGCAGTGCGCGACGCCGTGAGTCGCGGCTTCGCCGAAGCGCTGTTGCTTGACGCTGAAGGACATCTTGCCGAGGGATCTGGCGAAAATCTCTTCATCGTGCGCGACAGCCGATTACTGACAAACAACGAACGCCACTCGATCCTGATGGGGGTAACTCGCGACGCTGTGCTGCAAATTGCGGGCGACCTGGGCTACTGCATAAAAATAGGACCGCTTAATCTGGAAGACTTGCTCTTCGCGGATGAGGCGTTTTTTACCGGAACGGCGGCGGAAGTCACGCCGATTCGCGAGGTTGACGGAACCGTGATTGGCAAGGCCACACCCGGCCCGATGACTGAGGAGATTCAAGAGATTTTCTTCGCGGCTACTGCCGGCCGCGACCCGCGGTACAAAGACTGGCTTCACCCTATTTATTCTGAGGCCAGTGAGGTTAACCGACAACTCGCTCCAGGAGGATTCAGAGTAAATGAGCGAACATCTTCGTAGTAGAGCGATTACTTACGGACCGGAGCGGACTCCCAATCGCGCCATGCTGCGGGCCGTGGGTTTCGGTGACGAGGATTTTAAAAAACCAATTGTGGGCGTGGCGAATGGGTACAGCACCATTACCCCTTGCAACATGGGCCTAAACGATCTGGCTCTTCGTGCCGTTGATTCCCTGCGCGACGCCGGCACGATGCCGCAAATCTTTGGCACGATCACCGTGAGCGACGGTATCTCGATGGGTACTGAAGGGATGAAATATAGCCTTGTCTCCCGCGAGGTAATTGCTGACTCAATAGAGACGGTTTGTCAGGCACAAAGCGTCGATGGCGTGTTGGCGATTGGCGGCTGCGACAAGAACATGCCGGGAGCAATGATCGCGATCGCGCGTATGAATATTCCGGCGATCTTTGTCTATGGCGGCACGATCAAGCCGGGTCACTACGAGGGCCGTGATTTGACAGTGGTAAGCGCGTTCGAGGCCGTGGGGCAATACTCAGCTCAGCGTATTGGCGCAGATGAATTACTGGAAGTTGAGCGTCGCGCGTGTCCCGGCGCGGGGTCATGCGGCGGAATGTTTACCGCAAACACGATGTCTGCGGCCATCGAAGCAATGGGTCTGAGCCTGCCGTACTCTTCCACGATGTCCGCCGAAGGCGAGGAAAAAGCGGAGAGTGCGGCTAATTCCGGCCAGGTTCTGGCTCAAGCGATCGAGAAGCAAATCCTTCCGCGCGACATTCTTACACGCAAAGCTTTCGAGAATGCGATTGGCGTGGTTATGGCCGTCGGCGGATCGACGAATGCTGTGCTGCACCTGCTGGCCATTGCTCATGCTGCCGGGGTGGATTTGATGCTTGACGATTTCGAAGAACTTCGTGCGCGCGTGCCTGTTCTCTGCGATTTGAAACCCTCCGGTCACTACGTCGCTACTGATCTGCACCGGGCGGGCGGTCTGCCGCAAGTGATGAAGATGCTCTTGACCCACGGCCGATTGCACGGAGATGCACTCACGATAACAGGACAAACAGTGGCTGAAGTGCTGGAGAATGTGCCGGCAGAGGCGCGCGCGGATCAGGACGTTATTCGCCCCTGGGCCAAACCGCTCTATGCACAGGGTCATCTGGCGATATTGAAAGGCAATCTCGCGACCGAGGGCGCGGTGGCGAAAATCAGCGGTGTTAAGGAGCCAAAGTTTACCGGTCCGGCGCGCGTCTTCGATTCGGAAGAAAGTTGCCTGCAGACGATCTTATCTGGCGGCATCGAGCCCGGCGAAGTTGTGGTAATTCGCTACGAGGGTCCGATAGGTGGTCCAGGGATGCGCGAGATGCTGGCGCCGACTTCCGCGATTATAGGAGCGGGATTAGGGGATGTCGTTGCCCTGATCACCGATGGGAGATTTTCGGGCGGCACTTATGGTCTGGTCGTTGGTCATGTGGCCCCTGAAGCTGCTGCGGGTGGCACTATTGCGCTGGTTCAGGAGGGAGACTCGATCACGATTGACGCCGACGCGCGTTTACTTCAACTCAATGTTCCGGCGGAGGAATTGGAAGACCGTCGCTTGAGTTGGCAGCCAGCGGCGGCGCGTTACACACGCGGTGTACTGGCGAAATACGCAAAGCTGGTCTCGAGCAGTAGTTTGGGCGCGGTGACTGATGGTCCGTAGACCGTGGTCCGTGGTCCGTTGTCAGTAGTCCGTTGGTCTTTGGCCTTAGGTCTTCGGATTTATGCCGAAGTTCGATGATAATTGTCTCATAGTCGAGCAACTCGACAAGTTGGGAGTGAATTTCATCGAGGGCGGCTGGCCCGGTTCCAATTCAAGAGACACCTTTTTTCCAACCTGCGGTGCGAGGGTCAATACTAAACTCGAGCAGATACGAATCTTGGGCGGGGGTAAACCACCCTTCCCGACCTGCGAATTTGCAAGGCTTGGGTAACTCAAACTGTCAGAATCGCAGTCAGGAAATTATCAATCGGTGTAATCTGCGGATTCTATTTTGCTTTCGTGCGCCTTACGCGCAGTGAAAGTGCTTAAGGCTTCGCTACAACGAACGGACTAGTTTCAGTTTCGCGGCGATAGAAAACTCTTGGTCGCTGCAGACTGCGTTTTTTGGGCTCTTTGATCGTCTCGTCACCTTCGACGAAGATAACTTCCAGGCCTACCCCTCGAGCGCCACGGTCGATCAGCTCCTGCTGCATTTCTGGTACGCGGTTGGTCGCGTAGTCCAGCCATTCTCTCAACAGTAACTGACTATCTTTAGGCTCGACATCCGCGGCCGAGGTCTTCAGCCCCTCTTCTACGAGCGCATAAGTGAGGTATCCGTGGCCCAACCTCGAAGCCTCCAACGCCGCTTGATAGCTTTGCGCTGCCGTCAGGATGTACATGCCTTTCTCATAGGCCAGCTGCGCCAGTCCTTTGCTGTTCATAGGACCGCGCCGTTTCTCTTCGGCTTCCAGTGCCTGTCCAGAGTTGCAGGCATCAATCACCATCAGGAGTTGTCCGGCATCAATGTCTTCAATCGCCTGCTCGAGTTCTTCATCCGAGATGCTATGCGCAAGAATACGCTTTAGTCCCAGGGGACTGAGATTCTTGCGACTCCCGACATAGCCGAGATCGTGCGGAATCAGATAGAAGCGATTACCCTGAGCTGTACCATGTCCAGCGAAGTAAATAACCACTGCATCTTCGGGTTGTATCCTCGCCGGCAGATCCGTAAGCAGCTTTAGGATTCTGGCCTTGGTAGCATCCTTGTCGGTCAGAGACAGGACCTCGACGCGATCGTAATTGCCGAGCTTCGTTTGCTGGCGTTTAAGTTCCTCAGCAAAGGCTTGCGCATCAGCCACCGCATATTTCAAGTTGTAGCGTGCGTTAGCGTATTGATTGACACCGACCGCGAGAACATAAACAACTCCCTTGCGCTTAAGGCTGTCAGAGCCGGTGATGGTTAAGGTTGCGTCTCTGCTTTTGACGTTATCGCTGTTGAAAGCGTACGCCGTCAGGCGATTCTCTCCAGCGACAATCGGGATAGTCGCTTCCAATTTGACGACGCTTTGCCCTTTCAGCACATCGCCGCGCCAGACTTTTACTAACGAGCCATTGCGGAAGAGACGCACATCTCGCGCTCCGGCTGCGGCTTCTGACACAGCAATTCGTATTGGCAGGCTACGAGTGCCGACTGCCGCGGAAGAGTTCATATTTTGAGGTTGAGAGAGTGTTAATTGAGGCTGGCGTCGATCTTTCCCGGAAATGTCTGACGGCGCTTTGAGACGCTTACCGGCAAAGATGTCGGGGAGCAGACCTGGATAGTAAAAATCGCTGAAGAATGACTCGATAGGAGCATAAGTGAATGAATTGTTGTTGAATCGCCACAGTATCCTGTTCCACCCGGCGGGCGAGCCGTCGAAGAGACCGTCGGGTGTGACTACGATGAAATCTTGCTCATCAAGGGCCGTCAGGCCCGCGAGTTCCTGGCCGGAACTGACCTCCAACACCTTGACGCCATCATAACTTCCGCTAACCAAGTATTTATTGTCTGGGCTGAATCTGACTGAGGTGACGGAATTAGAATGCCCTCTAAACATGCGCAACGCTGCGCCGGTGGCCACGTCCCAAAACTTGATCGTCTTGTCTTTGCTGCCGGTGGCGAGAATCTTCCCGTCAGAACTGAATGCGGCGGAGCTGACTGACTCAGCCCTGAGCGCTCGCAACTCTGCACCGGTTGAGACATCCCACAACTTGACAGTGCTGTTACCACTCCCGCTGGCGAGCGTGCCGTCGGGACTGAAGGCGACGTAGTCAGACTGCCCTTTGAGCGTGTGGCGCACTGTGCCCGTTGCCACGTCCCACAATTGGACGTTAGCAAGAACCTCCTGAGCGCCACTAGCAAGGGTATTGCCGTCAGGACTGAAGGCAAGTGAGTTGACCATCGAGGAAGGGAAGCTCCGCAACTCTGCACCTGTTGCTACATCCCAGAACTTGATAACAAAGCGCTCACTTCCGCTGGCGAGTGTGTTCCCGTCAGGGCTGAAGGCCACCGCGGTGACCGCTGCTGCGAGCGCATCTGCGACTTGAACTCCGCCAATCACTGGATTGGCACCCCCGGTATGCCCCTGGAGTCTGCGCAACTCTGTGCCGCTCGCCACGTCCCAGAGCCTGATAGTCCTGTCACTGCTGCCACTGGCGAGCATCTTGCCATCGCGACTGAAGGCGATCGAGTTGATATTCCCGGAGTGACCCTTGAGGGTGCGCAATTCTACGCCGGCCACGATGTCCCACAACCTGACGTTCGTGCCACTGGTACTGGCGAGCGTCTTCCCATCGGGACTAAATACGATTGCCGTGACTAGACTGGAATGTCCTCTGAAAGTACGCAACCCGCCGCCACTCGCCACGTCCCATAGCTTAACGTCCTTGCCGCTACCGGCAGCGAGAGATGTTCCATCAGGACTGAAGGCGACCGACTTAACATCGTTAGCATGTCCTTCGAGCGTGCGCGACTCGGCGCCGGTCGCCAGGTCCCACAGCGCGACTTTCTCTACGCTTACGCCGGCGAGTGTCTGCCCGTCAGGACTGAAGGCGACTGAGTAGAATTGATCATAGTTCCCCTTGAAAGTGCGCAACACTGCGCCGGTGGCCAGGTCCCACAGTTTAGCGGTGTCGTACCAGCCCCCGCTGGCGAGAGACTTCCCGTCAGGACTGAAGGCGACGGATCTGACCGAATTAGAATGCCCTTCGAGCGTGCGCACCTCTGCACCGGTTGAGACATTCCAGAGCTTGATGGTTTTGTCATCGCTACCGCTGGCGAGCGTCTGCCCATTGGGACTGAAGGCGACTGATGTGACCGCGCCGGCATGGCCTGTGAGCGCGCGCAACTCGATCCCTGTGGCGACGGTCCAAATCTTGATTAGGCCGTCCTCGCTACTGCTAGCCAGGGATTTTCCGTCAGGACTGAAGGCAACCGAGTCGACCCAACTGGAATGCCCTTTAAGCGTCCGCAATTCGGCGCCCGTTGCGACATCCCACAACTTGACGGTCCGGTCCACACTGCCGCTGGCAATAGTTTTTCCATCAGGACTGAAGGCAACTGAGGCTACGGGATAAGAATGCCCGATGAAAGTGCGCAACTCTGTGCCGGTCGAAACCTCCCAGAGCTTGATCTTGTTGTCGCTACCTCCGCTCGCCAGCATCTTCCCATCGTTACTGAATGCGACTGAGGCGACGCTTCCGGAATGCCCGGCCTGGATAACCAACTCGGGCCTCTGGGCTGAACCTGTGATCGCGGCGAGAACTAGAAAAGCGGTTACAGCCAACAAGCGATTAATACTAAACATCATGGCCTTGATTTCCTTGTGCAAGTTGCGCGGTGACATGAGTGTTGCCACTACCTGGAGTTACATAACGGGCCTTAGATTCCGGTAGTTTAGAGTTCAATCTTTAGGTTGTCGTTTCGGGATCGAAAATTAGAATTGAACTCTAAACTAACCATTACCCTTAGGGTGAATGGCGCCACCAGGAGTATAGTCTCAGTACAGGATCACTCCTATCACTTCCGCGCTTGCTTCGGAATCTTCCGAGCTAGCCTCCAGATGATGTTCCCATACGTTCTGGAGGACATCGCGATGCTTCCCAAACCTATCGTCGATCAACGTTATCACGCGGTCATTTGCGAATCGTGTAAGTGCAAAATTCTTTTATTTCGTGCCCCCAAGAATGGTAGCGACAACATCGCAAGCTCTTTGGCTGTGACCTGCCCCCGATGCAGATGTAAAGGAAGCCTTGATTCTCAGCACTTCCAGCATCATGAGAGAAGAATGCTGCACTCTTTGCGTTGACATGCCAAAAGGAGACCCAATGAACAAGCGAGAGAACACGAAACTCGTGCAACAAGTCTACGAGAATTTCAAGAATGGAGACATTAAAGCTCTACTCAATCTGCTTTCAGACAACATCGAATGGCAATTACCGGAAATAGAGAATGTGCCATTTGCTGGCAAACGTCGAGGTCATGAACAGATGGGCCAGTTCTTTGCATCGCTAGTTGATACTCAAGAAGTGCAGCATTTTGATCCAAGAGAGTTTATCGCTCAAGGTGATAAGGTCGTGGCTCTGGGTCATTATGCCTGGCGGGTTAAATCTACTGGCAGGGAGTTCGGAGGTGACTTTGCGCATGTGTTCACAGTGAGTGATGGAAAAGTCATAAGGTTCCACGAATACATGGATACTGCTGCCGCCTCCGCTGCTCATAAAGAGGTCCTAAGCGCCAGAGCTGCTCACTGAACCGAGGCGGAACTAGCAAGCCTCTCATCGACAGCTTGTGTAACCGCGCCACCTTTGCCTTCCGCGCCATTGGTTGAAGGCGCGACAGATGATATAAGGCGTGGAAACCCCCCGACTTCCAACAACGTCCTACGACCGATAAGGAGATACACATGAAACGAATCGTTGTCATTGCCGTGCTAATAACCGCCGCATCATCCCTGGCCTTGAGTCAGACGGTGGTCAAAAAGCCGGATCAGACCAAACCAGTAGGCGAGAAAGTAGCCGAGAAAGTACCCGCAACTCCAACCGCTGAACAATCAGTAAGGATGCTTTTTGACGAGTTAGTCGTTTCCTATTCGAAAAATGACGCAGCCGCACCTGCCCGCATCTTTGCCGATGATTTCACTTTTACAAACCCTTTCGGCGAAGTAATGACCAAGGAGCAGCGGATAGGCGAAATCAAACCTGGTGGAATTCAGTTTGATTCTTACACCGTTGACGACGTTAACGTGCGAGTCTACGGCGACACCGCTGTGGTGACGAGCCGGGCAACGTTGTCAGGTAAACGCGGAGATGAAGTTCTCTCTGGACAGTACCGCGCCACGTCAGTGTTTGTGAAGAAAGGCGAGGCCTGGCAAGTGGTTGCTTTGCAATCAACCCGTATTCCAGAGATGATTCCAGCGAAGACTCCAGCGAAGGCTCCAGAGACGATTCCAGCGAAGACTCCAGAGGGGACTCCAGAGACGATTCCAGCGAAGACTCCAGAGAAGCCAATGAATTAAGACTAGACGCATTTTTCCGCGCGCCGGGCCAAGATGCTGATCAGATTCGCTTTCGAATCCAATCGGCTAACTCCTCTCCTCAAGAATCGTGATTGCATCAGCAGTCCGTTAATTTGGTGGATACGTACTTCTCAACTTCACGATTCACGATTCGCGAAACCTTGATCGTTTCCCGCCGGACTTTATCTTTTCGCTCAGCCGCGAAGAGATACTGGGGATATCACAAAATGTGACATCCTCGAAAATCAAGTTCTCAAAGCATGTCTGCATTCACCGAACAAGGCGTGGCAATGCTTTCACCTCTGCGTAATCGGCGTAATCTGCGGATTCTCTCTTAAGGCATAATAACTCGGAGTATTTACCTTACTTGAGATGCTTTTCGTTGCGGCGAGAGCCGCGCTGTAATCTGGGGCCTCTTCGTCCTTTTCGTTTTGCGTATTGCAGTTGGTTTTGTCACTAAATTGATCTCAACCTCATGGGAAAGAGCGCGGCCAATTCTGACCAGTGATTCAAGCGTGAAGTTAGTGCTCCCCCGCAGCAGTTTTGTAACATAGGCGCGGCTTTTGCCAAGCCGACGTGCCAGGTCTGCGTTGGAGACACCTTGCTGATTCATTGCCTCGTAGATCTGCTCAGAGATCTCAACCTTCAGACCATCAATTTGAAACCTATCCGCCTGCTCAGCGCTTTGAAGTAGGTCTGCAAATCGCTTGGCTGTTGTTTTGTGCTCACGTAATCGGGGCATTTCGTTTCTCCCTTAAGTACTCTTGCCTAATTTCTTTGGCTCGGTCTATTTCTTTTCGGGAAGTCTTGCCGCTGCCTTTCTTACCTGAAAAGCCGTGAGTGCAAATGACTATGCGACTTTCATCATAGAACCAAAGAAGTCGCGCTGTGTTGGGCGCCTTGAACTCGTAAATACCATCGCCCAGAAGGCGCGAATGCTGCTCGTTGTTCGGCGGCCCGTGGTCGGCAGTTCGTACGATAAGGTTTAGCAGGCGGATCGCATCCGAATTGGAATCCACTTTAAGCTTTTCCAGGAACTCAACTGTTTCGCAGCGATTCTCATTACCCCAGGCGTAGATTCGAAACTTGGCGCCAGCTTTAAGCAGTTGTATAGGCATGTGAGGTTAACCTATAGGTTTACACGCGGTCAAGCGCGCGGGTGGATTGTCTCTGGACTAGACTATGTACTCCAAACGAGGAGTAAGACTCTTCGAAAGAGCGTGAGGTTGTAGCGCGGAACCATCTGGAGCGACGGCTATTGCTATTGTCTAAATCCGCTCGCTTGATATCACGTTTCGAATCGTCAGCACAACCATCATAAATTCGCAGGTCAGGAAGGGCGGTTTACCCCCGCTCAAGATTCGCAGCAACTCAACCTCAAATAGGTAATTGAAGCGTCCCAAACTTGCGGTTTACCCCCGCTCAAGATTCAGCAACTCAACCTAAATAGTTCATCCAAGCCTCTCAAATTCGCAGTTTGAGAAGGTGGCCAAAGCTCAGCACGCGTCCGCCCCAAGCGCAACGCCTTCCGCGCATGATCATCTCTGCGTAATCGGCGTAATCTGCGGATTCTCTCTTTTGATTTCGTGTGCCTTCGTGTAGTTTCGTGGATCGTAGTTTCGCGTTCCAGCTTCACCTGAGCTCTTCATCGGCGCTACAATGCCGGCAGTAAGAACGAGTGGCAAACCTGCTATGGACATCAAAGATCTAGTTGAAACTGCTGCTTGACGAATGTACTCCTCAGCGACTTAAGGCTGACTTCACTGGCCCGGAGAAGTGATCGAAATCGGAGCTGCCGACTAAGATCCCAGGAGTCGTTAGGCCCGAATGCCCACTTCGCCCATAGGGCGAGATGTCTATAGACCGGCAGTGCTTTCATCCCAAGCGCTCCGGTAGGAGCGCAATGTCGTTGCTGCCTCACCATTGATCCCGTTGCAATACATTTCGCTCCTAAGGAGCGGAAGATTATTAGAGGGTCGCGTGGTGTTATAAACATCCCGCTCCTCTGGAGCGAAACGAATTACGTTGCACATCTCTTCGCCTTTGCCATTCACTGTTTCTCATCTAACATCTCCAGGCCATGACAACCGCTGATATAGAACTCAAAGGCCTCTCCCGCGAACAGGTCTCCAACCTTCTGCCTGAAGGTTTGATCTCACTCTGCTGGCGCGGCAGTGTGGCTCACGGCATGTACGTTCCCAAATCCGATCCTGATTCAATCGATGACAAGGATGTGATGGGAGTTTATATCGGTCCGCTTGAACATTATCTGGGCTTTGGCCGAAAAGATGTGTACGAGAAGTGGGAAGGAGAGTGGGACTGCGTTTTCTACGAACTGAGGAAGTTTGTTGGGTTGCTGGTTAACTGTAATCCGAATGTGCTGAGTTTGCTGTGGCTCAAGCCTAACGGAATCATCTACGAGAGTGCGTTGGGACAACGTCTACGAGAAAACCGAGACATCTTTGTCACTAAAAAGGCTTACCACTCGTTCACGGGTTATGCCCACGATCAATTTAAGAAAATGGTTTCCTTCAACCAGGAAGCACAAGCTCTGATGGCGCAGCTTGAGCAGCAGCTAACTTCGTTTGGGATTGATCCCGACTCATCGGATGAAGGCCATTCTCTAAGGCGATTGGATGGCCAACCTTTTGTGGGCGCAACAACTGAGATGATGGAAGTGGTAAAGAGATACCGTGGCGAGCGGCATCGATATTACAGTGGGGGTTACATGGGCCAGAAGCGTCGTGAGTTAGTTCGCCGCGTCGGCTATGACGCGAAGAACGCTGCTCATTTGATTCGTCTACTGCGGATGGGCATTGAGTTTCTTACCGAAGGCACAGTTCACGTCGAACGAGCCGACGCAACTGAACTACTCGAAATCAAGCGCGGTGCCTGGCCGCTCGAGAAGGTGAAAATCGAGGCCGAACGTCTCTTCCAACTTTCACAGGAAGCCTACATCCGATCTTCATTACCTCCTGAACCCGACCGTCCGGGCGCTGAACGCCTCTGTGTGGAGATGATCTCGGATTACCACGCGCTCCGTGTGGCGTAACTGCTTTGCTGTTTGCTCCGTCAAGGCCTATGCGTTGTCCAGCATCATGCCGTAATGGTAGCTTCGGTGGACCTCCAATTAAGATTGTGGGTGCTTGAGAAAAGTGACTACTATCCGCAATCCGAAATCCGAAATTCTCCTTGTCCCGAAATCCGAAATTCGACCGCCTTCTTATTGTTTTCTTAAGATGATTTCCACGCGACGATTTTTCTGACGCCCCTCAGGATCGTCGGAACCGTCGGGCTTGGTATTCGAGGCTACCGGCTTTGTCTCACCAAACCCCTGGGTCGTGAACTGCATTGTTCCCAGCCCCTCTTTATCAATCAACCAGGTCTTCACAGACGCCGCGCGGCGCTCGGAAAGCTTTTGATTGTAAGCGTCGTTGCCTTTGGAATCGGTGTGGCCCTCAATCTTCACTGTGCCCTTCGCTTTGTCCTTAATGATGCTCGCCGCCTCGTGCAGTGTCTGTTGCGCCGCGGGCCGCAGGTTGGCCTTATCAAAATCGAAGAGCACATCTGCGGCCAACTCGATACGAATCTCCTGTCCGGTCTCTTTAACCTGCAAGTCCTGAACCTTGCCTCCCAAATCATCGACGCGGAACACAAGTTCCAGAATCTTAATTTTCAAGTCGCCCACTTTAATACCTTCTTGCGCGGGCGCAACTAGCGAGCAGGCAAAGAAACCCAGAGCCAGCACCAGACAACGCGCGAGCGCCATCCGCCTAAACGATTTCATCAGTTAACCTCCCGCGTGTTTCAGCGACTGATAGGTACGTCATCAATTGGTCCAAAGTGGGGAATTACTATGCTGATTTTTTCCACGTCATCTGGTGGTGAGGGAAACTTGGCCCACAGATTTCCACGCGACTTGGCGGGAATATCCTTCATACCTCTGCTACACAGACAGTTGTTTTCCGAATCGCGCACCACAAAATATTTCTTCTTGTTTGCGCCATCAACCAGGGTCACGCCGCCAATGGTGTTGTAGTCAGTGGCGCCTTGTTGTGAGTCGCCGTAGTCATAACTGAAAGAATGCGCATTCTCGCCATCGTTGAACAAAGCAAACCTCAAGGTCACGGTATTGTCGCTCGACCTTTTCAGTTCGGTTATGTCAACGCGAATGCCCGGCCTTTCTCCGTCAGCTGTGGCAATCACCACGCCGGCAGGCGGGGCGGGTGCCGTGGTTGTTGGAGCACCAGGCACGCTGCCACTTTGAGGGTCGGATCCGCCTGCTGGTGTCGGCTGTTCGTTGGAAGATGCTTGTCTGTTCTCACCAAACCTGCCACAACCGCCAAGCATCGTAATCAAGAGAAGTAATAAAAGTGTTGGAGTGCTCTTAAGTCTGGGACCATTCTTCGGGCTCGGACCATTTTCATGTTTAGTTGTTGTTTGCATTCCAAACCTCCTTTTGTAGTCTTATTTTTGAACATCCTGCGTAGCTGTTCGCTGATCAATGATTGGTTACTCTTCTAGACTATTCTTGCTGATTACTTACTCATCACTAATCTGCGTAATCGGCGTATTCTACAGATAGTCTTCGAGTTTACGATTTAACGAGAACGGTGTTGACCGGATCCTGGGCTTTCCAGAACTTAATTCTGTTCCGGAATATAGATTGCCCCTGCGTAAACGGTCAAGAAAATGCCTACAAAGCTGGATAAATGAGTGGAGTTTCTGTGAGGACCGTAAAGAGTTTGGAAATTTCAGAATGGAAGTCGGCTCCGAGACCTGGTCGCTGCGTCTCGTACCAGACCTGCGCCTCAGCAACCTCGAGTTCCGCGGCACGACGAACCTGGACCATAAATTCGCAGGTCAGGAAGGGCGGTTTACCCCCGCTCAAGATTCGCAGCAACTCAACACTGAATTAGCCACTCAACCTGTCAAAATTGCAGTCAGGAAGGTGGACCCTGTCCCCGCTCAAGATTCACATCAACTCAACCTTAATTAGGCGATCCCAACCTGGGAAAATTCGCGAGTTCATAAGGTCGGCAAAGCGTAGCGCGCCCCCGCTCCAGCGCAACGCCATCCGCGCATGATCATCTCTGCGTAATCGGCGTAATCTGCGGATTCTCTCTGTTGATTTCGTGCGCCTTCGTGTAGTTTCGTGGATCGTAACTTCGCTTTCCAGCCTTCTCCTGAGTCTCTTTAACGGCGCTACAATGCCCGCAGTAAGAGCGAGTGGGAAACCTACCATGAACATCAAAGATCTGGTTGAAGTTGACCCTGAAAAGATGAGTGGAACACCTGTCTTCACCGGAACGCGTGTGCCCATCAGTCACTTGTTTGACTACCTTCAGGCAGGAGACGGCCTCAACGTCTTTCTCGCTGACTTTCCGTCTGTAACTCGTGAGCAAGCCTCCGGCGTGCTTGAGATGATGCGCGAACGTCTCCTCACAGACTATGAAACTGCTGGATGAACTCTGAACTTCCGTAATCAAAAACGAGAGATGATCTTGCTGGGGTTCTGTCGAGCGTGCGTACAGGCGAGAACCGTGGCCTCCTCGCCAAGAACGCGATACCACATGAGATACCGGAAGCGATGAACCATTGCTCTCCGAACGTCTCGATACATTACCGGATAAATGAGCGGAGTTTCAGTGAGTACGGTGAAGACCTTGGAAATTTTTCAGAATGGAATTCGGCGCCGAGACCGGGGTGCTGGTTCTCGTACCAGACCTGCGCCTCAGCAATGTCGAGTTCTGCGGAGCGGCGAACGTGGACCTTGAAGCTCAACGAAGTAGTCGCTCTAGTCGAGTCTTTACTTCGAGCCAGGGGCTTTGATCGTCCGGATTGGATTCCATATCAGCCAGCCGAGCGTCCAGCAATGCTTTTTCAGCCTCCGTAACCGGGAGATCGTCGGGTGAGAGTGAGTCCCATACGACCCCGATCAGCTCCAGACGATCGGCTGGGTTCAGACTTGCAATCTTGGCCATGAGTGATTCGTCGATCATAGGCTCAAGGATAGCGCAAAGAGCATTCTAGTCCAACTCCACTTCCACAGCGCGCTCATGTCTCAAGCATTGTCGACACTTGCGCGCTCGGGAGGGGAACCTTCAATCTACCACTCAAGCCTCCCAATTTCGCAGAGGGGAAGAGCGGTGACAGTGTCCTATTAATTAGGACACTATCAGAGCGGTTTACCCCGCCCAAGATTCGCATCAACTCAACCTCAAATAGGTAATTGGAAGATTCGCATCAACTCAACCTCAAATAGGTAATTGAAAGATTCGCATCAACTCAACCTCAAATAGGTAATTGGAAGATTCGCATCAACTCAACCTCAAATAGGTAATTGAAGCGTCCCAAATTCGCAGGTCAGGAAGGGTGGTTTACCCCGCTCAAGATTCACATCAACTCAACCTTAATAGGCGATCCCAACCTCGGAAAATTCGCGAGTTCATAAGGTCGGCAAAGCGTAGCGCGCCCCCCGCTCCAGCTCAACGCCTCCTGCGCATGATCATCTCTGCGTCATCGGCGTAATCTGCGGATTCCCTTTTTGAAGTGGATATCTTTAGGACCCTGTTGGTTGGTTGTAATTAGTGCTTCATCCGCAATCCCTCGTCACCAATCTGAGGCGGCGAGTAATCAGTAACCGGAGCGAGCAACTCAACTCTAATGGCCGCGATGTGATATTTCGGTCCCCAGCAGCCCGTCGAGAACTCGGCATTGAAGCGGCCCTCGATGACCGCCTCAACCTTTTTCAGTGAAGAGTCCTTCGTGCGCAGCAGGAGTTCTTGCACGTAGCCACGAGTGTCGCTGTAATCCGCCCGATCCATTTCAACCAGCGATGCTAACGCCTCCACCGGATCACAATCCTCAAAGATGTACATCCCACCAGACCCAAAGATTATGGTAGCCCTAACCCGAATGATCTTGTTGTGGTATTTCTCGTTATTACGAGCAACCTCACAATAGGCCACCGTTCGCGGACTTCGCCACACCGCGAACGCTGCCAGCCCAATGGAAAAGCGATCAAAGCAGCAGCAAGTCGGAGACTCAGTCTTTTCATAAAAATCAGCAAAACCACTCCGGAATGTTAGACTCTTGTACGTATATTAAGTTCCGATAGTTTTCGCCACTGAATGACCTGGCAAAAATGTCTACCGCGACTTTCATCGGAATCGATCTCGCTTGGCAGAGCCAGCGCAACCCAACGGGCGTTGCCATACTGCAAGGCGACCGTGACGGTGCGCGGTTAAAGTCCCTCGCGACGATTTCCTCTGAAATGTCTGTTGTGGATTTCGTAACTGCAAACGCGACGACCGACACAGTCGTCGCAATCGATGCTCCGTTGATCATTATCAACGAAACCGGCCAACGCGGCTGTGAGACCGCGGTGGGCAAGCGATACGGAGCGCGCGAAGCCTCCTGCCATACCACCAACCTCCGCCTTTTTCCAGGCGCGACCAGCGTGGCTCTCACCGCAGAACTCGCATCGCACGGCTTTGCTCACGTTGATCCACTGAACCCGCAGGTTGACGGCCGCATGATGGCTGAAGTCTACCCTCACGCCGCCATGGTTGCGTTGTGGAATCTACCGAAAACGATCAAGTACAAGAGAGGATCTGTTCCCGAGAATCGCATTGGTTTGAACACCCTGCGAACTCATCTGTCCTGTCTAAGCAAGGCCGAACCGCCCCTGCGTCGAGCCACGGTGTTGACTGAGCTGTTAAGCACAGAGTTGACTCAGCTCAGCGGTCGAAAACTAAAAGATTACGAGGATCAGTTAGACGCGCTGTTCTGCGCCTACCTTGCTTATTACTTCTGGTACTGGGGTTGGGAACGTAACGAGCTCTTTGGGGATCTGGAGTCAGGCTACATCCTTAACCCGAAGCTTCACGATGAAGATGGCGTCGTCAGCAACGTCTCGTCGATCAAAACTGTACGTACCTCCAAAACGAGTCAGACTATCAGACCAACCGAGAGTGTCGCAGACTACAGCGACCTCATCGCCCAGGCGCATCAACTCGCGCGTCCCATCCAACCCAGCGACTCTTGCAGCGCTGGTACCGTCGGGTCCGTAATCATCTCTCGTTCAGGCAAGACCTACACCGGCATCTGCCTCGACTTCTCCTCAAGCCTCGGCTTTTGCGCCGAACATGCCGCCATCGCTGAAATGCTCAAAGCCCACGAGTCAGAAATTTCCCTCATCGTCGCGGTCGACGAACAAGGCGCCGTCCTCTCACCCTGCGGCCCCTGCCGCGAAATGATGTGGCAACTTAGCACGGCAAATAAGAACGCCCTCATCATTCTTACGCCTTATTATGCGCTGCCGCTGCGCGATTTATTACCCTTCAGATGAGACTACGTTCGATCTTGTCGATTTAGTGTGCTCACGAGCGGCAGCGCGAGTTTCTTTGTGCTGGCTTCACCTAGAAATGGACTAGTTGACTCGAATGGCTAGTTGACCTTAATACCTCCGAGAAGAGTTGCAGCTCTGGATTTTTCCGGTTCGACTATTTTTTCATTCGTGCAGCTGGGTTTGCCAAGAAAAGCATATGCATCGACAACAGCCGCGGCGCGCGCCGGATCGGTTGAGAATTTTTGCGACGCTTCTTGACAACTCTTCCCAGATTTTGCTTGCGCGAACGCATAGGCTCGCGCGGATGCCATAACAAAAGCGGGGTCGTCCCCCGGCGCTATTCGAAGGATTTGTGATGGCGCAAAAACAGTTACGCCCTCTGAAAAGAGCCCAATCAGTTGCGGCATGACGGCTTGATAAAGTCCGTAGTTTTCGACGTCAAATACTTTACCTGATACGGTCGCAAGAATGGTATCCGCCTTAGGGTTAAACCAACCCGACTTGTACAGATAGAAGTATTGTTGTTTGCCGCTTATCGTTGCGTTTGCGGCGATTGTAGCAAGCGTGAGGTTCACACCAGCCTTGTAGTCTGTGAGCTCGATAACAGCCCGAATAACATTTCCGTAGTGAAGAGTAGTTTTTCCATCGGTCGCCGTGCACGCCTTAAACCTGCGATAATCCCGTACTATAACGAGATAATCTGACTCTGCAGAAGCATTCACAATCGGCACCCCTAGACTTGCAGCCCTTTTCGCAGAAAGGTACAGGTCGGAATAGCCGAGTTCTGCAGTGTTAACTTCATCTTGAGTTGGTTTCGGGTTGCATTCAAGTCCAAGCCTTTCAACATACGCGTTCTGCTTAAACTGACGTCTAAATTCATCCTCAGACATGCTTCGCGGGCGGTCCGATTGCATAGGTTTTTGAGGATTACCGGTTGCGAGCACCACCGTCGCTATAATCATCACAGCAGCGGTGAGTGTGTTTCCCGATCGGTGAGATGTTTTTACGAAAAGAGTGGGACGGAGGCGAGTGATTTTCATGGTCGAACTCCTATTTGAGGAATAGGGTAGAGCAGTGCGTATGTATGCGATTTCTAACGATAAGTCAATGATAGGGCCTAACTCTTTGTTTAAGTTTTACTATGCTGCCTTGGTCTGGCACTTGGTGCGCAGTTTCCGGTCGAACCGAAGCTTTGCCGAAGCCTCATGAGTTGCAAGTCAAGGAGGCGATCGGGCGTCCAGATCCAGCCTTCAATCTCGGCGAGGCTTCGATCAATAGGTGGCATCGCTTCGCCGGCGAGGTTTGGCTCCCGTCTCGTTGATGGCGATCGTTGCGTCTCCGTGTCTCCTCGTCTCCTCGTCTCCGTCTGTCCGCGCCCTCGTGTCTCCGCGTCCCCGTGTCCCCGCCTCTCCGTTTCAAAGACTGGGCAACTCCCTCGGCAAGTGTATACACCCCTCACGCTGCGCTGCGGCGATCCGTCCACGCGGCGGCTTGTCAGTCAATCCCTGCACCGCCGCTCGCGCCGTAAGCGAAGCAATCAGTGCATCGAGTGCATCCGAGTTAGCCGCATAGCCATCGGCCACCTGAAGCCAGGAAAGCTTCTTCCTCAACCCCCGCAAGATCTTTCGGCGCATGCGATCGCAATTCGGATCGATAAGTTTGTATCCCCTGCAATCCAATCCCCAACACTTCAAACTTGCCGCTGGACACAACTTAGTAAAATTTTGAAGGTGCGCCGGCAGAGCGAAGCGGCGAAGGCGGATTTGCCCACAACACGCGGGTCGTATACATACCGAAAGCGGTGTCGCGCTTCGCTTGCCACCGCACTCCAAAGACGGCTTGTCGCATCACTCCCATCATTCACCAACTCCGAGCCTGACTTTACCTACGTGTTCATCCTAAACCTTGTTCCTAGTGGTTAGTCATGGTAGAAGTGCAGCCATCCTCAAGGGCTCGACTCGTGGCTACGGTGTCCAGTTGGTCTTGAAAAGATGGTTGCAGGAACCGATTCAAATCAGGTCAAAAGAGAGCGATCCACGAATTGACACGACCGAAGAAATCCACAAGAACCAAACCGGCCCACTGATTGTGCAAGCCAGAAAGGAACGATCATGCAGGGCACAGCAAAAATAGGTTTCAAGTTGTGTACGACGCCTATCTTAGTATTGGCCATGTATCTCTCAGGCGGCACTGCACAAGCGCAGACGTCGCAGACTCCTCCTGTTCAGAGGACTGGTAAACAAAACGCTGACGGAGGTGCGGAGCAGTCGCCAAGTCACAAGTACTTCACGGACGTCCAATTAATCAATCAGAACGGTGAAAGCATGCGCCTTTATAGCGACTTGCTCAGAGGGAAAGTAGTAGTCATTAATTCTTTCTTTGCGACTTGCCCAGGAGCTTGTTTGCCACTGAGCCGCAATCTGCAAAAGGTACAACAAGCGTTGGGAGCGCACGTCGGCAAGGATGTACACATTATTTCCATCAGCGTTGACCCGATTGTGGACACACCAGCCCGATTGAAGGAGTATGCAAAGAAACTCCAGGCCAGACCGGGTTGGTACTTTCTAACCGGGGAGAAGCAGGATGTGGACTTCGCGCTGAAGAAGATTGGACATTTTGTAGACAGCAAGGAACAACATCTAAACATCTTCATCATCGGTAACGAGCGCACTGGTTTGTGGAAAAAAGCGTTTGGATTGGCTAAGAGCGATGAGTTAATCAAAGTCGTCGAAAGCGTACTCAACGACAAACCAGCGGCAGCAGTCCAGTGATTCAAGAACTTTGTAGTGGTGGAGTTTGATTTTGATCTTCTCATTCACACCGTGGCTTCAGCCCATCCACTTAGTCCCTAAACCGTTAAAACGGTTTTCGGAAATCAAAGCCAAAGCGTTCTTCACCGGGCTGAAGCCGCGGTGTGAATGAAAGGATGTGTCCCGGCGATGGTGAAAGCTGGACAGGTAGAGGAGATTCGGAGAAGCGGAGGCGAGCGATGACGGAAGGCGCGATTTACCGCAGCAGAGCTTTTTGGGTTTGTTCGGTACTGACATTAAAGCGAAGGTCATCGAAGCGACCGAGAGGGTGCTAGAAGAACTGAAAGATGAAACGAACGCGAAAGCCAAAAGCCTGTTCGGAATGCGGCTCCAAGAAAATAGCCAAGATCCTGTATGGGTATCCAAGCTTCTCGGATGAAGAGCGAAGAGATGTTGAACTCGGAAAGATTGCTCTTGGAGGTTGCGTCCTGACTGATGACGATCCTGTCTGGGAATGTGTGGATTGTGGCAAGGCGTTCCGGCGAAACGATGTGAACTCAACACCTGAGCGCGGGCACGTCTGATCAAGACATTGATGATCACCCTGATCGATGTTCTTCACCTGGAAAAAACAATCCACGAAAGCACACGAAAGTGACGGATTAATTCTAGTTACGTAGTCTTTGGTCGCCAGGACCCACCCGCTACCGCGAGGTGGTACTGACCTCATGGGACCGCGACGTGAGTGATTAATAAGTTAGACCCAACCACAATGAGACCTCATGTTCTTCGCAACTAACATTGCAGATTTCTTAGCTTGTCGGCATATCGCGACGCTTGAGCGGGTGGAGGCGGAGGGGCAGATCACGAGAAAGCATTATGCTGATGTGGGGGCGGAGTTGCTCAGGAAGTTGGGGCTGGAGCATGAGCAGAAGTACTTGAGGGAGTTGGTTCAAACCAAAGGTCTCGAGATTGGAGCCTCACAAATAACAGGAGCCTCACAATGAACAGAACATTTGTAACCGTTCCCGTCGAGCGCGTTGAAAACGCAATCTTGTTTATTCGCGGCGAGAAGGTGATGTTGGATCGAGACCTGGCCGCCCTCTACGACATTCCCACGAAAGTACTCAAACAAGCGGTGCGTCGGAATATCGACCGCTTTCCAGATGACCTCATGTTTGTGCTGGATAAAACGGAATTTGAGGCGTGGAGGTCACAATTTGTGACCTCCAAATCTGATCGAAAGGGACTGCGCTATCCGCCGATGGCGTTCACGGAACAAGGCGTTGCGATGTTGTCGAGCGTACTGAACAGTCAGCGAGCAGTCCAGGTTAATATCGCTGTCATGCGCACATTTGTCCGGCTGCGTCAGATGCTGATTTCAAACGCCGGACTAGCGCGCAAATTGGAACAACTCGAAAAGAAATACGACCACCAGTTCAAAGTTGTATTCGACGCCATTCGACAACTAATGATTCCTCCTGAACCTAAACTTAAGCAGATCGGCTTTCATGCAAAATCTGTAAAGCGATAATGGTTTAAAACTTAGTAGCTGGGAAGGATTGAGCAAAAGCAAGCAGAGAGGACCTGGCAGCAGTCGCTTATCAATGACTCCTTCGAATACGTGGGTGCGGAAATCGATTCTCGCGTTATCGCAGAGTATTCGTGATGACTGTGTTTCGACATGGCGGCTGCGAGAATGGCTTGAACGGTTGCGCAGTGAGCTCGAAGTCAAGCTTGGTCGATTGATCCCGCGGCCGGAACCGAAATCGGGTTCTGCAAGCGAAGACTTAGAAGCACAACTTACTGAGATCGCAATTCTGAAGGACCGTCTTGTTGCTGGTCCTGCCGGAAGAAGAGACCGAATGGACTGATGAGCAGCGAGCGTGTTGGCTATTAGCGCAGTTGCTCGAGTGGCATCGCCGCGAAGATAAATCGATGTGGTGGGAGTACTACCGTTTATGTGAGCTCTCGGATGACGAGTTGATCGAAGACAAAAGCGCGTTGGGTGGCTTGGTCTACATCGGCGTGGCTGAGGAAACAAAGAAATCGCTCATTCATCGATATCAGTTTCCTATTCAGGACCATACCATCGATCGCGCGCTGAATGTGCACGACCCGCGCACCGAGGATTCTACCGGTACGTTGGTTGATATTGATGAAATAAATCTGACCATCGATCTGAAACGAGGAAAGACCTCAGAGAAACCACATCCGACGGCGCTTATTCCCCACGACTACGTCGGCAGTAAGAAACAAGTCGAAAGCCTGATACGCATCGCGAAGTGGGTGGCGGAGAAAGGGGGAGGGGGAGACGCGGAGAAGAGGAGCCCGCATGCGCAGTATCAAGTAGGAAGGGATCTCTTGTTGAGAAGGGCTCCGCGCTTGTTGAGTGGCAGCATCGAAAGCCTTTCGAGTGAGCTGTCGCCACTTGAGGCCGCCAAAAGGTTGGCACTTGCGCTGGATTGTTCGATTCTTCCTATTCAGGGACCGCCGGGCTCCGGCAAGACCTATACGGGCGCCCAAATGATCATCGAGTTGGTAAAGGCAGGAAAACGTGTCGGCATCACAGCCGGCAGTCACAAGGTAATCAGTAACCTCTTATCTACGCTCTGCGAAGTGGCGGGCGAAACGAACACGAAGCTGAGGATCGTGCAAAAACCAAATGAGGGTGATGGCTGTGAGCACGAGTCCGTAACTCAGACGGACGACAACGCCGAGGTCATTGGGAGACTACAGAGTGGTGAGGCGCAAGTCGCGGCGGGAACAGCATGGCTTTGGTCGCGGGAAGAATTCGCCGGATCGGTAGATGTACTTTTCGTAGATGAAGCGGGTCAGATGTCCCTGGCAAATGTGCTGGCTATGTCACCTGCGGCGAAGAGTGTGGTGCTGCTCGGTGATCCGCAACAACTCGATCAGCCGCAAAAAGGAGTTCATCCACCGGGAGCCGAAGTGTCCGCATTGGCTCATCTTCTGAATGGACGGACAACGATTGAACCGCACAGGGGTCTGTTTCTCGGCGAGTCGTGGCGACTGCCTCCGGATATTTGTGCGTTCACGTCGGAGGTTTTCTACGACGCTCGTCTTGTATCTCGGCCGGAGAATAGTAAGCAGCGGTTGAATTGTATAGGCGGCACTCCGTGGCCGCCCCACCGTGGCGACACAGATCACGAAGGGAGTGAGGCAACCGTTGGGGACGCGGAACGCCTAGGCGATAACGAGAACGTTGCGACGATGGGGCGCCCACGGAGAGACGCCCCTACAACTACGGCGCTGCTTGACGGTACCGGCCTTAGATTTGTGCCGGTTAACCACAGCGGGAATCAGAGCGATTCGACAGAGGAAGTTGAAGCAATTGCGGAGCTGATCGAGGGACTAATCCGAGACCGAGCTACATGGACCGATAAGAAGGGCGCTACCCGCGCCCTCACATTGGAGGATATCCTGATAGTCGCGCCCTACAACGCGCAGGTTGCGATGTTGAAGTGCAGGCTTCCGGGCGCTTGCGTTGGAACCGTAGATAAGTTTCAGGGACAGCAAGCGCCGGTTGTTTTCTATTCAATGGCAACGTCAACGCCGGAAGATGCGCCAAGAGGAATGGAGTTTCTCTATAGTTTGAACCGCCTCAACGTGGCGACCTCGCGGGCTCAATGTGTGACGATACTGGTCGCGAGTCGGGCTTTGTTTCAGGTGCAGTGCAAGACTCCGCGGCAGATTGAGCTGGCTAATGCGTTTTGCCGTTACCTCGAGCTGGCGCAAGTGTTAAAGAAGGACCAGAGAATCAGCTGTAAATGAGTGTTGTGCTGTGGGTGCGTGCAACAAAAACGATCCACAAAATATCACTAAATAGCACTAACGTTTTCTGAATTTGTTTTTGAAGTACGGTATTTCTTCAAGGCTTTTGGGCGGAAGCCGATCTGCCTGGGTTTTGATGTTGGTGGAGTCATGAGCTGGCGAATGACATCGAAGACGATCTTGAATTGGCGGTCGTATTTCTGTTCTAACTGGTCGAGTTTGCGAGCGAGTTCGACGTTCGACGCCAGCATCTCGCGAAGTTTGATAAAGGCACGAACCACCTGGACGCTGGCTTGCACTGAGCGTTCACTGTTAAGAACGTTGGCGGCCATGATCGCCCCATGCTCCGTGAACGCGTAAGGAAGCTTGCGCCGTCCACCGCGTCCCAGGTTTGATATCGCAAATTGCGATATCAAAGATTCCCATTCGTCACTCGTTAGTCTGAACAAGAAATCAGGAGGAAAGCGATCTTTGTTACGCTTCACCTGTTCGTTAAGCCTTGTTGTCGACACACCATAAAGAGCCGCCAGTTCCGAGTCCAGGATTACTTTCTCGCCGCGGATGAGGAGGATTACACCTTCGACTCGTTCGATAGGAATTTTTACGGTAGCTGGCTTCATGTGAGGAATTCCATTGCGCGTCGGTCAGCGGTTGAGGTGTCGAGCGTAGGCCGCTGGAAGTTTCTGCTTTGTCACGAGAACTGTTTGAAAATGGTAAATCGCAAATCGTGATTAGTCAAAAAAGTCGACGCGTGCGACTCCCTAATCAGTGAAAACGTAAGGCCGAAGTCGCGGATCGCGGCGCTTCCGGGAACTGGTCCCAATTTGTGACCGGTCCCAATTCTTCAACCTTGTGGACACCCGTCTCGCACCACCCCAACTTGGAGTTACAATTTGTGACTTCAAGATCTCAAACTCCTCCGACGTTCAACTGAAACATTGAATCGCTCTGAAACCTTTCACTATTTCGCTTGCCTGGCTTAAGACCTTCACTGAGACGCCGCAGAGATCCGCCCAGATCTGAACTCAGTCTTTGAGGTGCCAAATTGGAACCTCAAACGGGCAGTCTCTTCGGAGTCCAACTGAAACATGAAATCCGCCGGAAACCGTGTGAGATTTCTTTTGACTGCGCGATTTAGAACCTTGGTCTCGACCTCATAAAGCGCCGCCCAGGTCTGAATCGAGCATTACTCTCTCGCCTCAAATCAATAATGTAATCACTGCTGAACAATTGAATGAAACGCGCCGACCTCATCCGGCATATCGAATCTCACGGCTGCTTGTTCGTGCGCGAAGGTTAGGCCTTGTTGTCGACACGCCATAAAGAAGCATCCGCAGATTACGCCGATTACGCAGAGCAAGAAGGCAGAAAGCTACCGAAAGACCGGGCTAAATTCACTTAGCCGCTACGCGGCGCTTCCGGCTGACGGGCTGACCAGACTTAACGAACTGACGGCGCTGTTGGAGCTTGAATACAAGTTCGATTTTCTCTTCAAACGAAAGCGCGGCCAGAGCGCGGCGATGCGCCTCCTTTGCCTTGATTAGCTTGCTAATGTCCGGGTAAGTTTTCATCGCTTGAATCGATACTCCTGCTCCTTCCATTTCTTAGCCAGACCGTGACGTCGCAATACTGGCATAAGCGAACGCAAGTTCACCGCACCCTGCTCGAGGAACATAGCAATACGCAAGATTTCGGAATTACGACATGCGCCGCGGATTTACGCGGATGAACGCGGATGGGGAACGGAAGAGGAACGATCCACGAAAATACACGAACGAACACGAAGTGGCATAGACTTCAGTCTGTGAACTCAACCAAGCATACACAAACTAAATAGTTTGTGGTTGGGAACGCGCAACCTAAAGGTTGAACTCTAAACTACTTGAATCAAGCTGAACCGGACGTGTCCTTGTTGAGAGTTGGCTTAGGCAAAGCAAACGATCCACGAAAATACACGAACGAACACGAAGTGGCATAGACTTCAGTCTGTGAACTTCAACCAAGCATACACAGACTAAACAGTCTGTGAACTCAACCAAGCATACACAGACTAAAGTCTATGCTACTAACCCACCCGCTACTGCAAGGTACTGACCTCCGGCCTCTGTCTACCATGACGTGAGTGACTAGTGGGCCACAGGATCAGCAATTGACTCGTCGCAGCCGATGCTGAGAGCCAGGGCGCGGATTGCCGTTCGGGCGGCTTGTTGTTGTTCGTCGTCGAGTAAGGACCAGGCGAGAGAGATGGGACACTCAACGTCGTGACCTAAGGTCTTGCGGCACACAGGACACGGGTCTGGCGAGAACTCCAATACGATGTAGAGTTTCGCGAGAATCATGATGATGATCTCGGCGCGCTTTCTCTCGTCCTTAGTTTCGAACATAGCTCGGCAGAATTTCGGATTTCGGATTTCGGATTTGGCAAGTCAAAGAGTCAAGATCAGTTGTCAGTGGTCAGTTGTCAGTGGTTTGTGTTCGTGTTGTTTCGTGTGATTTCGTGGATCGTTGTCTGCTTGTGGGTTAAAAACGATCCACGAAATCACACGAAACAACACGAAACAAGAATCACTAATCGGGAATTATTAATCACGAATCACTGACCGCGGACACCAAAGACCAAAGGCCACAGGCCGGCCCAAATCAAAAGATGTGCACTGACCACAATTAATACTGGAACGTTTTTTCCCACTTCACTCTTTTCAGGAGGGAGAAATCGGAAAGCATCTTACCGGCGCCCAGCACCACCGAGGTGAGCGGGTCGTCCGCGACAGATACAGGCAGACCAGTCTCAGCCGTAAGTCTCTTATCAAGATTCCTCAGCAACGCCCCACCTCCGGTCAGGACGATGCCACGATCGATGATGTCAGCTGACAGTTCCGGTGGCGTGCGCTCGAGCGCGATCCGCACAGCATTGACTATTGAACTCACCGCAGGCTCCAACGCTTCGCGCACTTCCTGATCTGTGACGGTGATTGTCTTCGGAATGCCTTCGATCAGATTGCGGCCTCGTACTTCCATCGTGAGCGGCTCAGCAGACGGGAAAGCGCTGCCAAGCTGAATCTTGATTTCCTCTGCCGTTCGCTCTCCGATCAGCAGGTTGTACTTTCGCTTGACGAAATCGGTAAGCGCCTCGTCCATGGCATCACCGGCGGTGCGTACCGCCCGTGAGTAGACGACTCCGCCCAGGCTGATGACAGCAATATCAGTCGTGCCTCCGCCAATATCGACCACGATGTTGCCATGAGGCTCTGTGATGGGAAGTCCGGCGCCTATCGCCGCGGCCACCGCTTCTTCGACCAAATACACCTCCGAGGCTTTGGCCCGATAGGCCGAGTCTTCGACGGCCCGGCGTTCTACCTGCGTAATCTCGCTGGGAATGCCGATAACAACACGTGGGCTCACCCAGCTCCTTCCGTTGTGTGCCTTCCGGATGAAGTGCTGAAGCATCTTCTCGGTCACTTCGAAATTGGCGATTACGCCGTCTCTCATTGGCCGGATGGCGACAATGTTGCCCGGCGTGCGACCCAGCATCTCCTTGGCCTCCGTACCAACGGCTTCGACCTGATTTGTCGCCTTATTAATGGCGACGATGGAGGGTTCACGAACTACGACGCCGCGCCCTTTGGCGTAGACAAGGGTGTTCGCCGTTCCGAGATCAATAGCCAAATCGCTGGAACCAAGTCCGGAAATTAGAGGGAAAGACATAGCGGTACCTCAGTCGGGTTGGATTGTGATGACTCGTTCTCTTCGAGAGAAGACCGGGAAGGAAAAATTGACTTGTCTTTGTCGGGTTACAAAGACCGCTATTATTTAAAATATTGCGGAGGTGAGTGTCAAGATAAAAAGTTACGAGGGTGGTGATGCAGCTTGAAAAAAGTGAGTTCTTAAGGTCGCGGATGAACGCGGATGGGGGAACGGAAGAGGGACGATCCACGAAAATACACGAACGAACACGAAGGCATAGACTTCAGTCTGTGTTGCCGGATGAGTTGAGACGGCGACTGGTTGAGCTAGCGTGGGTTGAGATCACAGACTGAAGTCTGTGCCACTTGCGGGCGGTTTACCCCCGCTCAAGATTCGCAGCCATTCATCCTGGAATTACTACTTCATTGTTGAGTGGCTGCGAATCTTGAGCGGGGGTAAACCGCCCTTCCCAACCTGCAAATTTTCGAATGCTGATTAGTGTCACACTGTTGTTTCTGAGATCGATCGAATCCCACCGACAAATGAAAAAGAGGCGCCTGACGCGCCTCTTTTGAACGAAATACTGCTTCCGTGAGTTAAAAGTTTCCGCCGCACTCCGGATGGCCGCAGTCGCAATCGATCTCAACAGTGTCGCCAACGCCTTCGCAAGAAGCGCTGCAGTATTTACCATCATGCGGGGCGCAACCACACACGGGATTCTTACAAGTCTCTTTCTCGTCTGCCATGGCATCCTCCTGAACTGTTAGGTCGGTTTGGGCGCCTAGATTAACACACTCCACCCGCATTACGCTTTCAGCGTTATGATCCTCGGGTACATTTGTCCCAGGGTTGCAGCACTTCGAAATGTGGCGGCTGGACTTACACCAAAACTACTGAGGTTCCACTTGAACCCATTCGACGGCGCCGTAAGACAGAAGGAGTCTTACTACCCGGTTGTGATCGTTTTCCTTTGCGTAACTAAGCGCGGTTTTATTTTCTTTATCGCGGGCATTCATATCGGCGCCGGCAGCAATCAAAGCCCTGACGTTCTTGATGAGGCCCTCGGAAGCCGCCAGCATCAAGGCTGTTGCGCCGGCATCGTTTTTCTCGTTGACTTTCGCTCCTGCTTGCAACAGCGTGTTTAGAACGCTCACGTTGTTGACCATTGCCGCCTCCATCAGAGCTGTATCTCCATCACCGTCTTTGAGATTAACTTTGGCTCCGGAGTGGATCAGATCCCAGACAATGTCAGCCGTACCTTCTTCACCAATCGACATAAGCGCGGTCTGTTTTGACGCATCCTGGCTATTTACATTGGCTCCTGCGTAAAGCAGCACCTGCACCATCTCGCGGTTTCCATTTCGAATCGCATGTTCGAGGGCAGTGGTATCGGTTGCTTTGTCACGCACATTGACGTTATCTCGCGTAAGTAGTGCAAGGACGTCCTGAAGTTCATCCGCTTGAGCGGCTTTGACGAGAGACTCAGACGGCTGAATGTTCATAACCATGCCGCCCTGCACAACGAACTCTTCTTGAGGCTTTACTTCTACTAATTCTTCAAGAGTTGCAACTTCAAGTTTCTTGTCGAGACGTTGGGCAGCGTTTGCAGCCAAATACACTGTTCCCATTTCCCCTGGAGCGAAACCAGGAGCCTCAACTCTGAGTTTGTACAGTCCCACGTCCAGGCCTTCAAACCGGTATTCACCCTCGGAGTTTGAGCTCGTAGCCATTGTGAGATCTGCCCGCTCGTTGGAGAGCAGAATTGTGGCTCCGACAATGACAGCTCCATTGGGATCTGTGACCGTGCCTGCAATGGCTGCGCCGAGATAGAGCCGACGGGCAGGATCCTGACTAACGGCCGCCACGCTACTATGATTTAAGTTACTGCCCACGTTGCCGGTGTGGGCCATAGCGTTGGATAGACTGAGCGTCGCACTGAAAGCACCGGCGGCGATACGAGACGCCCGCCGACCGATGCGATACAACTTCTGTCGTGAAGACCTAGTTACAAGCGAGCCGTCTGGACGACTTTGATATCTAATGCAGAGACGACCTTTTGACGCTCTGACCAGTCGCAGGGCGCGTTTCCGGGTAAGTTGTGACAGGTTATTAACCGTCAAATTGCAGTGTTCACAAAAGCGAACCTGATCGTTTCCAATCATTGAGTCCCAACTCGCTTCACAGGGACTCTCAACTTGGATTGTGTCGAGTAGATCTTTAGCGGACATAGGCTTTCTCCTTTCAAGTTGCGGGTTGATCGGAGAGCCTGGGGAGAGAGCTCAGAGGTCACTTGCCCATAGTTAGACAACCAGCCGAAACGAAAGTTCCGGACTCAATTCTGTGTTTTGTGGCGAGACTAACGCGAGCCTGGGGAGGAGCTTTTCGGATTTCGACGCTGAGATGCGTCACAGTTACAGGTTGGTTGTTGGGTGGGCCAAATTTTTTCGTAGGAAGATCCGCAGTCTCGACTCGTGAGTTTCACGGGCGTTGAGGCTAAGTCAAAACTCAGAATAGAAGATGATCAGTCGCCATTAGTGCCATCGCTCAATACAGAACCGAGAGAAGTAGCGACTGGATCATACTCAACGTCCTCGTGCATCGCTACACTTTTCCGAAAACCAACCAGGTTGAGTGTGGAGTCCGGTCTCTACCGCCTAGTGGCACTAAGCTCATGAGAGCCTGGCTTGAGTGCGTGCCATCGAGGACCCACCCGCTACCGAGGCTGGGTGAAAATTCGAACATCTAGCTAACGAGAAATGGAAACTGCCCTTGTGGGTGTCGACTTTGGAGTTTTCACACGGTCTCTACCGCTCTCGGTTCCGTATGAGCATCGAACCGTTTCAGGTACAAGGCGACATCGAGATGGCAGTTAAAGAAGTGACACACGTGAACTGGTATCGAGACACGGATCACACGAAAATGAAGGTGATTTGGGGGTTGTGTGTTTCCGGACTTCCCGAATTAAATTGATTAAGCAAACGGAGGAATTATGAAGGTTTTCAACCCGAACGGTTCGCGCATCATTAGCGATTCCTTGTGTCTCCTGCTGGTCTTTTTGTTCATGTTAGCCCGGCCCATAGACTCCGCGGCCCGGGAAACTCAAGACCCTCCTTTGCTCGATGTCCAACCCTTTAGCGAAAACCCTGCCAGGCGGGCGCGGCGGGCCGAGGCGACAAACGTAGGCGAGGTTGCCCGCTCGGTCCGCTTCGTCCACGTGCGCTCTCACTCGGCCCTGGTGACGGCGGAGGATATTGAAAACAAACTACGCAAACATCCGGACTTCCAGCGTCTCGGTTTGATCGTTACGCGCCAGGAAATGGATGCCGATCTGATCCTGGAGGTACGGCGAAGCGTCTTAACGAAATTTGTTTTTACCGCAATAGCACCTGAAACGCTGATCCTTGTGGTCAGCGGCAAACTGAGTTCGTTAGGCGGCACGGTAGATGGGAAAGTGGCGAGTTTGTTTATGAAGCAGTTAATCACCGCCCGAGGAGAGAAGTAGCAAGTAGCATAGACTTTTTAGTCTGTGTCTCAAGTTGTGCAAAAGGTCAGAATCACAGACTGAAGTCTGTGCCACTGGGAGTTGAATCACAGACTTAAGTCTGGGCCACCAGGGCCGACGCTATCTCTGCGCCAACGCGAGCGTTATTTTCCAGCAGCGCGGTGTTGGCTTGCAGGGTCGCGCCTCCACTTTGCCTGGCCATCCGCGACAGCAGAAACGGAGTTAGCTCGCGTCCAGTCATTCTGCTCCTTTCGGCTTCTCTCACAGCATCGTCCAAGACTCTGTTCAGCAACTCCGAAGGCACTTCCGCCGCGGCGGGCACAGGCACGGCAACGAGCAGTGCGCTCTTAATAGACAATGCACGCTGAGCATTCACCAAATCCGCCACGTCTTTGCCTGAATTCACTGTGGCATCAACGCTCAGTCCGCTCTTCTGTGAATAGAAAGCCGGTAACTCCTCGCATTGATAACCAACGACCGTGACGCCGTTTGTCTCCAGCCACTCCCGGGTTGCCGGAAGATCGAGAACGATTTTTGCACCGGAGCAAACGACGACCATCGGAGTGCGGGCCAACTCTGGCAGATCGGCCGAGACGTCGGGCAACGTCCCGCGATGAACGCCCCCAATACCTCCCGTTGCCAGCGTTTGAATACCGGCGCGATGGGCGATCCAGATAGTGCTGGCGACTGTAGTGGCGCCATCCCAGCGGCGTGCCAGGGCGATGGGAAGATCCCTGGTACTGACTTTCTTGATGTCATGAGTTTCAGCGATGTGCCTTAACTGGTTATCGTTCAAGCCCACACAGAATTTACCTCCGAGGATGGCGATCGTGGCCGGAACGACACCCGCACCTCTCACAATTGCTTCGAGTCGATGCGCAGTTCCCAGATTTTGTGGACTTGGGAGTCCGTGGGCGATGACTGTGGATTCAAGCGCGAGGATAGGTTTACGTGCTGCCAGAGCGGCATCCACTTCGGCGCTGAACTCAAACAGTTCTCTATTTATCATCGCGTTGGTTAGGCGGACTCAAAGGCAGGGAACATTGCCCCCGCCGTGCAACTAAGCAGCGCGACCCTTATACAGAACCGGGAGCGATAGCGACCGCATTCAACCACGAAGAACCAGAGGCGAAAAGAAACCAATCTCGAGTCGGTCGAGCGGCGCTCATATCTAGCCGTGTTCTGCGAAATGGAAAATGGAAAATGTCCCCTTCCTGGACCGCGAATTAACTTACCTACCATTTTGCATTCCACTCAGCCTTGCCTTGCCTCCTCTACGCTCGGCTTCGTCAACTTGAACACAGTGCCGCCGGAGTCGCGGGGGGACCAGCTGATCTCGGCATCGATCAGACTTGCGCGCGCACGCATGTTGGCGAGGCCACGACCCTCATATTTATTTCCGCGGGCCTGTTCAAAGTTCCCACCATTGTCTTCTATGGTCAGACTGAAATCAGATGCCTCGGAAACTCCAACCACCATCTTTACTTTAGTCGCATTTGCGTGACGGCAAATGTTGTTAACTGCTTCCTGCGTGATTCGATAGATTTGCATCTGCACATTGGGAGCAAGCTTCGTACGTTCTTCAAGCGCTTCGTCGCACACAAACTCATACTCGAATTGCCTTTCGGGTGGCGCGTGCCCGACCGCATGTGAGAGGGCAAACTCCAGGGCCGCCGCGAAACCCACGTTCTGCAGCACCGATGGACTAAGGTCTTCGCAGATTCGTCTTACCTCCTGAGAGATTGACTCAATTTCACCGCGCAGTAGGGCCGGATCCGGTTGCTTTCCCGCTTGCTCGCGGCCGTTGGAAAACTGATCCGCCAGCAGGAGCAGATGCCTCAAATCGCCAAGCGTTTGATCGTGGAGGTCGCGGGCGATTCGCCGCCGTTCGCGTTCGGCCTCGTTGGCGAGATTAAGTCGGGCATTCGCGAGATCCTGGTTAGCCGCAACCAGGGCCGCACTCGTTTTGACAATCCGTTTGCGTTCCAAAATCGCCCAAAGCAGCGCCAGTAAAGCCATGGTCAAAAGCACTGCGAGGGCCGTGGAAGTCCAGGGAAAGGGCGCGGCGGCCACATTCATTTCAAATGATAGCGGGCTGGAGGGAACGAGGTCCTTCGTGAAAGCGCGCGCCAGGATTTTGTATTTCCCGGGCTGCAGTCCTTCGATGGCAAACTGCGACTCACGCGAAACCTTCTGCTTGACGACGCTGCCTTTCTGGTCCGTAAGCGTGAACGCGTATTGAAACTGCTCGGGGAAAGTACGGCTACTGTTTGCAGCCACATCGACAAGCAAGCTGTTCTGGGGGTATTCGAGATTCAGACCACTGCTGAACTCCCCAGCGTGATGCACACGCTTGCTGATGATTCGCGTGGCATAAAGAGTGGGCGATATCTGCCCTGGCGCGTAGCGCGCAACACCGCGGCTGGTTCCAATTAGCAGGACGTTGCTGCGATCGGAGTTTTGTAGCGGCATAACGGCAAAGACGTTTTGCGAAGGCAATCCCTGCTCGGTATCCAGTTGGGCTACGAGTGGACCCAGTTGGCCATCCACTACAATCTGGACCAGCCCTCCTCCGGTGGTGGCACACCAAACTCCGTTCGAGTTGGAGTCTCTAACTGGCACCAAACTTCGCGCATCGAGGTCGGGCGCGGCGACTATACAATCGTTGCCAGGCCGGCATAAATAAACTCCTCGATTTGTGGCAAACCAGAGAGTGCCATCGTGGGTACGAACAATTGAACGGACTGTACTACCTTTCAGTCTCGCAAACTCCGGCTCCGATTCTCCCTTCTCACCGTCGAAGCTGAAAACGCCGCCGTTGGTCGTTCCGATCAATAGTCGTGCGTCTCCGTCGGCAAATAGACTGATCACTTCGCGGGAGCCGTCCCCGTCCCTGGGCCACACGATGCGAACTAGCGAATCTTCAAACAATTCAATTCCACGCTTGTAGCTGGCAATATAGATGCCATCGCGAAAGCGGGTGATCGCCCGGATGCTGCCCACCGCGTCGGCATTGCCCGCACTTGCCTCAACCCGCGTAAAACTCTGCGACTCGGTGGTCGTTCCTGACCCGGGCATTGCTCCTGCGAAAAAACCACTGGCCGAACCCACCAGCAACCTTCCATGTTTGTCTTCGGCGATCGAATAAATAATGTTGCGAGCGAGCTCTGTTACGGTGAGCCACCTCTGCGCGCCATTGTCGTAGACGAAGAGACCACGGTTGGTGCCCGCCAGCAGCCGTCCGTCCGTAGTCTGATACAACGTGCGCACGAAATTGCTTTCGGCGCTGCTTCCGATATTCTCAACTCGCGGCGCCTGCGGGTCGTAGCGGCAGACGCCTCTATCTGTGCCAAACCAGACGACACCCTCGCGGTCGACGAAGATTGAATAGACGTGATCCGAACGAAGACCTCCGGCCGTGCCGTCGAAAGTGAAACGCTGAGCTTTCCTGGTACCCGAAAAGCGGAACACACCGCGCCCGTCTGTTCCTACCCAAACCTCTCCATTACCTCCGCGGATAGTACTGATTGTCCCTGTCGGAACATCAATTCTTTGCAGGTTGTGGGGTGCAGTGCCCTGATATAACCCGCTTTCCTCTTTTCTGCCGCGCGCTCCCAACCACAACTTGCCATCCGCATCTGTCTCAAGGGCGCGAACAAAGTATGCGGATGGGCGAAGAGGCGATTCTTTTGCTGACCCATTCTCAATCGTGAGCAGCCCGCGGCTCAGCGAGCCGGCCAGAAGTTTGCCGTCTACCACGTTAAGACTCGTCATCGCGAGAGGTCCCGGACGGTCGCGATCGGCGCTTTCGAGTGGCTGTTCCAACAACTGGCGCACATTAAATGTGCCATCTTCCTTGTTGTGACATTCGAAGAGCATCCCCTGCTCGGTAGCAATCAACACGCGATTGCGTTCCGGTGTGATGATTGCGGTTACTACTTTGCCCGCTGTCTCACGTAAGACTTCGAAGTTGCCGTCTCGCATGCGCACTGCTCCGGATTCCGTGCCTATCCATAGAACACCTGCCTCGTCGGTTTTCAAAGACAACACGCGGCCGGATGGAAGATTGGGATGACTGATGGCTTGAGTTCTTCGGCCCTCGAGTTTTGCCAAACCTGCGTCAGTGCCAAACCACATCGCGCCGTCTAGTCCCTGGGTAATCGCGAGCACGCGGTCAGAAGGCAAACCATGAAACAACGTGACCGCTCCCCACTGGTGCAACCCGGTTACCGGAGTGGGCGACGGAGAGGGAGACGGCGAAGGTGACGGAGATGGACTTGGTGAGGGTGATGGCTGAACATTGTCAGACTGCGAGGAAGCCGGAGCAGGAGGTAGGAGTAGGAGGGACGCAAACAATAAGAACCAGAGAATAACTTGTAGGGGCGCCCCTCCGTGGGCGCCCCACGTTGGCAGTACATGGAGCGCCCACGGAGGGACGCCCCTACAACGTTTGACACCGAGACGTGCTACCTCAATCACCTTTTCTCCCCGTCACCGCGTCGCCGTGTCCCCGCGTCTTTTTTCTGTTCCTCGAGAAAGCGTTTGCTGTCCCGCTCGAGCCAAGTCTCCAACTCCAGCGCCGCCTTCTCCAACTCGTCGTTATTCAGCAACCCACGTCGAAGCGCTTCGAAAAATGCACGCGTGCGGACGTTGTAAGCTAGCTTGTCATAGGCCTCACGTTCCGTCCCTTCCGCTACTGACAAGAAGAGCTTTTCGTAAAGCGTCGCCAGCCGGCTCTCGACGCCGCGCAGACTCAGACTGCACTTGCGCGCGATGGCCCAGTTGGAAAGACCCAGGGCGAGGAAGTAAAGGGCCTCGGCCTCGAACTCGGTGAGCAGTGGCCGCTTGAACGAATCTTTGAACGCGGGATCGATCATGTCGGCGCCATCTTCAAGCACTGCGGCAACGAAACGCAGAAAGCGTGACTCGGGATTATTTTTGTGGATGAAGCCGTAGGCAGGCGGCGGATCGACCGACTTTACGATTTTCCTAATCTCGTTGATGTATATCTCATGAGGAAACTGTGTCCAGAAGATGATTCGGGCTGTGGGGAAATCGCGCCAGATGGCCCGAGCTGCTTTCACGCCCGAGACTTTTGGCATCTGGATGTCCAGAATACAAACCTCCGGTCTGTGCTCGAGCGCCAGCTTTACGGTCTCCTCGCCGTCACCGGCTTCAAGGACGGGCGTATGTGTCTCAAACTCCCGCTCCAGAATCTCACGCAGGTAAGCCCGCTGGGCCACGTTGTCTTCGGCGATCAGGATTGACATGGAGGAATCATTACTCATGCGGCTCAGCGCTGCAAATGTATTTTCAGAGGCTAGCCGGGTCAATGTGGCTTGCCACAGTTGCACACGCGGGCTTTGCCGCCTTGGGTGCGGAGGGCATAAGGCTCTATCAACACTCACATCTTGTCGCTAACTAAGCTCGGCGGGGGTAAACCGCCCTTCCCGACTTGCAAATTGGCGCTCCGTGAACTGTTCGATTCGACCTGTGATAATTTGCAAGTTGGGAAGGGCGGTTTACCCCCGCTCGAGTTTCGTGAGCTTCAACAATCGTGCTCGCGAGCTAACTTGACGGGAGGTAATGGTTATCTGCACTATGACGCTGCCGTACAAACCGCATTCGAAAGGTATACAGATGTACTTTCGCAAAGTGTTTTCATTGACATTCGCCCTACTGCTCAGTCTGTCTACAATCAGCGTTACAGCCCAGCAGCCTGCGACATCAGCCCAACCAAGCGAGGCGCCGCGCGACGAGAAGCTCTGGAAGAAGGCGCTCGACATACATCGCAAGGCCATCGTGGTCGACACTCACAACGACATTCTCTCGATGATGATTGACGACAATTACGATCTGGGCGTTTCGTCTGTCGGCAAGTACCACACCGATATCGCTCGAATGAAACAGGGCGGTCTGACGGCGGAGTTCTTTTCCGTTTATATCGACCGAAGCTTCGCCCGCGACGGCGGTTCGGCGCGTCGCGCGCTCGATATGATCGATTATGTCTACAGAGCAGCAGAGCGTTATCCAAACGATTTGATGATGGCCTATTCCACGGCCGACATCCGCCGCGCCAAGAAGCAGAATAAGATTGCGGCCCTGATGGGCATCGAAGGCGGTCATGGAATTGAAGACTCTTTAATGGCTTTGCGTGACTTCTATCGGCTCGGCATTCGCTACATGACGCTGACGCACAATAATACCAACAACTGGGCCGATGCCTGCTGCGACGAAGCCAGGCACAATGGACTGTCAGATTTTGGGAAAGAAGTTGTGCGCGAGATGAATCGCATCGGCATGCTTGTCGATGTTTCTCACGTCTCAGATAAGACGATGAGTGACGTGCTGGATGTTTCAACGGCGCCGGTGATCGCCTCTCACTCGTCGGCCCGAGCGTTGGGTGACCGACCGCGCAACATTCCAGACGATCTGCTGCGCCGGTTTGCGAAAAATGGTGGTGTCGTGATGGTCAATTTCTATCCGGGCTTCATCGACAAGAACGTGATCGCGGCCTCGAAAGAGCGGGACGCCCGCCTGAAACCGCAAATGGATGAGATCAGAGCAACGTACAAAGAGGACGCGAAACGTCTCGCCGAAGAAATAAGCAAGCTGCAGGCAGCCCACCCGCTGCCGGCAACCCCGCTTTCGGTGTTGATAGATCACTTTGATCACATTGCTAAAGTTGCCGGAATCGATCACGTAGGAATTGGTTCGGACTTCGATGGCATACCTAGTCTGCCTGTGGGTATGGAAGATATCTCAAAACTACCTGTGGTTACCTACGAACTGTTGAAACGTGGATATAGCGAAAAAGACGTCAAGAAGGTCCTGGGAGATAATTTCATGCGGGCATTCGCGCAGGCTGAGCGCGTAGCGCAGACGTCGAGTCAGAGGCTGAGCGGTGACGGCAGCGTTAGGCGTATTAGCCTGGATAAGAAATAAAAAAAGCACGGTGACAGATTTAGAGTCACCGTGCTCAAAATGAAAAACTCAGGCGATTAGAATTCACTCGTCAGCTTTGCCGCCCTGTCTGGAACCTTGATCGCGCTGGCTACCACCAGGCTGGTTCTGACCACCCTGACCACTCTGGCCCTGGCTCGGTTGCCGCTGCCCGGTGCCTTGAACGCCGCCACCCTGGCCTGACGATTCGCTACCTTGTCCCATGCCACCCTGTTGGTCCTGCTGACTCTTGCCGCCGCCCTGCTGACTCTTGCCGCCCTGCTGACCCTGGCCACCCTGCTGACCCTGGCCGCCCTGCTGACCAATGCCACGCTGTTGGCCTTGGCCACCTTGTTGACCCTGAGCGCCTGCTGTGGCAGAAGCACCCTGGGCCCTTTCGTTATCTTGCTGTTGATTGGTATCTCTTGATTTCTCGTCTGCCATATTCCCTCCCATGTGTTCGTGTTAATAGATTGGCCATCAACGTGTTCGAGCGAACATGCGTTTAGCCGGGTTACGCTATCCTCATATCAACCTCCATGCCATTCAGATATCTCGCTGCCGTGCGGGAAATTTAGTAAATGCGCGCTTAAAAACGTACACGGCGATCCAAATTGTACGAGAGTGAGGCACACGGTTTCATCATTGCCCGCGTGCTATAATTTTCAACATTAATGAGCACCGCTGGAATCTACATTCACATTCCCTTCTGCCGTTCGCGCTGTTCCTACTGCGACTTTGCAACCGGGATTTATGAGGCCACGCTCGCTGAGCGTTACGTCGACGCGCTGGTCAAAGAAATTCTGAGCTGGCAGGAAATTGTGTCTCCCGCCGTCATCGACACTATCTATTTTGGCGGTGGCACGCCTTCGCTGCTCTCAGCTTCACAACTGGAAGTGATACTCGCGGCGATAAACACCCGTTTCGCAATCCAGATTGAATCAGAGTTGGAAGTCACTATGGAGATGAATCCCGGCACTGTAACTCCTGCGCTGCTGCGGGATTTTCACCGGCTGGGGATCAATCGCGCGAGTTTTGGCGCGCAGACCTTTGATGATCGCGAACTCGCACGCCTGGGCCGCTCGCATACCGCTCAGGAGACACGGCAAACCTTTAACTTCTTGCGAGACGCCGGCTTCGATAATGTTAGCTTCGATCTGATCGCCGGATTGCCTGGCCAGGCTCTCGAGGGATGGGAACGAAACCTCAATGAAGCGCTGGCATTAAGACCTGAGCATCTGTCGTTCTACCTGCTCGAGGTTCACGAAGGCACCCCTCTGGCCGAGCACATCAGGCAAGGCAGGCAACCGCAGCCTGACGACGATCTGGCCGCAGAAATGTATGAATTAGTGCTCGACCGAGCCGGCGCGGCAGGATACGAGCACTACGAGATTTCAAATCTTTGCTTAACGGGATTCGAGTCGCGGCACAACACGAAGTATTGGACAGGCGTGCCTTATTATGGCTTTGGCTGTTCGGCCCATTCATATGATGGAAGCTTCCGGCGCTGGTCCAACGAACGCGATGTAGCTCAGTACATCGACTTGATTCTGACCGGCGCTTCGCCTGTCGTGGAGCGGGTTGAGCTCACTAAGCCTCAGGCAAAGGCTGAAGCCCTCTTCCTTGGGCTGCGCATGATGCAGGGAGTAGATCTGAAAAGGCACCACTTACAATTCGGCGCTGACGTTCGGAACTCACACGAGGCAGAACTTGCGCGCTTTCGCGAAGCAGGATTGATTGAGTATGACGGTGACCTGATTAAGTTGACTCGTTCAGGTACGCTGCTCTCAAACGAAGTCTTCTCAGCCTTTGTTTAGCTTCCTAAAAACTACCATCGAGTTTTTGCGTTTGCGCGGATCGTCCTCGCTCTTTGACAGAGGCTACACGGTTCGATTCACGCTGGACGGTGTGCAACCGACCCAATGCCGAGGAAGACGAGAGGCTGGAAGAGAAAGCCGACGAGCTATGCACTCTTTTGCGTAACCACGGAGTGTCGGCAGAGACTTCGATCATTTCTGGTACTAATCACTTTACAATTCTTAGTCTGGTGGGCAATGGAGATGATACGCTGATTGACCGGATAGCTGAGTTCGTCAAGGGGAGTAGACAGTGAACAGTGGGCAGTGGCCAGAAGAACAAAGCACCAAGGACAAAGTACAAAGCACCAAGTACAAAGCACAAAGAATAATGCCTCGTCCTTTAATTATCGCTATTGATGGCCCGTCGGGAGCTGGGAAGACGACTCTTGGCCGGATGTTGGCGCGCGAGTTGAATCTGCTCTACATCGACACGGGCTCGATGTATCGGGCGGTAGCGCTGGCGGTGATGGAGTCCAGTATAAGTTCCAACGACGATGTCGCAGTGGGTTCGCTCGCCGCCCGAGTTAGTATCGATTTGCAAGGGGACCCCGATTCGTTGCAAATCACCCTCGAGGGCCGCGATGTGACCGATGAGATCCGCACCGAAGAGATCACGCACTTGTCGTCAATCATTTCCGCGATCCCGGAAGTTCGCCGGGCAATGGTCGAGCGCCAAAGAGAAATGGGTAAGGGGGGTGCGGTGCTGAATGGGCGTGACATTGGCACGGTGGTTTTTCCCGATGCGGAAGTAAAGTTTTTCCTGACTGCTGTCCCTGAGGAACGCGCTAAGCGCCGTTTCATCGAGGAACATGCTTATGATACCGGCGTCAGCTTTGATGAGACCTTTGCCGACATGTCCGAACGTGATCAACGCGATGCGACCCGGTCTGATTCGCCACTAGCGCAGGCGAAAGATGCAATCGTTATTGATTCGACAGGTTTGTCCATCAGTGATGTGCTTAAACGGATGATGGTTGTGATTCGAGAGAGACTGGTCAATAGGAAGTCATGAAGCTGATACGGTTTTCATTCAGGGCCGAGCCAATCTGGATGCTTGTGTTCGCGGTCGTACCCGGAGTTTTAGGTTTGTTGGTTCTGCTTCTGGCGTTGCTGCTGCGTTGGCTTGGCTGAGCGTTTGTATCATTTTCTCGATTTTATTTCGTGCTTCGGGTCATTTCGTGGATCGTTTTGCTTGGCCGAGAAACGAGAACCATCCACGAAATCACAGGGGACCTGGAAATGGTCCATGTTCAAGGGGGAGCGTAGCCCCCTGGGAAAGGAGTAGTCAACCATCCCATATGTTCGTCGAAGTGAGTAACGCCAACTAAGGAGTAACTAGGAACCCATCTGGCAATCGAAAGAG